>NZ_JBQKUN010000011.1:0-55342 GCF_052156615.1 Nitrospina sp. P1_D6 | reverse complement strand
AGGGTAAGGAGATCATCCGTGTCACGGTTGAAGAACCTTTCTATGTCCGGCCCGAAGAGCATCCTGGTGCGTTCTAAGTCGGGTATCATCTGCCGCTCCGGAACAGGGCACTATGCCCTGTTCCGGGAGGCGGTTTGAACCTGGTTTGGAACGGGAGGGGATGCGCTTTCAAACCCGGAAACTGCTTAACAGGAGGAAAACCGTGAAAATGAAAAAAAGCGTAGTATTCGCATCGATTGCCGCATTCGTTCTGGGTGGTGCGATGGTGTCTTCTGCAGCAACCATCGAAGCCCTGAATGTCGGCAAGGGAAATATTCCAATCGACCCGACCGATCCTTTCTGGTCTGCTTATGGCCCCACGAAAGAAAAGGGAGTGGTGATTGATTTGGACCCGCAGATGATCACCAACCCGATGTGGCCGAACCCGGCTACGAAGTGGGTGAACGTCAAGGCGGCACGCAATGACAAGGAAATCGCAGTTCGCCTGGAGTGGAATGACGGTGTCCGCGACGACATCATGGTCCGGTCCCAGCATTACAAGGACCAGGCCGCGCTGATGTTCCCGGTGAAGGCAGGCAGTGAGCCTCCTTTCACCATGGGCTCTGAAGGCGAGCGTGTCAACATCTGGCAATGGAAAGCGACCTGGAACAAAGAAGCCGCTGGACGGGCCGGAAACGAAGGCATGCAGGATCTGGAAGACTATTACACCAACATGGCAATGGGTTCCAGTGGTTACTACATGTATGAGCCGGATGGAGGCCTGTTGCTGAAAGGTGCCCTGAAGCCTGGTATGTCTGGCAGCAAGGATGAGCGCACCAATGAAGGTGTTCATACCGGTGGTGCTGGCGATATCGTTAAACGTTCCACCTACGTGGACCTGGGCATGGGTAAAAACGAAGGTGTTTACAACCCGGGCCGGGCCACCCACAACATCATGTCCGACGCATCCATGCGGCGGTCTCCGGTTGAAGACCTCAACGCCGAGGGTTTCAGCACGCTGACCACGCAGGCCAACCAGGATGTGGATGGTGAAGGCAACTGGAACAACGATCGTTGGGCCGTGGTTTTCAAACGACCTTTGAAGACCGAGGATGCCAATGACGTCCAGTTCACCGGCAACAGCACGCCGATGTCCATCGCCATCTGGAACGGTGCCAACAAGGAACGCAATGGCCAGAAAGCCATTACGGCCTGGAATACCCTGAAGTACTGACCGAAGGGCATTCCTTTTTCAAGACTGGTAGCGCTCCCGGAAGTCCCGTTCCCCCGGGCTTCCGGGAGTTTTTACAACCCATCCTCCCTTAGGGTTTACAGTCGGCTAAAGAGTGAAGGGGGTTTGTTATTTCCGTGGTTAAAAGAATCGCCTTTGACCCGGGCGATTCTTTCCAATCCGTGCATGGAATGCGAAATACCTTACCCTTCCTTCCCTCTTGGTCGGAATCTCCTGTCCCCCCCCACGACTCATTCAGTCCTTGGCAAAAAAGCCATAATCTGTTACCTCTTTTACAGTCCCAAAAACAAACCCCTTTTTATGATGAAAGAACATTTTTTTAAAATTCGTGGGGTGATTGTGGTTGATGACACCCAAACAGAAGATGATTTCAGCATGTTTGTGAAAGCATTGGACGACCGTGATGCCGTTCTAAAAGTAAAAGAATATTTACGCACCCAGGCACCCAATGTGGCGGGCCGCATGGTTGGACGGGTGATAATTCAAGGTATTGAAAAAAGAGATACTCCTTAGTTAAAGCCCCTCCTCAATTATCCCCAACCCCTTCTTTTTGAAATTACCTTTCCATTTCCAAAAAATTCCCCCATTTATCAAACCGATTTCACCCACTGCCGGGAAATGCGTCCCGGATTGTTTTTAATTCTTTGAAGTAGCAGGGTTTGAAATGGTTACCGGTTTTATTTGAAACAAAAACCGAATAGAATTTGTTTGAAAGAGTCCGAACAAGTGTAAATTTTAATATCCAAAATAAATTTAAAATCGGTTTGGAGTTTTATTTTGTCCAATTTGACTTAATAAAAGTTCAGATGGAATAATTATAAAAGATTGAAAATAATAAAGTTAAGTTGGTAATTGCTGGAATTTTATTGTTTTTATTAAATTCCGCTTTCCAAATTATTTGGAAGCCCTTAACCTAAATTTAGTTTATTTCCATAAACATTTAAAAATGGATTTTCGAAGATGAATTGGAATCTCTTCTCTGCAAGGAGGGGGGCAGGGAGAACGCCCGGTTTTAAAGGAAATACCAGCGGAGAGGAAAGCTTATGATTGCCACAGATTTGTTTTTAAAAGGGAAAAATGCACAAATTCAGGGGCGCCTGGATGAGGCATTGGAATGGTTCCAGAAGTCTTTAACAGCGAATGAGGAGTCCCTGGGTAAGTTTCACCCTGATGTGGCCTTTATTAAAAACAGTCTGGGTAACCTTTGGGTTCAAAAGGGCGATACGGCCAAAGCCATTAAATACCTGGAAGATTCTTTAAAAACCCTGTCTAAAATTTGCGATCCCAAACACCCCATGCTGGCTGAAGCCTTCCATAATCTGGGTAAGGTTTGTCGGCAGGATGGAGATCCCGAAAAAGCCATCCAATATTTTGAAAAGGCTTTATCCATTTATAAGAAAAATGGAATGAATGACCCGGTTCCGGACCTGGAAGGGATGATTGCCGATCTTTTCGTTCAAATTGGAAATTCCTCGAAACCAAACCCCATAAAAAAACAAGCGGTTACGGAAAATTAAAAAGAATAAATGCTTTTTTATCAATTTTAGGGTTGCAATCATCATTATATTTACCTATTCTGTAAATATAAATAATAGGAACCGAGAGAGCTTGACCCAGGGTTCCGGGGGACTCGGGAACGGATCCCGAAAAAAGGCAAGCGACTCAAGTAAAAACAGCGGAGGAAATCATGAATTCGACGGAATGGGTACGGTTGGGTAAAGAAGCTCAGGCAAATGGACTTTTTGACCAGGCAGTGGGTTATTACAGTCAGGCCCTCAATGAACGGATCAAAACCTGTGGCGAATACCATCCTGAAGCCTCTTTTATTTACAGTAACATCGGGAGTATATTTTTCAAGAAAAAGGATTATGCCATGGCCGCGCAAAACATGTACCAGGCATTGCAGGGCTTTCACCGGGTTTGCAGTCCGGATCATCCGCTTCTTGCGCAGACCTGCAACAATCTGGGTCTGGCACTGGCAGGGCAGGGAGAATATGAAAAAGCCATCCAGTTTTTTGAGCGGGCCCACCAGATTGCGCGTCAGTCCGGTATGGGGGATATGGCCCACGAAATTGAAAGAAAAATAAAATCCCTTTTTTCTCGAATGGGCCAGGCCGTTGCTTGATTTCGGGTTGCCATTCCAAGGGCGAGGGTTGGGTCCACCAGCCCCTGGGGAAATACGTCAAAAACCTGTTTCCCGTAACGGTACCTTTAAGGAGTTTGCCCCTGTGAATTGAAGAGCCGCCCGCAGGCTCTTTAAGGAACTTTTTAACTGTCGATGGTTTCTTCCCTTGATGGGCACGAATGGTCATCCTGGCAAGACGCCAAATCCGGACCCCTCCACCTGCTGTGGTTTTGGTCCGGGAGAATTTCCGCCTGGCAACGCAAATTAAATCCCCACCTCAGACGGCCCTTCGTGGCCCACCCATTGTTTTTAAGTACAAGAATAGACGCCCTGGCTTATCTATCGGTATGTCAAAAAAGGCTTTCCGTTTCTCTTTGAATATGTGAGAATTGTTTAATTCGAAGGAACCAGGGAGGGTGCCTGCCGCCAATGCAAATGAATACCCCACCATTACCATTAAAAATTTGACGGCGGCTTTTGATGTTCGTGATGAAGGCAAACTCATGGCGAAAGAAAACTCCCAAACAAATTTACAGGTACTGAAGCACAACCTGATTGTCACACTCCTGATATTTTTTAGTGGGATACTGATGACCAGGTTGGCGCACCCGCTCAGCACCAACCTGGTCATTCATATTCCTCACGGTATCGCCCTGGGGGCCTACCTGCTGTATTCCCACCGAGTGACCCCCGGCATTTTGTTGGGCACCACCGCTTTCTTTTTCTGGTCCGGCCAGACCCAATTTGCGGATTTCGACCAGGTGCAAATGCTGGGATTCTCCGCCTTGTTGGCCCTGGGGAGCTTCCTTCAGGTGTGGGTTGGCGCCACCCTGGTTCAGAAGTGGCTGGAGAAGGACACGCCCCTCAATGGCATCAGTGAGGTAATGATATTTGTGTTTGGTGTGGCCGCCCTTTCCACGCAAATCTTTCCGTTTTGGTCGCTTATTCTCTTTAATCTTTCCGGGCAAATTCCCGGTTCCGGAATGGGGTCGTACTGGGTCATCAGTTGGCTGTCGAACCTGCTCGCGGTCATGCACATCACCCCGTTTTTTCTGGTTTTTCAGAAAAAGAACCGTATCCCGCTGCCGCCAAAATCGGGTCGGGAGGCCGTGCTCCTGGCCCTGGTGCTGTACATCGTGGGCCAGGTGGTGTACGGGCCCTGGTTGGAGCAGACCGATTATCCCCTGGTTTACCTGTTGTTTCCGGTTCTGGTATGGGCGGCGCTTCGTTTTCGCCAGCCCGGGGCCATCCTGGCCATCCTGTACACCGCCTTGATCGCCATCTGGGGTACGGCGGAGGGCCGCGGGCCCATGGGTCCCAAACCCGTCGAAACGGCTGTCATCCTGCTTCAACTGTACTTGTTTGTGCTGGCCGCCATGTCCCTCATTCTGGGCGCCACCATTGCCACCAGCTACCAGCATCAAAGCGAGTCCGAAAAGTTCGGGGTTCTGCTGAACCGGGCGATCAATGAAATCTACGTGATCGAGCTGGAATCCATGAAATACGTATTTGTCAACCAGGGTGCGTGCAAGAGGCTGGGCTATTACATGGAAGATATCCTGCAAATGAAGCCTTTGGATTTCACCCAGGGAATAACCCGCCAGGAGTTGAACCAACTGGTCGACCGTTTGCTGGAGGACCCGGACAGGATGGAGCGGGTGGAAGCGATTCACAAATGCCGGAACGGCTCGACTTACCCCATCGAAGCCTATGTGAACATTGCGACTTTCGGCAACAAGAAATACCTGACCCTCATCGCCACGGACACGACCGACAAACGCCTGGCGCAGGACGCCATCGTCAACGCCCGCGTTCGCGCCGAGGAGGCAAACCAGGCCAAAAGCATGTTCATATCCAACATGAGCCACGAAATCCGCACACCCATGAACGCCATTCTGGGTTACGTGCAGATTCTGGAGCGTGACGACACCTTGTCGACCGACCAGAAAAAGCGGGTGGATGGAATCCAGAAAGCAGGCAACCATCTTCTCGGCCTGATCAACGACATCCTGGATTTCTCCAAAATCGAAGCCGGGAAAATGGAGTTGAACGTAGCGCAATTCAGTCTGTCCGGCCTGATTGGGGATTTGCAGGTGATATTCCACAACCGTTGTGAAAGGAACCACCTGACCTTGAAGGTGGAATACAGTTTCAGCGGGCAGAGGCGTTGGGTGGAAGGCGACCAGGGGAAACTCCGGCAGATTCTCATCAACCTGCTTGAGAACGCCGTTAAATTCACCGATCAGGGCAAAGTGTTTTTTCGCGTTACCGAGGAAAGGAAGGATCAATATTTATTCGAAGTCGTCGACACCGGATGTGGCATCCCCCTCGAAAAGCAGGAAGATGTGTTCGATTATTTCATCCAGAACCAGAACGGTCAGGAAAAGGGCGGAACCGGTTTGGGCCTGTCCATTTCCAGGCGGCAGGTGGAGCTGATGGGTGGGGAGCTGAAGCTGGAATCCTACCCCGGATGGGGTTCCCGGTTCTTCTTTTCCATAAAGCTCCCTTCCGCTCAGGAGCGGCCCATGGAAGACCATCGCGATTACGAACATGTGGTTGCGCTGGCTGCGGACCAATCCGTCCGCGCCCTAATTGTGGATGACAACCAGTCCAACATCGAAGTCATGCAGGAAATGCTCACCGAAATCGGCATTGAATGCCAGGCGGTGGTCAGCGGCTGGGATGCCATCGACAGTGCCCTGGCCTGGAAACCCGATATCATTTTCATGGACTACCGGATGCCGGGACTCAATGGTCTGGATACCGCAAAAATGGTCCAAAACAACCTAAGCGAGGAATCCACCAAAATTGTCATGGTCACCGCATCCAGCTACCGCCATGAAAAGGAACGGTTTTTGAGGGAGGGAGTGCAGGGATTCATTGCAAAACCCTTCATGCGCGGAGAGGTGTTCAAGTCCTTGCATGATTTATTGGGCCTCGAGTTCGTATACCGGAAAGAAACGGAAAAAACGACGGATCCCTTTCCTGAGAAAAACAGACAAACCGCTCCGCTGGCCCTGCCCGGACCGCTCCTGTCAAAACTGAAAAAGTTCGCCCGCCTGGGAATCATGAGTCAGTTTGAAGAAGTTTTAAAGGACGTCGAATCCTTGGGACCCGAAGGGGTCGAAATGGCTGCGCAACTTCGGGAGAAGGCTGAAAATTTTGATAAAAACGGCATAATGAAACTACTGGAAACCTGCACTCTCGAGCATCCCTCCTAGACTCCTTGGAATTGCAATTCAAGTTGAAAAGCTTAAATTCGTTTGTAATTCATCAAGGGTGGGGTGCCCAAAGCAGACGCTGTATTTTCAGGGGTGGAGTCTTGCGAATTGTGGCATAAAATTGTTTAACGATGTTTTACCATGGATGTTGCATCACAGAAATGGACCTTGTGGATGAAAGAGGGGCGGGATGACGGATTACAAGGCCGGGGATAATTCATGGATGGTTCTGCTGGTCGATGACCAACCCGCAAACCTGGAGGTATTGCGGGGAACTTTGCAGGAAGAAGGATACGAACTCGCGTTTGCAGCCACAGGTGAAGACGCCTTGGGCATCGTCCCCGAACTGAAACCGGACCTGATACTGCTGGATGTCATGATGCCCGGGATCGATGGCTTCGAAACCTGCCGCCGCCTCAAGAAATCCGAAACAGGCAAAGGCATCCCCGTCGTTTTTGTGACCGCTCGCACGGACACCCCGGACCTTTTGGCGGGATTTGATGCCGGTGGGATCGATTACATAACCAAGCCATTCCAGCATGAAGAAGTGCGCGCCCGCGTTCGAAGCCACATGGAGCTGATCACCCTCAGACGAACGCTGGAGACTCAAGTCCACCATACGCAGGAACTTCTGGAGCAAACTCTGACTGGAAGTTTGAACATCTTCCACCAGGTTCTTGCGGGGTTTGATCCCAACTTGTTCAACCATGCCGCGCGGCTGCGCCAACTGGTGAAGGAATGCGGTTCGGCCCTTGGGTTCGAGGACACCACCACGCTGGAAATCGCCGCCATGTTTCTGCCGCTGGGGCTGGTCACCCTGCCGCCGGACACGATTGCCCGATACCGGGAAAACAGAAGCCTGTCCCCGGTGGAAAAGGACATGCTCATCCGGGTTCCCGAGGCGGGAGCCCGGTTGCTGGAAAAGATTCCCCATCTGAAAGCAATTTCGAAAATCGTACGCTTTCATCAAAAGGGATATGACGGAAGTGGATTCCCGGAGGATGGCCCTCAAAGAGAAGGTCTGCCGATTGAGTCGCGGGTTCTAAAGTTGTTGTCGGATTTCGTTTTCGCAGAATTGAATGGTCTGGAGGGGGCCCGCGCCGTCGAACGGCTGGAAGAAAACCCCAAACAGTATGACCCTTTCCTGATGGCAAAATTCAGGGTCTTCATTGACCGGCAGGAGCACATCCTTGAACAGTCCCCGAAGGTGGAGAAATCCATTTCTTTTGAGGAACTGAAAACCGGCCTGGTGCTCGCCGACAAAATTGAAAACAAGGAAGGAATGATCCTGCTCAACCCCGGTCAGACCATCACGGAACTGCACATGATGCTATTGAAAAATCATAAGGAGTTCGTCGGCATCAAGGAGCCCATTCTGGTTTTGGAAACCTGAATCGGCTTGAAAGAAGAAATGCAAATAAGGGAAGCAGGATATTCGGACCAAAGTATCTCTGGATTGCGGCGCGGAGGACTGTATCAAATTCTTTCAAAAAGGAGGCACTAGCCCGGTAGGGTGGGGGTTTTCAGGAATATTGGAAGGGGCCCTCCGGAATGCCCTCTCCGAAATCCGAAGGCCGGTTATTTGATATACCATATTTATATAAATTGCCTTAACCTGAAAAGAAGAAAAAAACATCATTCTGGCCAGGTATCCCTGAAAGCACCGGAAGGGGCGGGGCCTTCCGAAGGTCAAGGATGAGTCCAGCGAACCGTTCTTAATATGATTGCCACGACGCATTGGTATCTTTTTCCTGGAGAAATGCCGGGTTCAAGTTGCGCGGGCACTTGGAAGGTAAATGGGGAGGGTGGGGTTCCCTCTCTTCCAAAATTTAAGGTGCCGGGTCATGAGATCTCCCGCCATATTGAATAGTTTTACAGCGTTTCACGCCAATGTGCTGGTGATGGCATCTTATATTTTAAGCGGTTGTTTGCTTGCCTCACTCACCCATTTTCATGGACATTCGTTTCCCGTTTTTCTTCCGCTGGGAGTCGCACTGGGCTTTCATCTCCTGTTCGGCTACCGCGTTTTACCGGGAGTCTTTGCAGGAGCCTTTTTTCTTACCTTGATATACTGGTTGGGACTGCATCCCCACCCCGCCTCGCACCTCTCCCTTCCAGTTCTGGTCGGGGTCGCTGTCCTCATTGCTTTCGGCGCGACTCTCCAGACCTGGACCGGCGGTTACATTCAACGGCGATGGCTGAGGAATCTTCATCCCCTCCATCACCTGCGGGACCTGACCGTATTCGTCTTCGTGGGCGGCTTGTTGAACAGCCTCATCCATACTAATTTCACTGTGACGGCACTGGTCTGGGCCGACATCATCACTCTGGACCAGTATGGCATTTCCTGGATCACCGGATGGCTGGGCGACAGTCTGGGAGTCCTCATGGTCACACCTTTTTTCACCGCGTTTCAGACATCGCGTCTGCAGCCGCTGACTTCGCAGAAAAAAGTGGAGGCGGTCCTGCTTGCGGGGTTGCTCTACGCAGGTGCCCGGATTATTTTCCACACGCCCATCACTTTTCAGGAATACCCGCTCATTCTTTTGTCTTTTCCGTTGCTTGTGTGGTCGATTTTCCGGTTCCGACAGGTGGGCGGGGTCGTGGTCATGGTTGGGGTGAGCCTGTTGACCATCTGGGGCATCGGACTGACCGATTACCCGGTCGAAACCGACCATGATAAAAGCGTGCTCTTGCTCCAGGGTTACCTGTTCGGACTCATGATGACAGCCTACCTGCTTCATTCCCTGCTGAACCGTGTTCTCGAGGCTACCCGTCAGTCCATCCAGTTGGGAAACCTGCTCAGTCAGGCATTTCATGAAATCTATCTGGCTGATCCCGAAACCTATCAATTTGTCTATGTCAATCAGGGCGCGCGCCAGAACCTGGGGTATTCCCTTGAGGAGTTGCAGGCGTGCACTCCAATTGCCATCGCGCCGGAGTTCAATGAAAGCCGGCTGGAGGAATTGTTTGAAAGCATTAAAAGCGGCGACAACCCGCGACCGGTGATCGAGACCCTTCACCGGCGAAAAGATGGCAGCACCTATCCGGTTGAAGTTCGCTTGCAGCTGGCCCGGGTGGACGGGGAGGACTGGATCCTGGCGGTGGCCCTCGACATCTCGGAAAAAAAGGAAATCCAGCGCGAAATCGTCGCAGCACGCGAAAAAGCCGAGCAGGCCAACCGGGCCAAAAGCGTTTTTCTCTCCAGCATGAGCCATGAAATCCGCACCCCCATGAACGCCATCCTCGGTTACACCCAGATTCTGACCAAGGATCAGGAGCTCAACCGGGACCAGCGGGTCAAGATGGAAGGTATCCAGAAAGCCGGGCATCACCTGTTGGACCTGATAAACGATATTCTGGATTTTTCCAAAATCGAAGCCGGTAAATTGAAGTTGAACAAACAGGACCTGAGCCTCAGTTCCATGGTGAGTGACCTGGCCGATATCTTCCGGGTCCGGTGTGATGAAAAAGGAATTGAGTTCGACTTGCGCAATGACCTGAGCAACAAGGACGAATGGGTGCATGGTGACCAGGGTAAACTGCGGCAGATCCTCATAAACCTGCTGGATAACGCGCTTAAATTCACCGATGAGGGGGCGGTCTCCTTCCATGTCCAGCGAAAGGGTGAGGATGTGTACCAATTCGAGGTCACGGACACGGGGATTGGCATCTACAGGGATCAGCAGAAAACAATATTCAATTATTACGAACAGAACTGGGAAGGGATGGAGCGCGGGGGAACGGGATTGGGATTGACCATCTCCCAGCGGCTTGCAAATATGATGGACGGTGAGTTGGAAGTGGAGTCCGAGGTGGGCAAAGGATCGCTGTTCCGCTTCACCCTGCCCCTGCCTCCTGTGATGGAGAAAAAAGAAAGGGCCGTCGAGAGCCTTTCCACCGTATTGCGGCTCAGCCCGAGGCACCCGGTGAGGGCACTGGTTGTGGACGACAATGAGGCCAACGTCGACGTTTTGTCCGAAATGCTCATGGATATCGGAGTGGAAGTCCAAAAGGCTTATTCGGGAAAAGAAGGCATCGAAATGGCCGGCGGGTGGAAGCCGGATATCATTTTTATGGATTTCAAAATGCCGCAACTCAACGGTCTGGAAGCGGCGAAGGCCATCCAGCATGAAAACCAGGACATCCGCATCGTAATCGTCACCGCCTCCAATTACAGGCACGAACGTGACCGGTTTTTGAAGGAAGGTGTGGATGGATTTATCGGGAAACCATTTTTGCGGGAGGAACTTCTCAAGGCCCTGCAAGATGTACTCCGCGTGGAATTTGAGCATGGAAAGAAAAGCCGGGCACTGGACGATATAGAAAAACCGAAGTCAGCAGATTCCGAAGTGAATTTTTCCAAAGTGAAGGTTCCTGATTTTTTATTACTTAACCTGAAAAAGATGGCAAAATTAGGTATGATTGCAGAGATGGAGAAGCAGTTGACTGAAATCGAGAAGATCCAACCACAGGGACCTCAACTTGCGTCTCACCTTAAAGCTTTGGCCGAAAATTTTGACAAAGATGGCATCCTTAAAGTACTAGACACCGTAGGGCATGGCTGAATACCAGAAGTTTGACCAAACCAATAAACGCATTTTGCTCGTGGACGACACCCCTTCCAACCTTGCGGTTTTAAGGGGTGCTTTGGAGCCGGAGGGCTATCGCCTCGCCTTTGCCTCCAGTGGCAATGAAACCCTCGAGATCGTGCCGGAACTGATGCCGGACCTGATCCTGCTCGATGTCATGATGCCGGGTATCGATGGCTTCGAGACCTGCCGGCGATTGAAGGCCACGGAAATCGGCCTCAACATTCCCGTCATCTTCATCACCGCCCGTCGTGAAACCCAGGACGTGGTGGAAGGGTTTCAGGCGGGGGGCGTCGATTACATCCGCAAGCCCATTCAACAGGAGGAAGTATGCGCCCGCGTGCGCAACCACCTGGAACTCCTTTATCTCCGCCGCTCACTCAAAACACAATACGACAAAACCCGTGAAGTGCTGGAAGAGACTCTCAACGGCAGCGTGTCCATCCTGATGGAGCTTCTGACCAACTTCGACAGCAACCTGTTCAGCCGGGGTACGCGGGTGCGGGAAGTGGTGAGGGAAATCGCAAACGTCCTGGAATACGAGGAAACATGGCAGTTGGAACTGGCGGCCATGCTGGCACCCATCGGCAACATCACCATACCGCCGCACATCCTTTACAAAAAAAATAAAAAAGCGCCCCTCTCGGTCCGGGAAGAAGAATTGTTTCGCAACATCCCCAAGACCAGCATGAAGCTTCTGGAAAACATTCCGCACCTCAAGGATGTGTCCAAAATCGTGTTGTATCACAGGAAGGGGTTCGATGGTTCCGGTTATCCGCCCGGGACCCTGGAAGGCAAGTCCATTCCATTGGGCTCGCGGATCCTGGTCCTGGTGTTCGACCTCGTGGAATTGGAAGCCTCGGGGCTAACCCGCGTGCAGGCCCTGGAGAAGATGAAGGAACGCAAGTCTCATTACGATATGGATCTTCTCCGCACCTTGTACGACCATTTCCAGAATCAGGTTCAGGAAGATGAAAAAAAGCGGGTGAAGTCCGTCACCCTCGAAGGGCTCAAGGTAGGTCACGTCATCGCCAAGCGCGTGGACTCGGTGGACGGCACGCTGTTGCTCTCACCGGGGCAGATCATCACCCAGGCAAAACTGCTTCTATTGAAAAATCATCACCTCATAACCGGCATCAAGGAACCCATCCAGGTGCTGGTTGAGGAGTGATCTCCCCGACCCCCCCCTCGTTTTCCTGGTGTGTCCCGGAAATCCCGATCAGAACAGGTTTCCCCAGCGGGTGGAAAGTCCGGCCCGGATGAACAGGTCGTTTGCCGCGTCATTCAGCCCCACACCGGCTGACAGGTCGAACTGCCAGTCGGGGGTGATCAGCCACAACACCCCGCCATTGAAGGTGTGTGCATCGTCCGCCGGGTCCATCGGCACCGAGCCGAACACCTCCGCAAAAACACTCCATTCCGGTGTGAGCACATATGCAGGAGAAAAGGTATACGTGTAGGCACCCAGCGTTTCACGCGCTCCGCTGCCCAAGGTGGTGGTGTTCCATTCTGCGCCCAGATTGTATGTGATGCTGAAGCGTTTTGTGATCACATTGGTAAAGAGGAGGCGCACAAAAGGGTCGTAACGCTGGCGCGACACTTCATCGTCACCAAAAGGCAGGGCGACCCCCCAGTCGAGGGCGAACTCAGGCCGCAAGCCCTCGGGCCCCCAGAAATAAAACTTGGTGCCTATGTTGCCGTCGCCGAAGCCGGAGGCATCGGGACCGCCGGTGACATCCTGTGCGATGTAACCGTCCAGGAAAAAACGCAGTTCCAGCCACTCCAGCACACCCAGACGAAACAACGGTTCCGGAAGAAGGTGCGTGGTTGCATGTCCGCCGTCGTCGTCGTGGGTCAGGAAATAACCCGTTTCGATTTGAAGTGTTCCGGGTGCGACCACACTGCTCGCGTCGGATTGCCCCGGACGGTCGGTGACGATGGGGGAAGGTTCCGCCGCCCACAATGGCGTGGCTGCCAGCAACAGGGTGGCCAGGATGTGTCCCATTATAATGTTTCGCATCAAGTCAACTCCCGTTTGGGTTTCAGGAAACGGTTTCGGAAATTCTGCACAATGCCTGTGCCATTTCCCGGGCACTGGACTCCCAGGAGTAGTTTCGGGATTTCTCGGGCCCCAACAACCGCGCGTTGGACCGGAAATCATCATCCCGGATCAAACGTTCCAGGTTGGCAGTCAGGGAGTTCAGGTTGAGGGGATTGGTCAGCAATGCCGCCTTGTTGACCATTTCCGGCAGGGCGGACTGGTTGGAAGTCAGCACCGGTACGCCGCTGGCCATGGCCTCCAGCAGGCACATCCCGAATCCTTCATAGACCGACACATACACGAATCCGTACGCTCCACTGTAAAGAAGCGGCAGATCGTTCTCCTCAACGTATCCCAGGTAGAACAATTCGTCCGGGTGGTGGTACGACCGGATGACCGCCTGCAGGCGCTCGGTGCCCCACCCCGGTGCACCCACCATCACCAGCGGGTAATCTTTTCGCAAACTTTCCGGCAGTCGGGAATAGGCGGCAATCAGGTTGGTCTGGTTCTTTTTGGGTTCCAGCGTGCCGACCGTCAGCAGGTAATGCGTCGGCAGATTGTACTTGGCACGCACCGCCTCCACTTCCTCAGGTTGGCGCGGATGAAACAAAGGCGAAACACCGGGAGGAATAATGGTGATCTTTTCCCGCGACAAACCCCACGCTGAAATGATTTCAGTACGAGTGAATTCGGACACCGTAAAAACATGTGCCGCCCGTTCCAGGCAGGCGGGGGCGTAGGTCTGCATCATCGTGCAGTAGGCCTGCCGGTGAAACTCGGGATGCTGGATTGGCGAAAGGTCGTAAAGGATGGGTACCGTCCGCCCTTCAAACGGACGGAACAGGCATTCCGGTTCCAGGTACAGGGCATCGGTATGCGGCCGGGTCAACTCCCGGAACCGGGCATCGATCGATTCGCGGGGGGCTTCACACAGCGACTCGCGGCATGCGATGGCTTCCGGATTGATGGGGGTGGCTTTGAGGTTGTCGGTGACTTCATCGATCGTCAACAGCCGGTCGGAGCCGTTGAAACACATCACCGTCCCCATCGTCGCCTGGCTTTTCAGTCCCTGCAGGAGGTGAAATAAGTAATTTCCGATACCCCGTAAAGGAGGCGTGAGGATCTCTGTGTTGACGATCAGTTTCAAACGAAAACGGCCCTCCTCCCAAGCCGAAAGACTATTTGGATTCAAATAGTTATATACAATTTGCGGGATTTTGGGGCGATTTGCAAACATTTTCGGAAAATCGCCCTCTTGGACCTGATTCCGGAAAGGGGGAAAATCAATCCGATTCCGTTTCGTCGGGCGGGGGAACGCGACCGTAGATGTCGGCAAAACGCACGATGTCGTCCTCTCCCAGGTAGGGTCCTGTGGAGACCTCGATGATGATGAGGGGCCGGTCGCCGCAGTTGGTCACACGGTGGCGGGTTTCGGGAGGAATCCTGAGGGTGTCGTTGATGGAAAGCACCTGTTCGGTTTCGCCCAGAATCACCCGGCATTCTCCCTGAACGATCACCCAGTGTTCGAGGCGGTGGTGGTGCAGTTGCAGCGACAGCATGCCGCCGGGTGCGACCACGATGCGTTTTACCTGGTAACCCTCTCCCTGGTCCACCACGGCAAACCGGCCCCACGGACGGATCACCTCGCGGCCGCTGTCGCCCGCCGGGTGGTGGCGTTTTTTCAATTCCGCCACCACCTTCCGCAAGGAGTCCAGGTGATCGCGGTCGGCCACCAGCAGGGCGTCCTCGGTATCAATAACAAAGGCGTCTTTCATGCCGACCACGGCGACCAGTCGCGATCCCGCCTGCACAAAACAGTGTTCGCTTCCAAGGTGGAGGATGTCCCCCTCGCCACGGTTGCCGTGTTCGTCTTCAGGGAAACAACGCGCCACCGCCTCCCAGTTGCCGAGGTCGTCCCAGCCCGGGTCGCAACGCACCACCGCCACCTGCCGGGCTTTTTCCATCACCGCGTAATCAACGGAAATCGAGGGGACTTTCTGGAACCGGTCGCGGTTCACCTTCAAGGCCCGGTCACGCACGCGCGACCCTTCCCAGCAGTTCAGAACCCCGTCGTGCACCTCCGGCGCGGTGCGGAGCAGGGCGCCCATGAACACGTCACAGCGGAAACAGAACATACCCGCGTTCCACAGGTAACGGCCGGAGGCAACAAACGCTTCGGCGCGTTCACGGTCCGGTTTTTCGACGAACTGGGTGACTTCCTGCACCGCCACGCCGCGCTCGGAACGCAGCGGCGAAGGCGACAGCAGGTGTTCCAGCGAATCGCCCAGTTCAATGTAACCGTAGCCCGTCTCCGGACGTTCGGGTTCGATGCCGATGGTGACAAGAAAATTGTTTTCCGCAAGCTCACGTGCGGTGGCGACCGCGGTCTGCAAAACTTCAGGACGCGCCAGGTGCTGGTCCGCCGCGAGCACAAACAGAACCGTTTCCGGTCCCACTTCCTGCGACACGTACAAGGCCGCCAGCGCGATCGCCGGGGCGGTGTTGCGTCCCATCGGTTCCAGGATGAAATCGAGGGGAACGTTACCGTGATCGGGCAACGCGGCGTATTCGTTCAGGATCGGGTATTGCAGGTGCCGGGGGCCGGCGACGACAATGCGGTCGGTGTCTTCAAAATGAAGCACGCGGTCAAAGGTGCGGCGCAAAAGAGAATCGCCGCCCGCCGGGGCCAGAAAGGGTTTGGGATGGTCCTCCCGTGACAGGGGCCACAACCGGGTACCCGCGCCGCCGGAGAGAATGACGGGAACAATCATGTTCTGTCCCTTTGGTCCGCCTTGGGATGAAGCCCACAAAAAAGGGGGTGCGGATCATGGGCATGACCGGGCAACCCCCTGAAATTTCAGACTAACAGAATCGTTTACAAAAATCATTGGGAAAAAGGCAGCCTGTTGTAGAATGAGGGTCGGCCTCAACCGGGCCAAATAAAAACCTTTTTCATTTCATTTTCATTCAGTTTGTGGAGGTATGAATTTCATGTCGGGAGATGAAAAGAAAAAGCAGCTCTGGCAGTCGGTGCTGGCGGACAAAAGTTTTGTGAAGAAAGACGCCGGCGAGCCCCGGTCCGGCATCAAGTCGAAAATCGACAAGGTGTACGACGAGCTGGAAATCGAAAAACGTTACGAAGAAGTCCGGGAGACGGAAGACCGCACGGAAGATGCGCCCGCCGACGGACCGCGTGCTTCTTAAAAGGTCCGTACCCGTTTCCGGAAACTCACCCTTTCGCCATCAGGCTTTCCATGCAAGGCAATAAAGAAAAACACCGGGAACTCCCCGTCACCCTGCTGGCGGGGTTTCTCGGATCGGGCAAGACCACCCTGCTCAATCACATCCTCACCGGCCGGCATGGCCGGCGCATCGCCGTCATTGAAAACGAGTTCGGTGAAATCGGCATCGACCACGATCTGGTGGTCGGCGCGGAGGAGGATTTGTTTGAAATGAGCAACGGGTGCGTCTGTTGCTCGATCAAAGGGGACCTGATCGAGACGCTCAACCGCCTGCTTGCACGGCAGAAGCAGATCGATTACATCGTGATCGAAGCGACCGGTCTCGCCTCACCCGGACCCATCGCCCAGGCGTTCATGGTGGAGGAGGACATCGCTCAGGGGTTGAAGCTGGACGGGGTGGTGACGCTGGTCGACTGCAAGCACATCGAGATGCAACTCGAAGACCTGGACGTGGCCTGGGAACAGATCGCCTTTTCCAATGTGCTCCTGCTCAATAAAACCGACCTGGTGTCGGCTGAGGAACGGGACCGCGTGCACAAGCGCATTGCAGGAATCAACCCCACCGCAACCCTTCACGTCACCCGGCATGCGCAGGTTTCCCTCGACCAGGTGCTGGACATCGGCGGTTTCGACCTAAAGCGTCTGAACTTCGACGACGCCGGACACGACCACGCGCATGAGGACGGACACGACCACGACGACACCGAGCCGCGGCACGGGGACGCCATCACCTCCGTCGGCATCACGGTGCCCGGTTGCATCGATCCCAACCGATTCAATATCTGGTTGCAGATGCTGTACCTCACCGAAGGGATGGATGTGTTTCGCTCCAAGGGTATCCTGAATGTCGAGGACTCACCCAATCGCTATGTTTTCCAGAGCGTGTACATGATGTTTGACGCGAGGGAGGACAGGCCGTGGGGAGAATCGCCCCGCCAGAACACCCTGCTGTTCATCGGGCGCAACCTGAACCGCGAGCGACTGGAAGCCGGCGTGAAATCCTGCCTGGTTTGATTTACCGGTTTGGATCGACAAACCCCTCGTCGATCGCCAGCCTGAAATGGTCCTGCAGCAGGCGCTTGTATTCCGTATCGTCGGCGGCATGGACCGTTCGCGTGCCGCCATTGTCCCAGATTTTCAACTCGCGGTTTGAAAACTTAAGACGCCCGTTTTCGGTGGGCCGGGTGACCACCCGTTTCTGCCGGAAAATGGAATCCGGTGCGTGAGACAGGTAAAAATTCGCATACTCGTAGTCGCGCGGCAAGGACGGCTCGAGGGTGAACACGTACTGGCTGTCCCATTTGCCATCCAGCCGGGTTTGCAGAATGTACCCTCCCGCCGGATCCCGCACCAGCCGGAATTCCTGGGCGAACTGCTTGTGCACCGTCTCCGCTTCCAGTGGAACCGGCGCGATGAGCCCGAACCCGCCGAAGCCGACATCGACCACCCAGTCGCGTCCACCGGCCCGTACCAGCTGGAGCTGATGACTTCGCGGGCCGGGAATGTCGTCTTCGTCGAACACGCGGGCGGCGAGGAGGGTGAACTCGAAACCGAGGGTCTTCAGCACACGGACGAACAAACCGTTCATCTCAAAACACCAGCCGCCACGCCTTTGGGTCACGATCTTTTCGAACAGGGCGCCGGGTTCAAGCGATATGGCGCGTCCGAGGTACAGGTCGAGGTTTTCGAACGGCACGTTCAACGTGTGCGCTGTGTGGAGCGCGGTGAGCGTGGCCGCATCGTTGGCCACCGGGCCGCTGTGGCCGATGCGGTGAAGGTAGGCGTCCAGTTGTTCGTGTGTCAGCGGGGTCATGTCGGTTTTCGATCCGGTGCCGGGAAAAAGGAATCAGGTCTGAGCGTGCTTTAAATTTTATGCTATGGTTGACCGATTTTATAACGAACGCGTGGAAATTATGAAGGAAGAAATAAAACCTGCCAGGCTGTTCTGTTTTGGCCTCGGGTATGTGGGAAGGGCGCTCGCGGAAATTTTGCACGGCGAGGGTTGGAGCGTTTCCGGCACCTGCCGGAGCGAAGAAAAAAGAAAAGAACATGAACAGCAGGGCTGGCAGGTGTGGACGTTCGACGCTCCGGAAACGGTTCCGGATGTGTCCCATGCGCTGGCCGAGGCCACGCATGTGCTCGTCACCATTGCGCCCAGGGGGGACGCGGGTGATGTGGTCCTGCACCATTTCGGCGAGCTGTTGATGTCCCTGCCGCAATGCGAATGGATCGGTTACCTCTCGACCACCGGCGTGTACGGCGACCGCGGCGGCGACTGGGTGGAAGAAGAGACGCCCCCCGCGCCGACCTTCCCGCACCAGCAACGCCGCGCCAAGGCCGAGGCGAACTGGATGCGCCTCGCCTACAAACACGCGCTTCCCGTGCACCTGTTCCGGCTGGCGGGCATTTACGGTCCGGGACGCAACCCCCTGCTCAAAGCCAGGCAGGGCCTCGCGCAGCGAATCGACAAGCCCGGCCTCATGTTCGGACGCGTCCATGTGGCGGACGTGGTGCAGGTGCTGAAGGCGTCCATCGAACGGCCGCATCCGGGCCGCGTGTACAACGTGGTGGACAACTGCCCCGCCCCCCCGGCGGAGGTCACCGAGCTCGCCTGCAAACTGCTGGGCATGGAACCACCGCCTTTGGTCCCGTTTGAAGAAGCCGGTTTGAGCGAGATGGGAAAAAGCTTTTACCTGACCAACAAGCGGGTCAGCAATTTCCGCATCAAAAAGGAACTGAAGGTGCGCCTGCATTACCCGGACTACCGCGAAGGGTTGAAAGCCCTGGCCGCCAAACTGGAATGATCCGGGCGGAAGCATTGTTATAATCCCTGTACCCGGACCCCGTCGAGGTCCGCCTGCCCCAACCCCGATTCTCAAGGAGGAGCATGGACGACGCCCCGTACCGTTTGCTGTCACTCACCGGATTTTTTGTTCTTGCCCTTGTGGCCTGGGCCACCGGCAACCGCGCCCGGCCGAATGTGCGCACGGTGGCGGGGAGCCTGGTCCTCATCTGGCTGATCGGCGCCTTCACTTTCTGGTTGCCGTTCACGCGCGACGCGTTGTCGTGGGTGAACGACGCTCTGCTGGCCCTGATCGCCGCATCGCGAAAGGGCAGTGTGTTCCTGTTCGGTCCGCTGGCCCTGGGGCCCGGGGAGAGCCTGCCCGACGGGACGAAATCCATCGGTTTCGTGCTCGCCATGCAGGTATTGCCTGCGGTGATCTTTTTCTCGGCGGTGGTCGCCGGATTGTATTACCTGAATGTCATGCAGGCGGTGGTGCGGTTTTTTGCGCGCATATTTTACCGGCTGATGGGCCTGTCCGGCGCGGAGGCCCTGTCGGCCTCCGCCAACATCTTTGTCGGCATCGAGTCCAGCCTCACCGTGCGGCCGTATCTCGAACGCATGACGCGCTCGGAACTGCTCACGCTTCTCACCTGCATGATGGCGACGGTGGCCAGCACCGTGCTTGCCGTGTACGTCCTGGCATTGCAGAACGTGTTTCCACAGATCGCGGGCCACCTGGTGTCCGCGTCGATCATCTCCATCCCCTGCGCCATCCTGGTGAGCAAGCTCACCCTGCCGGAAAACGACCAGCCCGTCACCGCAGGCGAGGTGCCCGCCAAAGCGGGGTACGACGGAAATGACACGCCGCCAGCCAACCTGATGGTGGCTCTGATGGACGGCGGCAAACAGGGCGTGGGGATGGCGGTGGGCATCGCTACTCTATTGATTGTGGTGCTGGGGCTGGAAGCGGTGCTGGATCTGTTGCTGAACCTCCTGCCCCAAGTGGGTGGGGAGCCGATCACGCTGGCCCGCATTTTGGGGATGCTCACGTGGCCGTTCGTGGTTCTGCTCGGGTTGGAACCCGGCGAGTGGCAGATGGCGGCCCAGATTCTCGGTTCGCGTTTCGTGGAGACGGAGGTGACGGCGTACTTCACGCTGGCGGCGGTGCAGGGAGGAGACGTCCCGGCATTCACCCCGCGTTCGCTCACCATCCTGACCTATGCGCTTTGCGGTTTCGTGCACATCGCCAGCATGGGAATCTTCATCGGCGGGGTGTCGAGCCTGATGCCGAGGCGTGTGCGGGAGGTTTCGGTGCTGGGCGTGCGGGCACTGTGGACGTCGTTTCTGGCGACCCTGCTTACAGGGTGCGTGGCCGGGGTGCTGGCGTGACGGGATTCACTCGCCGCCGCCAAACAGCAGGGACACGATGTTCCAGAAAAATGAAATGATGATGATCAACACACCGATGGCGGCGATGTACACCGAGTACGCCTCGCGTTTTTCTTTTTCCGTAAGGGGAGGGTACTTGTCCCCGTCCGGTTCGTGTCGGCCGCTCATGATGCCGGGAAGGGAAGAGTGGTGAGTCCGCGCGGCTGAAGGGTGGGGGACATCGGTCACACCTCGTTCTGCCGGTCGATTTCCTGCAGGAATTCGCTGACCGTGTGGACGGTGTTGAAATTTTTGAACGGTGAGACCATGCCGACGATGCAGGAGTTGAGGATGAAGGGGTCGCCGCGCTCGTGCAGGATGACCATGCTGTTGATGTAGCGTTCGCGGAACCAAGGCAGTTTTTTGACGTCGATCGGGATGACCATTTTCTCAAAATAGGCGGACATGCCGTATTTCTCGGTCAGATACCGCTCCAGTTCCTCCTTTTCCTCTTCCAGCAGCAGGTTGTTGACACGGCTCTGGATCCAGCGCAGGTATTCGGGGGCCGATTGCTCCTCATTCATCTCCAGTGCTTGCGGGTAATTGGCGATGATCTTGGGCACGGGCAGGGGCTCGTCACGAAAATAGACAATCCATTCGATGCGGATGTCATCTTCCTCGTGGTCCATCGTCAAACGGGTCGATGGAATCAGTGAATATGCTTTGTAAAGATTCATGTCAGGCCCTTTCTTGAGCCTCCTATTATACGAATTCAGATTCGATTTGTCTTCCCGCCTGTGGGAGAGAGCCTGACCCCAAGTCGCAGAAAATGCGAAATCCGCACGGTTGGCGAACCGGGAGCGGATCCGGCACATCCTTTTCCACTTTCTGGCTATTTGAAGGAAGGGCTCAAACCGTGGGACCGGCCCAGCCGACGGTTTTAAATGTCGCCGAGCTCATCCTCTTCGAAAAATTCCTTCATGGATTCCAGGTCCGTTTTCTCAGTCAGCCGCTGTTCGGCACGGTCGATGAATTCGTTGACGGTCTTCAGGTGTTCCGGCTGGATGTTGCGGAGCATGAGGTGTTCCATCAAAAACTCTTTTTCGAAATGATCCAGCAGGCGACCGACACACCCCATTAAAAACGGGGAGAATACCGCCTCCACGCCGGTGAAGTCCATATACACGGGTTGTTTTGCTTTCAATTCCGGCAGGATTTTTTCATAAAGCCGGATGCCGTCGTCGAGCGCAATGCACCGGGTTCCGATATCCTCTTTCAGTTTGATTTCCATGATTCCAGTTCCTGGGGAATATAAGGTTTTCCCTGCATGATGCGATCCCTTATACTGAATTCAAACACCAATGCGGGCGTTTTAGCATTCAGTTCGCTTTGCCATTCGGGAGTACCAGGATTTGATGTGTCTTCGTTTCAGCCCGCTTATTCTGCTCGTTTTGGGGATGCTGCTCCCACCCGCGTTCGCGGAGAACCCGCATCATCATCCACACCGTTCGGGCCATTTGCCTTCCGTAGGGCCCGGCGAAGCGCCGCATTTTCATGAAATCGATGTGGACAAGCTGACCCGCGTGGACGATATCGCCAAACGGCCTCACGACCTGCCTCCACCCATTCAACGCAAGAAATCCGAAACCGTCAAGTTCAAGTTGGAATTCCGCGAGCTGGTGTCCACCCTGTCCCCGGATACGGAATACGTTTTCTGGACGTTTGACGGCACGGTTCCGGGTCCTTTTCTACGCGCCCGTGTGGGCGATACAGTGGAGTTGACGCTGGCCAACCATCCCACCAGCACCCATTCGCATTCCATAGACCTGCACGCGGTCACGGGTCCGGGGGGTGGTTCGAAGCTTTCCGAAGTGAAACCGGGCGAGACGCGGACGATCGTATTCAAGGCGCTTCATCCCGGCGTGTACCTCTACCACTGCGCCACGCCCAACGTGCCGTCGCACATCACCAACGGCCTCTACGGACTGATCGTCATCGATCCCGAAGACGGCTGGCCCGAGGTGGATCGTGAATTCTACATCATGCAGGGCGAATTTTATACCCGTGGAGCGGTGGGAGACCGGGGATTCCAGGACTTTTCTCCTGAAAAAATGATGCAGGAGCGGCCCGAGTACATCGTGTGGAACGGCCGGGTGCGGTCCCTCACCGGCCCGGGTGCCCTTCAGGTGAAACAGGGGGAACGCATCCGCATCTTCGTCGGCAACGGCGGGGTGTCCCGCGTCCTCAATTTCCACATCATCGGGGAGATGTTTGATGCGGTCTATCCGGAAGGGGCCATGAGTCCGCCGCGTCACCGGGTGCAGACCACCCTGGTGCCTGCCGGAGGGGCGTCCGCCGTCGAACTCACCCTGGAGAATTCCGGCGACTACATCCTGCTCGACCACGCCATCGCCCGCATCGATCGCGGCTCCTACGGCCTGCTGAAAGTCGACGGCCACCCTGTCCCCGGACTCCTGTCCACCCCCTGACCGGGGGATTCACCCTCATCATATCCACCCTTTCCAGGTATCCTGTTTTCCTACGCAGGTGAAGAAATCCTCAATTTGATATATAATCTTTCGGCATGGATGCCGTGGAAAATGAAGGATTGGAGGATGATCCGGTATCGGGTTCTTCCGACAGGTCGTTTGGCCTGGTTTTCTTCGCCGTGTTTGCGGGGATCGGCCTGTGGCCCCTGCTGAACGGCGGTCCGGTGCGTCCGGTGTTTCTGGTTCTCGCCGGGGTCACACTGGGCATTGCCGGGTTGAGGCCTTCCTGGCTGTCTCCGTTCAATCGGAGATGGATTCGCCTTGGTGGGATTTTAGGAAATATAATGAGCCCGGGAATCCTCGGCATCCTGTATTTCTGCGTGGTGACGCCGACAGGGGTTTTCCTTCGTATACTAGGAAAAGACCTGTTGCGGATGCGGCGGGACCCCGCCGCTGCGAGTTACTGGATCGAACGCGATCCCCCCGGCCCGGCGCCGGAGTCGCTGATCAATCAGTTTTGACGGGAGGTTTCCGTGACGGTCGTCAAGGAATTGTGGGTGTTCATTCGGGTCCGCAAGAAGTACTGGCTGTTGCCCATCGTGACTCTGCTTCTCATGATGAGCGGGCTGGTGATTCTGACTCAAGGGTCCGCGGTGGCGCCGTTCATCTACACCCTGTTCTGATCCTGCCGGGCCATGGTTGTTCTCGGCATCTCCGCTTTTTACCACGACAGCGCGGCGGCCCTGTTGCGGGACGGAGTGGTGGTGGCCGCGGCGCAGGAAGAGCGCTTCACCCGTAAAAAACACGACGCCCGCTTTCCCCGCCACGCCATCCATTCCTGCCTGGAGCAGACGGGCCTCGGCCTCGCCGAGGTCGATGTCATCGCCTTCTACGACAAGCCCTTTCTGAAATTCGAACGCCTGCTGGAAACCAGCATCGCCTTCGCGCCGAAAGGATTCCGCACCTTTCATAAAGCCATTCCCGTCTGGATCAAGGACAAGCTGTTTCAAAAACCGCTGCTCCTGCGCCAATTGCGCGCCATGGGATGGGAGGGCGATCCCGACCGGGCCCTGCTGTTTTCCGAACACCACCTGAGCCATGCGGCCAGTGCCTTTTACCCGTCGCCGTTTGAAGAAGCGGCGGTGCTGACGCTCGACGGCGTCGGCGAATGGGCGACGACGTCGTTCGGCATCGGCCGCGGGCGCGAACTCACCCTGCAAAAAGAAATCCATTTCCCGCATTCGCTGGGCCTGCTCTATTCAGCGTTCACACAGTACCTCGGGTTCAAGGTGAACTCCGGCGAGTACAAGCTGATGGGGTTGGCCCCCTACGGGGAACCGCGATTCAAAGACACGATCCTCGAGCACCTGATCGACGTGAAAGCCGACGGCACGTTCCGGTTGAACCTGGACTGCTTCGATTACTGCACCGGCCTCACCATGACCAACAAGAAGTTTCACGCGCTGTTCGGCGGTCCGCCGCGCAACGGCGACGCCGAGGTGCTGACGGAGCGGCATATGGACCTCGCGGCCTCCATTCAGTCGGTGACGGAAGAGGTCCTGCTGAAACTCACCCGCTCGATCGCCAGGGAGTCGGGATTGAAGAATCTCTGTATGGCGGGCGGGGTGGCGCTCAACTGCGTCGCCAACGGGCGCGTTCTGCGCGACGGGGCGTTCGAGCGCATCTGGATTCAACCCGCCGCAGGGGATGCCGGGGGCGCGCTGGGTGCGGCCTACTGCGCTTACCACCTGCATGCGGGCAACCCCCGCAGGACGGGCATTGCCCTTGACGGCATGCGGGGGGCGTTTCTGGGGCCGGAGTTTTCGCAGGAGGAAATCCAGGCGCGGCTGGATGCCGCCGGGGCGCAATTTGCGGTGATGGAAGAGGGGGAAATGATCGACGCCTGCGCCGAGGCGCTGGCCGAAGGGCGCGCCGTGGGGTGGTTTCAGGGACGGATGGAGTTCGGTCCGCGGGCCCTCGGCAACCGGTCGATTCTGGCCGATCCCCGCTCGCCGGACATGCAGGCCACCCTCAACCTCAAGGTCAAAAACCGCGAGTCGTTTCGCCCGTTCGCCCCGTCCGTCCTGAGAGAGGAGGTGGCGCGCTACTTTGAAATGGACACCGACAGCCCCTACATGATGCTGGTGGCGGAGGTGGCCCGGCGGCGGCGTCGCTCCTTGACGGACGCCGATCTCTCCCGGACCGGGCTGGAACAGCTCCGCGTGGTGCGGTCCGATCTCCCCGCCGTGACGCATGTCGATTGTTCGGCCCGCATTCAAACAGTTCACAAAGAGACCAATCCCCGCTATCATGCATTGATCACGGCGTTCCAGCGACGCACCGGGTGTCCGGTGCTCGTCAACACCAGTTTCAACGTGCGCGGCGAGCCCATCGTGTGCACGCCGGAAGACGCGTTTCGCTGTTTCATGGGCACGCAGATCGACGTGCTCGCCATAGGCAACTGTTTTCTTAAGAAGGGAGAGCAGAACCCCGCTCTCATCAACAACCACGCCGGGGCGTTTGAGCTGGACTGAGCCATCCCGCCTCCTCCCCCCGCCTTTCAGGATTTCTGCACATGCTCTTAGCGGTAGACATTGGGAATACCAACATCGTCTTCGGTCTGTATGACGCGGACTGCCTGCGCACGCACTGGCGCATCCGTACGGAACGCAACCGCACGGTGGACGAGTACTGGGTTCTGGCCAACGAGTTCATCCTGCTGAACGACATCACCACCGGCACCATCGACGACATTGTCATCTCCTGCGTGGTGCCGCCGCTCATCCCGGTGTTCGAGGAGTTGTCGCGCAAGTATTTCAAAACCGAACCGCTGGTGGTGGGGCCGGGCATCAAGACGGGCATTCCCATCCTTTACAAGAATCCGGCGGAAGTGGGGGCCGACCGCATCGTCAACGCCGTGGCGGGGCTGGAAAAATACGGCGGGCCGCTGATCATCGTCGATTTCGGAACGGCCATCACCTTCGACGTGGTGTCGAATAAAGGCGAGTACCTGGGCGGCGCGATTTTTCCCGGCCTGCAGATTTCGATGGAAGCGCTCTACAAAAGCACGGCAAAGCTGTCACCGGTGGACTTGGTGCGGCCTGAAAAGGTGATCGGGAAATCAACGGTGGAGAGCATTCAGGCCGGCACCATTTACGGCTTCGTCGGCATGATCGAAAACATCGTCTCCAGGATGCAGGGGGAGCTGGGAGAAAAAGCGAAAGTGATCGGCACCGGCGGGCTCATCAAGGCCATCGCCGACCAGGTTCCGGTGGTCGAGGTGATCGACCCGTTTCTGACGCTGGAAGGTTTGAAAATTCTTTATGATCGAAACCGGCAGGGAAAGTGAGAAGGAGGTCCTTCACACAAAAAACCGGCTTTCCCGACTAGAGGAGGGGCTAAAACCCGGGGAGAGGAGGGACCCCAGGAAAATCAGTAGTCGAAAAAGCCGGCAACTGCATATCAGGCATGTCCATGTATTCGATTGATTCTCTATATCTCTATTTTACCGTTTGGATTTGCTTATAAACAAGCGAACCAGCCGGGCATCTTCGTCCCGATTGGATACCTTATATCCTTTAGATTCCACCCAGCGGCTAAAAGCTTCGGAAAAATTTTTCTTTTTGTCCAAAATGATTTCCAGGATGCCGTTCATTTTGACATCCTTGAAAGCCTGGTTCAACTGATCGGTCGCGCTGAAGAATGACAATCCACGGGTATCGAGCGTTTTGAACACGGTCATGGTCCCACTCCTGTTTATTAAGATGACGCTGGTCAATTAAAAGATTCTCCCCGGCAACTTCCTGCCTTGGTTGTAAATATAGGACGGCAACATTAAAAGAAAATGAATGGTTCATTAATTTTTTTTAATTCTCAGGGTGGGTTTCAACCGATTGATTCTATTGGAGTTTTGTTTTTGTTGAAGAGTTCGGGTGGGTTGCGGGTCTTCAATCCCCCTTTTTTGCGGGAGGCTTGGTCCGACAGGTGGCCAAGGGATAGGGACGGGGCTATTTTGAGCTTCCCGGGAGGTATGGTGCCGGCCGGGGATTTGTTACAATCGGAGTGCCGGAGGGGATAATCCGGCGGTTTTCGAAAACCCTGTTTTTAAGGAAAGTCGAGAAAACAATATGGCGGTGCGAAGCGATGGAAACACGGAATATGAAGCGAACGAGCCCACCTACGAGGAGAAAGCGGAAAAACTGCACGCGGAAATCGCCCGGCAGTTGGAGCAGGATGCCTCCCGGCTGGTGTTGACCGGTCGCTACTTTGGCACCGACGAAGCCCGCATCATTGCCGAATGCGATGCGGTGAAATCGGTCAAAACCCTCGACCTGTCCGACAACCAGTTGGCGGACGAAGCCCTGATGTCGCTGTTTCAGTCGCCCAACCTGGAGCAGTTGGAGGACCTGAACCTTTCCATCAATTTCATTACCGAAACGGGGGTGAAGCAACTCGCCGAAGCGCAGGGGGTGACGGTGACTCACCTGAAGAGGTTGTCTATGGAAGACAACCGGCTGAAAGATCCCGCCGCGGTGGCGCTGGTGAACTCGCCTCATTTCGGGGAACTGGAAGAATTGAACCTGGGCTGGAATGAAGTGGCCGACGCCACCGCCGAAGCGCTGGGTGCGGGTGGCAAAATGCCATGCCTGAAGACCTTGATTCTCGAGCGCAACTACATCACGGAAGCGGGAGTGCGCGCCCTGTTGGCGGGTACGGTGCTCGACGGACTGGAAGAATTGAACCTCGCGTCCAACAAGCTTTTGGGAGAAGGAGCCGTGGCACTCGCCACTCTGAAGCCTTTGCCCAACCTCAAAATCCTGTGGCTCACCAACAACGCCATCGATGACCCCGGTGCCAAGGCCATCGGCGAAAGCACCCATTTCCCCAACCTGGAAAAACTGTACATGGGCCGCAACTATTTCGGCCAGGAAGGGGGCGATGCGGTCTATTACACGAAAACACTCACCGGTCTCAAGACGCTGGTTCTGACCGAGGGCGTCGAGACCAATCCCGACTTCGTCAACTACTCCCGTCCGGAACTTCTGCGCCCGGATTATGAAGAGGAATGAGAGAGCCTGGAAACGGCCATCCCTCTCGTCAGAACACTTTCAGTTTTTCGATTTTGGAGAGTTTGGGCGATTCGCGGAGTGCCTTTTTGGCTTCGTCGGACTTGATGCGGTTGCCGCCCAGGTGCAGGTAGGTGAGGTTGGAAAACGTGTCGGAGTCGGCAAAGGCATATGCGCCTTCCTCGCCGATGCGGTTGTCCACCAGGCTGAGCGAGGTCACCTTCGTGAGGTGCGGTGAGGCGGCGAGTGCTTTCGCGCCTTCAGGACCGATGCCGTTGCATTCCAGGTTCAGCGTGTGGACCTCGCTGAACATCGGTGATTCCGCCACCACCCGCGCACCCTCGTCCCCCAGCGTGTTGGAACCCAGGTGCAGGTATTCGATCTTGCCCAGCACACTGCTTTCGGTGATGAGGCGGATGGCCTCCGCGTTCATTTTGTTGTGGGTGATGATGAGGGAGGTCACCTTGTCGAGGGGCTCGAAGCCGGCGATCAGTTTCGCCAGCTCCACCGGGTAACCTGGATCTTCCGTGTCCATCAGTTTGGCGAAAACAAAGTGATCCTGCACTTTCAACACCACCTTGTCGCGGATGGATTCAAACAGGGCTTTCTGCACCGGGGTGAACTCCGCGCCACGCCCTGCGTAGTTTTCGCCGTCGTTGATCAGTTCTTCCCAGTTTTTCGCTTTCTTCGGTTGCGTGCTCATTTTTCTATTTTAACGATGTTCCCGCATGCGGGTTGATTGCCCATGTCGCATGCAATTCGAAACCATTTCAGGGCCGCGCTCTGCCGGCCTTCCCGGTATTTCAAGGCCCCCAGGTTGAAGCATGCGGCGTCCTCTTTCGCTTCGCAGGCCTTCTCAAACATTTTGGCTGCTTCCTTCCATTCCGGGCTGTATTGTTGGCCCCGGTTCTGGATGTAGATACCGCCCCAGATGCATGCCGTCATGTAATCCTGTTCACAGGATTTACGGAACAGGGGAATCGCTTTTTTAATTTCGTTGTCCAGGGTGATGTACTTTTTACCCCGTTCGAAACATGCGGCGGAGTTTCCTTCTTCACACAATTTGAGGAGTTTGTCCTCTTCCGCCCAGGAGGCGGAAGCCCCCAAGGCAACCAGTATTCCGGCCAACACCACAGTCTTCACAATTTTGAAAGTGTTCACGGTATGCCCTTTCCTGAAAGAGGTGAAGCCACACCTGACCTTCATGCGACAATGCGGGCATTTTAACATAACTTGGGGGCATTGTTGCCAGCGATGTCCCCGGTGCTTTTCCACGAGCCGTGTCTTTGGTTTGCATCGGGTTTAAAAATCCACTAACCTTCATCCGTTATCGGACTTATTGATTTGAAGCTGTTTATGGTTTTGGTGGCCGCCCGTTACAGAACCCTGGGGAGGAAATGGGAATGAACATTGTGTTGATGGGCTACCGCGGAACCGGCAAGTCGGTCGTCGGCAAAATTCTATCCAAGCAACTCAAATGGCCGCTGTTCAGCATCGACCGCATGATCATGGACGACGCGGGCTGCGACATCTCCGACATCGTGGAGCAATGCGGCTGGCCGCGCTTCCGCGAAATGGAGGCGGACGTGGTGTCCCGGGTGGCGGTGCGTGACAACTGCATCATCGACTGCGGCGGCGGCGTGGTGCTGAACCCGGACAACGTCGAGCTTCTAAAACGCAACGGCAAGGTGGTGTTGCTGGACGCCAGCCTGGAGATCATACTGGAACGGCTTCAGCGCGGCCGGGACCGTCCGCCTCTCACCGAAGGCCTGTCTTTCGAGGAGGAGCAGAAAAAGGTGTACGAAGAGCGTGCGCCTTTGTACTCCGCCGTGGCGGACATGGTGTGCGACACCAGCCGCGCCCGCCCCGGACAGACGGTCCAGCAAATCATCGAACGCATGCACAACTACGGGTGGATTTGAACCATGGAAGGCTCCCTGTTCGAAAGCCTGGTGCGCAACAGCATGACCCTCATCACTGACATCGACAAAAGCGAGTCGATGGTGGTGCACGAGGGAGACATGTTCGCCAATGCCGAGACCAGCGAAGAGCCGACCTTCAAGCTCGACCTCAACGACAAGGACGTCATTTACGACGAGCTGGAAGATTTGATGGGCTACGCCCGGCTGAAGCTGGTCAAGATGATGTACCTGGATGCCAACAGTTTCGGCGACGAAGGCGTGGCCCTCCTTGCGAAAACCGGGGCCCTCAAAAAACTTCACACCCTGTCGCTGGCCGACAACAAGCTCACCGATGCGGCCGTGGCCGCGCTGGCGGAGTCGCCCCACCTCACCCGCCTGCGCGTATTGTACCTGCATCACAACAACATCGGCGCGGCGGCGATGGAGGCGCTCGGCAACTCCGAGACCCTCTCCGGCCTGACGACGCTCTACCTGAAAGCGACGTCGCTCGGACCCGAAGGTGCGGCGGCGCTGGCGGCGTCTTCCAAATTGAGGGGTCTCAAGGAGTTGTATCTGGACCGCACGTCCATCGGCAACGAGGGGTTGAAAGCCTTGTGCGAATCGGAGGTGCTCGACAGCGTGGAAAAGCTCACCCTGCCGCACAACGGCCTCACCGACAGCGCCATCGACCTGCTGGCCGAGAGCGAGCACCTGCCGAATCTCGTCACGCTCGACCTTTACAAAAACCGTTTTACCGAAGGTTACGCGCAGAAACTGAAAAATGCGCCGAAGCTCACCCGCTTCAAGTTCCTGCAGGTGGATTGATGCCCCCGCGCACGAAATCCACCCGCTCGCGCAACCACGTCATCCCTGCCTCGCGTGCCATCCTCCGCCATTTTGACCGGCAGGACCCCGTGATGGCGGCCGTCATCCGCCAAATCGGACCCATGCGTCTCCGGCGCAACCGGAATTATTTCCAGGTGCTGTGCAAGGCGATCGTCGGCCAGCAGATCTCCACGCGCGTGGCGGATGTCATCTATGCCCGCTTTCAGGCGTTGTTCGACGGCAAACCGCCGACGCCGGACCGGGTGGCGGGAGTGTCCGTCGACCGACTGCGCGCCGTCGGCCTGTCGCGTCAGAAGGCGGCCTACCTGCACGACCTGAGCGCGCGCTTTCTCGACAAGACCATCCGGCCGCACCAGTTGAATTACCTGGAAAACGAAGCCATCATTGAGCGCCTGACCGCGGTTCACGGCATCGGACGCTGGACGGCGGAAATGTTTCTCATCTTTTCCCTGAACCGGATGGACGTTCTTCCGGTGGACGACCTGGGCCTGCGCGCTGCGGTGAAGACGATTTATGATTTGCCCGAAATGCCAAAGGCAAAACAGTTGCGGTCGCTGGCGGAGACGTGGCATCCTTTGGAAACGGTCGCCACCTGGTACGCGTGGCGTGCGCTGGATGGAACCATCATCAATTACTGAAGGCACGACCCATGGATTTTATCGACGACAGGATTGAACGTTATGCGTTCAACCACACGCAGGATGAGGGTCCCTTGCTGACCCAGCTCAAGCAGGAAACCCATGAGAAACTGGAACTGCCGCAGATGCTGACAGGTCGGCTGGAAGGGCGGTTTCTGAAACTGCTGGTGCAGATTTTGGGCGCGAAACGCGTGCTGGAAATCGGCACCTTCAGTGGGTACAGCGCGCTGTCCATGGCGGAGGGCCTGCCGGAAGACGGACGCCTGTTCACCTGCGATGTCGATCCCGCGGCGATTGAAATGGCTAAAAAATACTTTCACCGCAGTGAGCACGGAAGCAAGATCACCCTTCTTGAAGGCGACGCTTTGAAGTCGGTTGAGAAGGTGGACGGGCCGCTCGACATGGTGTTCATTGACGCGGACAAGGTCAATTACCTGAATTATTACGAAGCGGTTCTTCCGAAAGTGCGGAGCGGGGGATTGATTGTTGTGGACAATGTGCTGTGGAGCGGCCGGGTGCTGAACCCGAAGGACGAGTCAGACCACGCCATAGACGACTTCAACCGTTCGGTGCATGCCGACGACCGCGTGGAAGGAGTCCTGCTCACCGTGCGTGACGGAGTGTATTGCCTGCGTAAAAAATGAAAAGGATGTGGGCGGGCGGCCCGGGCCCATATCAGAACAAACTGTCCAGCAGTTCCTTCCGCTTCTCCAGGTATTCCTCTTCACCGATCAGTTTGCGGTCATGCAGGCTTTTCAGGAATTCCAGTTTCTTCACCAGTTCCGGGTTCAGAGGCGGTTCGTTGCCGGTGGCCTGCGGCTGGGTGTTTTCCGGTGCCATTGGTTTCGTGTTCTGTTTTTCCGGAACCGTGGTGCCGGTTTTGCGTTTCAGCCGACGGATCTTCACCGGCCCCTTGTAATCGAGGTCCGCCACGATCCAGTTTTCCCATGTTTTATTGCCGAACAGTTTGCCGGTGACGAAGTACTTTTGCCCTTCCTGGGGCAGCATGTGCCACGAAGAGCCGTAACGTGCGTTGAAGTTGCGGGTCAGATTGTGCGCCACTCCCTGAATCTTGTCGAACTTCCAGTACAGTCGGTTGTCGCTGGCGAAGACGGCTCCCTCAGTGTCTCCCTCATCAGATTCAACGGTGAAGCCGACGACATTCCCCGGCCGGACCCGGTTGAGGGCCTTGGTCAGCAGCCGTTTGGAGTCCATGACGTCGTCCTTGGTGAACACGCGCCCCTCCTCGCCCAAAAGGGAGTTGGGCTTGTATTTGAGGGACCACATCTGCTGGACCAGCTCCGCTTCGCTGATTGCGAGCGGGTGTTGCAGTTGCAGCTGGGCCACCGCATCCCCCAGCTGGAATTTACTGATGTAGCGGAGAGTGAGGTTGTCCACTTCCAAAACCCGGCCGGAACTTTCCGGTTCGTGTTTGATCTTGCATCCCACCAGCATTGCGATCAGGCAGACGAGCAGGAAAAGGGCGGTCCAGCGGCAAATCCGGTTCGAGTTCAGTTGCGTGTGCGTGGATGGGGACATGTCACTCCTGTATGGGTTTGCGGGCCACGATCGAGGCGAAGGCTTTTTCCTCTTTCGGGTCGTCCACTTCCCGGTAATGTAACACAAGCCAGTCGCCGAACGTTTTCAGCAGCTCATTCGGTGCCAGCACCCATTCGGGCTTGAACCGGCTGTATTTCAGATAGTCCTGGTTGAAGGTTTCGTAGATCAAGAATCCGCCCGGTTTCAGGCCCTCGCGGATGGCCGGAAACAGCCGCCGGTCCAGAAAATAAAAGCAGAGGATCACATCGTAGGCGTTTTTTTCGAACTGGTATGAATCCAGATCGGCGGCAATGCCCTCAATCCTTAAACTTTTTTCCCGGGCAAGGCGGTGAACCCGGTCGATGGCGACTTCGGAGATGTCCACCCCTGTCACCCGGTACCCCCGTTCCGCCAGGTAGAGGGCGTTCCGGCCTTCGCCCATGGCGATGTCAAGCGCCCGCCCACCGGGGGGCAGAAGCGGGGTGTGTTCCACCAGCCACTGGCAGGGCTCGCGACCGGCCAGGCAGTCCGTGGCCTCGTACTTGGCGTTCCATTTTTCCTTGTCTTTTGCCGACATATTATGCAGAATCGGGTTTCCTGCGGCTTCCCCCCTGATTTCCCGGAAAACCAGCATGGTATGCCATTTTGAGGGCGTATCAAAATAATTTTGGGAAGGCCCCGGTCCGGGTTGACTTGGAGGGGGGTTTTCGGTATATTCTTTCTTTCGTTTCCGGCTCGCAGGAAAGCATCTCTCACCAGCCAAACCGGTCCCAGACAGGTTCATTGGAGTTATTGGAATGTACGCGGTACTCAAAACAGGCGGAAAGCAATACAAGGTTGCCGAAGGCGACGTCATCCAGGTGGAAAAAGTGGAAGGCAACGTCGGCGATACAGTCACTCTGGACCAGGTTCTTCTGGTCGGTGGGGACGAGGACATCCAGGTAGGCAGTCCTCTTGTCTCAGGCAGTGCGGTGACAGCCGAGATCGTGGAGCAGTTCAAGGACAAAAAGATTCTGGTATTCAAGAAGCGACGCCGCAAGAACTATCGCCGGAAAAACGGACACCGCCAGCTGGTGACCCGCCTCAAGATCACCGGCATTTCCAAGTAAGGCGAAGGAGACGTCATGGCACACAAAAAAGGACAGGGCAGTACTTCGAACGGCCGAGACAGCATCGGCAAGCGGCTGGGCGTGAAGCGGTTCGCCGGACAGACGGTGAAGGCGGGCGAGATCATCGTGCGCCAGCGTGGCACGACCATCCATGCCGGTACCAACGTCGGTGTGGGCAACGATTACACGTTGTTCGCCAAAACGCCGGGCGTCGTGAAGTTCGAGTGGCTGAGCCGCACCAAGAAAAAAGTCAGCATTTATCCCGCCAACTGAGGCGCTCCCCATAAGGGGATGCGTTTCCATACATGTTTGTCGATCAGGTCAAGATCACCGTCCGCGCGGGCAAAGGCGGCGACGGCTGTTGCAGTTTCCGCCGTGAGAAGTACATCCCCAAGGGCGGACCCGACGGCGGCGACGGCGGCCGCGGCGGCGATGTTGTCCTGCAGGCCGTATCCAACCTCACCACCCTTCTCGACCTCCGTTACCAGCAACTTTACCGCGCCGAAAATGGCCGTCCTGGAAGCGGCAATCTCAAAACCGGAAAAAGCGGCGAGACCTGCGTCATCCGTGTGCCCATGGGCACGGTCGTCAAGGATTACGAAACGGGTGAAGTGCTGGCGGACCTGACCGAAGAATTCCAGGAATACGTCGCTGGCAAAGGCGGCCGCGGCGGATTCGGCAACGATCATTACAAATCCTCCACCAACCGCGCTCCACGCCGGGCTGATTCGGGAAAGCCGGGTGACTCGCGTGTCCTGCTGGTGGAATTGAAGCTGCTTGCTGATGTTGGCATCATCGGGTTTCCCAACGCCGGCAAGTCCACGCTCATCTCCAAAATCTCCAACGCACGGCCGAAGGTCGCCGACTACCCTTTCACCACGCTCACACCCAACCTCGGACTGGTGCGCGTGGACGAATACCAGTCGTTTGTCGCTGCGGACATTCCCGGTCTCATCGAAGGGGCGCACGAGGGCAAGGGACTGGGCACGCGCTTTCTCAAGCACACCGAACGCACCCGGGTCATCCTGCACATGCTGGACTTTTCCGCCCTGTCTGATCGCGATCCGATCGAGGATTATGAAACCATTCAGAAAGAGTTGAAGGCCTTCAGCGAGGACTTGCATGAAAAGCCGCAGATCCTGGTGGCGAGCAAGATCGACCACCCGGAAGCGGAAGAAAAATTCGAACGTTACCGCGAACGCCTGAAGATCATCAATCCCAGGCTGTTGGCGGTGTCCTCGGTGACAGGGAAAGGCATCAGCGGTCTGATCCACCAGACCTATCAACTATTGCAGGAGCACGTGCCGCCTCCGGACATTGCCCCCGGAGGGTCAGGAAAGGAAGATTGGGCGGAAGAAAACTGATTACTGGATAGCGAAGTCGGTGAAGCTGGCTTTGCGGATTTTTCCATTTTCGATGTTCTTGTTGAACGCTTCCTGCAACCTGTCGCGCAGTTTCTCCTTGGCATACACCACATCGGTATAGAACCGCTGTTTGAAAAACCGCTCCACCGTCGAAACCATCACGTTTTCGTATACGGGCAGGGCCTTGCGAACAACTTCCGCGCTGTCCGGCGTGTCCATTTCAATCTCCAGGCGGAAACTCAATACGCGGATGTCCGTGGTGTTATAAGCAACGGGCAGAATCGTGTTGAAGGCCACGATGGTGGCATTGGGATCGATGAATTGCGCGAGTTCTTCTTCCTGCTTGATCGCCTGCTCGATCTCCTGTTGGGATTCCTGAAGGATTTCGGATTGTTCCAGTTCCTTCAACAGTTCATTGTCCGCGGAAGGCTCCAGCAATTGCGCCGCCTCATCCAGTGCGTTGCCGGGCTTGGTTTCAGGGTCCTTCACCACCGGCTCGATTTCCGGCTCGGTCTTGGTTTCGGGAATCCGGGTGTCTCCCATCAATTGATCGATGTCCATTTCTTTTTCCTCCCCGGACTCCGTAAGCAGATCCTGCACCTCGGGATTGATGGTGGGGGAAGTTTGAGTGCTTTGGGTGTCATGGGGAACCATGTCTTCAGGGATTTCACCGTCTGCCACCATGGAGTCGGTCAACTCCTCCGGAGTGAAGGTTTGCATGAGGAAATACCCTGTCCCGGCAAGCAGAAGAAGGCCTGCGACGACCGATGCGGCGACCAGGCCGCCCTTGCGTCGCTGATGGGTTGAGAACAGACCGGGCTTTTTCTCCCTGAAAGCGAGGTCGTAATCTTCGTCATCATCATAGTCTTCGTAAGCTGACTCGTCGACGCCTTCAAATCCCTCCTCCTCGTAAGCCGCATCATCGTCATATTCCCTGCCAATGACCACCGGGCGGGCATCGTCGCCATACTCGTCCAGATCCTCTTCATCTTCATCGCGGAAATCCCCTACATCTGAAAACGGGTCGTCATGGGTGACCGCCAGGGAGTTTTCCTCTTCATCCTCATCCATGTTTGGAAACTCGCGTTCCCACATTTCCTCCCGCGTCAACCCATCGTCTTCCTCGGAAGCATCCAGCGACTCGGCCCAGCTGGAATCCGATACGTTTTTCATCGGCGATGGGGTGTCCGTTTCCTGTTTTCCAAGGGACGCGATGTCCAGTTCTCCTTTTTGACTGAAGAAGGCGGCGGTGAAGTCGTCCGGTTCCTCGTTGGATGTGGCGGAAGTGTAATCCAGGCCGGGTGAAGGGTCCGAAGGCAAGTCGTCAAAACCCCTTTTACCCAGGTTATCGAACATGGCAGATTCCTTGGACGCCGGCTTCGATTCCCCGGTTACCCGATCTCCGGAAAAAAAATCGCCCCCAAGATTCTCCAGGGCGCTGAACCCGGGATGCAGGGGTTTTGGAGGGGTTCCCGATTCGGTTTCTCCCTCCGGAGGGGGCACCGCTTCTTTTTCTGAGACGGCGGTTTTCGTTTCAGGCATCTGTTCGGTTTCGCCCTCGGTTTCCGGGAACAGATCGGTAAAGGCATCTTCGGGAGCCGGCGGGACGGGTTCCGGGGTCGCTTCTGCATCTGCCCGCGCAAACTCTTCATCCAGGCCAATGACTTCCTTTTCCTGGTCGGCGAACTCTTCATCCAGTCCGATGACGTCCAGATCGTCGTCCAACATATTAATTTCTTCCGGTTCTCCAGGAGAGGCGGTCAACTCCTCCACCGTAGTGAGGACTTCGGGCTCCACGCTGGGTTCGGGATCTGGTCGGGTTTCCTGTTCCTGAAGAGATGCGGCATCCGCTTCTTTTTTCTCCTGTTCCTCGAAAGCTTCACCCTGTAATTTTTGTCTCTCCAATTCCAGCATCAGGCGCTGTTCTTCCAGTTGCTTCAGTTTGGACTCCGCCTTCTGACTTTTGAGTTTTTTTCTTTGTGCCTCCAGTGCCTCGAGTTCGGATTCCAGATCTTCATAAGATTTGGACGGCTCCGGCGCGGTCCCGGCGGTCATGCCTTCCGGTTCGGGCGGCACCTCTTCAGGCTGGTCTGATGGCATTTCCCTGGGGGGCGGGGAAGGAACGGGTTCCGGTTCTGGAGGGACCTCGTCCGGCCTGGATGGAGGGACTTCTTCCGGTGGAGAAGGCTCCTGGGCCCCGGGCCTGTCAGCCTCGGCCTGCACGTCCGGGGGAGGCGCGGATTCCATTTCGCTTTCGGCCGCCGCCTTTTCCCACTGGTCGTCTTCCGGTGCCATTTCCGCAAACATTTCGGCCCAGGCATCGATATCATCGACTTCCTCTTCCCCCGCTTCCGGCTCTGCGGCTTCCTCTTCCGGTTCCGCATTGATGGCGGCGGGTTGGGCCGTTTCATCTGCAAAGGCCTCGGCCCACAATTCCGGATCCTCAAATGGAGCATCGGAGGCTTCTTCTTCCGGAGGAGCCTCGGGCTCGGCCTCTCCGGATATTGCGTCTACCCAGATTTCAGGGTCAACCAGATCCTTTGGTGCCTTGGCGATCGTTTCAACAGGTTCCGGATTCTCCGGCATGGCGTCGTTGCCGGTTTCCCCGGAAGGTTCGGTTGAGGAATCCCCGTTTTTGGCAAACTCTTCCGCGTACTGGGCAGCTTCCGCCAGTTCCTCCTCTTCCAGCGCTTTTGCCGAGTCCGCTACCTGATCCCAGTCTTTTGTGTCGGGAATGGCTTCCAGGTCTTCGGCACGCGCGATCACTTCCTCCGGCAGGTCGGGATCGATCGGTTCATCGCCCAGGCCCAGCATGTCGCCTGATGTTTCTTCCATTCTTGATTCCGACGATTCCTCACCGGCAGACACAACCGGAGGGGCACTGGGACTTTTTTGCGAGTCGGGGGAGGCACTTTCCCCACCTGTTCGAGGTTGGGTGGGCGGCTGCGGCTTTGTCAAAGAGGGGGCCGCTTTTTTCTTGATGCGGAACGGATGGTGGCAGACCGCACATTTAAGCTCGATGCCCTGTTCGCCCAGGGGAGGGAGGGCGACCTCATAATTCGCGCGGCATTTCGGACATACGATCTTCATAAAATCTTGTTTAACAAGGTTTAACTTCCATTATAGGGAAAGCCAAACAAGGAGCCAGTTTATATCGGCAAAATCCCTATAAGTCCCAATTTGACAAGGGTTTTAATTAAATATATAATCCTTTTCCAGCCGCGGCCAACATGATTTTTCAAGGGCTGGGTTGTTTGGGCGTTGAATGACGGAGGTCGCGGCTCCGATACCACTCCGGAACCGCCACATTCTATCCATTTTCCAACTAGCAATAATTGATGTCAAAACCTGAATCTGTTGCGCTGATATTCGTCTTGCATGAAGGCACTTTCTAAACAGAGCAGTCTTTTATCGTTGGTTCTCCTGTTAACCCTTTTCGGTTTTTTTCCTGAGAAATCAAGGGCTGTGAAGGGAATTTCTGCGGAATCGCGGTACCTGATGAAGCTGGACAAACGGACGTTCCGGGATCTGTACCTGAAGGCCCGGTTCGATGCCATCCGGCAGGAGCGGCGCATCAGAAACCGGATACACGAGGTGATCCGCAAATACAATTCCGGCCTCGACAGAAAAGGGATGCGGAGTATATCCAACCGGATTTTCAGTGAAAGCCGGAAATACGGCCACGATCCTCTGCTTTTGACGGCCCTCATCGTTACGGAAAGCTCGTTCAATCAGAAAGCGAAGTCGCACAAAGGGGCTCTGGGTTTGATGCAGATCCGTCCCGCAACCGGCTCGGCTCTGGCGACAGAAGCGCAAATGGCGTGGAAGGGTAACTTCACACTGTTCAACCCGGATACGAACATTGCGCTTGGTGCGATGTACCTCGATAAACTTCAGAAACGGTTTCAGGACCTGGATTTGGCTCTGGAAGCCTACAACCACGGGCCTTCACGGCTTTCCCGCTACCTGCGTCAGGGCAAAAAACCCAAAAAGTATTCCCGCAAGGTCATCCGGATGTACGGCCAGTTGAGGTCGAAAACCACTTGATTCCTTCCTGCACTGCTTCTGCCCGCCATTCCCGGTTGGAAATCACCCTGCCTGTTTGAGTACAATGAATCGGTGATGAAACGAATTGCGAGACAATCATCCGGTCGGGCCGCAACCCGGACCTCACCCGTTTTCCGCAGGCGGAGGTGGATGGGGGTCTTCTGCGGGCTGGCTCTGCTGGCTGGCGCGGGATGCTACGCCATGCAGGTCGAACGGGCGTTCGAAGGGGAATTTGCCTCCTTTGAGAACAACCGCATCATCAATGAATACTGCATGAGCTGTCATCTGCACAGGGATTTCAACTCCAGTTCGCATGTGGAGGAAGTCTCGCTGAGCTACCAACGGAAGGTGTTCCGTTACGCCACCGAGTGCCGGGTCTGTCACTACCTGGAAAAGCACTGGTACCTGAACGATTTTCTGCGTAAAACCCGCCGCCCCAAAGAAGCCAACAAGGGCGTTTACACCGCGTTCGAACGCGAGTTTCTGGAATCGCAGAAAACCTCACCCTTACCCCACGACGATTCCACTTCCTGACATTTTGCTGACATTCCTGCGGCCTGGACCGGGTTCAATGCGGGGCATGAATCCCTTTGTTTATGTGCTTTTAAAGGAATTTCGGGGCGAGTACGAAGGGATCTGAAGGGCACAAAAAAACCGCCCGTAACCCGGGCGGTTTTTCCGCGAATTCGATCTGCTTGGGATGTTAGAGGGAATTCTTCATGTTCGGTGCAGGTTTGAAGCCGACCGTTTTGCTTGCCTTGATTTTGATTTCTTCACCGGTCTGCGGGTTTCGGCCTTTGCGGGCTTTTCGGGTCCTCACGGTAAAAGTTCCAAATCCGGGATAAGCAAAACGTTTGTCTTTCTTGATCGCCTTGGCGATGACATCAAAGGTGGCGTCGACAACATCTCCGGCCAATCGTTTACTGAGGTTCGAATCTTTCACGTTTTTGGTTACGCTGGCGATGAGCTCATCTTTAGTCAATGGATCATCCCTCCTTTCGAGATTTTTTTGAGACAGGACCTTCTGGAAAAGGTGAGTATGGTGTAGGACATCAAGCGGGCTCATTATAAAAAATGGGGTTTAAATGTCAAACAAAAAATCAGAAGCAACACCCTTTTCCCTCCCATAAATAAAGGCCGATACGGGGTATGCCTGTTTTTGCGTACGGAATTATAAGCGTTTCGCAATGCGGGAAAGGAAAAATTATCGCAACGATTTTCATTTTTGATTGGACTCGTTCTTCATCAGGGATACAATAATAAAATTAAATCAAAATTGATTAGGAGTGCGGAAGTGGCGGTGTTACCCATAGCGTATCTGGGTCATCCGGTGTTGCGACGCGTGGCAGATCCGGTGGATCTCGAACAATTGACGGCACCCGGAGACAACGAACTGCAAAATTTTATCGATGACATGATCGAGACCATGCACGATGAAGGCGGTGTGGGCATTGCTGCGCCCCAGGTTCAGCGTTCATTGCAGATCATTGTGGTGGAGTACCAGGGCAACGAACGTTACCCGGATGGGGCCGAAATACCTCTTGAGGTTTACATCAACCCGGTGATCACCTGGGTCAGTGAAGAGAAAAAAGAGTTCTGGGAAGGATGCCTGAGCGTCAAGGATTTGCGCGGGCTGGTGAGCCGTCCTTCCGCCTGCACCATGGAAGCCTACAACCGCCGGGGTGAGAAGGTGGTGGTGAAGACGGACGGGTTTCTCGCCGTGGTGCTGCAGCATGAGATCGACCATCTGAACGGCAAGGTATTCCTGGACCGCATGGAGGACCTCACTCAGCTTTCCTACGAAAAAGAGTTCATGACCTACTGGGTGAAACCCGCGGAAGAAACCACTGAACCCCAACAAACCGTATGAGCTGGCACGATACATTGGAACAGGAAATCCTGCACCTGTACCAGGAACCGGTCATCGGCTCTGGTTACAGCAACACCTACGGTGAAGCCAACCTCGTCAATCTGGTGACCAAGTTCCGCAGCCTGGAATCGGAACAGATGGAATACATGAAATCCATGGTGGTCACGTTCTCGCAGTCGGACGATCTCGCTTCCAGTTACGTCTCCGTCGGCGTCCTGCACGCGCTCGGCATGCACGACCATGTGGAAAATGCATACCAGTGGGCGGAAGGGCGTGACGACAGCCATATGTTCACCAGCCACTTCGACATCGGCAAATCCCTCGCCGAGCACTTTGTCATCAATCCTCCCTGATCGGTTGATTCAATAGTTCGACGGAGGCAGTTTGGAATCGCTCGGTTCCACCGGGCAGATCGAATCCACGGCCTTCCTTTTCTCAGCCCGCCTGCGCACCAGCAGAAACAACCCCCACAAGGTTCCCGGCAAGGCGAACGCCGCGGCCAGCCCCAGGGCCACCTCGCTCAATGTCCATCCCAGGTGGTCGATCGAATACCCGACCCACCAGTTGCTGAGTCCCATGACCAGGGTGAGCATCGCCATCTCCGTGCTGAACACGCGGCCTAGAAACCGGTCCTCCGCTTCCAGATGAATGAGGGCGGAGCTGAACACCCAGATGATGGAACCAAAAAACGTAACGAGCCCGATGCTCACCGCCGCCGTTCCCAGCGTGAACGACCGCGACAGAAAATAAAACCCGACGCCACTGATGAAGAACGCGGAAAAAATCGACAGTTGCAGAACCCGGGTGGAGTCGCCGAAAAAGCGTTTCACGAGGACCGGCCCGAGTGCCGCACCCAGCCCGCGCGCCGAATACATCAAACCCGTGGCCATGGAAATAGCGGCTTCGGTCGAGAACAAAGTGTTGGCGTAAAGCGGAATGAGGGTCATCAACCCACCGCCCAGCGCCAGGCCGGCTTTCAAAAGGGAAAGCACGCCGATCACCGGCCGGCGTACGAGGTACTTCATGCCTTCCACCCAGCCGTTCTCTTTTTTCGTGCGTGGGGTTTCATCCTCTGTGCCTGCGGCGGCTTTAACCGGGAATTGAATCCGCGAGACGAAAAATGCGGACACGAGGAAGGTGAAGGCATCGACGACAAAAGCGGCTTTGATGCCGAACAGGCTGACCACACCGCCTCCCAGGGCCGCGCCCAAAGCCAGCATCACCGACCAGGTGGAACCGCTCAACGCGTTCGCCGTCACCAGCTCCTCGCGTGTGCAGAGGGAAGGGATCACCGCGCTGCGTGCCGGTTCGAAAAATCCCGCCAGCGCGATTTCCACCACCGCCAGCGTGTACAGCAACCACAGGTCGTTCTGGTCTTCCACCAGCAGGAAACCCAGTACCACCACGAAGCGAAACACGTCGGAGGCCATCATGATGGCACGCCGGTCCATGCGGTCGATCAGCACACCGGCGATGGGGCTCACGAAAAAAATAGGCAGGAGCTTGGCCATCATCACCGTCGCCATGGCCATGCCGGTGCCCCCGACTTTCAGCACCAGCGCGAAGATGGCGATGCTGTTCAGCCAGTCGCCGAGTTCGGAGACCACCTGTGCGTACCACAGGTTGCGAAACGGGCGGTTGGATTTGAGAAGCCGGACGTACCCGGCCGAACGGTCGGTGGCCATGGTCGCGGTTTCAGAAGAAAACGGGTCGAATGAATAAGCGGAACGCGTGCGGCGTATTCCGGGACGGAACGGCTGGATGGATTACCACACGGTTGACGTCTTGATCTCCATCACGCGCCCTACCAGCTGGCACACCATGTCCGCGGGAATCGTCCGCGTGTTCAGTGACAGGTCGAAATGCGATGCGTCCTCGATGTCCTGTTTGAAATGGTGCTGGATGAATTCCTGGCGTTCCCGGTCGATTCGCCGGACCAGGGTTTCCGCCTCCGTCTGCGAAATATTTTTCAGGCGGGCGATGTGCTCTGCGCGGTAAGCAAAAGGCGCGGTGAGCTTCACGAACACGCCATGCGGTTTGTCGGCGAGAATGTAGTGTGCGCCGCGACCGACGAAAATTGCGGCTTCGTGAGTGACGATCACCTTCATCAGTTTGGACAGCTTGACCAGGTACTCGTCCGGACGCAACGCTCCGGATGAGATGAGGTAATGAATCCACTGGTCCAACTGGTTGGCATGGTGTTCGTCGAGGGTTTCGATGAAGCTGCGGTTCAGGGCGTCGCGGCTGGCGATGTGGTCCAGCAGGTTGCGGCCGTAAACCTTCCACTGGAATTTTTTTTCGAAGAGGGGAATCAGTTTTTCTTCCAGGCATCCGTAATCCCGTGAAATGGCGATGAAAGGATAGGCCCCGATGCCCGGTTCCTTCCCGGACCGGCCTCTTTTTTTGGCTTCCCATTCCTGAATTTTGTCTTCAATGATTTTTTCCGCTATGGACTCCGGCAGGGTTGCAGACATGTTCCCCTCCTTAAAGTTGAAGGGTGCCCGATGGTTTCGATTCCACAAGTAATATAGGTTATCCCCTGACATTCCTCAAACATATTTGCCGGAAATTCACCGGTTTCACCGAAAGAACCTGCCGGAATTTCCGTGAATGCGATAAAATAATAATTCATAATGGACTTCTTTTTTAATCATTCACTCACGACCGCGACCTATGGATCAAACCCCGCACGAACTTGATGACAAGCTCGACCGACTCGTTGGCAAAATCTCCTTATGGATATCTCTTTTTCTGGCTACAGCCATGACCGTCTGGTATGCCATGGCCAACCCACCGGACGGTGATGAGTTGAAACGCATGCGCCTGTTCTTCAAGGAAAATGCAATCAAGGTCGGCGAGTTCCTGCGCATGCCTCACGATGAAAAGATAAAGGAAGTAAAAAAGGCAAAGCATCCTTTTTACCATTCCTATATGAAGGCCTCGGAGGTGGAGAAAGGGAAGATCCGCAAAATCTACCACGAGTCCATCGACTACACTCCCTACCAGTACTGGTTCAATTTATTTGGACTGTGGATGATCGCTTTTTCCGGGTTCTGGTTTATCGGACTCATGATTCAGGGGGTGGTCAACCTCGTTCGCCAGCAGAAACCTCCATTGTGATGCATTGAGAGAGCCTGCGCCCAAAGGGGCTTGCCATGAACGTCGACCAGATCCGTTTTGCCATTTTTCTGGGAGTATTTGTGCTTCTGCTGGGGCTGGAGCGGCTGATCCCGCGTCACCCGACGGTGGATTCCAAGCTGCGGCGGCTGGGTATCAATCTCGGTCTCACGGGAGTGAATGTCGTTCTGGTCAAACTGTTTTTAAGCACCGCCGCCGTGGGCGCCGCCGCCTTCGCTGCAGACCGGGGATGGGGGCTGTTCAATTACCTGCACTGGCCCGTGTGGATCGAAGTGGCCCTCACCATCGTGTTCTTCGATTTCATGATTTACCTGCAGCACGTGGTGGTGCATATGATTCCGTTCTTCTGGCGGTTCCACATCGTGCACCATTCGGACCTGGATCTGGACGTCACCTCCGCCCTGCGTTTTCACCCCGTGGAAATCCTGGGATCGATGCTGTTCAAGATGGGACTGGTGCTGGCGATCGGTCCGTCGGTGCTTGCGGTGATCATTTTTGAAGCGGTGCTGAACGGCATGGCGCAGTTCACGCATTCCAATATTTACATTCCTGAGCCGGTGGACCGTGTGCTTCGCCGCCTGATCGTGACGCCGGACATGCACCGTATCCACCATTCCGAAGAGATGCGTGAGACCAACTCCAATTACGGGTTCAACCTGTCCATCTGGGACCGCATGCTGGGGACGTACATTGCCGATGCGCAGAAGGCCCAGCCGGAGATCGTGATCGGCGTGCCCCAGTACAAGCAGCCGGAGCAGTTGACCTTCGGCCGGGTGGTGATGCTCCCGCTTAAAGCCGGGCCTCAGGGGGCGCCACCCCGGCCCGCCTCATGATTCTGGACGCCTGATCGGGCTAAGGAAAGCTCGTCCGGGGCCGGTTGCGAGCCTGATGACGGGCTTGGGCCCGTGTCAGATTTTTCCCATTCTCCAACCCATTCTTGATAGAATCTGCCAATGTCCGCCAGGTATTACTGGATCAGTTTTATCGTTGTGCTGGTGCTGACGGTTGTCATCAGCTGGCTTCGTCAGACCCGCACGAAGAAGGAATTTTTCACCATCATGGCCGCCGTGGCCGCGGGCCTGGTCGTCATCGGTCTGCTGATTGCCGGACTGGCGAAACTGCTGGAAACGCTTGGTATTGCACAATCCGGATTTTAATTTTGAACAGGAACGCGCCCGACCGCGGGATGGGAAGAAAGGTTCTCAACCGGTCATGAGTTACGGAGTGGAAGCATGAGCACGAGCAACATGGAATTCAGTCCCATCATGTTCATCATCATGGGAATTGCATTTGTGTTCATTTCCTACTTCATGGGGATGATGATCCATTCCGCCTGGATGTACGAAGACTCACCGAAATTGCCTCGCAACAGCAAGAAGGCCTGGATCCTCTGCATGGCCGCAGGGGCGGGGGTGACGGGCTGGATGTTCGCTTACGGGTATTACGTGAATTTCTAGGCAGGTCCCGCCAAAGCAGGGAAGGGCTGCACCCGGCCCGGTCCCCAGACTTCTTTCAACTCGCCAGAATATCGATCAGCCGCTCGCACTCGTTTTTGTATTCCTGGATGTCCTGTTTCTCCTGCTCGTCCAGGTCGTCCGTCATGTTTTCTTCCAGCAGTTCGATGGCATCGTTCAGGCCGCCGGCGGCAATGTCCAGTTCGTGTTCCACCAGGGCGTAAATGGAAGGATTGGCGCGCAGTTTGTCGTACACACGGGTGTACTTCGCCTTGTATTCCATGATGTCGCGTTTCTTCTTCTCAGGCAGGTTTGTTTTCAGTTCCATGTTGATATCGGAGATAGCATCGTTCAAGGCCATCTTGATGGTTTCGATATCCTTTGCATTGATGGATGCCAGCGATTTCATTCGGTTCCTTCCATTCTAATTTCTGCGGGGTTGGCAGTGGGACAGGAAGGTGACCCTCGGGGCCCCGTTTCCTGCCCTCATTATATGAAGAAAACCGGCGAAAAAAAAGCCCGCGTTTCCTCAGGAAACGCGGGCTCTGGTTGGGGAGGTTACGCGTTGTTGACCTTGATTTGCACGGAGCGCGGCTTCATTTCTTCCTTTTTCGGAAGATTGACGGTCAACATGCCGTGCTCCAGGGTGGCCTCGACGTTTTCAGGGTCGATGCCGTCACCCAGGGTGAAGGAACGTTCAAACCTGGTTTGGCTGAACTCCCTCAGGTGATACTTTTCGTTTTCGGACTTGGATTCCGATTCACGGCTGCCCTTGACGGTCAGTCGCCCGTCATGGATACCGATATCGATCTCATCCTGTTTCCAGCCGGGAACGGCCGCGGTCAGGATGTAGCGGTCTTCTTTTTCCTCGATGTTGCAGCGCAGGGATTCCTGCATCTTGGATACCGGCTCCCACAGCGGGGCCCACGGGCTCATCCGGCCGAAAAAGTCGGCATCCTCGAAAAACTTGTCCATGTAGGTTTTGGGAGTGTAATTCACAATCTTGCTCATGTTCTTCCTCCAAAGGATACGGGTTAACGCATTGCTTGGGTCCAGAATGGAGGATTCGGTACCGAACCGTGTCTCTCAACCTTCTGTTCAATAAATAAGATGTTTCTCGGGGGTGTCAAGCTGGTCGTGATTTTTTTTAAGGGAGCCGGTACGGGCTTAAAAATTAAGTGGTTTCGGGGGGATACCGTTTCTGGGGAGGATGGAAAGGAAGGAAGGACGGGGGTCCCTCCTGGAGGGGCCATGCGGGGGTCACCTGCTCTCGCGGGCTTCTCGGTAAACGCTTTCGAGAACCTCTTTCAACCGCGTGCGGCCGGCATCGGAGGCGTGGAGCAGAACCCACCAGAACCGGTCCATCAATTGCTGGATCTCCGCCGGGGTCATCCCGGGCACCAGCCGCTTCGGCTCATGGCCCTCCATGATCCATTCGTAGCGCAAATTGTAGTGCCGGCTGAGTTTCTCCGCCCAGGTGTTGGGAAAGCGCCCCCGCTTTTTCGCGCCGGATACGGAACTCTGCCGGATTCCCAGGAAACGTGCCAGCTCTTCCTGCGTCTGCAAATCGGTTTCCAGGCGGATGCGGTTGAACGCGTCAGTGAATCCCATGCGTCGAATCGGTGGTGTTCCAGGTCTAATAATAGGTTGTTTTTATTTGTGTTATATTTGTAGTCGATTCCGGGGTCCTTCGAAACTCAATTGTCTCCACATGATTTTTTATAGGATGAAGCTATAAAAATTCACTCCTCATGGAGCCCGTTTTTGGCTGTACGCAATTGTTTGTTGCGGCGCTCACCCAAACAACTAATATTGATAGTGGAGATTCTTGAACCCTGTATTTGCCCGGACCGGGCGGAGGTGCCAGATGGTGAAGCGAGGAAGCGGTTTGCTGTTGTGCGTGTTGCTGGTCTTTATTTTGGGAATGGGTTGTTCGACGGTTGCCCCGAACCATGTGGCTCCCTCCCAATCGGGTGAATACAAAAACGGGGACAAAAACCTGTACAAAAACCCCGAATTCGAGCACAACGAACATCGTATGGATTGACGATGAGTGGGCTCCCTGGCTCACTTGAAACGAATCCGCAGGAAGCGAAAGAGGCCGGTACGCATCCGGCCTCTTTTGTTTTTCCTTTTCATTTTGGTTTTCTCACACACCCTTCTGAATTTCTGGTGGCTCCTCCATGGCCTCAATCCGCGCAATGCGTTCAGCAAACGAAGGGTGGCTGGCCGATTCCGTCAACGGTGCGTCCTGCAGGTGTGCCTGCATCCATTTCAAGAAATCGATGTACTCGGTTTTACCCAGCCCCAGCTTCTCCAGGTAACGCACCGCCAGCCGGTCCGCTTCGAATTCGTGTTCCCGGCTCATGGCGGCGACTTCCGGGTCCATGGCTCCGGGCACGTGACGCGCGCTGTTTTTGTAGTCATCGTGGTTGAACAGCGATTTGAACCACTGCACGTAGGTCTTGGTCGCTTTCTTCAAAAAGTGTTCGGACTGAATGTGGGCCATCTCGTGTGCGGCGATGCTCAACAGGTGAGGTTGGCCGGCGCGGCCCAGTGCATTCAGAAGGTCTTCCGTGATGTGCACGCGGTGATCGAACGTGGTCCACGCATTGGACAGCCGGTCCTTGTAAACCACGCCTTCAAATTCCTCGCCGTGAAAATTATTCGCGGCGATCTGGTCGATGCTCTCCTGCCAGCGGTTTTCTCCGGCGCAGGTATCGGGTCCGCAGGGCAACTGCGCCATCTGCGCCGCACAGGCGGATTGAAAGGTCAGCAGGATCAACAGCAGGCTTCGTTTCATCACACGGTTCAGGTTCATCCGTTCACTCGAAAATTGGATCAAGACGGAAGGGGGTGCTGTAAACAGGCCCCGTTTTCATTGCCTTCAATATGGCGGCGGCCTGAGAGGGTTTTATGCGGGGATTGTGAGATTTTTGTTTGGGGGAGAAAATGCAGGGGAGGGGCCGATCGGGCCGCAGTCGGTGCAAAACCATTAAAAAAGACCCGGGAGCGCGGGGCGCCCGGGCCTTCTTTCCTTAATATATAAATCTGTAGCGTATGTGGTGGGCCCACCAGGATTCGAACCTGGGACCATCCGGTTATGAGCCGGGGGCTCTGACCAACTGAGCTATGGGCCCGAAAGCGGTCAGCCCTCTATGAAGCTGCGCAGTTTCTTGGACCGGCTGGGGTGCCGCAGTTTGCGCAGCGCCTTGGCCTCGATCTGCCGGATGCGCTCGCGCGTGACGGCGAAGTCCTGGCCCACTTCCTCCAGCGTGTGCTCGGAGTCGAGGCCGATGCCAAACCGTTTGCGCAGAACCTTTTCCTCGCGGCTGGCCAGCGTGCCCAGCACCTTCAGCGTCTGCTCCTTCAGGTTCTTTTTCACCACCGAGTCGATGGGTGAGAGCACCTTCTTGTCTTCGATGAAATCGCCCAGGTGGCTGTTTTCCTCCTCGCCGATCGGGGTCTCCAGCGAGATGGGCTCCTTGGCGATCTTGAGCACCTTGCGCACCTTGTCCACCGGCAGGCTCATCTTCTCCGCGATCTCCTCCGGCGTCGGTTCGCGACCCAGCTCCTGCACGAGGTGGCGGGAGACGCGGATGAGTTTGTTGATGGTCTCGATCATGTGCACCGGGATGCGGATGGTGCGGGCCTGGTCCGCGATGGCGCGGGTGATGGCCTGGCGGATCCACCACGTGGCGTAGGTGCTGAACTTGTAACCGCGGCGGTACTCGAACTTATCGACGGCTTTCATCAGGCCGATGTTGCCTTCCTGGATGAGGTCGAGGAACTGCAGGCCGCGGTTGGTGTATTTCTTGGCGATGCTGACCACGAGCCGCAGGTTGGCCTCGGCCAGTTCGCGCTTGGCGGTTTTGTCCTTCACCCGGCCGCGGGCGATGGTGCGCACCGTGGCGAGCAGCTGGTCCTTCGAGGTGTTGGTTTCCTTTTCGATCTTCTTGATCTTGCGGCGGCACGCCTGCGCGACTTTCATGTGCTTGTCGTACTGCGCGCGGGTGACCACCTTGTTGGACGGCAGCTTGACGCTTTTCTGCTTGGTCCAGTTCTTGGCCAGTTTCTTCACCTCCGCGAGCGACAGGCCGAGTTCTTTCTCGATCATGCGTTCCTGCTTGCCCGCTTCGCGAAACCGGGCGGCGATCTCGTAAATCCTTTCGATGATGCCGTCCATCACATCACTGTTCAGGTTGAGGTCCAGCACCATGTCCTCGAGCTTGTTCTGTTGCTCGACCAGTTCCTTCTCCACCTTCTCGCGCATCTTATCGGACAGCTTGGTCTCACATCGCTCGCGCAGGCGGAACACCTTCTTTTCCTGCGCCAGCAGGTTGCGGATGGCTTTCTGCAGGCGCTTGATCTCTTCTTTTTCGTCGATTTCCTTTTTCTCGTCCGGTTCGCCCTGGTTGATGACCTCGAATACGTTGATGAGGCCTTCCTTGATGGACTCGCCGAGGCAGACGATTTCGTAGATCGTCACCGAGCAGTTGGCCACGGCGGAGAGCACCTCGTTCTGGCCATCTTCGATACGCTTGGCGATCTCGACCTCACCCTCCCGGGTGAGCAGGGAGATCGTTCCCATCTCCCGCAGGTACATGCGGACCGGGTCGTCAATGCTCACGGTATCGGTTTTGGTGTCGGTAATGGTTTCTTCAACCACTGCCTCCTCCTTTTCTGATTCGTCTTCTTCGTCCGTACTCTTGTCCTCTTTCATGGCCGAATCGACAATATCGATTTCGTTTTCGCCGAACAGATGCATCAGATCGTCGATTTGATCCGGCGCCACGAGATGCGACGGCAAAACATCATTCACCTCTTCATAGGTGAGGTAACCCTTTTCCTTGCCCAGTGAGATGAGCTGATTGATTTCCGAAACATCTGCCACTTTATCCGCATTTGACATGAGGTCCGACTCTCCTGTGTTATGAATTCCAACGGTTTCTAATAAATAGGATGCAAATAACTCAATCGGGTATCAGGGAGAATTGCATTTTCCTCACCTGGCTGTGCAGTTCCCGGGAAAGGTCGTTGTCCCCGGCCTGCATCGCTTCATTGCGCTGGCGCCTCAATTTGTTGATTTCGTCCTGGACCGATCTCCTGCGGATATCGAGAATACAGTCTGAAACCGCCTGTTTCAGGTTGTCGAAGGTGAGCGGTGCGAGCCCGATGCGGGTCAGCACGGATTTCACCTCCACATCCTCAACATGGTCCAACAGGCGGTGAAGCGCAAGCGGTTGATCGTCATCAATCAATTGGTAAAGAAATTGGGCGGTTTTTCGGCATTCCGGACGCCGGAATCCATCGAGGTCCACCGAGCGGCGGATTTCCACCGCCGCCTCGGCATCCGCCAGCATGAGGTGGAGCAGGTACCACTCCGGGCTGTGCGCCACAGGCTGTTCCCGCACCGGGGGTTTGACCCGGGGTTTGTTTTCCGCCAGCGTTTTCCTCAGTTCGTCCAAAAGGGCCCGGTCTTCCACCCCCACGGTTTCGGCGATGTATCGCACGTATTCACTGCGTTCGACCGCGTTCGTCACCTTGGTGAGAAGCGGCAGGAGACGGTTGATGAGGTCCAGCTTCGCCTCCGGTGTTTTGGGCGGCGAACTCTGAATGGCTTTCTGCACCACGAAGTGTATGTAGGGCGGCGCCTGCTCCACCCGCGACAACAACGCTCCCGCTCCCTGGTCACGGATGAGGGTATCCGGGTCCTCTCCCTCCGGCAGGGCCACCATGTAGACGTTGAGCCCCTGTTCCTTGAATACCTCGAACGCCCGGGCTGCGGCCTGCAGACCCGCGTTGTCGGCATCGAAAACCAGCACGGCGTTATGGGTGTACTGCTTCAGCATGGCCGCCTGCTGGGATGTGAGGGCCGTACCGCAGGTGGCGACGGTGTTCTGCATGCCCGCCTGCCAGGCGCGTAGCTGGTCGAAGTAGCCCTCGACGACCAGCACCCGGTCGTGCTGGCGAATGGCGCTTTTGGCCATGTTGAGGCCGAACAGGTGTTTTCCTTTTTTATAAGCCGGAGTTTCGGAACTGTTCAGGTATTTTGGTTCCCCGTCCCCCAGCACGCGGCCGCCAAAACCGATGACCTGTCCCTGCACGTCCCGGATGGGGAAGATGATGCGCCCACGGAAGCGGTCGTATTCGACGCCCTTTTCCTGGTTGCGAACGATCAGCCCGTATTTTTCCAGCTGCGCGCGGGTGCATTTGGTTTTCTTTTCGAGGTGCGTCAGGAGGCCCCGCCATTCGTCCGGTACCCAGCCGAGCTGATACGCATCGATCACGCCATCATCAAAGCCGCGCGACTCCAGGTATTTCCGCGCGGGTTTGCCGAGCTGGGGGTGTTTCAGGTTTTGCGCGAAGTATTCGGCGGACAGGGAGTTGACGTGAAGCAGGGTTTCCCGTTCAGACGGCTGGCTGGAGGAACGCAGGGCGGATTCCGGGATGGTGACGTGGTAGCGCGCCGCCAGCTTCCTCACCGCCTCGACGAAAGTGAGGTCCTCCAGTTCCATCAGGAATTTGAACGCATTGCCCCCCGCACCGCAACCGAAGCAATGATAGATCTGCTTGTCGGGGCTGGCGGTGAACGACGGGGTTTTCTCCTGATGGAACGGGCACAGCCCCTTGTAGTTCTTGCCCGCTTTTTTCAGGTGAACGAAGTCCGAGACCACATCGATGATGTCGGCCCGCTGGCGCACGTCTTCAATGACCTGTTCCGGAATATGCTGTTTCAACGATCACGAACCGGCTTCAAGGATTGATGGTTGAGAACCCCCGCAGGTGCCCGGGGTTCCATTGCCAAAAAGTTGTGTGGGACTGAGGGTGCACCCGGGAGGCGTCACCCCGCCAGCATTTCCGTAACAAGAGAGCGAATCTGCTCTCCATCCGCCCGGCCTTTGAACTCCGGGGCGACCACCTTCATTACCTTGCCCATGTCTTTGGGGGATTGCGCGCCGGTTTCGGCGATGACTTCCTGAATGCGCTTTCGCAAGGTGTCTTCCCCCACCTGTTCCGGCAGATAACCTGCCAGAATGACCATTTCCTGCTCTTCCTTTTCTTTCAGATCGGCACGGCCGCCTTTTTCGTAAAGCGCCGCGGCTTCTTTTCTTTTTTTTATCTGGGTGGACAAGAGGGCGGTGATTTCCTCGTCCTCAAGTTCTTTGCGGAGATCGATTTCCCTGTTTTTGATTTCAGCAGAAACCAGGCGCAAGGTCTCGACCTTGAGAGATTGCTTTGATTTCAGGGCCTCTTTGAGGTCCTGGAGGAGCTTGTCTTTGAGTCCCATAACCCTTTTCAAATAAACAAGAAAATATAGGGCCGGGTGCGGATTTTGTCAATAGATGTCCCTCAAAATGAATTTTTTGTCGGTATTTTTCCTACAATATGGAGAGAATATATTGATAATATTAGGGTTACTGGGCTTTCGGAATGGCAGTACCCCCAAAGTGGGGGGCATGTGGCAAGACATTTTTGTGGCCAGGGCCGGACGGCGGTACAATTTGAAATCTGTACGCCAAAAGGTTGTATTTGTTATGCAAGTTGAATTTCTCGTTGTGAGGGAGGTTGACAGATCTTGAAACGGTATTTCTTTGGAAGCCTCGCGCTGATCTGGGTTGCGGCCGCTTTGCCGGCCAAGGCGGAATCCGGAAACGGCGCCCAGATTTTCCAGGCCATGGAAGAGGAGATGGCCCGCTCGTTGAAAGAGCTCCAGGTGGATGACTTCGGCCCGCCGTATTTCATCAATTACCAGGTGCGTCACCATGACCGGGCGGAAGTGACAGCCACGTTCGGCGCGCTCCTGGAATCGGACATCAAACAGAAGCAGACGCTTTTTGTGGATGTGAAGGTGGGCGATCCCGAGTTCGACAGTTCGCATCCGCAAAGCCATCAGTACGTCACCGAAGCGTTGATCCCGCTCGATAACCAGGTCGGCGCCCTCCGGCGTGCGTTGTGGTATGAAACGGATCTGCGCTACAAACAAGCCATCGTCAACCTGCTGAAGAAAAAGGGACGGTTCATCAGTGGCGTGGAAAGCCACGAAATTTCAGACTTTTCTCCCGGCAACCCCCCGCAGGTGCGGCTGGGGCCGGTTCCTGAGTGGAAGCCCCGCATGCAGGAATGGGAATCCCTGGCGAAAGCCGTCTCCGAGCGGTTCCGCAACGCGGAGGACATCGAGAAGTCCAAGGTGGAAGTGTCCGCCAACCGCACCATCCGTTATTACTACGATTCCGAAGGCAACAAGATCCGTGAGGGGAAGCTGTACTATGCCCTTGTCATCGAAGGCTGGGCCCGGTCTCCCCAGGGCGACCGCCTGCATGACGAGGAATCGGTTTACCTGCACGAAGGCGACCCCTTTCCTACAGAGGAAGAACTGATCTCCCGCGCCGACCGCCTGATCGAGTCTCTGGGGAAGCTCAAACGCGCGCCGCGCATGGACCCGTACATCGGTCCGGCCATCTTCAGTCCGGATGCCACGGCGGTGCTGTTCCATGAGGCGCTGGGCCACCGTCTGGAAGGCGACCGCCTGCGGCAGGACCGCGACGGCAAGACATTTCTCAAGAAGATCGGGCGGAGGATACTTCCCGAATTCCTGTCGGTGACGGACAATCCGGAGATGACCCGTTTCCAGGGCACCCCCCTGCTTGGGCATTACCGCTTCGACGACGAAGGCCAGGAAAGCGAAGAGGTGGTGCTGGTAGAAGGCGGCACCCTGCAAAATTTTCTCCTCACGCGCATGCCGGTACTGGGATTCAGCCGCACCAACGGCCACGCCCGCGGCGACGGCGTGCACGCGCCCATGTCGCGCATGAGCAATTTCATCATCGAATCGAAGTCGCGGGTGGATGCCGCGACGTTGAAGCGGAAACTCATCGAGGAAGTCCAGCGGCAGGGCAAACCCTTCGGCCTGTTCGTGAAAAAGATCACCGGTGGTGAGACCCACACCGAAGGCGCCGGGTTCCAGGTGTTCAAAGGCGAACCGTTATACCTGTATAAAGTGTATCCCGACGGACGCGAGGAGTTGGTTCGCGGGGTCGATTTCGTAGGCACGCCGCTTTCCATGATCGGCAAGATCATGGTCACCGGAGACAAGCGGGAGGTTTTGAACGGATTCTGCCACGCGGAGTCCGGGGCGATCCCCGTCACCAGCATCGCTCCCAGCGTGCTTTTGCGTGAGGTGGAATTGCAGGGTGCGAAGAAAATGCGGGTTCGCCCGCCGATCCTCACACCGCCTGCCGTGTCCACATCGCTTCAATAAAATCTTTGGAAAAA
>NZ_JBQKUN010000010.1:0-72981 GCF_052156615.1 Nitrospina sp. P1_D6 | reverse complement strand
GGATTTCATTCCGACCGATCAGTCCCTCCTTCACCAGTTTGCCGAGGAGTGTGTCGAACACGGCCTTTTCCTGATCGTGCTCCAGCAGACGCTTGCGAAAGTCACCGAGTGAGGAATGGTCGAACGGACGCTCGTCCAGCCTCAGCCCCAATGCAAACTTGATCTCGATGTCATAGGCACAGGCCCGCTCCATCTCCCGGTCCGACAGGTTGCGGTGAAACTGCAGAATCGTCGCCTTGGCAAGCAAGGCGGGGGAGATGGGCGGACGCCCGTTGTCGGTGCAGTACATCGACTCGAACATCCGGTCCGTGATCAGCCGCCCCACCTTCTCCTTGAACTGGCGGTAGAAACTGTCAGCCGGAATCAGTTGTTCGCAGATAAACTCAGGATCGTAAAAACTCCCCTGGCGCGGGGAAGAAGAGGACAGCACGGCAGAACCTCCAAGGAAGGGGAAACGAAGGAAACCGCTCACAATACGGGGATAGTATCTTAAATTTTACCCATAATTTCAAGCCCAATCAGGCTCTTTTGATGCTTATTATCTTAAAGGCCGCCTCGTTGGGCAAGTCGAAATCAAGGATTTTGGGAAGCCAGAAGGCGCTTGAATGTTGAAATAAAAAATTCTTGTAATTCCTCAAGGGATTTAAAATCCAATTCTTCCAACCGGTGCTTCTCATTTTGAGTGAATATATCTGCTCCGTCTTCATATATCCAAAATTTTATCCCTCTTACTTCTCCCTCAAAAAAGTTCTCCTCATTACCTAAAACCCATTCTTTCCGGTCAAATGAAATATTCATGGAATTTAGCAGTTCAGTTAATGCATTTTCACATTTTTCCTGAAACTCTGTCATTTTATCCACCTTGAAACCTCCCAGGTCTATAGAGGACCGAGATCGATTAAATCGATTTTTCCCTTTTTAATCCCTAGATTTTTCAGAATATCTCCCCCAATCCTAAAAACCTTTCGACCTCCTTTTTTACTGAAACCGATTCTTAAATAACGGTTGCTGTTTAGAAGTCCCCCTTTCCCGAAGAACTTGTTAGAAGTTTTGCAAATAAAGGCATTTATCTTTTCACCGCCCTGTTTGACAAGTATTGGGATTCTGCGGACAAACCTCTCAATTGGCGGCCCAATACGATTCAAAATTCGGATAACCGTTACCGCAATCCGGCTCTCTCCATCTGGATCGATGAAATTAATCGGGTCGTTGGACGTGTACCCGTACAAGTTCGTCTCAATAAGGGGTTTCCCGACACTATCGACAATCCAATAACCCAAGCCATAAACACCTACAATCATGCCGATGCATTGCCACAACTGGGGATAAATAGGGGGAGGCATTCCTAATATCTTGAAACTCTGTATCGGAAACAATATAGCGATGCCTCCCCAGATAACGTTATAAACGCCAGCCAGCTTCAAGGTGATTCGCATACGATTAATTGACATATTGTCCCTTGGCTTAAACTATTCAAAGTTTTAATTTCTTATGGAAAAATTTTGCCTGATGAAAAATTTTTCTCATACCGGGTAAAAATAATCCTAAATAGATAGAAGATAATAAAAAAGAAGGGAATCGAAGCCAGGGCCCAACCGAGACAAGCCAAAACAAGGTATTGGGAAAATTCGACGATCGCTTGAAAAAAATCGGTACTAAAAGCGGAAATCAGAGTGGACTCGGAAATTCCATGCAAAGTCCTTCCTGAAATTTGTTCCCCAATATTTAGGAAAGGAAAGAACAAAATAATTTGAAAGGGGAAGGCCATGTAGTTCGCAAGCTGAATAGCTGGCAAATTAAGGCGGAACCAAAGTGCGACCAGGGTGCAAAGAAAGGTTGTAGTTCCAAGGACCGGGAAGACACTGAGGGTCATGCCAAGAGCAAATACCAAAGCGAGTTTGGATGGACTCAATCCCTGCTTTAACAGGTGGACCAGAGGGAAATATATTTTTTTTCTGAATACTGATGTGATTTTCATGGCAATTAGTAAATATAAAATCAGAGGAAAAAATATTAAAAAACCAGGGTTGTGCGGTTTGTCTTCCGGCGCTTTAACCCAATCCGCCAGACACTTGATTAGAAAACAGAAAATCCAAAAAAGAGTAAATAGTATTTTTTAAATTTTACCTGACTCATGGGCGTAGAGAATCCGCGGTATTGAAACACTAAATTTTGTGGAACCAATAATTGAAAGCGGGATCACTTGTAAAATTATAAAAAATTTTCATATCAGTTCTTATTCAGTTCCCACAGTACGCACCCTATGTCTTGGAAGCCCGGGGACAAAGGCATTGGTATTGGCAATGTATTCACGATAGGCCGGACGACGTTTGACTATGGTCTCCTCAAGCATGACCACACCGGAAAATTTCAACAGCAACCAGGTGATGAGTAACGGGCCGGGAATACTCCACCATCCGCCACTGCTGGCTGCGAACAGATAGAAGCCCCACCAAATGAGGCACTCCCCAAAGTAGTTGGGATGTCGTGAGTAATACCACAAGCCGTGCGTCATCACTTTTCCCTGATTGGCCGGGTCTGACTTGAATCGGCTCAATTGCCAATCAGCGACCGACTCAAAAAAGAAACCGGCAAGCCAAAGGAGAATGGCCAGGGCATCCAAAAGACTGAAGGAAACAATATTTGTAATTGCAGGCCAGAGAGGCATCGAAATAATCCATGCCAGAACACTCTGGAATAGGAAAATTATGAAGAAACTTTTAAAGGCAAAATTGGGTGAATAATTTTTACGAATCACTCGATATCGGCGATCTTCAGGTTCACCCCAATTTCTCCACGTTAAATGAAGGGAGAGGCGTACTGACCACAATACAACCATTAAAAGAATAATCTGAGCGCGAAGATTGTAGTCGTTTGCATTAATGGTCAATACTACAGCTCCGAAAAGAAACATAAGCGGCCATGCACTGTCTACAATACTTACATCTTCAAGAATAAGACTGATAACCCATGTGATAAAACCGACAGCCACAATGGCTGCCAATACGTAAAAGTAAGGGGAGTGATCAATCATAATGAGCCTCTTGAAAGATCCGGATAACCCACAGAAACTTTGGATAATTTGACCAACATTAGCGTAGAAACAGCCCCTCCAAACGCAAATGAAACCAGTTAAACCGTTTACCCTGTTCCAGAACCAAAAATCATCTTTGAGCTTTTGGGATAAATATATCTGTGAAAGAGCTGCTTTTGGTGGATCGATAAATAAAATAGAAAAGTGTTGCAAGATTACCTAATAAATAGAGAGATATTGTCCATACGATTCCCTTTGCCACACTGTTCTCGATAACCCCGATCCAGACACCTATGAAAGTCAATCCGATATAAATGTCCAATAATGTTGTCAACCCCCATCGGTATTTTAATAACTGTTGGAAACCAACAAAAACATTGGATTCCACGCTGGACCAAATAATGGCTCCCAACAATAGAACTAGAAGGAATCCCGCCAGCAGGATGGAGAATTTGATTTCAATTCTCATTGTATTCCCTTCCCATTGTGTTTTTATTAAAGAGGTAGTGGGATACACCCCATTCGCTTCCATTTTTGTATCCAAATAACTCTGCGCAGGCCATAAAAAATATTCTCCATCGATGAAACCAAATTTTCGAATCATGGTCACCGTAGATTTGGGAAAACAGGTCGAGAATTTCAGCCTTTTGCTCATCCATATTATGAAGCCAGGCCTCAGCCGTTTTCTGGTAATGCTGCCCTCCCCACCACCATTTGGATTCCATATTCAGGTCCTCTTGAAAGTAACCGGGCAAATCGAAAGAAGGCATAACCCCTCCTGTAAAAAAGTAGCGACCCATCCAATTGTCATCACCCTCCGTTTCAAAAAAATAGGGAAACCGCTTATGACAAAAAATATGGAAAAACAATTTTCCATCCGGTTTCAACCAGGAGGCAATTTGTTTCATCAAACAATGGTAATTCCGCATATGTTCGAACATTTCAATGGAAACTATTCGGTCAAAATGACCATAAGGCGCAAACGTGTTCATGTCGCAGGTGATTATCTCCAGGTTGTTTTTTCCTTTGCTCTCACAAATGCCTACAATATAATCTCGTTGAACCCGCGAATTGGAGACCGCCGTCACTTTACAGTTGGGGTATTGTTCAGCAATCCAGAGGGAGAGTGAACCCCAGCCGCAGCCCAGTTCCAGAATATCCATACCATTCTCTATGCTGGCACGATCACAGGAAATCGCTAAAGAGGCAGCCTCGGCTTCCGTAAGGGTTTCGGTATTTTCTTCCCAGAAACATCCGCTGTACTTTCTATGGTCCCCCAGGACTTTTTCAAAAAACTGAGGAGGCAATTCATAATGCTGTGCGTTGGCCTCATCGGTATGCAGGGCGATGGGACCGCTCTTCATTTGAGACGCGAACCGCTCTTTAGAAAATGACTCATCATGAATATAATTATTTGATTCATCCCGCAGCCTTTGGGTGGCCAGACAGCGGATTCCCCAACGAGTTAAAAGGTCAGGTACCAATCCCCGCTCCATTAAATTGATCAAACTTTCCATAACGTATTCTCCTTCGGAACCAACAACCAAACCAACCACCTATGTTAGAAACGATACAAATAAAATAATGAAATATCCTTTCTACTTAAGGCGTGGTATTTAAAGCAGGTAGAATAGGATCCATCCGGCACAAGGGTTTGGTAAAAATCATTTGTACATCGCCTATCTGGCGTTCGAGAAATCCTCCCTCGCAGTAGCAAAAATAGAAATTCCACAAACGAATAAAATCTTCAGAAAAACCCTGATCGCGGATTTGCTGGACGTTTTCCATAAACCGTTGCCGCCAATGGTTCAGGGTTTTAGCGTAATGAGGTGTTATATCTTCCAAATGAAACAATCGCATGTCGGTTGAATTTGCAGCGGAATCGCACAATATGTTGATGGAGGGAATACAGCTTCCTGGAAAAATATAGGTTTTTATAAAGTCAGCATATTTCTTGGCGTCTTCATAAAGATAATCAACGATTATGATTCCCTGAATAAGCATACGGCCTTCGGCATGCAACAGGTCATTGCACTGGCGGAAAAAATGGTCGTAATAATGGTGCCCGACCGCCTCAATCATCTCTATGGAAACCAACTTGTCAAATTGCCCAGTCAAATCCCTGTAATCCATTTTAATCACCTGGATTTTTTCATTGAGTCCAGCGGCTTCTACTTTTTTCCGGGCATAGTCATATTGTTTTTGGGAAATCGTGGTTGTGGTTATCCGGCAGCCGTATTGTTTCGCTGCGTGAATGGCGAAACCGCCCCAACCCGTGCCGATCTCCAAAACATGATCATCGGGAGACAGTTCCAGTTTTTGACAGATTCGATCAATCTTTGCGGTGGAGGCCTCCTTAAGCGAGCTGGAATCGGTTTCAAAAATTCCACAGGAATACATTTTTGTATCGTCCAGAAAAGTGGCGAAAAACTCGTTGCCCAAATCATAATGAGCGGTGATATTCCTTAGACTGTTTTGCCGGGTGTTGCGGCGCATGGAATGAAGCAGGCTGAATATCGAGGAGGCGAATTTAGATAATCCGCTTTCCAATTGGTCCGCCAATTGCCGGTTGCGGATGAAAATCCGGATCAACGCGGTCAAATCGTCACAGGTCCACCAGCCTCGAACATAGGCCTCGGCCGCCCCGTTCAATCCCTTGGTGACAATTTCCGAATACATCCTTGAATCCAGAACCTTGATCATCGAAGAAATTGGGAAATCAGGGGTGGTAATTCCAAAATGCACAACTTCATTTCCTTCAGCCACCGTCAACCGTCCGGTGGTCAAATTTTGAAATTTGGTGAACACTGCTTTCCGGGCCAGTAAATCCCAGGAAGAACGGGTTTCCTTTTTAACCAGGGGAAAACCTTTTGAAATAATCGAATCTTTGTACAACATTATTCTGCTCCAGGTTGTTTAGCCAATAGTTTGGCGTCCTTGCGATACTTGGGATGTGAATAAAAGGGGCAGCGTTTAAGCCAAAGTCGGAAAGCCTGGTAATATATTCCCCAAACCACCTTCAGAGTCAGGAACGGATACTGGATTAAAACCCTCCCCAGTGAAACGTGAGAAATATCAGTGCGGGTCATTGCCAACGAGACGTCAAAAAATTTTTGATCTCCCTTCCAGTTCTCCATTTTTATTCGAACCCTTTCACTTAGGCCGCTGAAGGACCACACATATTTCAAATCCATATCCATAAAAGGAGAAATATGAAAACCCTTTTTAAAAGTGAATTGAATCGCTCCATCCTGATCCTGCTTGCCCGCGTTTAAAACATAACAATGCTGTTCACCCCAAGGGGTGTTATTAATTTCAGAAATGATGCTTTCCACAGTTTTTTCATCTTTGCTCCAGCAAAAATAAAAGCTCACCGGATTGAAACGGAACCCGAAATAACTTAAATGAGTCATTAAATGAATGGGCCCCTCGGGACGGTTTCCGGTTTTTTCCTCCACTAGATCCCGGACTGCCTGATCCAAAGGTATTTCGGGTTTACCCAAGTGGTCCCGGCGGCGAAAATATGCCAGGTTCCTGGACTCAGCGGACCAAAACCAATACGGATTAAAAACCTTTTCAAGTTCATCCAATCTGAGGCAGACCATAAAAAGGGAATACTCGAAGATATGGGAGATTGGTTGAAATCTTTTATGAACTACCTGCCCTTCATAAAGACAACTTTTCATTTCAAAGCCCCTTCCCAAAATAACGGCACGCGTTCAATGCGCTGTTGACGCCATCCTCATGAAATCCCGAACCCCAATAAGCCCCGCAAAAATAGGTGCGGTTTGTTCCATTGATTTCACCCAACCGTTTTTGCGCTCCAATTGCAACTGCCGAAAAAACCGGGTGATCGTAATTAAATATTTTTATAATTTTTGCCGGATCAATTCTGTCTTTCATGTTCAGGGAAACGCAGAATGTTGAATCTGAATCGATGCCCTGGAGGATGTTCATGTTGTAGGTAACGGAGGTGCCGACAGGGGAACCCCGCAATTTGTGGTAATTCCAGCCGGCCCAGGCCAATTTCTTTTTAGGGAGAAGAGAATCATCCCAATGCAAAACTGCCTCATTGTTTTGATATTGAATAGCGCCCAGTATTTCCTTCTCAGGGGTTGAAGGGTTCTCTAAAATATCAAGGGCCTGATCGCTATGGGTGGCAAGGAACACATTGTCGAATCGAGACGTGTCTCCATTGGAACTTAAAATTTCAACGCCATCCTTACTCCGGATAACTTTACTGACGGGATATTGAAGGCGGATTCGATTCTCAAAGCGTTTCACAAGACGGGTAACATATTGGCTGGATCCGTTTTTTATCACTCGCCATTGAGGACGATCATCAATGTTCAGCATGCCGTGATTCTCATAAAACCGCGCTATAAAATAAAAAGGAGTGTTGAGCACTTTTGAAGGACTCCCAGACCAAATGGCCGAGGTCATTGGGATGGCATAATTTTCCCGGAGCTCATAGGAGTAGTTTCCCTGTTCAAGAAACTCCTCAAAAGTCAGTCCAAAGTTTTCGCTTTTTAGAAACTGTTTCGCATCTCGATTGAACCTTAATATATCTCTGATCATCCGGTAAAAGGACGGACGTAACAGGTTGGACCTCTGGGCGAATAGTTGGTTGAGGGATGTTCCGTTATATTCCAGACCGGTCACCTCACATCGGACGCTAAAGCTCATGCTGGTGGGTTGGCTTGCGACCCCCAATTGATTGATCAATTTGACGAAATTGGGATAGTTTTTTTCGTTATATACAATGAATCCCGTATCCACCTGGTATCGCCTGCCTTCCAATTCCACGGAAACAGTATTCGTGTGTCCCCCAATCCGGTTCGCGGCTTCATAAACAGTAATATCGTGATCCTCAGAAAGAAGGTATGAGGCCACCAATCCTGATATTCCTGTTCCAACGATTGCGATTTTCATGGTCCGAATCTCACTTTCCTGCAGCCTTTTTGACCTTTTCAGGGACCAACCTTAAATTCCAAACCAATCCCAACTTGGACATCAACACCAAAATCAAATAAGTGATGTCAATTTCCCACCAGTGGAATCCCTGCTGAACAGAAGCGGGATAATAATGGTGGTTGTTGTGCCAACCTTCACCCAGAGTCAGGAGAGCCATCCAAAGATTATTACGGCTGAAGTCTTTGGTCGGGTAACGCCTTTTCCCGAAAAGATGCCCGATGGAATTCGTTGCAACGGTCGTGTGGAATAAAACAACGGTTGAGATCAAACCCCAGACCAGCAACTGCAGACCGCTGGTGCCCAGTTGAGGGAAAAATGAATTGAGGGTTTCACCCATGAGAAACAGCAGGGTTCCCAGGGCAACAGGAATCAATATATCGAACCGATCGATCAGGCGTAATTCTGGAAAATCATTGAAATCCCGAATTAATTCCGTTTTTGTCCTGAAATTTGACTGGCAACAGAACCAAAGCATATGGCTCCATAAGAAGCCATGTTGAACAGGGGAATGGGAATCCTCCCGCAAATCCGAAACACGGTGATGATGGCGGTGATGATGGCGGTGATGAGCCGCCCACCACAAGGGGCCTCTTTGAATTGATGAGGCCCCAATGACCGCAAAAATAAACTGAAGCCAGCGAGAGGTTTTAAACGAACGGTGGGAAGAATAACGATGGTAAAACGCGGTGATTGCAAACACCCGGATGAAATACAAGGCTACGGCAACGATCAGGGCTGTCGTACTGAAACCCACCCAAATCGCCCCCAAACAGGCAACATGGAGCAGGACAAAAGGGGTGCAGCGAAGCCAGTCAATCTCCCTTGAATGCTCATCAAGGTCAGAGATAGCCACCTGACTGTCAAACCATCCTGAAAGGGTCACCCAGAATTTCGACATGAATCAAAAGGCTCCACTACGGGGTTTCATGATTAAAAAAATCGTTTGATATTCAAAATTATTCCTCTGCAATAAATTTTGCTGCTTTCAGTGCCTTCTTTATTTGGGGCATTCCGCCACCGGGAACAAAGTCAACGTAGCGAATGATGTTGTTCTTGTCTGCGACGATGACGGTTCTCTTTAGATATCCAAAATCCCGATTAAGCAGGCCCGTCTGTTCCCCGAAATCAAAATTCGGCCGGTCGGATAAGAAAAGCATGTTGTTAATGCCGGCCTTTTTGGCGAAGCTGGCCTGGCCTTCCGCTGAATTGGTACTTATGGTGATGAGCTGCACATGCCGGTCCAAGCCCCCATTGTCTTCGCTGAATCGATGCGTTTGCTCGTCACAGACAGGGGTATTGAGTTGGGGGACAACACTGATAATTTTGACTCTTCCCCTGGCCTCGATTAAACGGAAGTCCTCTTTCTGATATTGAGACAGAATGGCATTGGGTAACGGGTTCCCCACTTTCAGGATTTCATGACTTTTGGAGTGGGTCTTCGAATGAAGTGGGGAAACTTCTCCCACAAGAAAAAAAGTGAATAAAATGAGAATCATCACAGTTCTGAATGTCATTGCTACCTCCCAAATAATATCTGTCGATTCCAGGGAATATTATTTTTTTGAGCTTTCCATTTTTATCAAAAACTTTGCATTGGAATTTCATAATCAACCAATCCGGCCTGGCTAAAATTTAGCCTGAGAGTTATCCTCCTCTGTTAAGTTTCGTCAGAACCTCCTACACCCGAAATCCCCCCCAATGCTTCGAAACCCGGGGGGAAATGAAAATAATTTGGAAAAATTACGTCTTCCCGGCTTTCAATCCTGTTTGCAGGGCTTTAAGGGGTTTTCCTGGAAAAAAAATTTTGTTAAAAGCAGTCCAGTGCCGTTTACTGAGCTGGTTCTGGGAAACCACTTTTTTCAAAATACCTTTGGGTGTGTACACTCTCACTTCGTAAAACATGACTGCACTCCTCTATAATTTGGAATTATCCATTCAGTGGATTTATCATCCCCTCATAGAGTTGGTTGAAGTCACTGATAACTTCGGTTCCGTCGACGTTGCTGGGCGCGCCTCCGCCTCCCACCACGATGGTGGTGTTCCGCCCCAGTTGCTTGCTCAATCGCCACAACATGGGTTTTGCTCGCGAGGTGCCATACCATTCGGAAACACTCACACAAAGGAGCTTTGATCCACAGCGTTCTACGGTGGCAGCGATTTCTTGCTCAGGAACGTCCAGGCCCAAAGATATGATTTTCCAGTCGGTGACTGACAATACCGCGGCGCACATCTGCAACCCCAGAATGTGACTCTCCCCCGAAAGAGTCGCAAGGACCACCGTAGGTCCATGCTTGCGTTCGTTCTGCCTGCGCCACAGGCGGGCGAGAAAGTTGTTCAAAATTTCGGTGGCAAAGTGTTCATGGGCTACCGTGAAGTTGCCTTCCTGCCACTCCTGGCCGATACGGCTGATCAAAGGAGCCGCCAGGTGGTTCACAAAATCCAAGGTCCCGCGCTTACCCCACTGCCGGTGCATTTCCATCTCCAGATTTTCTTCATCATATTCTGCAATCCAGTCGATGCATTGATCCAGAATGTGGCTGTCATTGATTGGAATCGAGAGCGGCCCCCTGGAAGACTCTTTAGTTTCCAACCCCAGAAGCTGGTTCAGCTCTTCCTGAGTACCACCCACGACTTTGCCAGCACGGAAACCGAACTTGAGGGCTCTGGCGACGACCTGCAGCCGCTCCACCTCCTCGGGAAGATATCGCCGGTGACCCGAGGGGAGACGGGTCGATTGTGGTGATTCGTAGCGTTTCTCCCACATCCTCAGGGTATGCGTGCTGATCCCGGTTCTTTTTGATAGTTCACCTATGGTGAGAAGATTGCCGTGTTGTTTCATTGCTGCCAGCATCACAGTGGTTTCATTTGAAGTTATTAAAGGTGCTTCTCAACTACATATTGGTTTGGCTAAGGTCTTGCTGTGCTACCTGACTGCGGAAATCACCCTTATCTGTATTAAAGGAAACATCAAATTAAGAACCTGATTAACTACCTAGTTCTAATATAGACTTTTGTCTAAAAAAATCAATATTAAATTTATATATTTGTTTAACTATTTTGAAGTAAGTAACTATTTGAAATAAAAGAAGAAAGTAAAAATAAGTGGAAACCAGATCTAAATTTTTTTGAAAAAAACCAAGAATACTTAAAATGTTGTAGAAATTTTGAGGGTTTACTGGGTGTGAATGGGAGGAATGGTTGTCCGGTAATATGGGTTGAAAGCGGTCCTGGAATGGGGAGCGGGAAGGAATGATGGATCGAGGCAACAGAATTGGACGATGATCCAAAGCAGACGTTCACCAAATGGCTTCTCTGTCAGCGATAATCAGCTACCGTGTAGGTTTAGCGTTCCATATTAAAGTTAGGAACTGGCATAGCGTGGGCGGTGTTGTTTGTGGCGGGATTGTTTGAGGTGGGCAGGGCCGTGGGCCTGAAGTACACGGAAGGGTTCACGAAATTGTGGCCGACGGTGTGGACGGTGGCGAGTATTGTCATCAGCATGGGCCTCTTGGGCCTCGCCCTCAAGCACCTGCCGGTGGGCACGGCGTACGCGGTGTGGACGGGCATCGGCACGCTCGGTACGGCGATCCTGGGCATCTATCTGTTTGGCGAACCCGCAACGGCGTTGCGACTCCTCTGCATCGGCCTCATCACTGTAGGAATCCTCGGATTGCGGTTTGTACCTTCCTGATTTAAACTTGGCCATCGTTTCTCTTTCTGGATTGCTTCGACATGGATTTCACGACTATCAAATTCCTGCATGTGATGAGTGCGGTGGTGTTGCTGGGGACGGGGCTGGGGCTCGCCTTCATGCTGTTCCGCGCCCAGCAGAGCAAGGACACGCAGACGCTCCTGTTCGCGCTCAATAATATTCTCATCGGCGACATCGTGTTCATCGGCCCGGCGCTGTTCGTGCTGTTCGGCTCCGGCCACTGGATGCTGAGAAACGGCGGGCATTCCGTACGCGAGCCGTGGATGATTGCCTCACTGGCGCTCATCATGCTGGTCGGGCTGTGCTGGATGATCTCCGTGTTCCTGGAATGGCGCATGCGCAACAACCTGCGCAAGGTGATCGCCGACGGCATCGAACTGCCGCCGCGGCACACCCTGTTTCACCGCCTGTGGATGGGCATGGGCGCGGTGGGGTTTTCCTCCGCCGTCGCCATCTTGGTCATGATGGTGACCAAACCTTCGTTCTCCGGGTGACGCATGACGGAAGCGTGGACGCGGGAGACGATTGAAGCGTCGAAGGGGGCGTTGCAGAAGGCGAACCTGTTCGGGCAGAAGCTGGAAGGGGCGGACCTCAAAGGCGGTGATTTCACCGAAGCCAACCTGCGCAAAGCGAAACTCATGATGGCGCACCTGGAAAACGCCAAACTCGCGCGCGCCAGTTTGAGCACCGTCGATTTCACCGGCGCGTTTTTGCAGAATGCCGACCTCTCCCGCGCCGAATGCATCGGCACCAACTTTACCGAAGCCGACCTCACCGGCGTCAACTTCGACCGCGCCTCGGTCAGCAAGGCGAAGTTCGACGGCGCCAACCTGTCCGGCGCCGAGATGACGAACATCATCAACCTCACCAGCCAGCAGGTGCAGTCGGCGAAAATCGACAAAGCCACGAAACTGCCGCACTACCTCCGCGTGAAATGGATCTCCGAAACCGAATTCGAGTGCCACGACTCGGTCCGCCGCATCGATGAAGACAGGGGGGCGTGATGCTGGAGAAGATGCTGGAAGACCACGCCCTCTGGTTCGAGACCCGCGGCGGTGCCGGCGAACGCGCGGTGCTGAAGGGGGTCGATCTAAGCCACGCCGTGTTATCCGGCGCGAAGCTGATCGAAGCCGACCTCATGGGCGCGAAGCTGGTGAAGGCCGATCTGCGCAAGGCGGACCTGCGCGGCTCCAACCTGCAGGACGCGGATTTGAGGGAAGCACGGTTGCAGGACGCGAACCTGGAGGAAGCCGACCTCATGATGGCGGACCTGCGCGGCGCGCATCTGGAAAACGTCCGCCTCGGGGGAGCCTACCTGCACGGCGCGGACCTCACCGGCGCGCTGGGCCTGACACCCGAGCAGGTGGACTGCGCCTTCCAGGACGCCTCCACCCGCCTCCCCGATTTCCACAAATGAAAATCGGTATCGATTGAACCACCGGTGGCTTTCATCCGGTTTTCCACCTTTCCCGCCCGCCGCTCCATTAAAAAAAATTAATGGTGTTTTTCCAACCAGGCCCCATTTTACTCTCAGACGGTGGATGCAAAGCAGCCATTCGACCCGGTACCGTCGGGGTCGGGTGGCGTTTTAGTATCCAGCTTAAGGCGAACCGTAAAGAACAACATTTTCAGTTTTCCCCCGGGGAGCCCCGGGCGGCGAAAACAATTGGAAAGGAAAAGGAAGAGGTATGAAAAGGTCAATCACTGCAGCGAGCATCATGTTTTTGACCCTTGCCGGGTCGGGAATGGCCTTTGCAGAGGAACCGGCAGAAACCGATGTGGTGGATCGTCATTCCGTGTGGTCGTACCGGTTTGAGGGTGGTGAACAACAGCTCTTGGAAAAGGTTTCCGGCACGCAGGACAGTCAGGAATCGGGGCAGAAGGAATCGGAAAGCCCGAAGCTGGTGGACACGATTGACACCACGATGTACGACAGCCCGAGACACAAAAACGAAGTGGCCGATATTGACTGACCATCAGAATGAGTTCGATGATGCCTCTGGCCCTCGATACTCATAATTGAAAACGGCTCCCAATCCGGGGGCCGTTTTCTTTTTAGCGGGTAGGTGCGTAACTCCCTTCTTGTCCCTTTTCCAAAAAAATCGTACGTGAGCTTGCCTCCGCAAAACTCCCGTTTTAATAAAATACAGAATCCGGAGCCTTCCCGGTAGAACATACTGTTCACCCTGCGTGGGCCCGGACTTCCCAACACTTTGTGTGTTTCTTTCTTTTGATTGTTTTTGTGCGGCTGTCCGTAGTGGGACCGCCGACGGCATGCATTTGAATTTTTGAAAGGAGGATTCTCATGAAGAAGACGATCGCTGTCCTGAGCATGACTTTGCTGCTGGCCGCCTGGTCCGGCGTCGCGATTGCGAATGAGCCGATCGACCTGGACGTTCTGGATCGCAACGCGGTATGGACCAAGAAGTTTGAAGAAAAGGACCAGGGGTCTCAATCCGCTTCCGCTGAAGATGCGGGCGAAATCCGTGCCGAGGCAAAGGATAAAAATGACGCTCCCGTCATGAACGTCCGCCTGGAGGACCGCCCCTGGGCGCGTGTCGGTTGATCTTTTGTTTTCACGGCAAGCATTTTCAAAATACCAAAACGGCTCCCATCACCGGGAGCCGTTTTTTTATAGGAAACTTTGGGGCGTAAACTCCAAAAATTGATTTTCAATTTCAGTGCTTCAATTTTGTGCAGGGGGTTGCGGGCGAGGAAAACCGGGTTTTATGTTGAAAGTGAGAAGGGAATGAGGCCCGACCCGGTGCACAGGAGCAGGAAGGGCCTGCTTTCACAGTCGCCGGATTGGTTGGGCTTCCCCGGCTGACAGCATCAAGCCGGCCTGTCGGTCTGAGTTCATGAAAGATTGCCGGCATCATTTTGAATACACTCAGGAGGCTATTCATGCGTAAGATCGTTGCCACGACTTCTGCAATTCTATTGACCCTCACGATGGGCGCGTCCGTCGGTTTGGCCGATCATCATGTTTCGAAGGAACCGGCCACGAAGATGAAGGGTGATGAATTGATGAAACCCGTGCCGATCAGCAGAGACATCCTGGACCGCCATTCCACGTGGCAGAATGTGCTGGATGACCGCAAGGGCATCGTAAGGGGTCCGGGAGACATTGAGGAAGACAGGCGCGCCCGCGGGGAAAGCGCGGAGGATTTCGACATCCAGGTCAAGGACCTGCATCCCCGCTACCAGAAAAGCGGGTTGAAGTTTGACAACCAGCGCTCGTAACCGACAGCGCTTGCATTTATAAGGAACGGCGGCCCGGAATTTTCCGGGCCGTTTCCTGATCCTGGATTTTGCGATATGCGTTCCTGAATTTTTGAACTGCCAAGGAGGCGTATCATGAAAACCATCATTACCTGGATCACAGCCCTGATTTTGAGTGTCGCCATGGCCGCGCCCGCCGGGGCGGTCAAGCAGACCAAGCCCGAAACGGTCGACCCTGAAAACGTCCTCAACCGCCATGCGGTGTGGATGAAGTGGTTCCGTGGTGACCGGGACGTGATCGACAAGGATGATTATGCCGAGACCCTGGTCAAGCAGGGTGCCTCGAAATCCGAGAACGACCTGGAAAAGAGGCAGGCCGAAGGTGGAAGGACTTCCGCACAGGTTGAGGAAGAGGATTCCGCCTGAAGTTTGACCTGGTGGAGGCATAAAAAAGCGGTCCGGCTTTCATGGCCGGGCCGTTTTTTTGTACGCCGGAACGGGATGAGCTCCCAGCGCGCAATTGAATCGGTCCCGCCACTCTAGTACCATGCGCCAATGGAATCGACCTGGCCACCCTCCCTGCACCGCCGTTTTGTGATTTTCGTTTTCCTCGCGCTCCTCATCTGGGGTGTGACGGATGTGCGTTACCGCGCCAGCCTGCACCCCGACCAGCCGCACAAGCACCGCACCGACTTCACCGTTTACAGTGAAGCGGGTGCGGCCTTCTTCGACGGGCGCGACCCGTACGAAGTGACCAACCCGCGCGGTTGGAAATACCTGTATCCGCCCATGCTCGCGCTTGTGGTGGCGCCTGTGCATGGATTGCCGACGCACTGGCAGGGATTGATCTGGTTCGCCCTGAGCGTCGCCATGCTGTGGGGCTGTTATGAGGAATCCGTGCGCCTATTGGGACTGGCCTTCCGGGACCGCAGTCTGCATCTTGAAAAACTGAAACCGTATTTGCTGCTGGTCGGCGGTTGCGCGTCGGTGGCGGTGTTATTCCCCATGCTGAATTGCATGCAGAGGGGGCAGATCGGAATCGCCAAAACGTACTTTCTTCTTCTCGGATTCCGGTTGGTGATGGAAAACCGCGGCTGGGTGCGTCCGTTTTTGGGCGGCGTGGCGATGACGGTGGCGGTGGTGCTGAAGGTCACCCCCATCGTGCCGGTGAGTTTTGTCGCCTTTCAGGCGGGAGTGGCGTGGTTGCGGAAGGAATCGCGTACCGCCGCCCGGCCGGGATTCTTCGGCGTGATGGCGGGCAGCGTGGCGGGGCTCCTGCTGTTTTTCCTGATCCTGCCTGCCGGCCTCGTGGGCTGGAATGCCAATCTCAAACACCTGAACACATGGTATTCGAAGGTGGGCAACCAGTCGGTGGAGTTCGACGCCGCCAACAACCTCGACAACCCCTACACCATGCGCAACCAGAGTTTCAGCAACGCCGTGTACCGGCTGGGCAACTGGACGGCGCACGTGTTTTTCGGCGGGCCGCCGGATAAAAACGTGCACCTGAAAAAATCCGGTCCCATGCCCATGGACGCCGGCTGGGTTCAAACGACGGTGTTGATCGTAAGAGTGGGGCTGGTTCTGGCCCTGTTTCCACTGGCAATTCGGCTGACAAAATCCGACAGCGTTCTGAACCGTTCGCTCCTGTTCGGGCTCGCCTGCGTGGCGGCCTTGATCGTCTCCCCCGTCGCCCGCGGGCACTATTACATGCTGCAACTGCCGGCGTTGGTCTTCGTTCCGTTATGGCTGTACCAGCGGGGTGAAATCCAATGGGCGAAGCGGATGGCGGTGATTCCCGTAGCGCTGTCGCTCCTGCATTATGCCCTGCTTCCGGTGACGGGAAGGCTGGGGGTGTTGGGCATCGGCACCACCGTCTGGTATGTGCTCGCCGTCGCCCGCCTGCTGTCACCCCGCCTCCCGGCAGCCGTAGTGGTGGATTCCGGACGCCCCACGGGATAAAACCCCCTGCCGGCGGGCCCTGGGGTCCCCCGGATTCTCGCAAAACATAAATATTTCAAGCAATTCTAGAAGGGGTGGTAAGGCCGGTGGGGAAGGTGGGCCGAGGCCCCCGTCGTCCCGCCGGGGAGGGAACCCGAAGTTTTGAAAAAATAAAGGGTTAAAGGAGCTTCGAGGGATTGACAAAATGATTAATTTTTTTACAATATGATGCTCCAATTTTGAGTTCCCACTCCTTATTCCAAAATCGTTGATAAAGCGAGCGGAACTACCTGAAATTGTTCCTTAAAAACCCAATCTGTGTTTGAAAACGAACCCAATATAAGTTTGTCAATTTTTGAATACGACCAAACCGTAATCCTGACGCAGGAGAAATAAAAAATGCAAATCACCGGAATGCTTTGGGGCCGTAAGTTGCTGGACCTGGTGGAATTCCCCCGGTCCGATGTGCGGGGCCCTGAAATCAGCGTTGATGAAATCAAGGAAATGATCAGCAAGCACGGGCAGGTGTTCATCAAGCCCGTGTTCAAAGGTGGTGTCGGCAAAAAAGGGAAATCCGGCCTCCTCGGCCGCGTCAACAACATTCACGACGCGTTGAAAGAAAAAGAACGTCTCTACTTCGCCACGCACCAGGATGGCAATGCCGTGACGAAAGCCAACGGCGTCACCTTCGAAGGCGGCGTTCCGGCGGACATCGAGGTTTACTTTTCCATCTCCGACAACACCATCTACCGCGCGCCGACGATGACCATCACTCACCACGGTGGTGTGGACATCGAAGAGTTGCCCGAGGACAAGATCGCAGTGGTGCCGTTCGATCCGCTTACCGGATTGAAAGCCTTTCACGTATCGAATGCCCTGATGAGTCTCGGCGCTCCGCCGCAGATCATCAGCCCGCTGGTTCAGCACCTGCCTAAGCTGTGGGATCTGTACAACAACTACGGCATGCTGATGCTGGAACTGAACCCGATCCGCATGAGCACCGCGGGTGGACGCCTCACCCCGGTGGCGTGCGACTTCAAATGCGCGTTCGATCAGGACGATCCTGCGTGGAAGCGCCTGCATCTGCCGACCGACCTGTTCGCCTCGGACGATTCGGATTTCGAGCAGGAGATCAACCAGCTCCGCACCTACCAGGGGCAGAGCGATGTTTATGTCATCAATGACAAAGGGTCCATCACCGCGCCCACCTTCGGCGGCGGCGCGAATGCGATGGTCACCGAACTGCTGGGCGAAGACGCGACGATTTCTTCCGACTTCGGCGGCAACCCGCCTTACGAGAAGATGCACGACATCTCCCGGATCACGTTCAAATACTGGATGGAGCAGTCGAACGTGCTCTTCATCATCGGCGGCAAAGCCAACAACACGGACATTTACGAAACGTTCCGGGCGATGGCCGACGGCATCAAGTGGTATTTCCAGAACTACGGTCCCAAACCCCTGTTCGTCGTGGTGGGCCGGGGCGGTCCCAACCTCATCAAGGGAATGGGCTACCTGCGGGACACGCTGGATTCGCTGGGCCTGCCGTACCGTTTCTTCGGTCACGACAGCGCGATGTCCGAGGTCATCAATTACGCCAGGGCCGTCAACGACTGGATGAAAAACGGCGGCAAGGAAGAAATCAAAAAAGCTCTGAATATCAAGTAAACGAGTTATCCAACCGGGAGGTTTAAGACTCATGCATAAGCAAGGAATAGGCGATTTTCCCTATTACGTCGGGATCAATTCTCTGGCGGATTTGGCGACCAAGGATGACCGGGTCGTTGTTTTGAATATATTGGGTAAGGAAAGCTCCGGGGTCACCCCCATCAGCCACGTTTACTCCGGAGGCAACGTGGTGTTCGGCACCGGTCCGGGCAAATCCGGCAAGGCCCTGCCCACGAAGGAAGGGAACATTCCCGTTTACAACTCCATCAAGGAAGGCATGGCGGCGGGCCACAAGTTCAACACCGCGGTCGTGTACCTGCCTCCGTCCGGTGTGAAAGACGGCGTGGCCGAAGCGGTACGCCAGAACCCGGACCTCAAAAAAGTCATCGTTCTCACCGAGAAGGTGTCGGTGAAAGACTCGCGCATCATGCGCGCCATCTGCCAGGCCAACGGAGTGGACCTGTTCGGCGCGAACTGCTTGGGTCTGGCCGATTCCTGGAACCATGTGCGCATAGGCGGCGCGCTGGGCGGCAGTCATCCGGAGGAATCGCTCATCAAGGGATCGGTTGCGATCTTTTCCAACTCCGGCAACTTCACCACCACCATCGCCGTTTACCTGTCCACTGCGGGCTGGGGCACGACGACGTCGGTGTCCAGCGGCAAGGACGTGTACATCCATTTCGGCCCGCATGAGTTCATTCACGGCTTCAACAACGACGATCGTTCCAAGGCGGCCATTATCTACTGCGAGCCGGGCGGGTATTACGAGAAGGGCGTCGAATCCGACAAGCCGATCATCGCCTGCGTGGTGGGTCGCTGGAAAGCGAAACTCACCAAGTCCTGCGGCCATGCGGGTTCGCTGGCCGGTTCGGGCGACGATGCCGTGGCCAAGGAGAATTGGTTCATGGACTACTTCGGAGTGGACGGGATCTATTCCCCGGAAAACCCGAAGTTCTCCAAAAAAGGCGCACTGGTGACCAACATCGCCCACATTCCGGAAGCGCTGACCAAGGTCATGGAACTGCGCGGCGAAAAGCCGGATTTCGAGCCGAAGGGCAGCCTCTCCCTCAAGTGCTGGTTCGGCAACAACAACAGCGCCAAACTGCCGAAAGAGCTGGACGTGCCGGTGGTCGAGGCGATCGATCCGTACAACAAACAGATCGAGGCGCTTCGCGTGCAGGTCGGTGCGATGATTCGCCGCGAGACGTTGAAAGACGCCAGCGGCGCGTCGCGCATGGATCCGAAAACGCAGGTCTCGCAGATTCACGGGGTGTCCATCCTGGATGCATCCACGAAGTCCCTGGAAGAGAACCTCGCGTTTGCGTTGACCAAGAACTATCCGTCCGAGTACGGTCGCGCGCTCGCCAACCTGGCGCTCAATGCCCACGTCGGGCATCACAACCACCCGGCACTGGCGGCGGCGCAGGCGTCTCGTGACGCGGGCAACTCCCCCAACACGGTGTTGTCGGCGGCGGTGTCGATCATCGGCAGGAAGACCGTGCAGAAATCGCTGGACGCGGCTTCCGGCCTGCTGGAGTTGTTCAAGCTGACTGATATGAACGATCCGGAACAGTCCTTCGACTACAGCGCCCAGTTGAAAGAAGCGGGCAAGTTCAAGGATGCGTTCCTGGGCACCGGAGATGATTGTTCCGACAAGATCATGGATGCGGTGGCCAAGCTTCAGGGCCAGTCCGTGTTCCTGAACTTCCTGCAGGATTTCGCCAAACAGGAAAACGGCAAGGTCAGCGTCGATGCCATCGTCGCAGGCATCTGGGCCACTCTCGCGTGGCGCGGTCTGAGGTCGAAAAAGCTGACGCGCCACACCCTGCAGACGCTTCCGTGGTACAGCCGCATCTTCAGCACCATGGTCGGTTGCACCGCCGGTACCGACAAGCACACGGCGGACAGTTTCTGCGGCGTCAAGCTGGACGACATCGTCACCAAGTCAAGCTTCACCAAAACCGCGTTCCTGGCGCTCATGGGCCGGGAGCCGGCGGACGGCGAGCTGTTCGAGTTCCAGGTTCTTCTGGGCCTCATCATCACCAACGGCCCGGGCACCATCTCCGCCCAGGGATCGAAGGGTGCGGTGAGCGCGGACGGGCCGGAACAGCCGGACCGGGTGCAGGTCAACAAGAGCATGGTCGGTTTCCTGACGCACACCGGCTTCGCCCACGGCGGCAACGGGTATGAAGCGGCGGCGTTCCTGATCGAACAGTTCAAGGGCTCCGGCCTCAAGGACCCGGCCGACGCCAACCACGGCATCGACCTCGCCAAGCTGGCGACGGACTATGCTGCGGGGTACGGCAAGTACAAAAAGGAACAGAAGGAACTGGGCAACCTCGAGTACGCCAAGATCCCGTGTGTCAATCATCCGGTGTTCAAGGGCAAGGACGTGAACGTGGACCCGCGCGAGGAATACGTGCAGAAGCTGTTCAAGGACAAGGGCCTGAACAACGTGTTCCTCGACTTCTACCATCACCTGGTGGAAGGGCTGTTCAAGGCCAAGGTCACGAACAACGTCTACTGCGTGAACATCGACGCGGTGATCGCGGTGATCCTGCTCAAGATGGTTTGGGCGGATTACCAGAAGGGCACGATCAAGGAGTCGGACATCGAGACCGCCAGCTTTGCAGCCTTCCTGTTCGGTCGCATGATCGGCTGTGCCGCCGAAGTGGACGACCACACCAACCGGGGACGCAACATGGACACCCGCACCCCGGCCAGTAAGGTTGCTTACGTCGGCTGACGGCGTTTCTACCAGCTACAACAATTCAGGGCAGTCCGGATTTCCGGGCTGCCCTGTTTTTTTGGTAAACGGATTCAGCGGAACCGCTGAACGCGGAACCGGAAGCATTCCTGATCATCCTCATCGGTGAAGCCGCCTTTTATTCGGCAAAGGCGGACCTGCTCCGCCACCGTCGGAACGCCATCCAGGTCGGGTAACAGCACCCCCTGTTTTTTGTCGTTACGGATCACGAGTCCGTACTGTTTCGGGTCCAGCATGGAAAGATCGGTCACCCGCTCGAGCGGCGACAGCACGTCGATGGAAAACGTGAGGTGGTCCATTTCTTCCTGGGTGACGGGATCGAACCTTGGGTCCTTGGTGGCTGCTTTTACGGCGTTTTCAATAATTTCCGCCGCCAGGGTGCCCTGTTGGGGTTCCAGGGTGCCTATGCAGCCCCGCAGGGTTCCGTTTTTCTTTATGGATACAAAAGCGCCGGCACGCTGGGTCAGGGTATCCGGTAAGGAGCTGGGGCAAGGAAGGGGTTCCTGATGACGCAGGTAGTGAGACACGGCTTTACGCGCAAGATAAGGGAGCCCCTGCTTCATGGTTTCCATAGGGAACCTCAGGAAAGGAAACAGTTATAGCATCAATGTAGGGACGGTCTCTCGATTACGCAACCGGGACGTCGGCCCCTGTCAGGAAATCGGCGTGAGTGACGGATTGGAGGGAGTGTAACGGTCAATGATGTGGTCGGCAATCGCGACCATCAGTTCCAGGTATTCGGGACAGGGAAACTTGAGGGAGAAGAGGATTTTTTTGGCTTCGGCCATGTGGGAACGCGCCTTGTCCATAGTGTATTCGAGGGATTTTGTCTCGCGCATGCGTTCCAGGACGTAATCCAGCTCCTTGTGCGTAAGGCTTTCGTTTTGAATGAAATCCTCGATCTCGCGCTTGAGGCTTTTATCGGAATGCTGGTACAGGTGCAGGAGGGGCAGGGTGACATGCCCTTCCTTGAAATCCGTTCCCTGCGGTTTGCCCAGCACCTCAGGCGGTGCGTCATAATCCATGGCATCGTCCATCAATTGGAAAGCGATGCCGAAATGGTTGCCGAAATCCACCATGGCTTCTTCGTTGGATTTGCCTGCCTCGGCCAGAAGGGCCCCGATCTGGCAGCTGAGTGACATGATCGATGCGGTTTTTTTGTGCGCCACTTCCAGAATGTGTTCTTCGGTGACCAGAATGTCGCGGGCGTTGGAGTATTCGAGCAGTCCACCCTCAACAAGAAGTTTCGAACCCTGGCCGAATGCCCGGAAGATGTCGGCCTGAATGTCGTCGGAAAGCAGAACCAGGGCCCGGGCGATCATGTAGTCTCCCACCAGGATGCTCGCGTCGCTGCCCCACTTGGAATTGACCGTTTCATTGCCGCGTCGCACGGTGGTTTCGTCCACCACGTCGTCATGGAGCAGGGTGGCGGCGTGAATGTACTCGATCACACAGCAGTGTTTGATCACACGTTCATTGGAGGGCATGCCACACAGGCGCGAACTCAACAGCAACAGCAGGGGGCGGATGCGCTTGCCCCCCGCGTTCATGATGTAGTCGCCGATATCGGTCACAATCGGAAGCGAAGACTCAAAATTGTCCCGCAAACATTGCTCGACTTTCAACAGGTCTTCTCTGAAAAATTCCGTAACTTCGCGAAAGCCCATGGCGCTGGATCAACTCAGATGATTTGTAATATTAAACCGATTGTACTGTGAACCGCCGCAGCGGCACCACCAAATAATGGCCGCAAAAACATTTCGAAAAATGGTTCGCAAAGCCCGTAGTAATATGGGAAAATCCCTGATTTGTCAAGGTTTTTATGGGTATCCGCAATCCCGTAAAATTCCATTATTTGCACAGGCGTCTCAAAATTTGGAGAATGCTTTTTTAAGCAACAGGTTAACGAAAAAGTTTTGTTTAGGTTTTCATGAATGAAAGAGACCCGCAGATTTCCGTCATCGTTCCCACCTTCAATCGTGCCTGGTGTCTGGAAGAAACCCTGGCTTCGGTGCGTCGGCAGAAATTTTCAAGCTACGAACTGATTGTTGTGGACGATGCTTCCACCGACGGCACGGAACAGCTGGTTAAAATGTTCGAAGGGGCCCATTATATTCGACTGGAGAGAAACCGGGGGGTGTCCGTCGCCCGCAATGCGGGGCTTCGCCGGGCAAAGGGACAATACATCTGCTTTCTGGATTCGGACGACCACTGGGTGGAAACCAAGCTGGAGCGGCAGTGGGAATGGATGCAGACCCACCCCGGCTGCCCGGCATGCTATACCGATGAAATCTGGATCCGCAAAGGTGTGCGGGTGAACCCGGCTAAAAAACACCGGAAATATTCCGGGTATATCTTCCAACACTGCCTGCCATTATGTATTATCAGCCCCTCATCGATCATGCTGAAACGGGAGGTGTTGAGCCGTATTGGCGGTTTCGACGAGGCCATGCCGGCCTGCGAGGATTATGATCTGTGGCTTCGGCTCACGTATCTGTACCCGGTTCAGTTTCTTGAGGAAGCTCTCATTGTGAAATTCGGCGGCCATGAGGACCAGCTTTCGGCGCGTCACTGGGGCATGGACCGGTTTCGCGTGTACGCGCTGGAAAAACTTCTGGTCCGGCAGAAACCGCAGGGGGAAACCCGCCGCGGCGTGCTGGAAATGCTGATCGAAAAATGCGGCATTCTGGAGGCGGGGTACCGGAACCGTGAAAAGCCGGATGAGGCCGAAACCTTTTTGGCGGCGAAGCAGCACTATGTCGCCTGGCTGGGTGAGGAAGGCGATGCCGCGCAGCCGTTCTTTGACCCGGATTTTTTACTGAATGTGGAATCGAATTAATATTTTTGCGATGTTGCCCCTGCTCATTGGCATGGCCTTCCTCCCGTTGGCATTCGCTGCGGGAGAAGGAGGTGTCGCGCCAAAAGCGCTGGTGGAAAAACTGCGCGAAGAATGCCGCAAGATCCTCCGCATGACCTATCAAAGCGAGGAGGCATTTGTACGCAGTGGCACCATCCGTGCTGCGGGGGAATCGCTCGATGCAGACCTGACGGACCTCGTGGTTGAAGGGACCCGGGACTTTTACCCCACCACGCGGCAGTTTGCCCTGCAGGCACTGGAAAAGATGTCGACAGAAGCCGCTCTTCCTGCAGCCCGGCGTCTGTTGGGGGATTCCAACATATGGGTTCGGTCGGAGGCGCTTAAAATGGTCGCAGATCTGGGTGACAAAGAATCGCTTCCCGTAATCCGCAAACAATTGAACGCACCCGATCGCATGGTGCGCCTGGCTGCGGCCTACGCGTTGTACAGGCTGGGAGAACCGGAATACTACGCACATCTCGTGGATGCACTTGGTGCGGGTGACGCGGTTCAGCGTTACCAGGCCATCAGCTACCTGGGCCAGATCGGCGATGAAAAATCCCTGCAACATCTCGCGGCGCTCCTGGATTCGGAGGAACCGGACGTCGTGGTCAACGCGCTTAAAGCGATCGGGGACAAGGCGGACATTGTCCTTCTGCGTCCGCTCATTCGCCTCAGTCTCAGCCCGCACGCGTCGGTGCGGAGCCGGGCGTTGCTGGCCATGGGGTATCTGCCTCCCGTGGCGGTGTTGAAGGAATTGAAACCGTTCTGCAATGATGCCGACCCGGTGGTGCGGTTGTCCGCCGCATTGTCCCTGTTCCGCCTGGACAGCAAGGACTGCCGTCGGGTATTTTCGGACCTTTTGTCCAGCCCCGATTTCGGCATGCGCAGCATGACCGCGCGGGTCCTGGGAAAGACCGCTCTCCCCGAACGCGTCCGGTTATTGAAGCAGGTTTTGAATGATCCCGTCGTCCGCGTGCGAACCGCCGCCGTCCGTGCCACCGGCATGATGGGTGGGGCGGAGGCATTCCAATTGCTCCTGCCCATGCTCAACGATCCGCAGGCGGTGATCCGCGCCTACGCCGCCGGTAACCTGATCCGCGTTATGGGAGAAAAACACGGATAATATGGAAATAATCCGGATCGCGCCGCCGTTTTTGACATCCAAGACTGTATACCTTTGAAACCCTCTTGAAATTCCGGCATGCCGGACCATGAGCTAATATATGGACAATTCGGGCCTGTATTTGTTTCTGCTGTTCATCTTCGCTGTTACCATGATCGGCGGCTGGATTCCCACCATCAAGGAATGGTCGCAAAAGACTTTCCGCATGCTGATCAGTTTTTGCGCGGGAATCCTGCTGGGCGCGGTCTTCTTCCATATGATTCCGGAAATCACGGAAGTTCTGGGACGCCAGATCGGGTTTCCGGTGATTCTCGGATTTCTTGCCATCTACGTGATGGAAAAGTTCATCATGGTGCACCCTTGTGAGGAAGGCCACTGCGACTACCATAAAATCGGGATCGCGGCATATGTGGGAATCGGTTTCCACAGCATTCTTGACGGGGTGGCCATCGGCGCGGCCAGCATGCTGAACATGAGCGTGGTCATCCTGCTTGCGGTAACGATTCATAAATTCCCGGCTGCACTGGCCTTGAGCAGTATTTTGATGAAGGGTGGCGAATTTTCCAGCCGTAAAGTTCTGGCCTACATGGTGGTCTTTGCTTTGATCACTCCGGCGGCCGCCATCCTGTCCACGTTTGTGCTGGAGGAATTCAATCCCTATCCCATTGGGTTTGCCCTGGGTGTCTCCGCGGGCACATTTTTGTATATCAGCATCGGCGACCTGCTTCCTACCGTTCACGAAGGAGATGAAAAAAAGCTGAATAACCTGATCTGCCTTTCTCTGGGTCTTGTCGCCATGTTTCTTTCCATGGGTACCGCCTGAATTTTCGATGAGGCGGCGGAATCCGCATTCCTCACAATTCCAGCCCGGCCGGCTTTGACCGGATTGCGATTCTATGGAACACGTCCGCACATTCATTCAATACATGAAGCCATACAAGCGGGAAATGCTGATCGGCATTTTCGCACTGTTGGTGACGGACCTGGTCGGGATGGTGATCCCATGGCTCCTCAAGCAGGTGATCGACCTCCTGCCGAACGACCCGGCGCAGAGCCAGCTCATCGGGTACGCTGGATGGTTGCTCCTCGCGGCGGCGGTGCAGGCGGTGGCGCGTTACGGCTGGCGGCGCTACCTGTTCGGTCCCTCGCGCAAGATGGAAATCGACATCCTCAACCACCTGTTCGCGCACTTCCTCACCCTCGACCGCACGTTCTTCCAGAAACATGAAGTGGGCGACCTCATGTCCCGTGCCACCAATGACCTGCGCGCGGTGAAGGATTTCCTCGGCCTTGGCCTGCTGGTGGTGCTGGACGCGGTGGTGGTCATCATCGGTTGCCTCGCACTCATGATCTACATCAACCCGAAACTCACGCTGTACGCGCTACTGCCCCTGCCTCTCATCTCGATTCTGTTTTTCACGTTCATCCGCGCCATCAGCATCCGCCACCAGAGCATCCAGGAAAACCTGTCGCGCATCACCAGCATGGTGCAGGAGAACCTGGCGGGCATCCGCGTGCTCCACGCGTTCGTGCAGGAACAAAACGAGATCAACCGGTTCGACCGTCTGAACCGCGACCACATCGACAAGAACATGAGCCTGGCCAAAATGTTCGGCCTGTTCACGCCGTCCCTGGTGTTCGTTATCGGCATCGCGGCGATGATCACGCTGTGGGTCGGCGGCAAGGAGGTGATCGACGGCACCCTCACCCTGGGGTCCTTCGTTGCGTTCAACGGGTATCTCATGATGCTTTCGTGGCCGATGATGGCCATCGGCTACGTCATCAACCTGTGGCAGAAGGGCGTCACCGCCATGCGCCGCATCCAGCACATTCTCGATTCGCGCTCGGCTCTCGTGCAGTCGGAAAAGGAAGAGGGACCGTTCGACATTCGCGGCAGTATTGAGGTGCGTCGTCTGGCGTTCTCGTATCCGGACAGCGAGGCAAAGGCCCTGGACGGCATCGACCTGAAAATCGAGGCGGGCACCAGCGTTGCGTTCATCGGAATGATCGGTGCCGGGAAATCGACCTTCATGCAACTGCTCCCGAGGGTCTTCGACGCGCCGCAGGGAAGTATTTTTCTGGACGGCAAACCGCTCTCCGAAATCCCTGCATCCGTTCTGCGCCGCCAAATCGGTTACGTCGAGCAGGAACCGTTTCTGTTTTCCACCACCATCCGTAACAACATCGCGCTGGCCCGGCCGGAGGCGTCGGAAGGGGAAATCGAAGCCATGGTGCATTGCGTGCACCTGACCCCGGACCTCGAACGGTTTCCCCAGGGACTCGACACCGTGGTGGGCGAACGGGGCGTGTCGGTTTCCGGCGGGCAGAAACAACGCATCGCGCTTGCGAGGGCACTGATCCGCAAGCCGCGCATCCTGATTCTAGATGACGCCTTCTCCAGCCTCGATGTGGAAACTGAATCCATCATTCTTAATAACATTCGTTCAGTTATTGAGGGTACGACGACGTTGATCGTCACGCACCGCCTGTCTCTCGCACGGCAGGTGGACCGCGTGGTGGTGATGGGCGAAGGAAAGATTCTGGAGGAAGGCGTGCACGCCCAGTTGATGCAGAAACAGGACGGTGTGTACCGCCGCATTTACAGCAACCAGGCGCTGGCGCGCGAAATGGAGATCCTTCTGAAATGAACGAATGGGAAGAGAGTCTCGACGACCGCTATTACGACTGGCCGCTGTTCACGCGGATCCTGGGCTACCTGCGCCCCTACCGCATGCTGGTCTTGGTGTCGGTGGGCCTGCTGCTTTCCGTATCGCTTCTCAACCTGGCCGGACCCTACCTCACCAAGATCGCCATCGACGAACACATCAGGATCGGCGATTATTCCGGCCTCGACCAGATCGCGCTCATCTACCTGGTGGTCCTTCTTGCCGCGTTCGTCTGCCAGTTTTTCCAGTACTACACCATCCAGTTCATCGGACAGCAGGTGATGTATGACCTGCGCACGCAGGTGTTCGGTCACCTCCACAAAATGTCGTTCCGCTTTTTCGACCGCAATCCCATCGGCAAAATGATCACCCGTACCGTGAACGACATTGAAGTGCTGAATGAAATGCTGACATCCGGCCTCATCCTCGTGTTCAGCGACCTGTTCACGCTGGTCGGCATCTTCTTCATGCTGGCGTACCTCGACTGGCGGCTGATGCTGGTGGTGTGCGTGGTGTTTCCGTTCCTGTACCTGGCGACCAACGCCTACCGGACCCGCGCCCGCGACGCGCTTCGCAAGAACCGCGCGCACCAGACGACCCTCAATACGCTTCTGGAAGAAAATCTTTCGGGAATGAACACGGTGCAGATGTTCAACCAGGAAAAAAATCGCAGAAAGCAATTCACCGATGTCAGCGGGTCGAAGCTGAGGGAAGACCTGCGGTCGTTGTTTTACAATTCTGTGTACCTGCCGTCGATCGACGTGTTCAGCGCTATCGGCATGGGCCTCGTCATCTGGTACGGCGGCGGCCGCTTCGTGCAGAACGAGGTGGAACTCGGCGTGCTGGTGGCGTTTTTGCAGTACCTGCACAAGTTTTTCGAACCGATCCGCGACCTCGCTGAAAAATTCAACATCATCCAGACGGCGATGGCGTCCTCCGAGCGAATTTTCGAGTTGCTCGATACCGAAGAAGACCTGCCCAATCCCGCGCAACCGAAACCTCTAAAAAAAATAGAGGGCCGGGTGGAGTTCGAGAACGTGTGGTTCGCATACAAAAACGAGGACTACGTATTGCAGGACGTGTCGTTTTCCCTTGAGCCGGGGGAGAGCCTCGCTATCGTCGGGGCGACCGGGTCCGGCAAGACCACCATCGTCAACACACTCTATCGTTTTTATGACATTCAGAAAGGGACTATCAAGGTCGATGGCACGCCGCTCACCGAAGTGGACAAGTACGCGCTTCGCAGCCAGATGGCACTGGTGCAACAGGACGTGTTCCTGTTCGCCCGGAACGTGATGGACAACATCCGCCTGGGCAACACCGAGCTGGGTGTTGAGGAGATCGAATCCATCGCCCACGCCGTGCACTCGCACCACTTCATCGACAACCTGCCGCACAAGTACGAGCAGGCACTGATGGAGGGCGGCAACAGCCTGTCGCTGGGGCAGAAGCAACTGCTGTCCTTTGCACGGGCGCTGGCGTTCAATCCGCGCATTTTGATTTTGGACGAGGCCACCTCCAACGTCGATACCGAGACTGAAAAGAAAATCCAGGACGCCATCCGGAAGCTCATCCATGGACGGACCTCGATCGTCATCGCACACCGTCTGTCCACGTTGCAGCACGTGGACAAGGTGCTGGTGCTGCGTCATGGAAGGGTCGTCGAGTTCGGCACGCGGCGGGAATTGATCCAGCAGAAGGGCACCTACTACAACCTGCTCAAACTGCAATCCGACCTGACCAAAAGCGCGTGAGGGGATTGGGGGCGCGTCTCCGAATTGCGGTCACGTCGCCTTGCCGGAAGCGGGCTGGGTCCACGGCGATTTCATCCAGTAACTGATCCACAGAAACGCCGCGCCGAATCCCATGAAAATCAGGATGCGCCACAAAGCGGAAAGGTGGGACAGGTCGAACAGGGTGAGCTTCACCGCCACCAGCACCAGCGTGCCCAGTCCCACGCGGAAAGCGTTGATCTGCTTCGTGCGCACCCCGGCAAGCAATAATATCGCGCCGGTCAAGCCCCAGCCGATCGAAACCCAGGCGCTTCCGTGCGGCAGGACATTCAACTCCCGCCATAACCAGCCGATCCAGCCCACGTAGGCCACCAGCAGGTAGGCCTGCGATTCTTCTTTCCTGGGCAAGAGGGTGGACCAGTACGCCGCGAGAAGGAGGAAAGCGAGGTCCGCCCCGGCGCGCCAGTTCAGGACAGCCGTCTCCGGAGCCCGGCCCAGAATACGCGTGCACAGCCAGATGGTGAGGAGCATCAGGAATACCGTGCCGGTGTAAGTCACCACGTGTTCGCGTGTGCGCTTGCCGAACCAGTGCAAGGCAGTGGCCTCAACACCGAATGCGAAGAAGAGAAGGTTGTTGTCGAACAGGTGCCACAGGGCGAGCGTGAGTAGAAACACCCCCATCGTAGCGTGCAGGGCCACCGGCTCCAACGGGGGTCCCCGCCGCCACAAAGCAAACGCGACGCCGAAAAACGGCAGGCAGAAAGCCAGGAGAATCTGCCCCCACCTTTCATCCGGCAGATCCCAGATCAGGTACGACACAAGCCAGGCCAGGATACCGGAAAACACCATGAGCGCCGTGACCGGCGCGTTGTGTTCGGCGAACGTGTTTTCGAAGACGGTTTTGGGCCCGGCGGGTTTTTCGGTGGTGGACGGATACCACTGCCGTTGCTTGGTGAGAAGCGGGACGATCCAGAACAACGCGAAGGCGAACAGCACGCCGCCCTCCACACTCCAGAACTGGAAAACGCGTTCCACCTTGAAGGCCGGAAGTTCTCCCTCCGCAATACCGAGCACCACCCATCCTCCGGCCCAGCTGTACCAGAGGAGCGACCGCCACGGGCGAAAATAATAAACCGCCATGGAGCCTGCCAGCACGAGGCAGGTGTAGAGCACGAGGCCCGGCAGGCTGCCTGCTTCCTGGTGCAGAAGGAACGGCGTGCTCAACCCCCCCGTCACCGCAACCAGTGCCAGTGCGAATTCATACTGCCTGACCGCCAGAGTGAAGGCGAACAGGGTGATGCCCACCATGACGGAAAACGCGTACAGGTGCGGGATCAACGCATAGAGTTGAAACGCGGCGAACACCGTCATGTAAAACGTCGCCAACCCGCCGCCCTGCAAAACGGGACTCAGGATTTCCCGGCTTTCCCGGAGATAAATACCGAGCGCCAACAGGATGCCGCCCAGCAGGCCGCCCATCAGGATGCGCACCGGCGGTGTCATCCAGTCCTGGTCGAGTGAATACTTGAACAGAAACGCGAGGCCCATCAGGAGCAGGGCGATGCCGATTTTGTTCAGCCAGAACTCGCCCTGCGAGACCTCGTCCTTCCTGGGCAGCGTGGGGGGAGGTGGGGTTCCGGTTTGTGAGGAAGTGAAAGGGGGAGGGGTCTCTTCAGAACCCAGATCCTCAGGTCGGAACCACGGATCGTCCAGTTGCGCTTCCAGCTTCTGCACGCGCCGGTTGAGGTCCGCGACCCGCTGATCCAGTCGTTTGATGATATCCAGCAGCTTCTTCTGATTGTCTTCGGCCATGGATGACGCCTGTTGATTGTCCTGATTCCAAGTTAAGGGATGGTCCCGTTATTGTCAATTTGGGCGCGGCGGGGTGAAAGAGACCGCCGGGAGGTTGCGCGGGCAAGGTAATTACTCTATAATTTTCAATCAGTTATGAATTGTTGGGGATGCGGCATGAAGCGCATGGGGCGGTTTTGGGTGATGGGGGCGGTGCTGATGGGGTTGTCCGCCTGCACGGTCATCGAGGGCACCTACCAGGTGGTGAAGGGGACGGTCAAGGGCGTCTATTATATCGGCAAGAACGCGGTGAAGGTGGTGTACTACACCGGCAAGGCGACGTACAAGATCGGCGAGTTCACTTTCGACGTCGTCACCGCGCCGCTCGACTGGCCGCTGATGAACGACGAGATCGACACCATCGACGGCCTGCCGGTGAAAGAGGCCATCCGCCTGGGCCGCGTCAAAAACGCACCGTACACGGTGAAGGGCAAGAAGTATTACCCCATGAGTGTCGAGCAGGCGAAGACGTACACCGAGGTCGGTATCGCATCCTGGTACGGGCAGGAGACGTACGACCAGGACGACGGCCACATGACCGCCAACGGCGAGGCGTTCAATCCCGACGGCCTTTCCGCCGCGCACAAGTTCCTGCCGCTGCCCACCAACGTGCGCGTGACCAATCTCGAAAACGGACGGTCTATCATCGTGCGCGTCAACGACCGCGGTCCCTTTCCCAGCGCCCACAATCCCCGGTCGGGTTCGCGCATCATCGACCTCAGTCACGGCGCGGCAAAGCGGCTTGGATTCGACGGCAAGGGAACTGTCCGCGTGAAGGTGGAAACGGTCGACCTGTAACGGCCTTGCGGAAACTCACCCTTCCACAGGTTCTCCCCGTCGTTCGGCCTTTCGTTTTTCGCACCATTGCTCCAGGGTAAGGGTGGGGGCGCCGAGCAGCCGGTTGGCCTCGATGGGGTTTCCGTTTTCCCCGGCCTGGCCCAGAAACTCCATCAACTCCGCGACGAAGCGGATACGGCGGTCGAACAGCAGATAACCCATGACCTTCATCGCCCAGATGGGGATGCGGGTGATTTCCTGCTTCCCGTGCATGGCGGAGCAGTATCGGAGGAGCGCTTCCTCCATGGTCATCGCTTCGGGGCCGAAGATGTCGAACTGCCGCCCAATCGCTTCCTCCAGTCGGTACGCGTTGAACACCATGCGGGCGTAGTCGTCCGCCGCCACCCAGTGGTAGTGGTGCGGTTGATCGCCGATGAGGCACGGCGTGTGATCGCGAAAGTACAGCGGCAGGGATTCCATGAAGTGGGTGGCGCGGAAGATGGTGTGCGGGATGGAGCATTCCGCAATTACGTTTTCCACGCGACGCTTGATCGTTGCGTAGGGGATGTGTGGGTAGTTTTCCAGGTCCACTGCGAAGGAAATGGTGGAGAGCCGCTTCACTCCCGCTTTTTCGGCCACTTTGAGGATGTTGAGCGTTCCCCGGTACTCAATGGCTTCCAGTTGACGATCGTTGTTGCCGCCCTGCAGGTTGATGTGGACGCCGTCGCAACCTTCCATGGCTGGGTCGAGCGTTGCCGGGTTTTCCACGTCGCCCTGGCGCAGGTCGAACCCGTCCCCCAGCACCTCGCGCGCCCGTTCCAGGTTGCGGGTGAGGACGCGGACGTTGCAGCCTTCTTTCAGGAATTTGTGCGCAACCGGGCGGCCGAGCGTTCCCGTTCCGCCGACGATGAGGAGGTTGGAAACCATGCCCCAAGTATAAGTCAACCGGGGACGGGCACAAGCCCAATCGTTATTTGCGGGAGAAGTCGATGACCAGCCGCTCGACAACGCGGCCGTTCTGCAGGTGCTCGGTGAAGATTTCTTCCATGTCTTCCACCGTTTGAGGGGAGTACCAGACGTCGTCCGGGTAGACCACCATGGACGGGCCGTACTGGCAGGCGTCCAGGCACCCGGCCTTGTTGATGCGGATTTTGCCTTTCAGGCCGCTGTCATGAACGCGTTTCTTGATGTGGTCGAGGAGATCCATCGCACCGCGTGACTGGCAACAGCCGCGCGGGTCGTCTTCCTTGCGCTGGTTGTTGCAGATAAATACGTGGCGGGTGAATCGGCCCATGGATTATTCCGGGGAAAAGGGGATCAACTGTCCGGCTTGGTGGTGGAATGGGTTTCGGAGTGTTCCTTGAATTTGCCGAAGTTGATGTAATTGGTGTCGCAACTGTCGGGGAAAACGGTGACGATGACGCCCTTCTTGATCTGCGCGGCGAGTTTGAGGGCCCCCACCATGGCCCCCGCAGAGGAGTGGCCGACCAGAATGCCCTCCTCTTTTTCCAGCGTTTCGACCATGTCGTAGGCTTCTTCCGTGGCGACGCTGATCTTGCTGTCGAGTTCTTCTTCTTTATATATGCCGGGCACGATGGACGAGGCCATGTGCTTGAGGCCCTCGATGCCGTGCAGTTCCTCCGCCGGTTCGATGGGGTGGCATTTGATCTCCGGGTTCAGTTCGCGCAGGCGGCGGGTGTTGCCCATGATGGTGCCACCGGTGCCGATGCCCGCGCAGAAATGCGTGATGCGGCCGTCGGTCTGTTTCCAGATTTCGTTGGCCGTGTGCAGGTAATGCGCGCGCCAGTTGGAATCGTTGTTGTACTGGTCCGGCATGAAGTAGGCGTCGGGGTCGCGCTCGAGAATTTCCCGCGCCAGAAGAATCGCGCCGTCGGAGCCTTCGAACGGGCTGGAGGTGACGATCTCCGCGCCGTAGAAGTCGGCCATCATGCCCTTGCGTTCCTTGCTGACGTTGGCGGGCATGACCAGCTTCACGCGGTAGCCCTTGATCTTGCCGATGAGGGCGTAAGCGATACCGGTGTTGCCGGAAGTGGAGTCGAGGATGACCTTGCCCTTGGTCAGCTTGCCGGAGGCCTCACCGTCCTCAATCATCTGCAGGGCGGGGCGCGATTTCACGGAACCGCCGGCGTTCCGCCATTCGGCCTTGGCGTAGATTTCCACGTCAGGGAAGTCCCGCGTCAGGTTCTGAATGGGGATCAGCGGGGTGTTGCCGATCTTCTTCAAGACCGACTCGTCCATGATCACCGGACAGGAAGGGGCCAGCACTTCCTCGGATAGCTTGAGCTTAGACATAACAATTTAATTGTATATCAAAACCCGGTTGGACCGGGAACCCGGTCCGGGTTTTTTGTATAAACGGGGTTGTTAAAATACCAGGTGCCAAAAAACCGTTGGGAATCAAAGAACTCATATTGAACAGGCCGTTCACCAGATACAGAGTGGTGGACAACCCGTTTCCCCCTTCGTTCCGCAACACCCGGTTTCCAACACGTTTTCCGCGGGACACCCCGCCCGGTTGCCGGGGCCGGTGTCCTTCACCACTTTGATGCTCTTTCCAACCCGAAAGTTGCCGGCCATTTGAACCGGACTCCAACTTTCGAACGGTTCAGTTGCCTCCGGCGATGGCGGGGATGATGGACACCTCGTCACCATCCTTGATCTGGGTGTTTTCCCCGTCCAGGAACCGGATATCTTCCTCATTCAGGTAAATATTGATGAAGCGGCGCGGCGTTCCGTTCTCCTCGCAGATGCGCTCCTTGATCCCGCCGAACTGGGACTCCAGGTCGTTGAACAGCTCCGCGATGGTTCCCCCGGTGGCCGAAACCTCACTCTGGTTGTTGGTGAGTTTCATGAGGGGGGTGGGAATCCTTACTTTTACCGCCATGGTTCGTTTCTCCTTGTTATACCGTTATACCGTTGGAATAGACTTCTTCGAAACTGTGGATGTTGGGTTCGATGGCCGCCGGCGCCGCGAACTTGTTGTCCAGCGCCTCGAGCGTTTTGAGCCCGTTGCCGGTGACACAGATCACGGTCAGTTCGTCGGGCTTGATGCGTCCCTGCTCGACCAGCTTTTTGGTGACCGCCACGGTGACGCCGCCCGCGGTTTCCGTGAACACCCCTTCGGTTTCCGCCAGCAGTCTCATGCCTTCGATGACTTCCTCGTCGGTCACGTCCTCGCCCCAGCCGCCGCTGTCGCGCACGGTCTTGATGCCGTAAAACCCGTCGGCCGGATTGCCGATGGCGATGGACTTGGCGATGGTGTCGGGTTTCACCGGTTTGTGCGTGTCCCAGCCGTTTTTGATGGCCGTCGATACCGGCGAGCATCCCGTCGCCTGCGCGGCGAACACCTTGGTGTTGACCTTGTCGATGAGGCCCAGGTCCTTGAACTCGTGGAAGGCTTTCCAGATCTTGGTGATCAGCGAACTGCCCGCCACCGGCACCACCACGTTGTCCGGCGTGCGCCAGCCGAGCTGTTCGGCGATCTCGTAGCCGTAGGATTTCGACCCGTCGCCGTAGTAGGCGCGGATGTTGATGTTGACGAACGCCCACTGGTGCGACACGGCGATCTCACTGCACAGGCGGTTGACGTCGTCGTAACTGCCGCGCACGGAGATGAGCTGGGTGCCGTACACCTGCGTGCACAGAACCTTGCCCTGCTCGAGTCCCACCGGGATGAAGATGCAGCTTTTCATGCCCGCTTCCGCCGCATGCGCGGAAACCGAGTTGGCGAGGTTGCCGGTGGAAGCGCAGGACACGGTATCGAAACCGAACTCCTTCGCCTTGGTCACCGCCACGGAAACCACCCGGTCCTTAAAGGAGAAGGTGGGGTGGTTCACCGAGTCGTTCTTCACGTACACTTTTTTGAGGCCCAGCGCCCTGGCCAGGTTCTTCGCCTCGATCAGCGGGGTGAAGCCGGTGTAGCGGCCGACCTGCGGGTCGCCGTCGATCGGCAACAGCGGCTGGTACCGCCACATGGAGGGCGGGCCGTCCTGAATCGATTTCCGGCTGATGACCTTGCTGATGCCTTCGTAATCGTAATCCACCTCCAGCGGGCCGAAACAGTATTCGCACACGTGGACCGGCAGTTTTTCGTAACCTTTACCGCATTCTTTGCAACGTAAACCTTTGACGTATCCCATAGAGAACTTTTGACTAGAAGTATTGATAAAAACTGAAATAGCGTTCGCCCGTATCGGGGAGAATGACCACCACGTTCTGGTCCGGCCCCAGGTTTTCCGCCACCTGGTACGCCGCGCACAGCGCCGCGCCGGAGGAGATGCCCGTCAGCAGGCCTTCTTCCTTCGCCAGCCGCTGAACATAATGGAACGCATCGTCGTCCGAAATGGGGCGGATGTCGTCCACGATGTCGAGGTTCAGCACCTTGGGCTTGAATCCCGCGCCGATGCCCTGGATCTTGTGCGGACCCGCCGCCCTTCCGGACAGCACCGCGCTGGTGGCGGGCTCGACGCCGATGACCTTGGTGTCGCTGTAATGCGCTTTCAGCGCTTCGCCGGCGCCGGTGATGGTGCCGCCGGTGCCGATGCCCGCGACGAAGGCATCCACTTTATCCCCTTCCATGGCGGAGATGATCTCCGGTCCGGTGGTCTGCCGGTGGATCTCCGGGTTGGCCGGGTTGTTGAACTGTTGCGGCATGAAGTAGTCCGGGTGCTCCGCCACCAGTTCCTCCGCGCGCTCGATGGTGCCCTGCATGCCAAACTCGGCACGGCTGAGTTCCAGCTTCGCGCCGAAGCTTTCCAGCAACAGCCGCCGCTCGGTGCTCATGTTCTCGGACATGACCAGCATGACGTTGTAGCCCTTGAACGCGCCGACCAGCGACAGGCCGATGCCCGTGTTGCCGCTGGTGGGTTCGACGATCGTCGCGCCGGGCTGGATGAGCCCTTTCTTTTCCGCGTCTTCGATCATCGCCAGCGCAATGCGGTCCTTCACACTGCCGCCGGGATTGTTCGACTCCACCTTGGCCCAGATGGCCGCGCCGTTGGCGGGCACCACGCGGTTGAGCTTAACGAGGGGCGTGCCGCCTATCAAATCCAGCGTATTTTCTGACCTGATCTTGAATTTTTCCAGCATGCTGGGGGATGGTCACCTAAAAATAAGCAAAAGGGAAATTATAGGCTATCCGGCCGCGAAGTCAACACCTCGAAAGCGTCCTTAAACCGTCTCCTTACAATAGCTTTTGGGTGATGAAACCTGCACGATTATAACACGCCGCCCGGCCCCTTCCACCCAGTATCCATAAAATTGTGAGAATATTATGCGGGCGGGGTGATGGCCCCCGGAAAGCTGTGCTAAAATTCTCCGAAAGGGCGTCAATGCCCACCTTTTAATCTATTGATTTACAAGAAGCTATGAGCGCACAGAGTCTTTTGACCGAAATCAAGAAGCACCTGCCCCTGCGGGCCTACGGCAACGGACCGGTGCTGGAGCTGATGCGGGCCATGGGCCTGCAAGCCAACAAGAAGACGCCGCTCGTCCTCTCCGGCGTGTACCGCGACAGCGAGTCGGGCGAGATCGTCTGCGAGGTGTCGGTGGAAGGGAGCGAAAAATTCAGCGCGGCGCTCGCCAACCTCAAGCTCGACATCACCCACCCCCTCTACCGCCAGGTGAAGAACTACCGCGACGAAGTCGCCAATGCCCTCGCCGAACAGGACAACCCCAACGTCAACAGCCAGTCCTTCTCCATGCGCAACCTCTACGGCAAGAAATAACCAGCGGGGCGCTGGACCCAAAAAATAGCAATCCACGGTTGAGCTGAATATCTATTGTTCGGCGGGCGAACTAGGGTTTCCCGTAGGTTCTAAATACAAAGCGTTGCCTCCGGACGCAGTCCGGCGGGCGTGGCCCGGAGCAAACGGGCTAATACGTTGCGGGCGGACGATGATCCGTGGGCGCAACTCGGTCCCTTCTCCCCTGGCGGGAGCATTCACGGAGTGACGGGCTGGGATGAGGAGGAAAAATCCCTCCCTTTTTCAAGGGGCACTCACTGAGTGACGGGCAGGGCGGGGTTACCAATGACTTTTCCTCTTTTCGGGGCATAGCCCCGGCTCCCCCTTTGTGAAGGGGGCTGGGGATTTTTTCTTTGAATTCCTTCGCTCGGCGAAGAAAGGGTGAAGTGCGAGGGTTCAATACACCCTCCCCTTTTCAAGGGGAGGATACAGGAGGGGTTACCAATGAATTTTCCTTATTTTTCCCGCTTTGCCCGATCGGTGTCCATCCGAGTTCATCTGTGGTGAATCCGTACTTGCGGGGCTGTGCTAAAATTCGGGATGGTCGCGTGACGCACCATTTCACGCTGTAGCTCATCGTGGGAGGGAGCTGTGACCTGGCACCCGCGCCGACTCCATTCCATCGCCGCCCTCGTCCTCGCCCTGTTATGGATGGGCCCGGCCTCGCCCTCCCTCCACGCGCAAACCGGAACCGACCCCACCTTTAAAGAAAAGCCTGCGGGGGAGGTCCACCCCCTGCGGAAGGAAGCCCGCGCGCTGTACCACCGCGTGGTCGCCATCTACAAACAGAAAAAGCAGATGGAGTCGCCCGACACGGCGTGGTGGTACGAACTGGCCAAAGCCTGCGGCCTGCTCGCCTACCGCGACCCCGTCCCCCTCACCCAGGCCATCGCAAAGTTTGAACAATTGTTGAAACAAAAACCGAATGTTGAGGAAGCGAGGGAAGGGCTGAGGTTGGCGGAGAGGATAATGGAGCATAATCGTAAATGAACTGAATAATTAAATCTGGAGGGCTTTATGGATCCCAATGATATTACCCCAGAACAAATTCTGGCTACAATGCAACAGCAGGACCAAAGCGGGCCTTTGTCTGGTTTTGTTTTAAATATCGTAATCGGAGTTCTCGTTGCAGGCTTGGGATACTTTTTTTATTGGATATTTTTAAAGGTTGGCTTGGAGCAAATTGAGGCAAGCTTTGTTGTAATTTTGTTTTTTGTGGGTTGGAGTTTTTCTGCGTTAAATGGAACGGGTTATAATTTAATGACAGGGATTCAAACAATCACTTTAAAGGTCATGGAGCTTCAAGGTAAAAAGCCTAATCAAAACTTTTAGTTTGAAGTGCAAAATTAGGGAGTTAGATTATGAATCTCCAATTTGAAGAATATTTTATGAATACAAGTGGCTCGGGAAATTCTAGGCTAAATGATCATGGGCCTTATTCTCGAGAGGCTTATGCCAATGGCTTTAAAGAGGCAGCAAGTTTGCTGGCAAGTCAATGTGATGATACTTGGAAAAGAAATACCTTGATTTATCCTGTAGTTTTCAACTTCAGGCATTATGTCGAGTTGAGGCTAAAAGACATTTTGATAAGTCTCAATTTTTATGTGTCTGACCAAGCTCTGGTAGAAAGCCCCAATGATATTTTTTCTTTAGCAACTAACTGTCATGAACCGCTAAAAATTTGGGATAGAATTCAGTTACTGAAAAAGCGTTTATCTAAAGAAGATAAGGAATGTATTTTTAAATATGGATTTGATGAGACATTAATCCAATATGAAATTGATGGGGCATTAATCAAAAAATGTGTCAAGTTTTTTCAAAAAATTGATCCCAAGGGCACTACCTTTAGATATTCTTTCCAAGCAAAAAAGCAGGGAGATTCGAAGTGTATAGAAAGCTCTATTCCTGATGAGTATGAATATATGGAGATACAAAAGTTTGTTGAAAAAGCTGAAGAGGTGTCAAGGTCTTTGGAGGCAATTAGCGATAATATAGCTATTGCCTTAGATAAGAAGAGAGAAGAGGATTCTTATTTAGGCGAATTCAATGAATGTTAGCTTCGATGTTTGTAGCGGCTCAAGTTCTTAACAGTGTCTTAGAGCCTGATCGAAAATCAAAACAGAGATTCTTCGTCGCCGGTGGCTCCTCAGAATGACGTCGCAACCGTTGAGGTGTCATCCTTAGCGTAAGCGAAGGATTTATGTTTTCATTCCTCCCATCCCAGGTTCCTCGTCGCGTCCCGCAACTCGGAATACCCCTTAAGGAAAAAGCCCCCCAGCCCCCTTCGGAGAAGGGGGAGTACGTCCTCTCTCTTATCTGTTATCTGTGTGAATCGGTGTTCATCTGTGGTTCAGAGAAAGAACCTCCGGGCGAAGCCCGGTATTGGCCGAGCGCCTAGCTCTTCTCGGAGTTGATGAACTTTTTGAGGAAGGGGAACATGGCGCCGCGTTTTTCGATCATCTCCTCGCGGGACCTCTTCACGACGTGTTCGTCGATCAGCGCCACGCCGCGTTCGGCGGCGAACTTCTCGATGCCCTGCACCACCATGCCGCGCGCGAAAGAGGGGATGCGTTCCAGCCTCTGCTTCGCCTCCGGCGTCCATTTCTGACGGTACTCCACTTCCAGACCCAGCGTGTCTTCGACTTTCAGCTCGATGGCCTTGCCGCCGTGCTGGCCCGGTTCGTAATCGCAGGACGGGTCCTCCGCCATGTAGTTGCCGGTCTCGGCGAACGCCCGCGCCCGGCACCCGGAACACATCGCCGAAAACTCGCACGAACCGCATTTGCCGTCGAGGCCCTTGCGGTCGCGGAGCTGGTTCATCAGCGGTGCGTTGTACCACAGGTTCTGGAAGGTGTCGGATTTCAGGTTGCCCACGGATTCCGCAATGAACGGGCAGGGGGTGAGGTCGCCCTCCGGGCTGATGCGGCTGTAATGCGTGCCCGCCGGACAGCCGCCCGCGTAGGTGCGCTGGTAAACTGACTCCGGATCGTTCTCGTACACGACGCGTTTGTACTGCGGCGCGCACTTGGAATTGATCATGAGCCGCCCTTTGTACTTCATCTGTTCCTGGTACAGGATCTTGAGCGCTTCCTCGTAGGCGGCGTTGCTGATGTCGGTGTTGCCCTGGCCGCGTCCGGTGCACACGAGGAAGTAGAGGTTGAAGGCCACCGCGCCGATCTTCTCGGCGAAGGCGATGACGTCCGGGATCTCCTTGTAGTTCATGTCGGAGACCGACATCTGGATGAGGAAATCGACGCCGACGTCGTTCAGGATGTCGAACGCCTCCATCGACTTCTCCCACGCTTTCGACACGCCGCGGAACTGGTCATGTTTGCCCGCGTCCATGGAATCGATGCTGATGCCCACGCCGTGCGCGCCCGCGTCCTTGATCTTCTGCGCGTTCTCGCGGTTGATGATGGTGCCGTTGGTGCCGAGCACCACCATGAACTTGCGGTCGGCGGCGTAGCGGGTGATGTCGTAGATGTCCGGGCGCAACAGCGGCTCGCCGCCGGTGAGGATCAGGAACGCGTTGGGGTTGACCTCGGCGATCTGGTCGATCACGTTGTAGCATTCCTGCGTGGTCAATTCGTCCACGCGGAAACCGCCGCGGAAGTCGGCGTCCAGGTAACAGTGCTCGCAATTGAGGTTGCACCGTTTGGTGATGTTCCAGGATATGGAGTAAGCCCGGTAGGGGCTGTTGTTGGGCGTCGGTGAAAAATCGATCTGAGAGGATTCCATGATATAGTCGCAAAACGTGTGGTAAATGGCTCAAAAACCGGGCGGTGGCGGCAGAGTCGCCGAAGACGGCCCGGGAGCAAACTGAAATGTTAACACATTATTCCTGAAATGGAAGGGATACGCAAACCCCATGCGCCATTTCCGCCAAATTCTTTTAATACTGGCCGTTACCGCGCTTCCCCTGTTCGGGCTGGCCTGTGGAAAAGGCGCCCCGGCGGGCGGGATGGAATCGGCGGGCGGCGTGGTGAAAAGCGACCTCGCGGGCATGGAGTCGCGCTGGATGCCGAGCGCCTACTTCGACCGCGGCATGGATTACACCGGCTCGCGCTTCCGGGTGGTGTCGATGACCCGGTTGATCGAACGGTTCGGCGACGCGGCCACCGACGCGGTTCTGCTCGACTGCTTCGACGACTACCAGGGTCTGCTTCCGGCAGAGCTCATCCGCGAGCACGACCTGCACCTGGCCTTGGAGCTGGATATCGATCCCCAATACCCGCGGCCGGACTGGCTGGCGCCGATGCTGGTGATCGTCCCCGACGGGCAGGACGCGCCGAAGCAGGAACGGTTCATGACGGCGAACATCCGCGCGCTTCGGTTCGTGAAGCTCAGCGACTACTACGCGCCGATCGCCAACAAACTGCCACCGGACGAGGCGGTGCAGTCGGGATTCTCCTTTTTCACCGACAACTGCCTGTTCTGCCACGCGCTGGAAGGGGTGGGCGGCAACAAGGGGGCGCGTCTGTTGACCGCATTCGACTATCAGAAAAGTTCCGACCGCGCAAAATTTCAAGCCGCGTTCAAGGGGTTCCATTCGCCGGACAACCCGGACAAGCAGAACATGGAGCAGTTCGTGAGCGGCGGCGAACTGGAAAACGTGGCGGCGTTCCTCGCGGCGTTGCAGTGAGACGGCCTGCGCCGTGAGACGGCCTGCGCCGTTGTTTTGCCTTTTAACCGGGCTTGTACTAGAATGAGCGCACAGTTTGGGCCGCACCCTGGCCGTACAAAATATTGAAACGCAACCCGGATTCGCGCGCTGGGTTGGTATCCCGTTCACCGGAGTTTATATCGTGAGCTTTCCCGTCACCATCGTCATCCTGCTTTTTACCTCCGTCGTCGAGGTGTTTTCGCTGTCCTGGCTTGCCGGGTTGATCAGCACCATCAACACTATCTCCTGGGTCATGTTCACGCTGCTTCTGGGCGTGGTGATCGGCCGCGGTTACGGCGAGGAGTGGTGGGACAAGATGCAGTGGAACCTGAAGTCGCGCGAGATGCCCGCCGAGGAAGTGATCAACGGCGCGGTGATGCGGTTCGGCAGTTACCTGCTTCTGATGCCCGGTGCGGTGACGGATTTCTTCGGCCTGCTCATCATCATCCCCCAGACCCGCTTCATCGCCCGCGCCGTCGCGGCCAGCCTGTTCAAGCGCAAGCTGGCGAAAGGCGAGAAGTGGTTTTTCTTCAAGGAAGCCGAAGCCGGGTAGGCCGGATTCGATCGCCCGCATGTTCGCCCCGCCCCGCAATCTTCGTGATGAACTCCTGGACCTCGACCAGGCCCCGTTCGAGGAAGTCAAAGACAGCCTGAACGACGTACGCCGCGTGAACCGGTACCTCAGCGGGTACAAGGTGCTCCTGCACCACATGCGTCCGTTCCTGGAATCGCAACCCGAACGCGTGCCGTTGACCGTGCTCGATGTGGCGACGGGATCGGCGGACCAGCCCATCGAGCTGGTGCGCCTGGCAAGACGCATGAAGCGTCCCATCCGCGTGGTGGGGCTGGACGTCAACGCCAAGATGCTGCGTTACGCGCAGGAAGAGACGCGGCGTTACCCGGAAATCCGTTTCGTGCAGGGCGACGCCAGGCACATGCCGTTCCCCGACGGCGCGTTCGACGTGGTCATCAACAACCTCGCTTTGCATCATTTCTCGGAAGAAAACGCGGTGATCCTGCTCGAGCAGTTCACGCGTTTGTCGAGGCGGGGCGTGGTGGTCAACGACCTGCACCGGAGCCGCGTGGCGTGGGCGTCGATCTACATCCTCACGCGCCTGCTCACCAGCAACCGGCTGACACGATACGATGCGCCGGTGTCGGTGATGAACGCGTTCACGCCGGGAGAGATCGCCGACCTCGCGCGCAGGGCGGGGTGGCGCGACTTCAAAGTGCACCGGCATTTTCCGTACCGCATCGCGCTGGTGGAAACCAAACCGCCGGAGCCTGCTTGAATGTCAAAGGAAAGTGTGATGTCGAAAACCTATGATGCGATCGTGATCGGAGCGGGACCCGCCGGCGCCGCCACGGCCCTGCTGTTGCAAGATAAAGGGTATGAAGTGTGCGTGGTCGAACGGGCGCGTTTCCCCCGCGACAAGGTGTGCGGCGAGTTCATCAGCCCCGCCGCCGATCCCATCCTCGAAAAACTCGGCGTGCTGTCGGCGATCGAGGCGACCCATCCTCTCCGGCTGCGGGGCGTTGCCATCTCCGCCTACGAAAGGGAGGAGCTTGCCATCGACTACCCGCCGCATGAAGGCCGCGTGATGACCAGCCTGTCGCTTCCGCGCCTGTCGTTCGACCACATCCTGTTTTCGAAAATGCAGGAGCGCGGCATCGCAATTTTGCAGGAGCACCAGGTGGACGACCTGGTGTTCGACGCCGGGGTTGTGACGGGTATCACCGGGCGCGATCCGGACAACAAACCGTTCACTTTGCATGCGCGGGTGGTGGTGGATGCGGGCGGGCGGAACTCGGTGTCGATTCGCCGGATGGGATTGAAGCGCGGACCCAGGCTGCGCCGCGGCAAGGTCGCGCTGGCGGCGCACTGGACGAACGCACGGCTTCCCGCCGACTACTGCTACATGCACATCAGCCGTCCCGGGTACACCGGCATGGCACCGGTCGGGGACGGTACGGTCAATGTGGTGCTGGTGGTCGATTCCGACCGAGTCAAAGGAGAGGATGTCGGTGCCTTATACCGTAAAGTGGTGCTGGGCAACGCCCGGCGTCGGGAGATGCTTGAGGGTGCGGAACCGGCCGAAGGCGTGCGCACGGTGGATTCCCTGGCGTTCGAGGTCGATCCGCTTCCGTGCGGCGGACTGGTGCTGGTGGGCGATGCGATGGGGTTCATTGATCCGTTCACCGGCGAAGGCATCTATCTCGGATTGCGAAGTGCGGAACTGGCGGCGGCGACACTGGATGTTGCATTGCAAAGAGGGGATGTGTCGCGATGGATGCTGGAACGGTATGCCATCCGAAGGAAGCAGGAATTCCACAAGAAGTTTGTGCTGAGCCGGGTATTACAGAAGCTGATTTACCGGCCCGGCCCCTGCCGGAGCGTGGTGCGCCTGCTCGCCGGGAACCCGACTTTGGCGGCGACGCTGGTGGGGGTGATCGGCGATTATCTTCCCGCCGGGCGCGTGGTGTCCGTGCCCTTTTTGTTGAGATTGGTCTCAGCCTGGGTGCGGTCGCCTGCCGGAGCGCGGTCCCTCAAACTCTCCCCTCAATCCACGCTCGACAAGCGTCCCCTCCCGGAGGAGGGGTGACAGTCGCTGTTTTTCAACTGGCTTCCGGTTCCAGTGTCTCCAGCATGCTTTCCAACTTGTCCTTGCAGATCAGTTTCTGTTTCTGAAAATTTTTCTTTTCCAGTTCTTCTTCCGGTGTCAGGTAGGGACGTTTGTTGAGTTCCTCGACCTGGTGTTTCAGACGGGTGTGTTCATCAAACAGGCGTTCGAATTCCGGGATTTCACTTTTGGCTTTTTCGAGGACTTCCGGATCGATGTCCATGGGTGGGTCTCCTTCCTCTAAATTATATGTGGGTCAACCTTTGTAATTGAGTTCGGCCTCGGATTTGCGGATGTATTGAATCTTTAAGGTATTGAGATCGTAAGAGCACTCGCGTTCAAATCGCGTTGCCGCCCACAGGGCCGCACCGGCGGCGACGCTTCGGACCTGTGCCGTTTCTTCCGTGAGAAAACAGTCGCCCAGTTTTTCGCGGAATACATTCTGATAGACGGTCGCACCGGGGCCGACGAACAGGGTGGGCCGCTCGATACATCCACACAGTGCTTCCGGGGCCAGAACCCGGTCCTCCATGTCACGTGTCCATTGGTTTTGCCCGCGGGAAAAGCGGGCGGCGTACACTTCCTTTTTACGGGCGTCGAGCACGGCACAAAGGGCCTCTTTTTCCGTTTCTACGGTGGCGGCCCAGGCATCGAAGGTGCCGACACCCAGAAACGGTTTTTCCGTCGCCAGCACAAACCCTTTCAGCAGGCTGATGCCGACCCGCAGACCTGTGAACGATCCCGGTCCGGTGGTCACGGCAAAACCGTCCACCTCCTCAAGACGAACTTTGTTGTCGGTCAACACGCGGTTCACCAACTCCAGAAGCCGGTTGGAAAACGCGGGTTTCCCTTGTGAGGTCAATTCCTGAAGGATGTTTTGGTCTTGAAGGAGGGCAACGCTGCATTGCGGGGTCGATGAGTCGATTGCCAGAATTCTCATCGGACTCCCTCTTCAATGTAATTATGTTGAAACCTTTTCATGGTTCTGTCCGCCCATAAAAGGCATTCCGTATCACCTTCAACTTAGGCCATTCGCGGGCAAAAGTCAACGCTCCCCAAAAATGGCTTAATCCGCATAAATCAGGGGGTTTATGAGGAAGGGCGGGGCCAAATGGTTGATTCCATAATGGAAAAAATATCGTCTCTCACGTTGCCGGAAAAATGAAGACGCGGCGTCCAGGCCGTTTCCACAGGGGAACAGAAACGGGCGAGCAAGAGGTTCCGGGTCAGGTTTTGCATCCTTAATTATTGATTTTATTGGGTTTATTTTCTTGACAATAATCCGGCTTGCGGTTAATTTACAAGGCAGACTGCAAAATTGGTTATAACTAACTGAATTTATTATTTTTACATGATTAGTTTTGAATGTCGTGAGGGGATGGGGAACCAACGTTTCATTCAAAGGGGAGGACGATCATGTTCTACCAAGTCAAGATTCTGGATGCCCAGGGCAATGTCAAGAAGGTGATTTCTTCCAACAAACTCAGCCGCAACCACTGGAAGCAGAACGACCAGGCGCAGGACCACAAACTGACGGTGGAGTTTGAGGAACTGGAGGAGGAATCCCTCAACACGCAGACTGTAGGAAGCAGGGTTTCGGTGTTCAAGCTGGACGATTCGGTGGATTGAAAAGCAAGAGCTGAATGGCACTCTCCGTTCGCTGCCGTTATAATACCCTCAATCAGTTGGAATCAATGCTTCGTTGAAAATGGAACCGGGCTTTGCTAAGCCGGGTTTTCCGGGGCTGCCGGGGCCAGAGGGCCCTGGATAGAAATTCGAGATGCCATGTATGTAACCACCGAAAGCGGGTTGGCCGACCTGATCGCTCAACTTCAGGACTGTGACCAACTCGCCATCGATACGGAGTTTGTCCGCGAAAAAACCTATTTCCACCGCCTTGGGCTGGTGCAGCTGGCGTGCGATGGAATCTGTGCCGCCATCGATCCCATTGCCGTTCCCAACCTCGATCCCCTGATCGACCTGCTCAAGCGCCGCGACATTTTAAAAGTGTTTCACGCGGGCAAGCAGGATCTGGAAATCCTGTACCGGCTGGCGGGGGAGGTCATCGAACCCGTGTTCGACACGCAGGTGGCGGCGGCGATGATAGGCTGGGGCGCGCAGATCTCGTTTGCCAAGCTTGTCAAACGTGCGACCGGCAAACGTCTCCACAAAAATGAAACCTACAGCGACTGGTGCCGGCGTCCCCTGAGCCCCAACCAGATCGAGTATGCCCTGGACGACGTGCGTTTCCTGGTCCCGGTGTACGAGAAGATCGTCGCCCAGTTGAAAAAACTCAACCGGCTGGATTGGGTGCAGGAGGAACTGAAATCGCTCACCGATCCCGGTCAGTTTGAGCTTCCCGATCCCCACACCCAGTTCATGCGCGTCAAAAACGTGCGTACCCTGAAGCCGAAACAGATGGCGGTTCTGCGGGAGGTCGCGGCCTGGCGGGAAAAGGAAGCACGGCGCCGTGATTGCCTCGCCAAGTTCATCATCCGGGACGAGACGCTGTTGCAAATGGCCCGGCAGTGCCCGGAAACCCCCCGGCAATTGCAGGACCTGCGCGGCATGAATGGCAAGGAAATCCAGAACCACGGCGACACGCTGGTGAAACTGATCCAGAAGGGACGCTCCATCCCCGAAGACGAGTATCCCGAATTGCCGGAAGGCACCAGCTACGCCACCACCCGCGGCGTGGAGGAGTTGCTTGCGGCCTACGTGCAGATCCGTTCCGAGGAGTTGCGCATCGAACCCCATATCCTGGCCGACCGCAAATTGATTCATTCCTTCGTGCGCTTTCATGAACAGGAGGACAACCTGGACGAGCATCCGCTGTTTCATGGCTGGCGCAAGCACCTCATCGGCCGTGATCTGCATATGATTCTGGAAGGCGAACAGGGGCTCATCATCAACAAGAAGGGCCGCGTGAGCCTCATCAATCCCCAACCCAACCCCAATCCTTCCTGACCGCTTCAAACCTTCACATTTATCAACGACAGTTCAACCCAACGTGTTCATCCACATCTTGAACGCATCGGTCCGGCGCAGGGACGCGAGGTCGGGGTCCTTCCGAATGGCGTCGAACTCCCGGTACCCCAGCTGAACCGATTGCTTGAGAGCGTCGAGCGCTTGGTCGGTGTGGTCCTGCAGGGCGTGGTAGCAGGCGAGGTTGTAATACAGGTGCGGGCTTTTCGGTTCCATTTCCTTCAGGGTGTTGAGTGTCTTGAAAGCCGCGTCGAACTGCCGGCCCTTCAGGTACGCACTGCTGAGGTTGATGTACACCGGGTGCAGGTGCTTGTCGTGGCGAAGGGCCATATTGTAATTGCGGACCGCTTCTTGCCAGTCGCCGCGGCCCAGGAATCCGTTGCCTTCGTTGTAGTGGTGAATGGCCATACGGGTCTCGTCGCTGGCACGGTTTTTCGAACCTTCGGAAAAACCGCCTGGCTGGGCATCGCCCGGGGTCTTTGTGCCGGAGCCTTCGCGCGCAGTGTTTTTCCTGGGTGAAGGATCGTTGAACGAAGCCTGGTCGCTCCACAGGGCGAGTCCCATGAACACCACCACCAGCACGGGCAGGTAGCGCTGGACGATGTGAGGCGGAATCTTCATACCCCTAGAATACCTGAGTTGCGGGGCCGATTGCATCCCCAACAGGGCAGGGTTTCAGAGGGGGCCGGCGGGGGTTGCAATCGGCCGCGATTGGTTTAAAATCCGGGAAGTTGTCCGCTTCGCAGGCGGTACAGGCCGCCACACTGCTTGCCCGCCAACCGGGACCCGGTGCCATGACCATCCAGATATTGCCAGACAACCTCGCCAACCAGATCGCCGCCGGCGAGGTAGTGGAACGCCCCGCCTCCGTCGTCAAAGAGCTGGTCGAGAACGCCATCGACGCCGGGGCGACGCGAATCGCCATCGAGGTCGAGGGTGCGGGCAAGGAATCGATCACCGTCCGTGACAACGGATGCGGCATGAATCCGGATGACGCCAGGCTGGCGCTGGCGCGGCACGCCACGAGCAAGATCTCCCAGCCCGGGGACCTGGTGTCGATCCGCACCCTGGGGTTTCGCGGCGAAGCGCTTCCCAGCATTGCGTCTGTGGCGAGGGTGCGGCTCACCACCTGTCATGCGGAAGGGCAGGCCGGGACCGAGGTGACGGTCGAAGGCGGTGATGCTTCTACGGTCAAGGAGACCGCGTGTCCCAAGGGAACCACGGTGGAAGTACGGCAGTTGTTTTTCAACACGCCGGCGCGACATAAATTTTTGCGGCGCGACCAAACCGAGGCGGGGTACATCACGCAAGTGGTGCAGCAGCAGGCTCTGGCGCATCCCGGCATCCAGTTTTCGCTCTCACACAACGGACGCACAGTGGTCAACACCCTGCCGACGGACCAGGTGCTGTACCGCATCGCCGAGCTGTTCGGTCCGGAACTCACCCGCGAACTGCTCCGTGTGGAAAAACAAGAAGGACGCTACCGGATCGAGGGTTACATCTCGAGTCCCATTCTCACGCGGTCCAAGCGAGACGACCAGTTCAGCTTCATCAACCACCGTCACATCCGGGACAAAGTCATTCTGTCGGCGACGCAGAAGGGATACAGCCACCTCCTGCCGCGCGGCCAGCATCCGGTCCTGTTTTTGTATTTCACGATGGACCCGGACCTCCTTGACGTCAACGTGCATCCGGCGAAAGCGGAGGTGCGGTTCGCGTACCAGAGCGAGGTGTACCGGTTTGTGATGGAAGCCATCCAGGAAGCGCTGGCCGGAAACGAAAAATCCGGCCTTCCGGAGCAGAAGCCCTTTGCGCCTTCCGAATCGGCAGGTCCAGGCGCAGTCCCCCATGTGGCCAACGGAGCGTCTACAGAGACCTACACCAGTGTGCCGCGTCCGCACCTGGAACGCGGCCCGGCGGGACCGCCTCCGCGTTACCAGCAGACGCATTCGTTTCAGGAGATGGGGCAGGCGCTCCAATCGTTCTACGGCAAAGGCGAGGGACACGGCTCCGTGCCACCCGGCAGCCTGCCGCCGGAGATCGACCTGTTCCGCACCAAACCACGTGCGGTGTCGGACATGATCTATTCCGACTTCGAACCTTTGGGTCAACTCAACAACTCGTTTATCGTCATGCAGGGGCGGCGCGGCGTGCTGGTGGTGGATCAGCACATTGCCCACGAGAGGGTTTTGTACGAACGGTTCAAGAAGGCGGCGATGGAACGCAAGGTGGAGATTCAGAACCTGCTGTTTCCGCTGGCCATCGAGTTCGCACCGGCAGAGGCTGAGGCGCTGGCGGGAGAGTTGCCGGAGTTGGCCAGGCTCGGCCTGGAGATGGAAGCGTTCGGCACCAACGGGTTTTTACTGCGGTCGGTGCCCGCCATACTCAAGGCCCACGACCACGAAGCCGTGGTCCGGGAGATCGCCGCGGCGCTGGCCCGTGACGAAGCCCAGCACAGCCTGCAGGACAAGTATGACGACGTCATCATCATGATGTCGTGCAGGAACGCGATCAAGGTCAACCACCCAATGGAGCTCGACCAGATCAGAAAACTCCTGCACGATCTCGAGATGACCGAGATGCCCTACACCTGTCCGCATGGACGCCCCATCGCGCTTCTCTTCGATATCGAAGACATCCTCAAGCAGTTTCACCGCAAATAAAAAAAGCGTCCCCTGTTGAAAGGAGACGCCCTGTTATCGTTCCGGAAAAGCCCGGGGGTCACTTGACCGTGATCTTTTTGATCGACTTGACCATCTTTTTGAGCTTCTGCGTGTTCTTGGCTTTCAGCACTTTTTTAGGCGTCTGCGCACCATTGCCTGCACGTTTGCGGCTGAGCGCCCAGTCCTGCACTTCCTTCAGGCATTTTTCTCTGGAACGCGGAGTCAGCTTGCGGTAATGGCCGAGCAGTTTTTTCTCGTTGGGCGTGGCGGTGATGTAGAAGTCTTCCTTGATGCCCTTGAACATCAGCCGGCCTTCGTTGAGCGACCCGCCGACAACCTCGATGTTGTCCGCTTTCACCGGCGGCAGTTCGCTGTCCGGCCGGGTCAACTCCTGCATGCTGACCCGGGTGGTCAGCAGGCGGTCGAGAGAAATATCGGCCAGCCGGGCGAGCTTGATGAGCACCGCCACCGGGGCATCGCGTTCCCCGGATTCATATCGAACGTAGGTTCGAAAGCCAATGTCCATGATCTGGGCGAAAGCCATCTGCGTGCATTTCAGACTTTTCCGGATCGTTCGCATGTTCTCAGATAAAACCGTCATAGTACCTCTTTGGAAAAATCCCGGGTTGGTAAACGGTTCCCGTCGGTACGTTGATCCTGTTTTCAGTATAGAAAAAGGAAGGGGGGCTTTTCAAAAAAACATTCCCGTTTCGGCCCAAAAAATGAAGGGATGAAATATCTCCTGTTTTGGAGGGCAAACGGATGCGGAAACTGGAAAGGACCCTCAGGCCAGCTCGATGCCGTTTTTGCGCAGGAATTTGTAGGCCTCGTCGATCCAGCGGCGCTCTTTTTCCAGCTTGTAGTCCGGAAGGTCTTTCGAGGAGCCGATGATGCTTTTCATGTAATCGATGGCTTCCTGCTTCTTGCCACGCTTGTCGAGCAGTTTGGCGTAGTGGTAGTACGCCTTGAAGAAATGGTAGGAATTGATGACCGCTTCGTAGGTTTCGAGGGCCTTGTCTTCCTGCCCGGAAAGGCGGTAACACTCGGCAAGCCCGAAGATGGCGTTGCCGTAATCGAACTTCTTGTCGATCTCCACCAGCTCCTCGAGCACCTCGGCGGCCTCGGAGAAGCGGCCCTGGCCGTAGTAGCACTTGGCGAGACCGTAGCGCGCCTCGTTCATTTCCGGATCGCGCTTGACTGCCTCCTGAAACGGCTCGATGGCCAGGTCGTATTTCTTCTGTTCGAGGTAAATCTGGCCGAGCTTTTCGTAGTGGTAAGCCTTGTCGTATTTGCCGATCAACTCCTTGAGTTGCAGGGTCTCTTCCGTGTCCAGTTCCTTGCGCGGTGCGCTGGGCTGGAAAAACGTGGACCTGCTTGTGCTTTGTTGGTCAGCTCCGTTGCCGGACGGCGCGGAAACCCGGTTTTTAACCGCAAAGAAGTAGGCAATGGCGCCCACCGGCATCAGCACGATCATTACGATGATCCAGACGAAGTGCTCCTTGCGGTTGATGCAGTCGATGCACATGTATGTGGTGAAGATCAGCGAGGCGATCCAGAATATTTCCGTCATGAAAAAGCTTTTTCAGAAAAGGCCAAGGCCCCCTGCCTTTCAACGACCTGATTGGATTCGTTCAGCAGAAGAACTTTGGGTTTGTAATCATTACTCTTATTTACGCTCATCATACCATAAGCGGCAATTATAATGCGATCATTTCTCTCCACCATCCGGGCGGCGGCGCCGTTGACGGAAATCCGGCCCGAATTACGCGGTCCGGGGATGACGTAGGTCAGAAAGCGGTTGCCGTTGTTGATGTTGTAAATATGGACCTGTTCGTAGGCCAGGATGTCCACCTCGTCCATCAGGTTTTCATCGATCTCGATGCTTCCTTCGTACTCGATGTCGCGGTCGGTGACCGTGGCCCGGTGGAGCTTCGCGGTCAGCATGGTTCTTTGCATGGCACTCTCTCAATCAAACAGTTATCGATCAACCTGGCTTTCCCGACGAACACCGCCAGGGCCACCAGGGCCTTGTCATGAATGACTTCCAACTCCTCAAACGTGTCTGCATCGCAGACCGATACGTAATCGATGCGCGCATCGGGGTACGGGGCGAACACGGATTCGATTTCCCGGCGCAGGAGGGCGACGTCGGTTTCCCCCGCCTCGACGCGCTCCCTCGCCATCTGGAGAGCGCGGTTGAGGGACAGCGCGGTATCACGCTGAGCCGCACTCAAATACTGGTTGCGCGAGCTTTTTGCCAGCCCGTCCGCCTCGCGCACAATGGGACACCCCACAATTTCCGTGTCCAGGTCCAGGTCCTTCACCATGCGGCGGATGACATGCAGCTGCTGGCGGTCCTTTTCGCCGAAATAAGCCGTATCCGGCTGGACGATATGAAACAATTTCAACACCACCGTGGTCACCCCCTGGAAGAATCCGGGACGGCTTTTGCCGCACAGGTGGTCGGTGATGCCCTCGACGGTCACCGTGGTCTGGAATCCTTTCGGGTACATGAGATCACGCATTGGCAAGAACACCGCATCCACCCCCAGAGGCTCCAGCAGGTCGCGGTCAGCCTCCCAGTTGGCCGGATAGGTGTCGAGGTCCTCGCCGGGACCGAACTGCTTCGGGTTGACGAAGATGCTGACCACGGTGAGGTCCGAGTCGGCGAGCGACCGTTGGACCAGACTGAGGTGCCCTTCGTGCAGGGCCCCCATGGTGGGGACCAACCCGAGGGAGCGACCTGCGCTCCGGGCCCTTTGAGACCACGCTTTCATGTCCGCGATGGTGCGAAGGATTTCCATGATGTCGTCATCCGGGGATTCAGGAGGAACCCTGGTTGCCCGCCTCCCTGAGAGGTTTGCGTTTCAGGTTGTAGGTGTGTTCGGCGGTGGGGAAGGCGCCGGTCTGCACCTCGTCCACATAATCGCGGAGCGCGCCCTGTACCGCCTCCCCCAGTTCGGCGTAGCGCTTGACGAATTTGGGGGTGAACTCCTGGTTGAGGCCCAGGAGGTCGTTGAGCACCAGGATCTGTCCGTCGCAATCCTTGCCCGCTCCGATCCCGATGGTGGGAATGTCGACTTCACTGGTGATTTCGGCAGCCAGTTCCGCCGGAATGGCTTCCAGCACGATGGCGAACACCCCGGCCTTCTGCAAGGCCAGCGCGTCCTTTTTGATCTGGCGCGAGTCGTAGTAATTCTTGCCCTGCACGCGGTAGCCGCCGAACTGGTGGATCGACTGCGGCATGAGGCCGATGTGGCCCATCACCGAGATACCCGCATCGACCACGGCACGGATGCGGTCGGCGAACTTCTGGCCGCCTTCCAGTTTCACCGCTTCGGCGCCGCCTTCCTGGATGAAGCGGCCCGCGTTGCGGATGGTTTCCCCGTCGGAGACGTGGTACGACATGAACGGCATGTCCCCGACCACCAGCGCGCGGCCGGTGCCCCGGCGCACGGCACGGGTGTGGTGGATCATTTCGTCCATCGTTACCGGAAGCGTGGTGTCGTATCCCAGTGACACCATGCCGACGGAGTCACCCACCAGTACGAGATCGATGTCAACGTCATCCAGCAGGCGCGCCATGGAGTAATCGTAGGCGGTGACGGCGGTGATTTTGCGTCCGGTCTTTTTGCGTTCGACCAAGGCCGGCAGGGTCATGCGTTCGGTGTTCATGGGAACCCACTTCAAAAAAGCCGGGATTCCGGGGACCGGACAGGTCCCAGAGACAGGGAGGGGGCGCACCCGGTACACCGCTCCAAATTGAAACGCCCCAGGTCTTGTGGTGACCATGGGGACGATGAGGGCGTTCGGGTGTCGAAAGGTTGCAACGCTTTTTGGTTTGAAGCCCCCTCTCTCAGGGGGTCTCCGACCGCGTATGGCCTTTTGCTACTCGGTGTCGCTCCGTCCCGGTCTTGTCAGGATCCAAGCGGATTGTAATATTCTCGACCTATTCTATGATTATTGATCTTTTGAATCAACTCCTTGAGATCGATTTTTTTGTCAACGATATCGATTTTATTGGTGTTCACCACGAGAAGGGGCGTTTCCGTGTAATAAAAGAAGAAGTTATTGAATGCCCGATTGACTGAATCGAGGTACTCGTAGTCGATCAACTGCTCGTAGTCGCGGCCGCGTTTCTCCACACGGGTGAAGAGGATGTCGGTGTCCGCCTGCAGGAAAATCACCAGGTCCGGCTTCGGGATCTTGATACGCACCAGGTTGTAGATCTGCTGGTACAGCGTGTATTCGTGGTCCTTGAGGTTCAACTGGGCGAAGATGTGGTCGCGCTGGAACAGGTAGTCGGTGACGACGACGCTGCTGAACAGGTCGCGCTGGGCGAGTTCCCGGTACTGGTTGAAGCGGCTCAGTAAAAAAAAAACCTGGGTCTGGAAGGCGTTGGCTTCGCGGTCCTGGTAGAACTTGTCGATGAAGGGATTGTCCTCGTCCACCTCGAGCACCAGTTTGGCGTCGAATTCCTGGGCCAGCCTTCTGGCGAGCGTGGTTTTCCCCGCGCCGATGCCGCCTTCAATTGCGATGAACCTGGGTTCGTTCATGAGATTGGGGTTCGAGAGTGGGTTCCCGAAAGGCGCCGCGGGTGGACGCCGCCTGCCCTAGGAACCGAAACTGAGCACTTCCTTGATGGTCAACTTGAGTTCCCGTAAATCGGCCGATTTCACCACGTACGCTTCCGATGCCCACACCTGGAAATCCTGTTTGTACGTTCCGTACGCCGAGCAGAGGATAATGGGGATGTTTTTTTTCTGCTCTTTAAGGAGGCGAAGGAAATCGATACCGTTCATCCCGGGCATCTTGATATCCAGCGTGATGAGATCGGGTTCCTGGCCCTCGATCATCTTCAATGCCTCTTCGGCACTCCGGGCACAGGCCACTTCATAGCCTTCATCCTGCAACTCTTCCTTGTAGAGGAGGCGGATGTTGTCTTCGTCGTCGACGACGAGAATTTTCTTTTTGGACATGAATTGCGACGGTTATGGAATGCAGGGAGCCCGGTGCGGGCCGCTTTCCGGGTTTTGGATCAATCAGGTTTTATTATAATTGCTGATTTTTTGCAACGGTAAATAAACGTAAACGGTGACACCCTTGTTGATGTTGTTATTGACATGCAGGGTACCGCCATGCTCCTCAATGATGCGCCGGGAAATGGACAACCCCAGCCCGGTGCCGGTTTCCTTCGTGGTGAAAAAGGGATTGAAGATGTTTTCGAACAATTCCGGTGGAATGCCTCCGCCGGTGTCCTCGATGCACAGGGTCAACGAATCCTTGTCTCCTTCTGTTTGCCCGGCCCGGAGACCCCGGTAGGTGGACACAGTCAGGTGGCCGTCGTGCGGCATCGACTCGATGGCGTTGAACAGCAGGTTCATGATGACCTGCTTGATCTTCTTTTTGTCGATGTAAAGCTCCACGTCCGGGTCCATGAGGTTCTTTTTAAAGTCGATGCTTCTTTCCTCAATCCCGACTTCGAAAAAGTCGATCACCTCGCACACCAGTTCGTTGAACCGGCACGGCTCGACTTCGAGTTCTTCGGCTTTCGAGTACAGCAGAATATCCTGCAGCAACCGCTCCAGACGTTCGGTTTCATTGACGATGATGCTTGCATACCGGTACAACCCTCTCAGGTCGGAAAGGGGGGGCATCGTACCGTTTTCCTGGTCCTTCAGGTCTCCGATGCGGTCCCGCAGCCTGCGTGCAAATCCGCCAACGGAGACGAGTGGATTTTTGATCTCGTGCGCGACCTCCGCCGACAACTCTCCCAGCGCCGCCAGTTTTTCGGACTGGATCAGCTGTTCCTTGGTGCTCAACAGTTCGCGGTTGGATTCCAGAAGCTTGTTGACCAGCCGCGAGTTTTCGATGACCCATCCCAGGTGCGTGGCCAGCCGGCCGACCAGTTGCAAATTGGAATCGGTGATGGGTGCGTGGTTGTACAGATTGTCAACGAGCAGCACCCCCAGAACTTCCCGGTGGGGCATCAGCGGCACCGTTGCGAAACTCGGCGATCCGAGGGCCTCGGCCAGGTCTCCCGGCACCAGCTCGTCGTTCGACGTGTCGTTGACAATGTAGGGCCTTTTATTGAGAGCGGTTTCCGACAGCACATTACCCGAAGACAGCGGAAACTTGAGCGATCGCGCGTAATGGTTGAGTCGGGTGTCACGAAATCTTTCCCAGTGGGGATTTTCCAGCAGGCGGGTGAGGGTGAACTCCCCGTCCTCCGAGAGCTCGCGCCAGATGCGCCCGGCTTCTTCCGCGGAGTCGGGCCCCAGTCCCATGTACCCGACAAGGTGGCCCGTTTTATCATCCAGTAAAAACAGGATGGCGCGGTTGAATCCCCCGGCCCCGCCAAACGTGATGCCGGTCATGAGAATCCAGATGCGGTGGTCGAGCTTGGGGGTTTCCTGGACTGCGGTGTTGATGGTGTAGAGGAGGGTCTGTTCGCCAAGAAGGGCCTGGCTCTTCTGGTATTCGAGGGCGTTGCGGATGCACCCGGTGATCTGTGCGGAGAGGGTTTCCAGAATGGACACTTCGGTTAATGTGAACTGGCGACGGTCAAGGGTGTGCACGTTGATGACGCCGATGCACTGGTCGTGATCGACGAGCGGCACTGACAGCATGGACGGAAATTTTTCTTCCTCGATCTCGGGAAAGTAAACGAAACGCGGGTCCTGCATGGCTTCGCTCAAAGCCAGCGCCGTCTTGTTCTGCGCCACCCATCCGGTCACGCCGCGGCCGGGTTCCAGGTAGATGCGCGTGGCGGCGGAGGGGGGCAGGCCGCTGGTGGCTTTCAGTTTCAACCGCACCTCACCGGAATACGATTGCTCCATGAGGTAAATGGAACAGGCGTCGATGCGCATTTTATTCTTGATGATTTCGATGGTCTGCCCGAGGATTTCGTCCAGATTGAGGGGGGAAGTGGAAATGCGGGCGATCTCGCGGAGAACTTCCAGTCCTACGATGCTGTCATCCACCATATGCATGTCCCCAGGACCGGCGTGGTCAGGTTTCTCGGAGTGTTTTCCGGTAAAGTCGGATGTATTCCGTGGCGGCGCGTTTCCAGCTCAGGTTCTGCGACATGCCATTCTGCATCAGGCGGCGCCATTGCGTCCGGTCGGCAAACAGTCCGGTCGCTTTGCGGAGGGATTGCAGGAGGTATTTTAATTCAAAGCGGCGAAAATTGAAACCGGTACCGCGGCCGGATTCGGGATTGAAATTCTTCACCGTGTCCGCCAGTCCTCCCACCGAGCGGGCCACGGGCACGGTGCCGTAACGGAGCGCGTACATCTGGGTCAAGCCGCAGGGCTCGTACACCGACGGCATGAGAAGCAGGTCGCTTCCGGCAATGATGCGGTGGGCCAGTCCCTCGTCAAAAGCCAGCCTGCAGGCGAACCGTCCGGCATGACGTTTGGCCTGTGCGGTGAAGAATGCCTCAAACGGCGGATCGCCGACGCCGAGCAGCACGAGGCCGACGCCTTCTTTCATGATCTGGTCGAACCCCTCCTGGACGAGGTCAATTCCTTTCTGCCAGGACAGGCGGGTCACCATCGCCACAAGCGGTTGCCGGGCGGGAACCTTCAACGCCAGTTCTTTAAGCAAGGCCTCCCGGCACAGAGCTTTGCCTTTAAGGTTTCCCGAATCGAACGGCGCGGGGATCCATGGATCGTTTTCCGGGTTCCATTCTTCGTAATCCACGCCGTTCAAAACACCGTAAAGGTCTTCCTTGCGGTCCCGAAGGATTCCGTCCATCTGAAACCCGTTTTCGGCCAGCAGGATCTCCTGCCGGTAACGTTTGCTCACCGTGGTCAACAGGTTGGAATAAACCAGCCCCGCTTTTAGAAAACTGAAGTGGCCGTGGAACTCCAGACCCTGCGAGTGAAACGCGTCGGCAGGCAGGTGAACCGTGGACAGGGCGGAAGCATCAAAGTTTCCCTGGTAACCGAGGTTGTGGATGGTGAACAGCGTGCGCGTGTTTTTGAAGAAAGGATCGTGCTGGTAAACGAGTTTCAAATAGGCAGGCACCAGCCCTGCCTGCCAGTCGTGACAGTGGATGATATCCGGCTGAAACCGCGTGGCCTTGCACCACTCGAGTGCCGCCCGGCAAAAAAAGGAGAAGCGCGACGCGTTGTCCGGGTAATCGGCTCCCCCTTCACCGTACAATCCCTTGCGCCCGAAATAAAAGTCGTTTCCGATAAGGTAAAGCGGGACCCTGTTTTGCAGGTGCGCCAAATGAAGGGTGGCCTGGGGATTGGCGATGCCCACCGGTATGGAGAGGGTGCGTCCCGTGTTCTCGATCCCATTCCGGTGAAGTGCCGGTGTGATCGAGGAATAGTGGGGAAGCACGCAGCGCACGTCATGCCCCAGCCGGTGGTGTGCCAGGGGCAGGGCGCCGCAGACGTCCCCCAATCCTCCGGTCTTGGCGAAGGGATGCGCCTCGGCGGCGACGGACAGGATCTTCAGTGGGCGCGCCATGTCACGGGTGCACGGTGCACGACCTCAGAATATCGGCGGCCTCCTCGGGGCTCACGGGGTTGATGTGAAACCCGGTTCCGGCCTCGAATCCCGCCAGCTTGGTGAGCTTCGGCATGATCTCGATGTGCCAGTGGAAGTACGTGCTGTGTTTACTCTGGACGGTCGAATTGTGCAGGACGAAGTTGTACGGCGGCTGATTGCAGACCATGCGCAATTTCAAAAGCACGTCCTTTAAAATGTTTGCCGCCCCTGCCAGCGCTTCCGTTGAATCGTGCTCAAAATGGGCGGAATGGTATTTCGGCAGAATCCAGGTTTCAAAAGGAAACCGCGGGGCATAAGGACAGACGGCGATGAAGTCATGGTTCTCCATAACTACCCGGCGGCCGTCGCCCCGTTCCTGCGCGATGATGTCGCAGTAAATGCAGCGTTCCTTGTATTCATAATGCCGCCTTGCCCCGTCCAGTTCTTCCAGCACCAGCTCCGGCACGATGGGGAGCGCCACCAGCTGGCTGTGCGTGTGCTCGAGCGTCGCTCCCGCCGCCTCGCCGTGGTTTTTGAACACCAGGATATAGCGGAACCGCGGGTCGCGTTTCAGGTCGACGATGCGTTGCTGGAACGCCCACAACGTTTCCTGCACGGCGCGTTCCGGCAGTTCTTCGAGCGCCACTTCATGGCAGGGACCCTCGATGATCACTTCATGGGCGCCGATGCCGTTCATCTTGTCGTACATCCCTTCACCAACGCGGTCGATGCCGCCCTCGATGGTGAGGGCGGGGTACTTGTTGGGAACCACGCGGAGCGACCAGCCGGATTCGTTCGGCCCCGATCCATTCGGCCGAAGGGCCAGGATCTCCTGCGGGGTCTTGCCTTCGTTGCCAAGACAAAAGGGACAGAATCCGGCCTGGGAGTTGACCGTCGGGCTGGCAAAATCCGCAGGACGCTTGCCGCGCTCCTGGGCGATGATGACCCACCGGTCGACGATGGGGTCCTTCCTCAATTCAGGCATATCCGGTTTCGTTCTTTCTTTTTTCACCAGCCATGATAATGGTCTGAATACTAAGCAATGGCCCTTCAAAAGTCAATTTTAGCCGCCGGTTTTTCGTCGCTGGTGAGATTTCCGAAAACAATTGAATGACAAAGGCTTGCAAACTATAATCGAGGCACAACCGATCATCATAGCTTAAGGGCGGAATGCGGACATGAGTTCTCCCATGGCAGGCAAAAAAATCGTGCTGGGCGTCTCCGGCGGCATCGCCGCCTACAAGGCGGTGGAACTGTTGCGCCTTCTGACCAAGGCAGGAGCGGAGGTGTACGTGGTGATGACCGAAAACGCCAAGCAGTTCATCACGCCGCTCACCTTCGAGGCGCTTTCGGGCCGCCCGGTGTACCACAAGATTTTCGATTCGGAACGGTCGGCGTCGATGGAGCACATCCGTTCAGCGGAAAATGCGGATTTGATGGTCGTCGCCCCCGCCACCGCCAACACGATCGGCAAAATGGCCAACGGCCTGGCCGACGATCCGCTTTCTACTTTATACGCGGCGTTCCCGGGCACGGTGATCGTCGCACCTGCCATGAACGATCAAATGTGGGCGAATCAAGCGGTGCAGGACAACCTGCTCAAATTAAAAGTGCGGGGCGTCGACGTGGTGGAACCGGACTCGGGCGAGCTGGCCTGCGGGGTCATCGGGCTGGGCCGTCTGGCCGAACCGCAGGTCATTTTCGATGCGGTGTGGAAACGGTTGGAGCAGAAACAGGACTGGGCGGGACGCCGCGTGCTGGTCACCGCCGGGCCCACGCGCGAGCCCATCGACCCGGTACGCTTCATCACCAACCATTCTTCGGGCAAGATGGGGTATGCCATCGCGGAGGAAGCACAAAAGCGGGGCGCGGTGGTGACGCTCATCAGCGGCCCGACGTCGCTTGGCACCCCCGCCGGGGTGGAGGTGGTCTCCTGCCAGCGTGCCTCGGAGATGCGCGACCTGGTAATGGAACATTTGGAAAGTTGTGATGTGCTGGTGATGACGGCGGCGGTGGGGGACTTCGCTCCCGCCGACATTCAAAAGGAAAAGATCAAAAAATCCGGCGACCAGCCTCTGTTGCTCAATCTGCAACCGACTCCGGATATTTTAAAGGAAGTGGCCGCGAAGAAAACGCATCAGACGGTGGTGGGGTTCGCCGCAGAAAGTGAAAACGTGGTGCAGAGCGCGCTCGACAAACTCCAGCGCAAGCAACTCGACCTTATCGTGGCCAATGACATCAGCGCACCGGGAATCGGGTTTCAATCCGACTTCAACCAGGTGCAATTGATCCGTGGGTCGGACAACATCGAAACCCTGCCGCGCCTGCCGAAACGGGAAATAGCGGGCATCCTGCTCGACCGCATTCGCGACCTTTCCAAATAGCCCGGCGCTTAGCCGTTGTTCACCGTTTTCTTCATTTTCCGGAATTGTCTTCCGTCGTCTGCGGGGATTCTTTCTGCGTCACGCTTTTCGCGCACCGGAAGCCTACGGAGTCCTGCCTGAGCGTGGGCACGGTCGCGTTTCTGTAACTCAGGCGCACGTCCTCCGCATTGTTGTGCCAATGTCCGCCACGAATGACTTTATACATTCCCCGATCCGGCCCTTGTGGATCTTTCTTCGGTGAGAACAGATAGTATTCCGCAAAGTGCCAGTCCTTTACCCATTCGGCAACATTGCCGGAAAGATCGTACACCCCGTAAACGGACTTGCCGGCTTCATACGAACCGACGGAGGCGGTTTTGCCAACGGTGTTGTTGAAGTTCAGTTTGTCGGGAGTCGGTGCCGAGTCTCCCCACGGGTATTTGATCGTGGCGGTTCCTTTTCCCGCCTTTTCCCATTCCGCTTCGGTAGGCAGGCGTTTGCCCTTCCATTGGCAAAAGGCTTGCGCCTCCTTCCAGGTGATCCCCACCACCGGTTGCTTGGGCTGATTGAATTCGTGATCGTTCCAGTAGCGCGGGGGCTTCCCATGCTCTTTGGCTTTCATGAATTCAAAATACTCTTCATTTGTCACTTCGTGAATATCGATGTAATAAGCGCTCAGATAGACATCGTGCGCCGGGTCTTCCGGACCCAGCATATGGCGGTCACTCTGAAAAATACCGGTAGGATCGAGTTCCCTCAACGAGTGCATGCTCCCCATGACGAATTCGCCCTCGGGAATGAGCACCATGCCTTCTGGCGGCCGGGGTGCTTTGGTTTCAGCAAAAGCAGCGGCCACCGGGAGGGCGATCACTGAAATAAGGATAATGCATATTATGGATACTGCGGTTGTTTTGAATTTCATAAGTTCGGGCAAATCAGTAAAGGTTGCGGGGTGTCGCGCCGGGGCTGAGGGGAGTCCGCCTATCAGGATTGACACGTAATTTTAATGGGTATAGAATCGCTTTACCTCATTATAAACAAAGATGCTTCCGGTGCCGACAGGTTTTCGGGCCGCAGGCGGATTGCGGGACCCGCGTGGACAAGCCCAAAAAAGAACCCATTGCACTGCATAACCGCCAGGATTACCGGTTGTGCCTCAATTGCGGCTTCCCCAATCGCCAGGCGGACACGGCTTGCATGTATTGCAGCGCCAGCCTGGTTGAGGACAACGGATTTTTCTCGTGGCTTCGCCAGAGTTACTACATTCTGCGCTGGCGTTACCAGTTGCGCCAGAAACGGGAAAACCTGAAGCGAGGTCACCGGGGCATGACCTGGGGCAAGGGGCTTGGTTATTTCAGCCTGGGCATCTTTTTGAGCTTCACCGGGGTCTACTTCTTCTCCCATTCCATCACGGAAAATTCCTTTTCCAACGGACTCATCGCCCTGCTTCTTCTTGGGTACGGCGTCTTCACCCTGCGCGGCCTGTTCCGCAACAAACAGTAAATTACAAAGCATTTACGGAATTTCTGCCACTATGCGGAGTGGCGCGCCACTGCCGCCGCCGATTTTCATCGGAAGCGCGATGACGCGGAAACCGCGTGCGGGCAGGGTGCCCAACCGCGCCAGGTTTTCAAATCCCGGCACGTTGGCCGCGCCGAACACACGGTGGGCCTTGAATTCCCTGGATTGGCCGAAATCGAGGCTCGCGGTGTCGAGTCCCACTGCCACCACGTTTCTTTCTTTGGTCAGAAACCGGGCGGCACCCTCGCTGTAACCGGGAAAATGCAGGTTGTCCGTGTCGCCCGGCTGGTCGGTTCCGAGGTACCGTTTTTTGTTCGGCCAGCGGGTGTCCCATCCAGTCCGCACGAGCACGATCGATCCTGCCTCGATGCGCCCGTGTTGGGCCTCCCACTGTAGCAGGTCTTCGCTGGAGATCAGGTAATCCGCATTGCCGTTGACCTGTGCACTCAGGTCCACCATCACACCGGGGGCGATCAACCGGTCCAGGGGAATGGCGTCGGCGGTCCAGCGTCCTTTTGCGAAATGCACCGGGGCGTCCATGTGCGTGCCGCCGTGCTCCGCCGCTTCAAAATTGTTGGCCTCGTACCAGTAATGATCGTCCACCAGTCCCTTGTGCACCTCGGACAGGGCGAACGGCTTGCTGGTGGGCCAGTAGATGGTGGTCTCGTCGAACGGGTGGGTCAGGTCCGCCAGCCGGGAGGGGGACACCGGGGAAGACGGCGCCTGCGCGCACCCGGCGATCCATAGTACAATGAAAATGAGCACTCCGTACCATCGGCGTTTCAAATCAAGCATTTTGGGGTCTCCCAGACCGGGGCCAAAAAATATTTGTGGACGGACCGTATCCAACCCACACGCGGCAACATCTCAAAGGAACCAACTTCCTTTCAAAGGATACGACAAAATGCCAGATACGAAAACTCAAGAGAGCAAGAGCCTTTCGTTACCGATACAGGGAATGAGTTGCGCCAGTTGTGCCGCGCGCATTGAGAAAAAGGTGGGCGAGGTGCCGGGGGTCAGCAAGGTCAGCGTCAATTTCGGGGCGGAACGGGCGGCAGTGGATTACGACCCGGAAACCGCCACGCCCGACGCGATCATTTCCACTATTCAGAAAATCGGGTTCGACGTGCCGTCGGTGCAGAAAACGTTTCCCGTCGAGGGCATGACCTGCGCCTCGTGCGTCGGGCGCGTGGAGAAGAAACTGCGCGGACTCGACGGCGTCGTCGATGTGAGCGTCAACCTCGCCAGCGAACGCGCCACGGTGAATTACATGGAAGCCAGAGTGGGCCTGCCGGATTTCCGCACGGCGCTGGCGGACATCGGCTACTCCGTGCCCGATGTGGAATCGGAAGCAGAGACGGCAACGCAGGAAGCGGAAGAGGCCAGGCACCAGCGCGAGTACCGCGCGTTGCAGTTCAAGTTTGCATCGAGCTTGGGATTGGCTGTCGCCATCATGACACTGGGCATGACCGGTTGGGTTGAAAACACCTCGACTCTCCACTGGTTGTTGTTCGTGCTGGCGACGCCGGTGCAGTTCTGGGGAGGCTGGCAGTTTTACAAAGGCACATGGGCCGGACTCAAACACGGGTACGCCGACATGAACACGCTGATCGCCGTCGGCACCACGGTGGCCTATGCCTACAGCGTCGCGGTGACCGTTTTGCCTGAACTCGCCGCATCTTTCGGCACGGAACTGGCGGTGTATTACGATACGTCGGCGATGATCATCGCGCTCGTGCTGATGGGCCGCATGCTGGAGGCGCGGGCGAAAGGACGGACTTCCGATGCCATCCGCAAGCTCATGGGCATGCAGGCCAGGACGGCACGAGTCGAGCGCAACGGTGAAGAGCATGATCTCCCCATCGACCAGGTGGAGGTGGGCGACATTGTCTCCGTGCGCCCCGGCGAACGGGTGCCGGTGGACGGCACCATCACCGAAGGGCAGACCGCGATCGACGAGTCGATGATCTCCGGAGAAAGCGTTCCGGTCGAAAAGAAGGAAGGCGACGATGTGATCGGCGCCAGCATCAACAAGACCGGCTACTTCAAAATGAAAGCGACGCGGCTGGGCAGGGACTCGGTTCTGGCCCACATCATCCGCATGGTGCAGGAAGCGCAGGGATCGAAGGCACCGGTGCAGAGGCTGGTGGACAAAGTCGCGGGCGTTTTCGTGCCGGTGGTCATCGGCATCGCGCTGGTGGCATTCGGCTTCTGGTGGCTGGCGGGACCGTCGGTGGCGGCTTTGCCCACCGAACCCGGACTGTTCGCCATGATGATTTTCATCTCGGTCATGATCATCGCCTGCCCGTGCGCGTTGGGCCTGGCGACGCCGACGGCCATCATGGTTGGCACCGGGAAAGGCGCGGAGATGGGCGTGCTCATAAAGGGCGGCGAGACGCTGGAGCAGGCACAGAAACTCAACACCATCGTGTTCGATAAAACCGGCACGCTCACCGAAGGCAAACCGGTGGTGCGCGATGTGTGGGTTGCGGAAGGCGCCGGCCTGAACGAGGACACCCTGTTGATGTACGCGGCGTCCCTGGAGAAGGGGTCCGAACATCCACTGGGTGTGGCCATCGTCGAGCACGCGAAAGAAAAAAACGTGTCGTTGAAGTCGACGGAAGGATTCGAGGCCCTGCCGGGATTCGGTGTGAAGGCCAAAGTGGACGGACACGACGTCGCCCTCGGCAACCTGCGCATGATGCAGGATGCGGGACTCGATGTGGAGGCCGTGCGCGAGAAAGCGGAGACGTTCGCCGGCGAAGGCAGGACCGCCATGCTGGTGCAGGTCGACGGCCGCATCGTGGGGATCATTGCCGCCGCCGACCGCGTCCGGCCGGAATCGAAATCCGCCATCCAGAGTTTGAAACAGCGCGGGCTGGAGATCGTGATGATCACCGGCGACAACCAGAAGACCGCCGAGGCAGTGGGCGGGGAACTCGGTATCGACCGTGTGCTGGCGGAGGTATTGCCCGCCGACAAGGCCCAGCAGGTGAAGCGGCTCCAGGATGAAGGCCGCTTCGTGGCGATGGTGGGTGACGGCATCAACGACGCGCCCGCACTCGCGCAGGCGAACATAGGCATCGCCATGGGATCGGGCACCGACGTTGCCATCGAGACCGCCGACATCACGCTCATGACGCACGACCTGAACGCGGTGGTGGACGCCATCGAGCTCAGCCGCCGGACCATGAGCAAGATTCGGCAGAACCTGTTCTGGGCGTTTTTCTACAACGTGCTTGGGATTCCCATTGCGGCGGGGGTGCTGTATCCCTTCAACGGTGTGTTGCTGCAACCGATGTTCGCGGCGGCGGCGATGTCGTTCAGCTCCGTTTCCGTGGTCAGCAATTCCTTGCTGTTGAAACGGTTCACCTCCAGCCGCAGTACGTGATCAAAACGCATTCATCGCGAACTGCGGCAGTTTGCTGAAACCGGAGCTGAAGTGCGCGGCTCCGGTTTCATCGATCACCATCACTTCCGCGTTGTCCATCGACTCGATCCACTCAATCCCTTTCTCTTTTCCCATGATGAACACCGCCGTGGACAAGGCGTCGGCGTCCATCACGGTGGGGGCCATCACCGTAACGGAGATGGGTCCCTCCGCAGGCAGGCCCGTTGCGGGATTGAGGATGTGGTGATACCGGGTCTCGCCTTTCATGAAATAGCGCTGGTAATCGCCGGAGGTTGCAACTCCCTGGTTAGCAAGCGCAAACGAAGCCAGCACGCCCTGCGGTTTGCGGGGATGCTGAAGGCCGATCACCCACGGCTTATTGCGCTCGCGCTGGCCGAAGGCATAGAGGTCGCCCCCGGCGTTGATGATGCCGCTCGGCACCAGTCCTTTCAGAATCGTTATGGCGCGGTCCACCGCATACCCCTTGGCAATGCCGCCCAGGTTGATCGCCATGCCTTCGCGCGCCAGCCGAACCGTGTTTCCCTGGATGCGTATGTCGCGGAAGTTGACGAGGCGCGTTGCGGTTTTGAGTTGTGCTTGTGAGGGCACCGTCTCGCCGCCGCCGTCGAAATCCCAGGCCTCCACCAGCGGGTGGATGGTGATGTCGAAGGTACCCATGGTTTTATCGCCCCACGCGATGCCTGCCTGAATGATCTCCAGCACCTCCTCGGATACCGGAACGGCCTCTTTTCCTGCCGCGTCATTGATGCGCGAGATTTCCGAGTCGGCGATATAGGTGCTCATCAGCTTCTCGATGCGACTCATTTCGTCGAATGCCTGGCTGGTCGCGGCCTGCACCACGTTTTCGTCGGCGTTAACGACGGTGATTTCCACCAGGGTGCCCATGATGAATTGGGTGCGGCGCACGGGTTCGGCCGTGCTGGACTGCGAGCAGGCAGCGCCTGACAAGGCGATGCACAACAAAATACATATGAAGAACAAGCGAGCAGGAATCATGACCATTTCAGTTTTCCATGTTTTGAATTAATTTTTCACGGTTGTACACCGCTTCCACGTCGACACGGTCGAGCATGCCGAGAATCTGGTTGGGATCGCTCACGCCGACAACGGGAATCTGATCGACGTCGAGTTCTGTGAACTTTTCCAGGGCTTCGTTCAAATTATTGTGCGGCACCAGGGTCACCGGGTTGGGTGTTGCGAGGTCCTTTGCGGTGAGCGTGTCTTTGTTCACCGTGCCGTCGGGATTGAGAACGGCCTCGCGGATGTCACTGAACGCGAGGATTCCGGTCAGTTTTCCTTCGGCACTCAGCACCGGGTAATGCAGGTCGCGCACCTGTGCCACACGATCGACAATTTCCTTGAATGGTGTGTTTTCATCAAAAATAACCGCTTCCTTGTTCATGACATCACGAACATAGATGGCACGGAGAACCGACACCAGCCGACCCTGCTTGAGATCCACGCCTTTGTTGAGCAGGGCCTGAACGTACAGCGAATGTTTGTTAAAACGGCGCGACGTGTAGGCGGCGACGATGCAACACACCATGCTGGGCAGTATGATGGTGTAGTCGTTGGTCATCTCGAACAGAATGAGGATGGCGGTCAGAGGTCCCTGGACCACGGCGCTCGCGGTCGCCCCCATGCCGACGAGGGCATAGGTTTCGCTGGTGGCGGTCCATTCCGGAAGCAGGCCGTGGACCGCGAAGCCGAACGTGGCGCCCGTCATGGCGCCAACAAACAGGCTGGGCGAAAAAATGCCGCCGATGCCTCCCGAACCCAAAGTGATCCCGGTCGCCAGAGTTTTGCCGAAAATGAGGAGAAAGGTCAAGTACCAGATCAATTCTCCATTCAGCGCCTGCTCGAGGATGTCGAATCCGTTTCCTTTAACCTGTGGCAGGGCAACGGCGAGAAGCCCGACCAGCAACCCGCCCAGTGCGGGTTTCAGGATGACCGGGATGTTTTTCTTTTCTTCAAAGCGTTTCTGGATTTTGAAATAGGTCCAGGTGAACAATTGCGCCGCCAGTCCGCACAGTACGCCGAGGATAAGATAAAAGAATATCTCCCAGGGCGTCACCACCTCATGCACCGGCGTCAGAAACGTCAGTTCGTTGCCGTGCAGCGCGCGGCCGGTTACCGTTCCCAATACGGCCGCGATGACAATGGGGCTGAAAGACTGGATGGCGTACTCACCAAGGATGATTTCCATGGAGAAAATCACGCCCGCGAGCGGCGCATTGAATGAGGCGGCGATGCCTGCCGCCGCGCCACAACCGACGAACACGCGCAGGCGGTTGGTGGACATCCGGAACAGTTGCCCAACCAAAGACCCGATGGCGGCGCAGATCTGAACCGTGGGCGCGACGCGTCCCGCCGAACCGCCGGAGCCGAGCGTGATCGACGATGCGGTGGCGCACATGACGATGGTGCTTCCCGGCACCTTGCCGTCACGGAGGGCCATCGCTTCGGTCACTTTATAGATGCCGTTTTCCTCCATCCTTTTAGGCAACCACTTCCAGCCGCAACCGATAATCAGTCCCCCCAGCATGGGCATGAGCGGAAGGAGCCACGGCACCACCGACTCGGGCACGCCGCTCAGAATGCCCGAAGAAGAAAACACGCGTTCAAAAAGTTCGATCATGCCGCGGAACAGTGTGGAGGCCGCCCCCGCCAGCACACCGATGACCGCCGCGAGGATGAGGAGGTTGTATTCCTTCGCAAAAAACTGCCGCGTGCGCTCGGTAAATGCCGTTGTTTCCGCTGCCATGCAATTGGGTAGTTGCACCGGTTACGTGTCAGCCGCCTGGGCCATCGCGAAATCGGTTGAATTAAGCGTGATCGCCCGGGAAAGGGCGTGGGGCGGGGGAAGCCGATTGCCCGGCCATGCACATTGTGCTATGCTCAAAACCGTTTTGGGACCCCCAAACCCGCCCGGTCATTCCTACTGGTCAGCCTGCCGTGGCATTCCACTATAACGTATGTTGAACGAATTGAATAGGTTGAGGTGACTATGGTGAAAATTGCACCTTCCATTCTGTCCGCCGACTTCAGCCGTCTCGGAGAAGAGGTGAAAGCGGTTGAGAAAGCGGGCGCGGACTGGATTCATGTCGATGTCATGGACGGCGCGTTCGTGCCGAACATCACCATCGGCCCCCCGGTGGTCGAATGCCTGCGCAAGGTCACAGATTTGCCGCTCGACTGCCATCTTATGATCGAAAATGCGGACAAGTACATTGCCGATTTCGTTTCCGCCGGAGCGGATATCATCTCCGTTCACGTGGAGGCGTGCCCGCATCTCCACCGCACCGTTCAAACGATCAAGGAACACGGAATCAAGGCGGGGGTGGTTCTCAATCCTGCGACAACGCTGTTCGCACTCGATGAAATCATCGAGGACGTGGATATGGTTCTATTGATGTCGGTGAATCCGGGATTCGGCGGGCAGAAATTCATCCAGCAGGTGCTGGGAAAAATCCAGCTGCTCCGCAACACGCTGGACCAGTCGGATGCGGACATCGATGTCCAGGTCGATGGGGGAGTGAATCCGGAAAACGTGAACATCGTGAAAAAAGCGGGAGCGAATGTGATCGTCGCCGGTTCCGCTATCTTCAACGCACCCGATTACAAAAAAGCCATCGACGCCCTGCGAAACAATTGAGTGGGGTGAGGGAGCGCTTTTTTCTTCCTTATCTTTTCAGAAACTGGAACAGCCGTTCGATGAAACCGCCGGATTTCTGGTGCTTGCGCGCCTGTTGTACGAGGGTGCGTGTCTCCGCCAGGGTGGGATCGAGCCGTGTCGCTTCCTGAAACTCATTTTCCGCTTCCTGGTTTTTCATGCGCGCTTCGTATACCAGTCCCAGGTTGAAGTGCGCGAGCGGATAGGTGGGATCCCGTTGCACCGCCTCCTTCAATGCCTCTTCCGCCTCCTGCAGGCGGTTGCGGGCGAAGCGGGCAAGACCGAGATTGTTCCAGATCTGCGCGTCGTCGGGGGAAACCTCCAGCGCGCGCCGGTAAACGGTCTCTGCCTCATCAAACCTTCCAATGCGGTCCAGCACCAGCCCCAGGTTGTACAGGGCGTTGATGTCCTCCGGCGCATGCAATAAAGCCTCGCGCAGCAGGCGTTCCGCCTCTTCGTAGCGTTCTTCCTGTGAATAAAGCAGGCCCAGGTTGTTGCAGACCGAGGCGTTGTCCGGCTGCAGGTGCAGGGCTTTGAGATACGCCGTCTCCGCGCTTCGCGGGTCGTCCAGGTCCTGATGGGTGACACCGAGATAAAAATAATGCACCGGCTCGTGCGGGTCGAGTTCGGACGCCTTGAGAAATGCCCTCAGCGCCGCCTGCGGGTTTCCAGATTCAAGATGAACGGACCCCAGCTTGCGCCAGGCGAACTGGTTGTCCGGTTCCTGGTCCAGCACGTTGCGGAGATGTTGTTCCGCCTGCAGGAAATCTCCTTCGTCTTCCAGAATACAGGCCATCCCGAAATGGGCCTTGGCGTGTCTCGAGTCCAGTTCCAGCGCCTGCCTCAAATAAGGAATGGCCTCCTCACTGCGTCCCAGGTTGGAGTACAGGTTGGCGATGTTGACAAGGGCTGAGAGGTGCTGTGGGTTCAACCGCAAGGCATGCAGGTAATGGTCTTCCGCTTCCTGGAAGCGGTCCAGATCTTCATACACCAAACCCAGGTTGAACAGGGGAAGGGGATTGTCCGGCTCCAGAGCAAAGGCCTTCCGGTAGATTTCGATGGCCTCCTCGTACCGCTCCATTGACGAAAGACTGTTTCCAAGATTATTGTAAAAAGAAGCGTTATCAGGTTCCCGTTGCAGGCACGCGCGCCACTCTTTCTCGGCCTGCTCAAACAGACCGCTCTGGAAATGAATGAGTGCCAGACTGTGGCGGGCGTCCACGGAGTTGGAATCAATGGCGAGCGCCTTGTTGATGGCGCTTTCCGCATCGTTCAAGCGATCGGTGTCGACATACAGGTTGCCCAGGCTCACATGGGCCGCTTCGAGTTTGGGATCGAGAAACAAAGACTCCTGAAATTCCTGCTCCGCTTCTTCAAACCGGCCGAGATGATGATACAGGTTGCCCAGCTCATGGTGCGTGAACGCGGAATCCGGATTGAGACGCAGGGATTCCTTATAAGCTTTTTCGGCCAAATCATATTGCTGGTGATCAAAGTAAAGGTTGCCCAGATTGTAATGGGCCTGGTCGTATTCCGGGTCCAACCGCATTGCGGTTTCAAAAGCGGTGCGAGCCGACTCGAAATCCTGCCGGCGGGCATGCAGCAGTCCGAGATTGTTGTGCGGCAGGGCGTAGTCCGGGTCGATCTCCAGCGCTTTCAGATATTCGCGTTCTGCTTCCTCCCAGCGTTCCTGGTCGTGGTACAGGCTACCCAGGTTGTTGAGCGTGCGCGAATTTTCCGTGTCCAGTTTCAGGCTGGCCCGGTAATATTTCTCGGCGTCCGGGTAGCGTTGCTGTCGGTGACGTACGATGCCGAGACCGAGCAACGCTTCTGCGCAATCGGCATCGTATCCGAGGGCCTGGTTGTAATGCGCCTCCGCTTCTTCGTACCGACTGAGTTCGACGTAATAATCACCGAGGTCGCAATGCGGGTCCGGGTCGCCGGGGTTCTGCCGGATGATTTGCTTTAAAGATTCTTCTTCCTGAAAGTTCATGGAAACAGGGCGTCCTGCGGCAATGCGTGATTCATGTGTCGTTGTGACCTTAGCTTTCTACTTGAATTGTATCCAAACTTTCAACTTTTTATGAGTGCAGGGGGGCAAAAAAATGGCCCCGCCGGGAAACCGGGTGGAAATCCCGCTGTTTTCTTCTTGGGAAACACTCAGACGAATCCAGGGGAAAATTGCCGGGGGCCTTTCGGAACAATTCCTTACAGGGGTCATGGTTTGTCCTTGTCAGTGTCAGTAAAAACAATGTAAACTGTGCTAACTCAACAGGTTCAACCCTCGCCCAGGTTCGGGAAGGGTGTGGCCGGTGCAGAACCATTAAATCTCCACGGGAGGAATCGAATCATGATGGGAATTGGGTTTCCGGAACTGATGATCATTCTGGTCATCATTATGATTATTTTTGGCGCGGGAAAACTGCCCGAAATTGGAAGCGCCTTCGGCCGGAGTATCAAAAATTTCAAGACGTCAATGAAGGAA
>NZ_JBQKUN010000009.1:0-87741 GCF_052156615.1 Nitrospina sp. P1_D6 | reverse complement strand
GAAACTGCGGCCGGGCATCGAGGGCAAGTTGTCCGAGATGAAGCGGTACCACGGGCTGACGCGGGCACGGTACCGGGGCATAAGAAAGGTCGGTCTGCAATGTTACTTCACGGCGGTGGCGGTGAACCTCAAGCGGTGGATCAAACTGGAGATGGAGAGACTGAAAGCCCGGCCCGATCCCGCTCCAACTTGATCAAGATGAAGAAAACCTCGAACGCATACTAAGTCAACAAAAGGAAACGAAAAAACGGAGGTGAAACAGAGGAACCCAGGGAGTACAGGACAGGCCGAGGATGAAATCATGTGCCCCGGCAGAGCCAAAACTCCCGACGCTCCCACGCCAGCACTGGCTCATACGGGGTTTTCAGACGGTATCTTGTCGCCAGTAATCCAATGGTTCATTGGCCCATTGTATTGGTGGGTTTTCTTGGAAAGATTTTTGGACCTATAGGATTTGCCGCAGCCATTATAAATGATGAGCTTCCTCTTATCTTTGGAGTTCATATCATCACCAATGATCTGGTTTGGTGGATCCCTTTTTTTCTGATCTTGAAAAATGCCTATCGAGGTGGCTTGCAGGCCTCTTCGCTTGAGTAAAAACACACGCGGTAAACATACCATCTGTACCCTCTTTGCCAATGCCCGCCGTTTCCAAGCATCCAATGACCGGAGCCGAACAGCACGAACAGCGCCGGGCCGATGAACACGATGTCGCCTATGAGAGTATTATTGAGCGCGAACAGGAGCGTTTGCGAGTTCCGGCTCTGCTGGGCGCGGAACAGCATGAAGGCGAGCCCCAGCCCCGTCCCCAGCAACACCACCGCACTCATCACGTGCAGGAATTTGATAACAGTGAAGCTTACTTTGAAGTAATCCAGAAATGGGAATGAAGGCCAAGTTTAAATCAGGAAGGAACAAATCGTAATCCAAGGATTCCGACGGTGATGAGGCCGATACAGAAGAGTCGCAAAGCCGTCGCCGGTTCGCCAAACAAATAGATGCCGAGGATTGCCGTGCCCAGCGTGCCGATGCCCGTCCACACCGCATACGCCGTGCCCACCGGCAGGTGCTTGAGCGACAGGCCCAGGAGCCCCATGCTGATGACGATGCTCGCCACCGTCCACACCGTCGGCCACAATTTCGTGAACCCTTCCGTGTACTTCAGGCCCACGGCCCAGCCCACCTCAAACAACCCCGCCACAAACAACACCGCCCACGCCATGCCAACCCCTTTCTTTAAATGGAATGCTAAACCTAAACCGCCGTCTTCGTTTCCCGGCACGTTTTATCGAGGATGAAGTACAGCGGGCAGAACCCGGTGAGCCCGCTTTGCAACAGCGTCACTCCCAGCACGCCCGGCACCAGAATCCACAACGGATCCACCCATTACGCCAGCGCCGAGCCCGCCGTCAGCACCGCGCCGACGATCCCGTCATGCAGTTTGCGTTTCGTATTCATGGTATTGCCCTCCCATAAATAAAATTATTCACACAAGTCTTCATCCCAGATGCGCGCCAGTTCGTCTGCTTTTTCTTTCGCGCGCGGAGGCATGGACTGCGGATGTTTGGCTTTCAACTCCGTCGAACCCTTTTCCTTGTCCTGCCGCGTTGCCTTCGTGGGATGCCCGGCACCTGTCTTATTCTTTTTCGACTTCGCTTCTCCCCGCTTCGCCATGCGTTCCCCCGCGAACCAATGCTTTTTGCCTCGATCCCTGGCACATTTGCATTAAATTGACATGCGGATTATTCTACCATTTTAAACACGTGCGAGGGGCGCGGCGCGGGGCATCGATGGCTGCTTCGCTGGGAAAATTTCATTCATGTGTGGGGGACTTTTTTAATCAACCTTCTACAAACGGAATCATCATGAATCGACTGAAGCGCATCGCCATTCTTTCCATCTCTGCCCTGCTGGCCGGGTTCGTGCCGGCCGGTGGCATCGCGCAGGCGGAAACGGTTTCCATTACAGAGTGGAAAGTGCCCTGGGACGATTCCCGGCCGCGAGACCCTTTTGTCGATCCGAAAGGCCGTGTCTGGTTCTGCGGACAAAAAGGCGGTTACATCGCGTACCTGGAACCCGCTTCCGGAACCTTCAAAAAGTTCGATTTAGGGCCTGGCGCAGGGCCACACAATCTGATTGTGGATGCGGCTGGGTTCATCTGGTTTGCAGGAAACCGCAACGCGTATATTGGCAAGCTGGATCCGGATACCGGCGGGATCACCCGATTCGAAATGCCGCACAAGGAGGCGCGGGATCCACACACGCTGGTATTCGATGGTGCGGGTGATATCTGGTTCACCGTCCAGAGAAGCAATTTCATCGGCAAGCTGTTCACCCAAACGGGTGAAGTCCGCCTTATAAAGGTTCCTTCCCGGAATGCCCTCCCCTACGGGATCTGGATGGATTCCCGCAACCGGCCCTGGATTGCGCTGTTCGGGAGCAATAAAATCGCCAGCGTGGACCCGGAAACGATGGAACTGAAAGAATACGAACTCCCCCGCAAGGACGCCCGCCCCAGACGGCTTGCAATCACATCGGACGGGGTGGTCTGGTATGGGGATTATGCCCAGGGAATGCTGGGACGATTCGATCCCGAAAACGGGGAATTTAAAGAGTGGCCCCTGCCCGGTGGTGACGATTCCGGACCCTATGCCATGACCGTAGACCATGAAGACAGGGTCTGGGTGGTCGAAACCGGGGACATGCCCAACCGGCTGGTGGGATTCGATACTCCCACAAAGAAATTTGTCAACATCACGGAGATCCCGGAACGCGGCGGATCGGTGCGTCACATGATGTTCGATGCCAATGAAAAAACCATCTGGTTCGGAGAGGACACGAATTTCATAGGACGCGCCGTTATTGGAAAACAGGAATAAGGGAAACGCTCCAAAACCTCCCCCGGCAACACCCTCCCACAATTCCACGGCAGGCCCCTTTTTGGTTCCATCGCGCGCGCTTTTGCATTAAATTGACATACCGATTATTTTGCAACTTTAATCACGTGCGAGGGGCACAGCATGATTTCCCGGGTGCAGAGCGGCGCAGTGCTGGGCATCGACGGTTACGTCGTCGAAGTCGAGGTCCATCTTTCACCCGGACTGCCGGGGATGTCCATCGTCGGCCTGCCCGACGCGGCGGTGAAGGAAAGCTCGGATCGCGTTGCCGCCGCCATCCGCAACACGCAACTGGAGTTTCCGGTCCGGCGCATCACCGTCAACCTCGCGCCCGCCGACATCAAAAAAGAAGGCTCCGCCTTCGACCTGCCCATCGCGCTGGGCATTCTTGCCGCCGACGGCATCGTCAAACCCGACCACCTGCACCGCTACCTGATCCTGGGAGAACTTTCGCTCGACGGACGGGTGAAACCGATCAAGGGAACGCTGTCGATCGCCGCGCAGGCGAAGAAGGCGGGAGTCGAAGGCATCCTGCTCCCCAAAGCCAACGCCGCCGAAGCGGCGGTGGTGTCGGGTCTCAAGGTCTATCCGCTGGAGACGTTGCCGGAAGCGCTGGCGTTTTTGAACGGCGAGCTGGAACTGGAGCCGGTGAAAAAGGACCCGGAAGGCGAGTACCACGAGCATTCGGCGTACGACCTCGATTTCACCGACGTCAAGGGCCAGTACCACGTGAAGCGCGCGCTGGAGATCGCCGCCGCGGGCGGCCACAACATCATCCTCATCGGGCCGCCGGGATCGGGCAAGTCCATGCTGGCCAAGCGCCTGCCCACCATCCTGCCGCCGCTCACCCTCGACGAAGCCATCGAGACGACGAAAATCCACAGCGTGCTCGGCCTCATGAACAACGGCAAGGGGCTTCTCGCCACGCGGCCGTTTCGGTCGCCGCACCACACGATTTCGGATGCGGGGCTGATCGGCGGCGGCAAGGTGCCGATGCCGGGCGAGGTGTCACTGGCGCACAACGGCGTGCTGTTTCTCGATGAACTGCCGGAGTTCAAACGCAACGCGCTGGAGGTGTTGCGTCAGCCGATGGAGGACCGGCAGGTGTGCATCTCGCGCGCGTCGGGGTCGCTGACGTTTCCTACCGGCTTCATGCTGGTGGCGGCGATGAATCCCTGCCCCTGCGGTTACCGCACCGATCCCAAACGCGAATGCCAGTGCACGCCGCCGCAGATCAAGAAATACGTGTCGCGCATTTCCGGGCCGATGATGGACCGCATCGACATCCACATCCAGGTGCCCGCCGTCGAGTACAAGGACCTCGCATCGAACACGGTGGGCGAACCGTCGGCCGTCTTGCGCGAACGCGTGCAGAAGGCGCGCGTGCGTCAACTGCAACGCTTTGCCGGGTCGAAGATTTTTTCCAACGCGTCGATGAGTTCGAAGCAGATCAAGACGCACTGCCCACTCGATGCCGCGTCGCAGAAAATCATGTCCACAGCCATCGACAAGATGGGCATGAGCGCCCGCGCTCACGACCGCATTTTAAAAGTCGCGCGGACGATTGCCGACCTGGCCGGCGACGACGCCGTCGCCGCCGAACACATCGCCGAAGCCATCCAGTATCGCACCCTCGACAAAGAAAACTGGCAGTAACGCACAACGACTTCACTCCGCCAACAATCCAACATGCCTTCTTTCCCCGTCAAAATCCGGGCGCTGCGGCAATGGGTCTGATTTTCTGAACATTGGGCAGAAAATCATAACTCCTGTGACCATTTTTGTTACCGTTTTTGACGCTTTCCTCCCCCCGCCAGTTGATTCTTAAAATCAACATTCCCCTTGCACGGCGAAAACCAATCCCTTTCCAAAAGATTAGCGTTTCCCTCCTGTTTGGTACGCGTATTGCGACATTAAACAGGCAAGAAACCGAATGGAAAGGGAATCCGTTTTCCATGGATTGGTTTTTCACAACCATGACCTGAGAGGAAATCATGAACCAGCCCGAAAACCAAAACACGTTATGGACCCTGCTGGCCAACCAGCCCGGATGGTCCGCGATGTTGATACTTGTGGCGATGATGGCCCTGTACATGGGACGCAAGCCCGTGCACGCCGGACTCCAGCGTATGGTGGCGACGGTGTACTCCGGCTTCCGCCTGGCGTCCCGCTCGCTGTTCAAAGCCGAGAAACGCCTGTGCGAACGCAACAAGGAAGTCCTGCTGGAGTTGGGGCAGGACCACATGGAACGCAAGATCGAACGCGAGTTCTTCCGCGTGAACGCAGTGGTCGAACGCGACCTCGCCCGCTACCCCGAACTGCAAAAGGTCATCGCCGACCAGATCACGCAGATCGAGGAGGACTACAAGCAGTGCGGGCAGGAAGTGCCGCCGACGCCGGAATGGATCGAGGCCGTCGAGGTGGTGGCGAAGCTGAAAGTCGACCACAAGAACAACCCGCTGACCGCCAACATCCTGAAGAGCATCCATGAAGCGTCGGAGAAACACCACCGCGAAGTGGTGCGTGAATACCGCGACAGCGTGGCCAAACGTCACGCCCTGTTGCAGACCCTGCGTCCGTACTGGAGGAAGCTCGTCAACTCCGTGGACGAAGTCGGTAAAACCCTGCGCGGCCTGCTCGACCGCGCCCGCGACATCGACCAGCACATGGACCGCTACGTCGAGATCATCAACAAGACCGACAAGGCGGAACGGACTTTGCGCGCCTCGGCGGCGGTGCAGTTTGCTGTATCGTTGCTCGTCGTACTCATCGCCACCGGCGGCGCCATCATCAACTTCAACCTGATCGCTTTGCCCATGTCCGAGATGGTCGGCTCCACGGCGCAGATCGGCGGCATGAAGGTGTCGGACATCGCGGCGCTGGTCATCATCTTCGTCGAGATGTCGATGGGCCTGTTCCTGATGGAAGCGTTGCGCTTCACGCGCCTGTTTCCTGTGATCGGCACCATGGACGACCGCCTGCGCATCCGCATGATCTGGGTGACCTTCGGCATCCTGTTCACGCTGGCCTGTGTGGAAGCGGCGCTGGCGTTCATGCGCGACCAGATCGCCATGGACCTGAGCGCGCTCCGTCATTCGCTGACGGCCACCGGCGGTGAGCTGGAAGCGGTGCCGGTGAGCGGCGTCAACTCCTGGATTCCGATGCTCGGCCAGATGGTGATGGGCTTCATCCTGCCTTTCGCCCTGACCTTCGTCGCCATTCCGCTGGAGACGCTCATGCACTCCTGCCGCAGTGTGTTCGGCGACCTGCTGGCATTGACCATCCGCAGTCTCGCGGTGCTGTTCCGCATTCTTGGGAGCGGCTTCAAAAACCTGGGCCTGTTGATGACCCATGTGTACGACATCTTCATCTTCCTGCCTTTGTGGCTGGAGCAGATGTTGAAAACCCGTCAAAAATCCTCCGGCGAAGCGGGCAGTGGAACCCCGCCCACCGCGGAGATGCTGATGGATTCTAAAACCCGAATCGAACAGGTGGCAAAATGAAACGAATGATTTCAGTTCTGTTATGCATCCTGTTTTTCTACGGATGCGCCGAGCAGGCCTCAAACAGCCGGGGCGTCTACCTTCTGCTCGACACATCCGGTACCTACACGAAGGAGTTGAGGAAGGCCCAGCAGATCATCAACTACCTGCTGGGGACGCTCGGTCCCGGTGACACCATGGCCGTGGCGCGCATCGACAGCGCCAGCTTCAGTGAGAAGGACATCGTCGCCAAGGTGACGTTCGACTCGCGGCCGTCTGTGGCCAACGCGCAGAAACGCAAGTTCGCGGAGATCGTCAACGACTTCGTCGAAAAAGTGAAAGGCAGCCAGTACACCGACATCTCCGGCGGGTTGTTCCAGGCCATCGAGTACCTGAATGAAGTCGAGGCCTCGAACAAGCACATCCTCATCTACTCTGATCTCAAGGAGGAACTCCCGGAGGGTTACAACCGCAACCTCAAGTTCACCCTCGACGGATTCAAGGTGCGCGCGCTGAACGTGACCAAACTGCGCGCCGACAACGTGAATCCGGAAGAGTACGTGGACCGGTTGAAAATCTGGCAGCAGAAGGTGGAGACCGGAGGCGGTAATTGGGAAGTGGTCAACGACCTCGACCGCGAAGACGCCCTGATGCTGTAACCGGTTCACGGATGTTTCAACCAGGCGCCGCACTGGCATCCCCATCTCAGGCGCCCGCCACCCCCCACCGGTGGCGGGAGGGTGCCAGTGCGGCCCGCCTTGTTGAACTCCGGTTGGGTTTTCGCGCAGAAGGCAATTCTCTTTATGCCCCGGGTTTCAAAAATACTTTCAAAAATTCCGCAGATCGGTGACAATTCTTTTCGGACTTTCGGTACGAATTCATTCCGCTGAATTATGGAGAAACCCGCCATGTTTAAACGCCACGCCCTTCACGGCATCGCTTTTCTCGCAATCCTGTTTATGACTTCCGGCTGTTCCGTCATCATGGCTTTATCCGGCGACCCGGAACCCAACTTTGCCGTCATCCAACCCGGTGCCTCCCGGTCCATGGTGGAGGAGGAACTGGGAACCCCTTTTCACACGGACCAGCAGAGCGGCCAGCGCACGGACTGGTATCGTTACGAACTGGGCAACGCGCCGAATGGCGACCGCGCCCTGGCCAACTTCGCGCTCGACGTCTATTCCATTCTGCTGTGGGAAATCATCGCCACACCGCGCGAACTCATGATGGGCGACGACCATGAAATGTCGGTGGTGTACGGGCCGGGGGACCGCGTCATTGCGGTCCATCGTGAAGATGAGGAAACGGTGCCCGAACCCATCCACCTGGGAAACACCCCGCTCCCCGGCAAGGAGGAATCGGCTGGCACACAATCCATCGAAACTCCAGGCAATCAACCCGTGCCCGGTGGCCGCCCGCCGTCAAGCCGATAAAACGACCGGGAAACCGGCCAGGGTTTCATTTCACAGCCGAAACGCAGAAGGAAACCGGCACACAACCACGAGCCCTGCATATTGCATAAACCACCTAACCGTGGTAGGTTTTTGGCGTAACGGCAGAAGGCCTTTCAATGGATTTTCCAAATCAATTTGGTGGGTCTGGCCGGGGGCATTGATGCAAACCAGAGCCCCGTTCCATAGCTTTCACCTGGGGGGTTATCCGCCCAGTGATATTCATCTTTGTGGATTCAACTGACGAGGAGACAACGATGAGAATGAACCAGAAACTCTGGCTGTGGATGCTTGTAGCGGCTCTGGCGGTGGGGGTTCCCTCCGTGGCCTTTGCCGACCCGAAAGCGGAACCCGACCCCTGTGCCGCTGTCAATGATTTGGACGAAAAGAACCTCTGCCGGGCCTTTGAAATCGAGAAAAAGCTCACAGCGGAAGAAAAGGAAAACCGTTACCAGAATAAAAATCACAGTTCCTATTATTGTTCGCTCATCAGAAGCCGGGACAAGCAGGCTTATTGCTACGCCGTGGTGAACAAGGAACAAAGCCAGTGTGGCTTTATCGTGAATGCCGACCTGGAGAAACAGTGCAATTCCAAGTTTTGAAAAGTGTAGGAAATCGCCCTATTGCAGCGCTCCCGGCGGAAGGCCGGGGGCGCTTTTTTTATCCGCATCGGCCGGGAACCTCTTTTAAGACGATGGCACCCGTCCCACAATAATTGTTGAGTTTTCCGGAAATATTGCCGAAAATATAGGTAGAGGATTTAACCCCTTCCCGGGGAGGATTTGCGATGGAATCGCTGGACTATCATCAGATTCGGGATTACTGCCGAACCGCCGTGGACATGGCGGAAGAACTTGGCGCGTACGACGGGCTTTCTTTCCTCATCGGTGAAAAGTTTTATTCGCTGATACTGGCCCTCAAACAGGCGGAAGCGAAAGTCGAGTTTCTTTACAACGCCGGGGAAACCGGTGAGGACGAGGCAGTCGAATCACCCCTTTCCGGAAACACGGAAATCCATCAGGGATATCTGCTCGCCATCCAGAACAATTACCAGAAAGCTCTCGAAAAAATTGAGGATCTCAGCCATTTGCGCAACGACTTTGTTGAGGAAATCAAGGAAGCGTTTGAGCTGGATGACATCCGCGAATACCTGGAATCGTATCCACGGTTTGGTGGCAACGAGTCCGAACTCGGCATATCGCTGAAGGAAGACGATCAACCGATCGAATACAAGGACGTGATGTCTGAAATCGACGACATCTTTCTGGTTGAGGAAATCAAGAAGCTATTTTATTGAGGAGGAAAGCAAGGCTCCCTTGCACCGTTTTTCTTTCCTTCCAGACCACACTCCGCTACAATCCGTTTTCATGAAACAAAAGTTATCCGAAAAAACCCGGTTGATCCTGGGCTTTGTCATTCTGTGCGTCATGACTGTGGGAATTCTGTTCACAGGGCCCGGTTTCAGCTTCACCTATCAGGTGATCCTGACGTCACTGGCCCTGTTCCTGTTGTTCTGGCTGATCACCTGATCCGTCGTCAACGCACCAGCCACGCCGCTGCCGCCGCAACGAGAGCCGCCGCCCCCAGGCCGACCCCGGTCAGCGCAAGCGTCTTGAGGCCCGCCAGCTTGTCGTCCGTTTCCTTCTTCACGGCATCGATTTGGGAGGCGACCTCGGCTTTCAAGGTTTCTTCCATCTTCGCCTGCATGTCGTCACGGATGGCATCCACCTTTTGCTGAATACGGGCGTCCTGTGCGTCCAACAGTTTCTGGTTCAACGCGTCGGCCTGCTTGCCAATCTCGTCTTTAACCATTTCACGCGCATCGTACTTCCACTCATCCATTTGCTGGCGCAAAACATCCAGCCGCTGTTGAATGGTGTTCTGCAGTTTGGGTTCGATGTTTTCGGAAATCTTCTCCAGGCTGTCGCGTGCGTTGGAAATGGCTTCATGCAGGCTTTCTTCGATCTCTTCTTCCAACGCCTGCTTGCGGTTCTCCACGTGCTCGGAAAGCAGTTCCGTTTTCTCCCGCAACTCGGAAAGGATGCGCAGGTTCTCGCGTGCCTTCTGTTCTTCTTCTGGACTCATAAGCATACCGATTGCCTTTTCTTGGTTGGATTGCGAATTACATATTAGATGAGTTTTTTTCTGAATGTTTTTAAAAATTTCCTGCACACACCCGCGCAAACGACCCCACATGATGCCTCCCTGCAAGGACGAAGACCGCCGCCTTGACTTCCCCCGCCTCCGGGGATACAGTGTATATTATTGAAAACTATGACCAAACCATGGACAACCTGATCCAATCCTTCCGCACCCACCTGGTGGCGGAGAAAAATGCCTCGCCCAATACGGTGACGGGCTACCTGAAAGACCTCGACCAGTTCGCGGGGTTCTTGCGCCAGACTGGACATGCCTGCACCGCAGACGGGGCGATCGACATCCACCAGATCGACCGGCTGGCGGTGCGTTCGTACCTCGCTTACCTTTACGAGCAATCCTGCACCGGCAGCACCATGAACCGCAAGCTGTCGTCGCTCCGCACCTTTTTCCAGTTTCTGTGCCGGGAGAATCATATCAAAACCAACGTCGTGAAAACCATCCCGGCGCCCCGAAAAAAGAACGCGCTTCCCACCTACCTCACGGTGGACGAGATGTTTCGCCTGCTGGAGCTTCCCGCAAAGGAAGGGTTTCTCGGCATACGCGACCGCGCCATGCTGGAGTTGTTCTACAGCACCGGCATGCGCATCAGCGAGCTGACCGGGCTCACACTCGACTCCATTCACCTCGACGAGCGCCGGGTGAACGTGCTTGGCAAGGGAAAAAAAGAACGCGTTCTGCCGCTCGGACGGAAAGCCATAGAGGCGGTCCGCTCCTACATGAAAGAACGGCAGGTGCTGCTTGCAAAGAAAAAACCGGAGCTGCCTCCCGCGCAACTGTTCCTCAACACCCGCGGTGGAGCGGTGACGGTTCGCGGGGTGCGGAAGATCCTCCACCGCTACCTGGGACCGGCCTTTTCGAAAGGGGTGTCACCCCATTCCCTGCGCCATTCCTTCGCCACACATTTGCTCGAAGGCGGGGCGGATCTGCGTTCCATTCAGGAAATGCTGGGGCATGCCAGTCTCTCCACCACACAGAAATACACACATCTGACCATCGACCGGCTCATGGAGACGTACGACAAATCCCACCCACGGGCTCAACAATTGGATGCCAATTCGCCCAAACCATGATAAAAATGCAGGACGGTTTCTCAGGAAACCGTTGGAAACCGCATTGCCAACCCGTTTTCAATACCCGGTCAACATGGAATCCCACACTCCACACGGAACGACAATATTATCCGTCCGCCACCAGGGACAGGTCGCAATGGGCGGCGACGGGCAGGTGACTCTCGGCCCGACGGTGATGAAGCACTCGGCACAAAAGGTCCGCCGGATGTATAACAACAAGATCATCGCCGGGTTTGCCGGGGGCACAGCCGATGCGTTCGCCCTGTTCGCGCGTTTCGAGGAAAAACTGGAAAAATACAACGGCAATCTGTCGCGCGCTGCGGTGGAACTGGCCAAGGACTGGCGCACCGACAAACTCCTGCGGCGGTTGGAAGCGATGTTGCTGGTTGCGGACCAGAACAACAGCTTCCTCATTTCCGGCACGGGCGACGTGATCGAGCCGGACGACGGCATCATCGCCATCGGTTCCGGGGGCATGTTTGCGCAGTCGGCCGCGAAAGCGCTGGCGCGCCATTCCAGCCTCAACGCCCGGCAGATCGTGGAGGAAGCCATGAAAATTGCGCAGGATGTCTGCATCTACACCAACGATCATCTCACCATCGAGGAGTTGTGAACGATGGCGGACCTCTCGACCCAGACTCCGAAAACCGTTAAAGAACGGGAAACGTTTATGGCGGCACTCACGCCGAAGGCCATCGTGCACGAACTCAACCGGTTCATCGTCGGCCAGGAAAAAGCCAAGCGCGCCGTCGCCGTGGCGCTCCGCAACCGCTGGCGGCGTCAGCAGCTGGACCCGGAACTGCGCGAGGAAGTCGCCCCGAAAAACATTCTCATGATCGGCCCCACCGGCGTCGGCAAGACGGAAATCGCAAGGCGGCTGGCGAAGCTGTCGAAGTCGCCCTTCATCAAAGTCGAGGCGTCGAAGTACACCGAAGTCGGCTACGTCGGCCGCGACGTGGAATCGATGATCCGCGACCTGGTGGAACTGACCCGCAGCATGGTTCGGCAGGAGCAGGAAGAGGACGTGCAAAAGGAAGCCCGGAAAGCGGCGGAAGAGCGCCTGCTCGACATCCTATTGCCGCCGCATCCCAGCCAGCGGCACCCGGGCCAGAAGGAATACGAACTGGACGACCTCGGCCAGCAACAGTACCAGCAGACGCGTGAGAAGTTCCGCGGGTACCTGCATGAAGGTAAATTCGATGATCGCGATGTGGAGATCGAGGTGCAGGCCAAGTCGCCGTACATGGTCGATATCATGTCGCCGCCCGGCATGGAGGATATGGATTCCAACATCAAGGACATGCTGGGCAACCTGATGCCGAAAAAATCCTCGCACAAGAAAATGAAAGTACCGGAGGCGCTGAAGGTACTGACGCAGGAAGAAGCAGAAAAATTAGTCGATCAGGACAAGGTGAACCAGGAAGCGGTGGAGCGCGCCCAGCAGAGCGGCATCGTGTTCATCGACGAAATCGACAAGATCACCGCGCGCTCCGGCATGAGCGGCGGTCCCGACGTCTCCCGTGAAGGGGTTCAACGCGACCTGCTGCCCATCGTTGAAGGTGCATCGGTGTCCACCAAGTACGGCATCGTCAAGACCGATCACATCCTGTTCATCTCAGCCGGCGCGTTCCATTCGTCGAAACCTTCTGACCTGATCCCGGAATTCCAGGGGCGCTTTCCCATCCGCGTCGAGCTCGAGTCGCTCACGCAGAAGGATTTCGTGCTCATCCTGACGGAACCGGGCAATGCGCTCATCAAGCAGTACTCGGCGTTGCTCAATACCGAAGGCATCGACCTCAAATTCACCGACGACGCCATCCAGGAAATCGCATCGATGGCGGCGCAGGTCAACGAGCGCACCGAGAACATCGGCGCTCGGCGTTTGCAGACCGTCATGGAAAAACTGCTGGAAGACCTGCTGTTCGACGCCTCGACAATGGAAGCACAGACCGTGACCATTGAAGGCTCTCGCGTGAAAGATAAACTGGGCGGCATCATCGAGGACCAGGACCTGAGCCGCTACATCCTGTAATGGACCGAAACATGGAAGCATTGATCAACAAAGCCGAGATGCTGATCGAGGCCCTGCCTTACATAAAAAATTTTTACAGGAAAACGTTCGTCATCAAGTACGGCGGCAACGCCATGGTCTCCGAGGAGTTGAAGGACACGTTCGCGCTGGACGTGGTGATGATGAAATACATCGGCATCAACCCCGTCATCGTGCACGGCGGCGGCCCGCAGATCGGCAAGACCCTCGAGATGTTCGGCATCGAGTCGAAGTTCATCGACGGCCACCGCATCACCTCCAAGGAAATGATCGACGTGGTGGAAATGGTGCTGGGCGGCAAGGTGAACCAGGACATCGTGACGCTCATCAACAGTCACGACGGCAACGCGGTGGGCATCACCGGCAAGGATGGCAACCTCATCCAGGCGAAACGGTACAAGCACGTCAAAAAGTCGCCTGAGACCAATCAATCGGAGATCATCGACCTCGGCCTGGTGGGCGAGATCACGCAGGTGAACGTGCGCATTCTTCAGGAAATTGACGAAGCCGGGTTCATTCCCGTCATCGCACCGATCGGACAGGGCGACAAGGGCGAGACGCTCAACATCAACGCGGACATCGTCGCGTCGAAAGTCGCCTCCGCGCTGAAAGCGGAAAAGCTCCTGCTCATGACCGACATCGAAGGGGTGAAGGGCAAAAACGGCAAACTGATCCCCAATCTCACCCGGAGAAAAGCGCAGGACCTCATCAAGTCCAAGGTCATCAAGGACGGCATGCTGCCCAAGGTGAACTGCTGTCTCGACGCATTGAAAGCGGGCGTCGGAAAAACCCACATCATAGACGGCCGCGTGCGCCACTCCCTTCTGCTCGAAATCTTCACGAAAGAGGGCGTCGGGACGCAGATCGTGGACAAATAAGCCCCTCCCCGCTCCTTTCGCCCTTCGGCGCCGTAAATTCCTATTCCGCAAGCATTTCCGCCATCCCCCCCGGCTTGTGGAAGGTTGACATCCCCCGTGGACATTGCTAGTTTTAAATATTTGAAAGTTTAAAAATCAGGCCCTTATCGCAACCATGCCCTCAACCCGGATAGACGACAGATCGCGCACCATTCTGATGGAGACGGTGAGCAACTACATCACCACCGCGGAACCCGTGGGCTCCGGCACCATCTCGCGCAACCTGGAGCAACGCCTGAGCCCCGCCACCGTGCGCCACGTGATGGCGGATCTGGAGGAAATGGGGTTCCTGCACCAGCCTTACACGTCTGCTGGACGCGTCCCCACCGACCAGGGCTACCGGTTTTTTGTCAACGAGCTGTTGCAGATCCAGATCCAGAATTCCGCGCCGTTTGCGGCGTTCCCACGTGATCTCCAGAACCAGTCGCTGGACCAGATTCTGGAGTCGGCATGTTCGTTTCTGTCCACCTGTTCGCACCAGGCGGGGCTGGTGATGGTGCCCAGCTTCTGGGACCTCGCGCTCAAGAACATCCAGTTCATCCACCTCACTTCCGGCAAACTCCTGGCGGTGTTCGAATCGCAGATGGGCATGCTGCAGAACAAGATCATCGAAACCGGTGACGCCCTGTCTCAGGACCGGTTGAACGCGGTGTCCAACTACCTGAACCGCGAGTTCGGCGGTCGGTCTCTGAAAGCCATCCGTCAGGAACTCCAGCACCGCAGGAAAAACGAAAAGGAGCACTACAACGAACTGGTGAAAAGGGCGAGCGAGCTGTGGGTGCAGATGTTCCCCGACGAGAAGAACGCGGAACTGCTGATCGACGGCCTCATCAACCTGCTCGACCAGCCGGAGTTCTCGGAAAACGTTGAGAAGATGAAGCGCCTCATGAAAACCGTCGAGGAGAAGGCGAAGCTCATCAAACTGCTCGACCAGTGCATGCTGGAAGACGGCCTCACCGTGTTGATCGGCGAGGAAAACCCGGACGAGGAGCTGGAAGGGTTCAGCCTCATCGCGCAGAACTACCGCATGGGCGACGAAAAACTGGGCACGCTCGCCGTGTTCGGTCCCAAGCGCATGGATTATCGGAAAATGATCGGTATTGTGAACTCGACCGCAGACAACGTGTCGGAGTTTTTGACAAATAAATAGGAGTGCCAACCGCAATATGAGCAAGAAAAGCGACACCTACGAAAAATCTGAAGAGGAAAACAAAATTGGCCCTGAAGACGCCGCGCAAACGGATGCCGCGAATGAGGCGGCGGAACCGGAAGTGGTGGACGAGGACTCCGCGGAAACCCTTCTTAAAAGGAAGGACGAGGAACTTGCCGAGATGCGGAACGAAGTGCTCCGCATGCGCGCCGACGTGGAAAACATCCGCCGCCGCCTGACCAAGGAGAAGGAAGACGCCATCGCCTTCGCCAACCAGCGGCTCATCAAGGACCTCCTTCCCGTGTTCGACAACCTCGACCGCGCGCTCAAGGCGCCGGATACCAACGTGGAAAGCCTGAAGGAAGGCGTGCGCATGACGGCCAAGCAGTTCGAAGCGATCTTCGAGAAGGAAAGAGTCGAACCCATCACCGCCGTCGGCGAAAAATTCGATCCCGCCGTGCACGAAGTGCTGGCGCAGATCGAGTCGCACGAACACGAGGAGAATACGGTCATCGAGGAATACGTGCGCGGCTACAAGATGAACGGACGCGTCCTGCTTCCGGCGAAAGTCGCCACCGCCAAAAAACCGAGCGGGGACAAACCCGCCGACCCCCCCGCCTGAGGCGCGACCCCATCCCATGCCCGAGTTGCCGGAGGTCGAAACCCTGCGCCGGGCGCTGCTGCCGCTGATCCCCGGAAAACGCCTGGCCGCGCTGAAATTCTACCGGCCGGACCTGCGCTTTCCCATCCCGACGGAACCCCTGACAAAAAACCTCCCCGGCGCGGTGCTGGGTGACATCACCCGCATCGGCAAATACCTGTTACTGCATTTTTCCGGCGGCGCCATGCTGTGGCACCTCGGCATGAGCGGGCGCGTCGAGCAGGGTCCGTCGCTCACCCCCATTCACAAACACGACCACGCCGTGTTTCATTTCGAGCCGGACATCTACCTGCATTTCGTCGATCCGCGCCGCTTCGGATGCATCCTGTGGGTACCCGACGGCAAGGGCCATCCGCTGATCGATCATCTCGGCCCCGACCCCCTCGCCCCCGGCACCACAGCAAAGGCCCTGAAAGCGCGTGCCCGCACCTGCAAGGGGCCGATCAAGGGATTCCTCATGAACGCCACGCGCCTGGCGGGCATCGGCAACATCTACGCATGTGAGTCCCTGCACGCGGCGGGGATCCACCCCAACCGCTCCGCCAACAAACTCACCCTGCCGCAATGGGAAACACTGCTCGCCACCCTGCGGGTCACACTGGAGAAAAGCATCGCTTCCGGAGGGACGACCTTGCGCGATTTTTTCAGCGCCGATGGATCGCCGGGCTACTACACGCTGGACCTCGCCGTGTACGGACGCGAAAGCAAGCCATGCAAGCAGTGCGGCACCCCCATCGTGCGCAAAGTCCACTCCGGGCGCTCCACCTTTTTCTGCAAAGTCTGCCAAAAGAGATAACGCTTAACCCGCCCGGGCTTCGGTGCTATCCTTGGGGCCATGCAACCCTCAATCGGACTCATCACACTCAACGCGAAGTTCATCCACACCGCGGTCAGCCTGCGCTACCTGCGGAACGCCGCCCGCCGTGCAGGCTACACCAACGTGTGGATCGAAGAGTTCACCATCCATCACCCCACCTGGAAAATCGCCGCCGAGATTCAGAAACACCGGCCCGATATCCTCGGCATCGGCGTGTACATCTGGAACCGCAGGCAATGCTTCGAGCTGGTCGAGGTTCTCAAAAAACAGAATCCCGATTTGAAAATTGTTCTGGGCGGGCCGGAGGTGTCGTTCGAGATGCCACACGGTGACGACTACACCATCCTTTCCGGCGAAGGTGAGGCGCGTTTCGTCGAGTATCTCGGCTACGCCGTGAAAAACGAATCGCCGCCGCCGGACGTGCTGGACCGGTGGCTGGTTTACGGCGGCGACCTGCCGGATCTGCATGTACCGTACACGCAGGAAGACTGGCCGCATCTCCAGAACCGTTACGCATATGTCGAGACTTCGCGCGGTTGCCCGTACCTGTGCTCGTTCTGCCTGTCTGCGTTGGATAAGACGGTGCGTTATTTCGACGATGACGCGGTGCGCCAGCAGATCGAGGACATCGTGAAGGCGGGCGTCGGCAAGGTGAAGTTCGTCGACCGCACCTTCAACCTGCAACCGCGCCGGATGCGCGACCTCATGCAGTGGCTGACACAGTTCCCCGAGGTCGAGTTCCATTTCGAAGTGGTGGGCGATCTCCTGAACGACGGCATGCTGGAGTTTCTCGACACCGTGCCGCCGGGCATGTTCCAGTTCGAGATCGGCATCCAGACCGCCACCGACCCGGTCCAGCAGACCATCCAGAGAAAACAGAACAACGACAAACTGTTCGCCACCATCCGCCAGCTGATCGCGCAGGACCGCGTGCACGTTCACTGCGACCTGATCTTCGGCCTGCCCGGCGAGACGTACGAACAGATGATGCAGTCGTTCGAGGAAGTGTTCGCCCTGCGCCCGCACGAGGTTCAGTTGGGATTCCTCAAGTTCCTGCCCGGCGCGCCGGTGAAGGACCAGATAGAAAAAGAAGGCTACCGGTATCTCTCCACGCCGCCGTATGAAGTGATCGCCAACCGGCTTGTATCCGCCGAACAGTTCAGTTATCTGAAACGTTTCACCGAGATGTTCGACCTGTTCTACAACTCGCAACGCTTCCGCTTCACGCTGGAACACATCCTGCGAGACCGTTCACCCATAGACGTGTTCGACCGCCTGCTGGCCCACGTCGAAAAGCACACCGGGTTTCACGGCGGCATCTCGCTCGACCGACAGTATTTGTTCCTCGCCGAGTGTTTCGGTCTGCTGGACGATCCCTTGGCGCTCGACCTGCTCAAGCTCGATTACCTGTACCACCAGCGCACGTTTCACCTTCCCGAATTTCTGCGTGCGCGCCTGCCGGAAAACGGATCGACCAAGCTCCGCACCTGGTCCGGCGACCGCAAGACGCCGCTTGTGCCCTTCTCGCACGAGATCGAAGTGGACCGCTGGCAGGCCCGTCTTTCGCCCTCCCGCAGCCCAGTGTATTACGCCGTGGCGCACGCGCCCAGGGGCGCGGGCTACTTCACCCGCCCCGCCGTGCACCGCGTGGAAGGCTGATTCCGCCATTTTTGTTTTCAAATCCAGCCCGGCCGTTATATGATGGACGGTCAATTCACCCTATTCATAAACAAATTGGAGAGACTCTAAGGAGAAGATCATGTCAGACGCCAGTGAAACCCCGCTCAATCCCCGCAGCCGAACGATCACCCAGGGCGACCGCCGTGCGCCCAACCGCGCCATGTTACGCGCGGTGGGCTTCAAGGACGAAGATTTCGAGAAGCCGATCGTGGGCATTGCCAACGGGCAGAGCAACATCACCCCCTGCAATGCGGGACTGGGCAAGCTGGCGGACATTGCCTCTGCAGAGATTTACAACAACGGCGGCATGGCGCAGATGTTCGGCACCATCACCATCAGCGACGGCATCAGCATGGGCACCGAAGGCATGAAATGCTCGCTGGTCAGCCGCGAAGTCATCGCCGACTCCATCGAGACCGTCTGCCGGGGATCGTCCATGGACGGCGTGCTCGCTATCGGCGGCTGTGACAAGAACATGCCCGGCGCGATGATCGCCATGGCGCGGCTGAACATCCCCGCGGTCTTCGTGTACGGCGGCACCATCAAGCCCGGCCACCTCGGCGACCAGGACCTGACTGTCGTCAGCGCGTTCGAAGCTGTTGGCAAGTTCAGCGCCGGGGCCATCGACCAGGACGAATTGACCGACATCGAAAAAAATGCGTGTCCCGGTTACGGGTCGTGCGGCGGCATGTTCACCGCCAACACGATGTCGTCGGCATTCGAGGCGATGGGCATGAGCATGCCGTACAGTTCGACCATGTCCAATGAGGACAAGGAAAAGGAAAACAGCACGCGCGAAAGCAGCATCGCGTTGATGAACCTGATCCGGAACAACATCCTGCCGCGCGATATCATCACGCGGAAGTCGCTGGAGAACGCCATCACCGTGGTCATGGCCGTCGGCGGCTCGACCAACGCCGTCCTCCATTTGCTGGCGATCGCGCACAGCGCGGGCCTCAAGCTTTCAATCGACGATTTCGAAACCATCCGCAAGCGCGTGCCGTTGTTCTGCGATTTGAAGCCATCCGGCCGGTATGTTACGGTTGACCTTCATCGAGCCGGAGGCATTCCACAGGTCATGAAGATGTTGTTGAATGCAGGGTTGCTTCACGGAGACTGCATGACCTGCACCGGCAAAACGATCGCGGAAAACCTGAAAGACGTACCGGACCAGCCGGCGGCGAACCAGGATGTCATCCTTCCGTTGGACCAGCCCAAAGCGAAGGAAGGACACCTCGTTATCTTGAAAGGCAACCTCGCACCGGAGGGAGCCGTCGCCAAGGTTTCGGGCATCAAGACGCACGTCCTCACCGGACCGGCTCGCATTTTTGACAGCGAAGAGGCGTGTCTGGATGCAATAATTGAAAATAAAATCAAAGAAGGAGACATCATTGTCATCCGCTATGAAGGGCCAAAAGGCGGACCCGGCATGCGTGAAATGCTGGCACCGACATCAGCAATTGTCGGAAAAGGCTTGGGTGATAAGGTCGGTTTGATCACCGACGGCCGGTTTTCAGGAGGTACTTTCGGACTGGTTGTCGGACACATTGCACCCGAAGCGCAGGAAGGCGGACCGATTGCGCTGGTCCGCGAAGGCGACTCGATCACGCTCGACGTCGACCGCAACCTCATTGAGGTGAGTTTGAGCAGTGAGGAAATGCAAGCCCGACAGGCTGAATGGAAGGCTCCACCTGTCAAATATCAGACCGGCGTGCTTGCCAAGTACGCCAAATTGGTTGCTTCGTCCTCCAAAGGTGCGGTAACGGATTAGTCGGTATTAATTCGATACCCACTGTAAAAAGTTCTCGTTCTTGCTCTCGTTGGAAAGAAACTGGGCCTCTCCCGCACGCTGTGTAGGAGATGGCTCGATTTCTTTTGCGAACCGCTCATGCTAATTCTTGCTTCTTTCTTGTCCAACAAGGAAGGGAGCAAGGCAAATGGAGATCATGGCACCAGAAGCACCCAATAAATTATTGGTGAGCGCGACCCGTATCAACCTGTACTACCTGCACGATTTATTTCAGGAAATCGCTTCGGAAGTCAGCGAACGTATTGGGTCCGACCTGGGGGCCGACATCCCGCTAACCGCGGGTATGTGGGGGGGCTCCTACCTCGTTGCCGACCCCACGGGTGTGTCGCGCACCAATGTCAAACGTCTCTATTCCATCGTCAATTTCCCTCAGGGGACCCCGCTGGACAAACCGGAAGTGTTCGAGATGCTGATGCGGTATTACCGCGACTGCTTGAAAGAACAGTTTCGCGAATACCGGATTCGACTGGACCAGCCGACGTGGGGCGACGTGATCCCCTACTCCAACCGCAGGCGCCCGACCACCGCGATGCAGATGGTGGACACTTCACGGCGCATCCAATTCGCCCGCGTGTTCTTCGTTCCCAACTCGGCCACCTGGGCGGAATCCATCATCTTCGACATGATCCGCAATGTTCGCCAGCTGCGCGAGCTTCTGGACATCGATCACCGCCCGCGAATCGCGGGTGTCGATGAACTCAAATTCCTGCTGCAGGACATCCTCATCACCTACTTCACGCTGAGGCCGGCTCTCACTCCGGACTTCGAGGAGCATGCCCATCCCATCATCAAGGAACTTTACGGAAAGTTTGTGACGGGCATGAGCGACCGTTCCGACGTGGAGGAGCAATACCAAAAGGTCTACGCCAATGCGCTGGCCTACGGCTACGAGGAGGCGTTGGAAGGACCTTACAAGAAGGAAGGGTTGGACATTTTCCAGGTGGAAAACTGGCCGGTGGATAAAATCAATTTCGTACCGGATGAATTGAAGGAAAAGCTGGTGCCTCATCTCGAAGGCACGTTCGAAAAGTTCAGCCGCAACCTTGCGGTTCAGCAGGCCTGAACAAACCCCTTATACATACTCCAGCACGATCCACCCCGCGAGTCCCTTCTGCCCGTTGGTCTCGCGGTTGCCTCCGTCCCAGATGGCAATGGCCAACGCCGTGGCCGCATCCAGTGGCCGGTCCAGTTCGTCTCCGGTCGTCAAAGGGCGTTTGAACACCACGACCCACCCGGTCTCGGTTCGCACACCATGCCCCTGCACATCCTGCTGGGCCTGGCGGGTGAGAGTGCTGAAGCCCTCGGCATTCAAATCCTCCACCGGCGATTTGATGGTGGACGGATCTTTCACTGTCTGCCTCAGCGCATCGACCTCCACCTGCCGCGCGGCTTTCCATTGCCAGATATTCACCATCTCCCCTTCCGCTCCCATGGTGACGGGAGGCGGCGTGTCGGTTGCCTTCAGCGGAAACATCACCGCTGCCTGGTCCGTATAGAGCCGGGAATTGTCCAGTCCATCGTCGCGGGTCGAGTCCTCCCACTCCAGCCGCACCGCAAACTCGGTATCCGTACGCGCCGCACTGAGAGTGACTTTCTTGATCGAGGGATCAGGCCACTGCGGATTGGTGATCAACTGCGGGCCGAGTTCGATCACCTTGCGTTCCGGCCCCTGTGCCGCCGTCCAGAAGCCGGATAGAGGGGACAGCGGCAGGGATCCCGAATAGCGGGTCACTTTCACCTTGCCGGTGCAGTATCCATCATTCAGACAGGATTCATAATTCACTGAAGAAGAACCACATCCCCAACCCAGGCCAGTGACCAAAACCGTAAGCACGGCAGGAAACCAACGTAATCCAAACAGGTATTGTTTCATGGAAAAATTTTTCGGTAGAGAATTAAAAACGGTTAACGAGTTCATTCAAACCCTGTGTGATCTGAGGAGTATGCGGCCCCACCAGCACGACGTTGAGTCCGTTCGCCACAAACAAACGACGGGCGACGCGGCGGACATCATCAAGGGTGATGTCTTCTACCAACATCCTTTCGTCTTCAACTGAAATCGCGGTGGAGTAGAGGGGGGCCTGACCGTACCGCACCAACTGCTTGTAGGGCGAATCGTATTCCAGCTCCAGTTCGTAAGCATATCGCTTTTTCACAAAACCCAGTTCTTCGGCACTCGGTCCTTCGGCAAGCAGGGTTTTGATCTCGCGGAAAATGATATCGGCAATTTCCAGCACTTTTTCCGGACGCGCGTTGACGTCGAAGTCGAACGTGCCACAGTCGGAAAGCGCGGTCTCCCGCGCCTGAACGGAGTACACAAGACCGCGGTCCTCGCGCAGGGTTTTTTGCAAACGGGACGCCGTCCCGTCGTCAAAAATCAGCGCGATCAACGAAACAATGTAGTAGTCGGGATCATTGAATGAAACCGAGCGGAAACAGATCTGCAACTGGGCCTGGCTGTCGTCATGCTTCTGGATGAACAGGACCGGCTCCTCCTGGTTTTCTTTCACCGAACCGACGAAATGATTTTTCGGGATCACCCGCCCGCACCTGGGAAACCCGCCGAAGTGGCGCCGGGCCAATTCCAGAAAGCGGTCGTGACTCAGTGCACCGGCCCCGGCCAGCACCATGTTTCCGGGACAGTAATAGGTTTCAAAAAACTCGCGGAGTTGATCCGTGTCGATGGCCTTGATCGACTCCTCAGTACCTATAATGGGATAGCCCAGTGGATCGTCGCCGTACAGCAGTTTGCATGCGTGGTAGTCGATATCCACGTTCACACCTTCCGCGTTGAAATCTTCAAGACATTCTTCCAGGATGATCTCGCGCTCGACTTCGATGCTGGGGAACAGGGGATCGGTGAAGAAATCGGAAAACAGTTCCATTCCCCGCTCCAACTGTTCATAATGCGGGCTGAAGTCGTAATGCGTGTGTTCGGTGTAGGTGGAAGCGCGCAGGCCGCGACCGATTTTCTCGAACTCGGTGTTGAGCAGGATCGAGTCCGGATACCTGCGGTTGCCGCGGAACAGCATGTGCTCCAGGAAATGCGAGATGCCGTTGTTCGCCGGTGTTTCAAAACGAACGCCAGAACGGATGTACATGCCGATGTCCAGCGTGTGCAGGTGCGGCATCTCGACCGTGACGACGGTCAGTCCGTTTTCCAGGGTATCGAGGTGAGTTCGATTTTCAAGCGTATGGGTGGTGTTCATAAAGCCTGTTGAAGGGGTGGTGGAAAAACCGCTATTATCTCACACAATTTTAACGCGTCCGAGATGGAATTGGAAAATTCATGAGCCGACCGGAATGGTGTGAAACGGATTTCCGAAAAGCGGAGGTCTTTCTGGAGGAACACGAAGTGGATCAACCGGATACCGCCCTCTTCGACTGCGGCGACGGGCTGTACGCGGTGATCCCGCGCGGCCTTCCCGCACTGGGAATCCGGTTTTACGGCCTGTTCATGCTGGCGCCCCTGCCGGTTTTGCTGGCCAGCGTCGTGGTTCTGGTGCTGTTCGGATTCAAGGATGACGTTTCGCTGAACGCCACCACGCTGGGGGTGTTCGCCATCTCGGTGGTGTTGATCGTCGGTCTCGTGCGCGTGATGCATCTCATCCTGCAAAACCGTGCGCTGTTTCCGCGCAACTACTTCGTCACCCTCGGCAAAAACGGCATCGCCATGCACTACTCGCGCAAGCACTTTCCGTTTCACAATCCGCGCGCGTGGCTGACGTGGCACGACGTCGAGTCGGTGGAGCCGGGCAACGGACTGTTCCTGCCCGCGTTTCTGATCGGCCTGCCGTTCATCACCTATCCCAAAGTCCAGGGCGAAAACGGCGTGGAGGTGGACCTTCCATTCCGCTTGTCCCGCGCCCGGCAGGCGGAACAGATGGAGGCGGTGCAGAACCTCATTCGCGACAACCTCCAATGGCGCAACGCTATTCGAAGTTGACGATAAATTTTTATTTGCGAATTGTTAATTAAAAAACCTTATTACATCAAACCAAAAATATAAAAACGTACCCACTGATACAAAAAGAACTAAACGGCTTTTATAGATGCCATACCATAATATAGAACCCAAAACGGCGTAATAGATCGAGTTAAGAAGGGCTGGCAACAGCAATAAAACAACAAGAGATTCTTTTGGAGAGGCTCCTATTATCCCCAAAACGGGCGGAAATAAAAAGATATATAAATTAAACCCAAAATCTCCTAAAGGAGAAGAATTTAGAACTATCACATAAAACAAATAAAGCGTAACAGCAACACAAAATCCGGTTATTGCAAATATAAGAACAAACCTTTTGAAGCTCATTCCCACTCTTCTAAATCCATTTTTAAAATTTAGGGCTCATAAAAGACATAAATGAAATCTCTAATCTAACGCATAGCTAAAATTTAATCCCACCCGCATATTCTATAATTTAAAAAACTATTCGAAGTTGATCGAGTTTTCGCCGAGCAAATCCTCGATCTGCTCGATGATCTCGTCGCAGGGTTTCACCTTGAGCTCGGCCTGCACCGTGCGTTGCCTCGCCGGGCCACCTTCCGGAAACAGGAAATGCACGAGCAGTTGGTTGTTGCCGGGATGCCGCGCCAGCACGTCCTTGACCGAATGCAGGGTGGTCTTCTCGAGTCCCGGCGTGCGGATGTGGACGTGCACCGTCCCCTTCCAGTGATCCTTGGCCTCGGCCAGGGGACGGATCTCGTTTGCGATCACCTTCGGCCAGTTGTCGTCGGCTTCCACCGTGCCCTTCACCAGAATCGGCCCGTCCTGCTCCAGAATCTCCAGTGAGTTTTTGTACGTCTCCGGCCACACGGTGACCTCCACCGTGCCCTGCAAATCCTCCAGCGTCATGAGCGCCATCTTGTCGCCCTTCTTCGTGGTCTTGGTGATGATTTTGAACGGCACCCCCGCGATGCTGACTTCCTTGCCGTTCGGCCGCTCGGACAGGTTGGCGGAGTTGGCGTCGGTGAACCACGCGATGTCTTTCTGGTACTTCATTAACGGGTGCCCGGACACGTAAAAGCCGATGGTCTCTTTCTCGAATTTCAGGCGGTCGTGGTCGCTCCATTCCTCCGCGGGTTCCGACGACACCGCAATGTCCTCTTCCTCTTCGCCCAGGAGATCGAACATGCTGGACTGACCCAACTGCCGGTCGCGCTGGCGAGACTGTCCCATATCCATGTACGCCTGCAGGTGCTTCATCATCCCCGCGCGACTTTCGCCAACGGAGTCGAACGCGCCGCTTTTGATCAGGCTTTCGATGACACGCTTGTTCACCTTGTTCAGGTCCACCGATTCGCAGAACTGCTTGAGCGAGGTGAACTCGCCCACCTGGTTGCGCGTATCGATGATGATGTCGATGGCCGACGCGCCGACGTTCTTGATCGCTCCCAGCCCGAACACCAGCTTGTCTTCGTGGATCGAGAAGTCGCGGAAACTGCGGTTGACGTCCGGCGGCATCATCTGGATGCCCATCTCGCGGCAGTCGTTGATGTAACGGATCACCTTGTCGGTGTTGTCCATTTCGCTGGTGATCAGCGCACCGAAAAACTGGAGCGGGTAATGCGCCTTGAGATACGCGGTCTGGTAGGAGATGAGGGCGTACGCGGCGCTGTGCGACTTGTTGAATCCGTAACCCGCGAATTTTTCCATCAGGTCGAAGATGCGCTCGGACTTTTTGTCCGGGATTTTGTTCTTGTGACTGCCCTGATAGAACTTCTCGCGCTGCTGCGCCATCTCCTCCGGTTTTTTCTTGCCCATGGCGCGGCGCAGGAGGTCGGCGTCGCCCAGCGTGAAGCCCGCCAGCACGTTGGCGATCTTCATGACCTGCTCCTGGTACAGGATGACGCCGTGCGTCTCTTTCAGGATGTCCTTCAACTGCGGCAGTTCGTATTTCTCCTCGAGCGTGCCGTGCTTGCGCTTGACGTAGTCGTCCACCATGCCGCTCTCCAGCGGACCCGGACGGAACAGCGCGAGGAGCGCGATGATGTCCTCAAAGCTGTCCGGCTTCATCTTGAGCAGAAGGTCGCGCATGCCGGAGCTTTCCAGCTGGAACACGCCGCGCGTCCGGGCCTCGCTCAACAGCTTGTAGGTTTCGGAATCGTCTTTCGGGATGGCGTCGAGGTCGAGCTCCGTGCCCTCCGACTCGCGGATCAACCGAAGCGCGTTGTGGATGACGGTGAGCGTCCGCAGGCCGAGGAAGTCCATCTTCAGCAACCCCAGCTTTTCGATGTTGTTCATCGAAAACTGGGTCACGATTTCATCGTTGTTGCCCTTGTACAACGGCAGGAACTCGGTGAGCGGTTTGGGCGAAATCACCACGCCCGCCGCGTGGGTGGAGCAGTGACGCGGCAGGCCTTCCAGCTTGAGGGCGATGTCGAGCAATTCCTTTATATTTTCGTTTTCCTTCGACATCTCCTTGAAACGCGGCTCCTCGTTCATCGCGTCGGTGAGCGTGATGTTCAGCCGGTTGGGCACCAGCTTGGCGATCTTGTCCACTTCGCCGTAGGTCAGGCCCAGCACGCGGCCGACGTCGCGGATGACGCCCTTCGCGTTCATACTGCCGAAGGTGATGATCTGTGTGACGAAATCGTGGCCGCCGTATTTTTCCGTGACGTATTTGATGACGTCGTCGCGCTTTTCCATGCAGAAGTCGATGTCGATATCCGGCATGCTGACGCGTTCCGGGTTCAGAAAGCGCTCGAACAGGAGGCCGTATTGGATGGGATCGAGGTTGGTGATGCGGAGCGAGTAGGCGACCAGGCTTCCCGCCGCCGAACCGCGGCCGGGTCCGACGGGGATGCCGTTCTCCCGTGCGTATCGTATGAAGTCCCACACGATGAGAAAATAACCCGGATAGCCCATCTTCCTGATGATGGCAAGTTCCTCGTCCAGCCGGTCCTCGTACACCGCGCGGTCGTACGCCTGCCCCGCCCTGCCCATTTCCTCATACCGCTCCTGCAGTCCCAGCCGCGATTGTTCTTCCAGATACGAGTACAGCGTGTGCGCTTCGGGAACCGGGTATTCCGGCAGGTTGTCCCTTCCGGTTTCAAGGTCCAGGTTGCACCGCTGGGCGATCTTGATGGTGTTCTCGATCGCCTCCGGGATCTCACGGAACAACGCCTCCATTTCCTGAGACGACTTGAAGTAATACTCGTCCGAGTGGTACTTCATGCGATAGGGATCGTCCATCGTCTTGCCGGTTTGCAGGCAGAGGAGGATTTCGTGCGAACGGAAGTCTTCCTGGTCGAGGTAATGGCAGTTGTTGGTGGCGACGACGGGAAGATCGAGTTTCCTGCCGATCTCAATCAGACCCTTGTTGATCGGTTCCTGCCAGTCCAGCTTGTGGTTCTGCAGTTCCAGATAGAAGTTGTCCTCGCCCATGATGTCCTTGTACTGCTCAGCCATCTTGAGCGCGCGCGGCAGGTTTTCCTTGTTGATGTAATGGGCGAGCTCGCCGCGGTTGCATGAGCTGAGGGCGATCAGGCCTTCGGCATGCTGGGCAAGCAGTTCCTTGTCGATGCGCGGCTTGTAATAGAAACCTTCCAGGTAACCGGAGGTCACCAGCTTGACCAGGTTCTGGTAGCCGGTCTGGTTGCGGGCGAGCAGGATGAGGTGGTGGGCTGCGTCGCGCAGGCGGAAATTATCGTCTTTCTTCAACCGGCTTTCCGGAGCGACATACACCTCACACCCGATGATGGGTTTGAGACCGTGCTTGCGTGCGCCCTGGTAGAACTCCATCGCCCCGAACAGGTTGCCGTGGTCGGTCATCGCCACCGCCGGCATCTTGAACTCTTCGGCGCGCTTGAACAACGCCTCGTGGCGAAGCGACGAGTCCAGCAGGCTGAAATGCGTGTGCACGTGCAGGTGCACAAAATTGGAATGACGCATGGGGCGTCCTGTCCTTACAAAAGTTGATCGACCCGGAGTGGCCGGTCAGTCCAGCAGTTTTTCAAACGGCACGTATTCCATTCCCAGCGCCTCGGCCACGGCGGGGTGCGTGACGTGCCCCTTGTACACGTTGAGTCCGTGGCGGAGCGGCTGGCTTTCCATCAGCGCCGTCTTGAATCCCTTGCGCGCCAGTTCCCGGGCATACGGCAGGGTGGCGTTGGTCAACGCGTAGGTGGAGGTCCGCGCCACCGCCCCCGGCATGTTGGCCACGCAGTAATGGATGACCCCCTCCACTTCAAAAATCGGGTTTGAGTGTGTGGTCGGGCGCGAGGTTTCCAGGATGCCGCCCTGGTCGATGCCCACATCCACCACGACCGATCCCGTCCGCATGCTCTTCAGCATTTCGCGCGTGATGAGCCGCGGCGACCGCGCTCCCGTGAGCAACACCGCGCCAATGACCAAATCCGCCATTGCCGTGTACTCACGCAAATTGAGTTTGTTCGACATGATGGTCTTCACGCGTCCGCCGAAAATGTCGTCAACGAAACGCAGGCGTTCGAGATCGATGTCCAGCAGGGTCACCCGCGCACTGGTGCCGATCGCCATCTTCGCCGCGTTGATTCCGACGATGCCGCCGCCGATGATGACGATGTGTCCCGGATCGACTCCCGGCACCCCCCCCAGCAGGATGCCGCGTCCGCCGTTTTCGCGCTCCAGGTACTTCGCGCCTTCGTGCACGGACATGCGGCCCGCCACCTCGCTCATTGGGACCAGAAGCGGCAGGGAACCGTCCGCCAACTGGACGGTCTCATAGGCAATGCCCGCCACCTTGCGGTCGAGCAGGCCCTGGGTGAGTTCCGGAGCCGGCGCCAGATGCAGGTAAGTGTACAGGATCTGGTTTTCGCGCAGGCGTGGGAACTCCTCCGGCAGGGGCTCCTTGACCTTGATGATCATGTCCGCCTGCTCGAACACCTCCTTGCAGGAAAGGATTTTCGCTCCCGTGCAGCCGTAATCGTCGTCGGAGATGCCGCTCCCCTCTCCTGCGGACTCCTCCACCAGTACGGTGTGGCCATCGGCGATGAGCTCCGTCACCCCTGCCGGGGTCATGGACACGCGGTATTCATCTTCCTTGATTTCTTTTGGGACACCAATAATCATATGTAAGCTTTGGGGAATGGATTGTGGACCAGGAAAACGGTCCTAAAGCTGATGAGGAAACGCGATTTCCGGCCGATTGCTATTTACCCGGAAATCCTATAAATTATTACATCAAAATGCACTCCCGCAACATCTAAATTAAGAGACACCCGGAGGAATTGGAATTGGATGAGGCAGTGAACACCAAATTCGACCAGATGTTTCAGGTCCAGTATTTCGCACCGGAAAAAATGCTGGATCTCGATGAAAAGGACCTGGGTCTCGAGGAATTGAAACACCTTGCGGAATGGGAAATCTTTCCTGAGGTGGAAAAGCTGTACATCAGCAACAACCAGCTGACCGATGCGGCGATCGAAACCCTCGAACAGGTCTCCGGGAACCTCCAGTCTCTGTACCTGAACCACAATTTGCTGGGAGACGGTGCGGCCAGGAGCCTTGCCCGGTCGGAGTGGGTGAAGCCGCTCAAATGCCTGATGCTGGAGGCCAACGCCATCACCGCCGAAGGCGCGAAGGCGCTGGCGAATTCGACCCACTTTCAAAACCTGGAAGAGTTGTTTCTCGATTTCAATCCCATCGGTCCGGAGGGCGTGAAGGCCATTGCCGAATCCCCCAATTTCCCGAATCTCAAGGCGCTTCACCTGGACAGCACCCAGATGGGCGACGAGGGGGCGGTGGCCCTGGCCAATTCCAAAACCCTGACCGGCATCGAGCGCCTCTACCTTTGTTCCAACCGCATCGGAAATGAAGGGGCCCTGGCGCTTTCGCGGTCGGAAAACCTCAAAACCCTGCGCGTGCTCAGTATCTGGCGAAACGAAATCCGCGACGCGGGCGGGCAGGCCATGATCGCCTCCAGCACATTCGACAGGCTGGAGCGGCTTTACATGAGCCTGAACCTGATGGATCCGCCGGTGATTCAGGAAATCCGCAATTCGGCGCTGGCACAGCGCCTGGTCACGCTGGTCATGGATTAGGAGGGTTAGACATGGATTACAAATACACCTACAGCAAGCTGTTTAACGTTTTGTTTCACATCGGCGTGATCTTCAACGTCCTGCTGGTGATCTGGCTCTACCTGGTTTTCTTCAAAATTATTTAGGGAAGAACATCAAACGGGCTTGCGCCCGGATCAGAGCGACTGCACCACTCTGGCGGAATGGGATGCGGCCTTGACCAGAGCGTCGTTGTTCACCCAGTACACCTGACTTTCCGGCACCAGGAAGTCGCCCTGAGCATTGCGGAAGGGCCGCCATTCGTTGTTGATGTAAATTTCGTTGGGTCGAAAGTTGGCCTTGTATGCCAGCGAGTGGTTGTGTGAAATGAAGTAGCCCATGTAATAGTAAGGAATGCCCCGCCTCTGGCAAAGTTGGATTTGCTTGAGCACGCTGAAGGTGCCCAGACTCATCTGCGATACCGGATTGCTGTAAAAGGTATAGATTGCAGAGAAAGACCGCTGGGTCACATCCGCCAGCGCCACCCCCACCAGTTCACCATTGTAATAATACTCAAACTCCATTCCGAACGGAGTGTTCACGTAAAACGACAGGCGGAAGTTCTGCTCATCCTCCACATCGTCCTGAAGGGCGTGGAACCGTTTCTTGTGCTCGAGGTAGAGGCGGAATTTTTCCTTGGTGAACTGGGGCAGACCCATGCGGATTTCAATGCCCTCGCAGGCCTTGAGCGCCCGTTTCTGGCTCCTAGTCATGCGGAATTCCTCCACACGCACACGAATGGGCACACATTGGTGGCAGTTTCCGCAACGGGGGCGGAAATAGTACTCCCCGAAATGACGCATGCCGTGCGCCAGCATGTAGTCGAATTCGACTTCTGAGATATCCTCCAGCAGGTACTCTTCGAACAAGGACTGGCGGTCCTTGAAGTAGCCGCACTGAAACGGTTTGGAATCAATAAAATGGGCGAGCATAAATAAAGCCCCAGACACCTATGGGACAGTTCGGATTAACAGGTCGTCATAACAACTAAAATGAATTTTATACCATTTTGGCGGCGAAATGTAGGGTGAAGGCCGGATTTGCCACCCAGCTTTGAAATTGCCGGGGTCTGATCCCACCCTGTATGGAGCTGCGTTTTGCACAAATCCCGCTCTTCCGGGTCAAACCGTTGTAACGCAGGGAGTTTTGTGCTTTACTTCCGGCGACAGGGGCGCAACACAATCTATCCATATTTCGATAACCCCGCCCGGTGAACCCACCGGAAAAAGGGAACCGGCCTTGAACGTATCGGTCATCATACCGACCTGGAACGAATCCCGCCTGCTCCCGGATACGCTGGAGCGGCTGACCCGGATCGCGCCATACGAAATCCTGATCGGCGACGGCGGCAGTGACGACGACACCCGGTCCATCGCCGAGCGGCGCGGGGTGCGCTTTATCGAATCCCAGCGCGGCCGGGCGCCACAGATGAACGCCGCCGCCGGGCACGCAAAAGGCGATCTCCTGCTGTTTCTGCATGCCGACAGCCACCTGGATGAGGCGGGATTCCAGCGCATGGTTGCCGTGATGAAACGAGGCCGCCACATCGGCGGCGCTTTCAGCCTGGCGATCGACTCCCAAAAGCCCGCTTTGCAGACCATTTCGCGCCTGGCCACCCTGCGCTCACGCTACCTGAACCTGGTGTACGGGGACCAGGGCATCTTCGTTCGACCGGAGGTGTTTCACGAACTGGGAGGATTTTCTCCCTTGCCCATCTGCGAGGACCTGGATTTCTTTCGCCGCCTGAAAAAACGCGGCCGGACGGTGATCCTGCGTGAGGCTGTTTCCACCTCCGCGCGCCGCTGGCATGCCGAGGGACTGATTTGGACCACTTCGCGCAACATTCTGATCGCTTCCCTTTTTTTGATGGGGTTTTCTCCGGCCCGGCTGAGCAAATGGTACCCGCCCAAACGGTGACCCAAAACCCTTGAAAGGCCGAAAGCCTAAATTATATAATGTCTGAAAACATACATCCTCAATCCCACCCTTTCACTACCGGATAATCATGGGAAAGAAAAAGTCCAAAAAGAACCAGAAGCCGCCGGCGTCCGCCAAACCCAGCAAAAAATACACGCTCCCGGGGGTGTTCGGTGCCGTGGTGGGAGCGATCCTGTTCGGCGGATACCTGTACCTCCAACCGGCTCCCACACCGGTGGCCCCGGCCACGGGCAACCTGATTGAGACACGCCCGGTATTGACCCCGGCGCTGTTCACCGGCAAGGCGGCACTCGCCTACCGGTACGCGGCGGAAATCCCGAAAGTGATAGACAGCCAGTTCTGCTATTGTTACTGCAAACGGGACCACGGCCACAAAACGCTCCTGACCTGCTTCACCACCATGCACGGCTCCAAGTGCGGCGTGTGCATCGACGAAGTGATCTACGCGTACGAACTGTACAAATCCGGCAAGACTCTCGATGAAATCGTGAAAGCGGTGGACGACCGGTTTTACCGCCCCTACAAACGGCACCTGTAATTGAACGATCGGACCCAGAAAAAGAAAATGGAACACGTCCTGGAAAAGAAACCTGTCAGCGTCTATATCCCCTACTCACTGCTTGCGGCGGCCCTTTTGTTTATTTTTTTGAAGGCGCTGGACAACGTGCCGCCGAAACCCTTCGAGACGGAGTACCCGGCGGAGGCGTTCCTGGCACCCAACTTCGAACTACCCACCCTGAACGGCGGCAAGATCTCCCTCAAGGACTACCGCGGCAAAGTGGTGTTCATCAACTTCTGGGCCACGTGGTGCGCCACCTGCAAGGTGGAGATGCCCTCCATGCAGAAGGTGTACGACAAATTCAAGGACCGGGGATTCGAAATGCTGACCATCAGCGTGGACAAGGATCAGAAACTGATCCAGCCGTTCATGGAAGAATACAACCTCACCTTCCCGGTCCTGCTCGACCCGGATGAGGAAATCGCCAAGCAGGTGTACAAGACCACCGGCGTGCCGGAGACGTTCATTGTCAGCAAAAACGGCGTCATCGTGCACAAGGCCATCGGACCGAGGGACTGGGCGACGGAAGACGCGATGGCCGCATTCCAGCAACTCGTGGAGCAATCCTGAGGAGTGACTCGGATATGATTCCTTTACGCATACTGGTTCTTATGCTTTGCCTGTCCTGCCTGCCCGCTTTGGCCTTCGCTCACGGCGGTGAAAAACACGACGATCACGAAACCTCTATCGAGGAAGAACCCGCCGTCGGCTCCCCCGTCAAACTGATCGAGGACCTGCCGATGGATTCGCATGCCGGGCATTCGACCGAACCCGTCGAGTACGGAATGGGTTCGGCCGATTCGGTCGATTACGGCACGGGGTCCGGGATGCCGGGCATGGAGCACGGCAGTTCTCCTTCCCTCGGACTGGAGGACGACCCCCTGGGTCTCGGTCCGGGATCCATGGATTCCACGATGCCGGGGGAGATGATGGATCATTCCGGACACGACATGGCCGGCATGAAAGAAAAACAGCACATCGAACAGGCGACGCATGAAATGGTCGCTTCGTCCAGCAAGGGCTACGGCCTCGCCGTAGGCATCACCGTCTTATCCGGTCTGGTGGCCGGCTTCTTGTTTCTCAAGCGCCCGACCGATTCTTAATCCCCGGCTCCCACACCGGCAAACCCCGGAGGCCGCTCATGGCGAATGGAATCGTTGAGACAGTGAAAGACCGGCTCGGCTACAAGGAGCTGGAGTACCCCATCCCCGAACACGCCAACACCATCCGTTACTCATTGGGCGGAATGACGCTGTCGTCCTTTTCCATCCTCGTCATCACCGGCATCCTGCTCGCACAGTTTTACGTGCCGAATCCGGAACGTGCCAACGCCAGCGTGCATTACCTGATGGACCAGGTTTATCTGGGATGGTTCCTGCGCGGACTCCATTTCTGGGCGGCGGAGGCGTTGACCGTCACCCTGCTCCTGCACATGATCCGCGTCGCGCACACGGCGGCGTACAAGGCACCGCGGGAAGTGAACTGGCTGATCGGTGTGGGGCTCCTGCTGATGATGGTCGGTTTCCTGTTCACGGGAACGGTGCTCAAGTGGGATCAGGAAGGGTATGAAGCGCTCATGCATTTCAACTGGGTGGCGGACAACCTGGGCATCCTTGGCTACCCGCTGACGGAAAAATTCGCGCAGGGGGTGCCGATCCTGAACCGCGTGTACATGGCACACATCAGCCTGCTGCCTGTCATCACGATTCCGCTACTCGGCCTGCACCTGTTCTATATCAAGTACCACAGGCTGTCGCCCCTGCCGGGTCAGCCTGAAGTGGGTGAGACGCACAGGGCTTCGAGCGAGATGGACACGCCGCCGGTAGTCCAGCGGCACATGCCGTTCACCCGCCATTTGCAATACCTGAATATGGCGGGCGCGGGGGTGTTCTTCATCGTCTGCATTCTGGCGCTCACCATCGCGCCGCCGTTGGGCGACGAACCGGTGTTCGGGATGGAGGTCACCAAACCGCCGTGGCAGTTTGTCTGGATCTACGCGCTGGAAAACCTGTGGGTGCCGTTTCTGATTGTCGCGCCCGCGCTCATCGTGCTGTTTCTCGTCGCGGTGCCGTTCATCGACCGGGGTCCGGAACGCGACTGGCGAAAACGTCCGGTAGCCACCGCCGTCCTCGTGTTCTGCATCGTGCTGTCTTTGGCGCTCATCATCTGGGGCAAGGTCACCACCATGACCCACTCGATGTAAAGGGACGGCGGATGGCGATATGATTGAGATCGAAATCCTGACCAAGTCCGACTGCTGCCTGTGCGACGAGGCGAAAGAGGTGGTGGAGGCGGTGCTCGCCGATTACCCGGCGACGCTTAGGCTCACGGACATCGAATCCGACGCCGCCCTGTTCGAGGCATACAAGGAAAAGATTCCCGTGGTGCGGTTGAACGGCGAGGACAGTTTCATCTACAAAGTCCACCCCGTCACCCTGCGCAAACGGCTGGAGGAACTCGACGGCAGGAAATGAATCTTGCTCTAATCATTAATTTCCCCTCCCCTTTCCAAGGAGGGGAAGTAGAAAATGCCGGTTTGGAAGTAATTCGGCTCCCCCTTCTCCGAAGGGGGCTGGGGGGCTTTTTCCTTTTCGGTTTGTCATCCAAAGCGTCAGCGATGGATGACACTTTGAAATACAGAGAAAACATAGATTCTTCGCTTCGCTCAGAATGACAATTCAAACTCAACCCTGTCATTCTGAGAAGCCGCAGGCGACGAAGAATCTATGTGTTAATTTAAAACCAAGACCTCACGGTCTTCTTGAATAGATGAGGGACGAATCATGGTACAGAAAACCGCATTGAGCGACGACGAGCTTCAACAAAAACTGAAAGAGATGGCGCCGGAATGGAAGGTCGATAAAAACGAGAAGGGCCTGCCCTTCATCTACCGCGTGTACCGCGCAAAAGAGTATTTGAAAGGGATCGACTTCGTCCGGCAGGTGGCCGAGGAAGCGGAGAAGGAAAACCACCACCCCGACATCCTGATCCACTACAAACGCATCACCGTGCGTTACTGGACGCACACCGTGAGCGGCGTCACCCTGGCCGACGTGGAGATGGCCCAGCAGATCGACCCGCTGTTCGAGAAAGAATAAAGCGACCGCCGCAGGGCGGAAGCGGACTTCTTAAACCTCTTCCTCTTCTTTCAAGATGTCGTCGAGGGTCTGGCGTCGGCGGGCGAGGATGCATTTATCGCCGTCCACCATCACTTCCGGCAGAAGCGGCTGGGTGTTGTAGTTCGACGACATGACAAAGCCGTACGCCCCGGCACCCCCCACCACCATGATGTCGCCCGGATTGGGCAAGGGCAGTTTGCGCGTTACGGGTTCCTCGTTTTCCTGAGTGAGCACGTCGCCCGACTCGCACACCGGCCCGGCGACGATCACGTCCTGCTCCGGGCCCAGATTGTCACCCACAAACTGAATGGCGTGGTACGAGCCGTAGGCCATCGGCCTGAGTAGATGACAGAAGCCGATGTTGCCCAGCACGTAGTCGAGGCGTTTGCCGTTTTCATCGAGCGTGTGGTTGAGCGCCCGCACCTCACCCAGCAGGTACCCGCACCCGGCCACGAAACGCCTGCCGGGCTCGATCTCACAGCGGATCTTGCGGCCGAAATGTTTTTCCAGGATGGCGAGGCGTTCCTCCAGGATCGGTTTGTAGGCGGAGACATCGGCCTCCGGCTGACCTTCACGGTACTGGTACGGCAGGCCCCCGCCGAAATTGATCACCTCCACATCGTCGAACTGCCTGGCGAACTCGACCAGCTTGCCGGTCAGCCGTTTCAGGTGCTCCATATCGCCGCCGGAACCGATGTGGATGTGCACACCGTTGATGATGAGGCCGTATTCCTTCGCGATGGCGCGCGCCTCGTCGAGGCTCTGGTGCCAGATGCCGTGCTTGCTGTAGGGGCCGCCGGTGTTGGTCTTCTTGGAATGGCCCGCGCCCTCCCCCGGGTTGATGCGGATGGAGACCTTGTTCGATCCCTTGCCGAGCCGTTTCAGTGTCTGCCCGTACTCGCGAAGCATCCCCAGCGTGCCGCAGTTGGTGTACACGTTGTTCTCGATGCAGTACTCCGCGTCCGAAGCGTGAAAGAACACGTCGCTGGTGAAGCAGACCTCCGAGGCGTCGAAACCCGCACGCAGGGCCCGCTGGACTTCCAGCACGCTGACGGCGTCGATGTGAATCCCCTGCTTTTTCATCTCCTGCAGGATGACGCGGTTCGATTCCGCCTTCATGGCGTAGCGCACCACCGGCGCGAGGGTTTTGATCTCCGCGATGGCGGCGCGCAGGGTTTTCAGGCTGTACACGTACACCGGGGTGCCGTATTGCCGGGCGATGTCGCGGACGTCCACATCTTCGATTTTCATGCTCTCTCCTGAAAGGGTGTTACCATGGGATAGGGAAACGAGGTCCGGCCTTTATAACACAAATCGCCGACCGGCAAAAACCGCTTTTGAACCGCCCGCCACCCCCACCCCTGTTTTCTGTTTGACATCGTCCGGGGGTGTCTTTTAAAACTGAACGAATACACTCATTTTCCAAAGAACCCGCACCAGAGGACACCGATCCGGAATGCAGAAATGGACCATTGAAAAATCGAGGGAATTGTACAACATCGACGGCTGGGGGTGCGGCTACTTCGGCATCAACGAAAAAGGGCACATCATCGTCCGCCCGGACCAGACCAACGAGCACACGGTCGACCTGAAACTGCTGGTGGACGACATCAAGGCCAAGGGCTATTCCCTGCCGGTCCTGATCCGCTTCTCCGACATCCTCAAATCCAGCATCGCCAAACTGGCCCATGCGTTCCGGAAAGCCGCGGTGGACCACAACTACACCGGCGAGTACCACGGCGTGTACCCGATCAAGGTCAACCAGCAGAGACAGGTGGTGGAAGAGATCGTGAAGTTCGGCCGGGACCACAACATCGGCCTCGAAGCCGGGTCGAAGCCCGAGCTCCACGCCATCCTCGCCATCATGGACAACCCGGAGGCCCTGCTCATCTGCAACGGCTACAAGGACGAGTCGTTCATCCGCCTCGCACTGATGGGCCAGAAGCTGGGCAAGCGTGTGTTCATCGTGGTCGAACGCCTCTCGGAACTTTCCATGACCCTCCGTGTGGCGAAGGAAATCGGTGTCACGCCGAACATCGGCCTGCGCATCAAGCTGTTCTCCGCGGGAGCCGGACGCTGGGCGTCTTCCGGCGGCGAATACTCGAAGTTCGGCCTGAGCCCGATGGAAACCGTGGAGGCGGTGGAGATCGCCCGCAAGGAGGGGGCGCTGGACTGCATCCAGCTCATTCACTTCCACCTCGGCAGCCAGATCACCAACATCCGCCGCATCAAGAACAGCCTGAAGGAAGTCGGCCGGTATTACTCCGAACTCATGAAGATGGGGTGCAACCTGAAGTTCATCGACGTCGGCGGCGGGCTGGGCGTGGATTACGACGGGTCGAAGTCCACCTTCGCCTCCAGCACCAACTACACGGTTCAGGAATACGCCAACGACGTCATCTACCACCTCTCGGAAATCTGCGAGGAGGAAAACCTTCCGCACCCGAACATCATCTCGGAATCCGGCCGGGCCATGACGGCGTACCACTCCATTCTCGTGTTCAACGTACTGGAGGTGGCCTCGTTCCCGGACTCGGATCACGATTTCGATATCGACGACGACGCACCGAGCGTGGTGCAGGAGTTGCACTACGTCCTCGAACAGGCGTCGAACAAGAACATCACCGAATCCTGGCACGACGCGCTGGACCTCAAGGACCAGTCGCAGAACCAGTTTTCACTGGGCATGATTTCGCTCAAGGACAAGGCCATTGCCGACAAGCTGTTCTGGGGCATCTGCCGGAAAATTCAGGACCTGGCGTCACGCCTCAAGTACATGCCGGACGAACTCAAAACGCTCAACCAGCGTCTCGCCGACAAGTACTTCTGCAACTTCTCCGTGTTCCAGTCGCTCCCCGACTCGTGGGCCATCGACCAGGTGTTTCCCATCGTTCCCCTGCAACGGCTGAACGAACATCCGTCGCGCGAGGCAACGCTGATGGACCTGACCTGCGACTCCGACGGGATGATCGACACATTCATCGGCAACCACAACATGGAACGCACCCTGCCCCTGCATCCGGTGAACAGCGAGCCGTACCGCATCGGCATCTTCCTCACCGGCGCATACCAGGAAATCCTGGGCGACCTGCACAACCTGTTCGGCGACACCAACACCGTTCACGTGTCATTGAAAAAGGACGGGACGCTCAAGTACGAGCAGATCATCGAGGGGGAGGACGTCACGGACGTGCTCGACTACGTGCAGTTCCGCGCGGAAGAACTGGCGGGACGCATGGCGGGATTCCTGTTCCACAGCGTGCAGAACGGCCGGCTTTCGCAGGAAGAAGCCGACCAGTTTCTCAACCTGTACAAGGAAGGCCTGTCCGGCTACACCTACCTCATCAAACCGGACAAATAAACGGGGTCATTTCATCAACGTACCGCGGCTGCTGCCTTTTTCGAGGACGGCGATCATGGCGTCGTGGATGAGTCCGTTCGACGTCAGAATCTCGCGGTCACCATACTGAAACGGCGTGCCGTCGAACCGCGTCACCCGGCCACCCGCTTCTTCGAGGATCAGCACACCCGCCGCGTAGTCCCAGGTATTCAACTTCAATTCCCAGAACCCTTCGAACCGCCCCATCGCCGTGTAGCACAGATCGAGGGCGGCCGACCCGGCGCGGCGTACCGCCTGGCAGGCGCTGATGAAGTTGATGAAGTGGTCCAGGTTGTTGTGCGTCGCGGTGTGGATGTCGTAGGCGAAACCCGTCACCAGCAGGCTTTCCTTCAGGTTGGCGAGAGGCGAGACGGCGATGGGTTTGCCGTTCATCGTCGCGCCCTTTCCCTTTTCGGCGACGAACAACTCGTCGAGGCTGGGATTGTACACCACCCCGACCACAGTTTCGTTTTCGTGACGGTAAGCGATGGACACGCAGTAGCAGGGGTAGCCGTGCGCGTAGTTGATGGTGCCGTCCAGCGGATCGATCACCCACAGGTGATCGGCGTGGCCGACGGTCTCGCCTGATTCCTCGGCCAGCACAGCGTGATCGGGAAACGTTTTCCGGATGCGGTCGATGATTTCTTTTTCGCAGAGAAGGTCGACTTCGGTGACGGGGTTGATGTCGCCCTTGTAGCGGATTTCACCGATGCAGTCGGCGCGTTCTTTCTGGATGCGACCCGCCGCCCGCGCCGCCTCCACGGCCACCTGCAGGGGAGCGGTCATTCAATCCACCCCCCGCCGACAATACAGTCGTCCGTGTAAAACACAGCGGACTGACCCGGCGTGATGGCGGGCTGGGGATGTTCCAGCTGGATGCGCGCGCGCTCGCCCGGAAGCGGCGTCACCACACAGGCCACCGGCTGGTGACGGTAACGGATCTGCACTTCCGCCTCGAACGCCTCGCAGTGATCCAACTGCCACGTCACGTCGCTCACCGTGAACTCTTCGCGGAACAGGTCGTTCTTCGGTCCCACCACCACCTCGTTGTTGACGGTGTCGATGGCGGTCACGTAGTACGGTTCCGGCAGGCCGCCCAGGTTGAGTCCCTTGCGCTGCCCGATGGTGTAGGCGGGATAGCCCTTGTGCGTGCCCAGCACGTCGCCGTCGGCATTGACGATGTTGCCCGGACGAAACAGCGCCGCGTCCACTTCGCTTTCGATGAACTTGGCGTAATCGTTATCGGGGATGAAACAGATTTCGTGCGATTCCGCCTTGCCCGCGACGTTCAGGCGGTACTTCTCGGCGAGACCACGCACTTCCTTCTTTTCCATGTCGCCCAGCGGGAACACGAGGCGCGACAACTGCTCCTGCGACAGGTTGAACAGGAAATAACTCTGGTCCTTGGATGCGTCGCGACCGCGCCGCACGGTGTAGCGTCCGCTTGCGTCCTTCACCACCGAAGCGTAGTGGCCGGTGGCGATGTAGTCGTAACCGTACACCTCCGCCTTGTGCATGAGCTCGTCGAACTTGAGCTTCTTGTTGCAGGCGGTGCAGGGGATGGGCGTGCGGCCCTTCAGGTATTCGTCGACGAAGTAATCGACCACGCCCTCGCGGAATTCTTTTTCCAGGTTGAGGATGTAGAACGGGATGCCGACCCGCTCCGCCACGCGGCGGGCGTCGCCCAGGTCATCGAGCGAACAGCAGGTGCCGAAACGGTTGTCCGTGTCCCAGCTGTAGTTCCACAACTGGAGCGAGATGCCGACCAGGTCGAATCCCTGTTCCTTCAGCAGGGCAGCGGCGACGGAGCTGTCCACCCCGCCGCTCATGGCGACGACGACCTTGCAGTCGGTGCCGATCTCAACTGTCTGGAGTTCCGTCATGGATCAACCGTTTTCCAAATAAAAAAAAGACAAACAGGTGTCGCCTGTCCGCCGGGTTTCACGTTTTTTCAGTCTAACATAGTTTTCAGCGAGGGCGGTTTTGTGAAAATGCTCGGCCACCACCTCCGCCTCCGGGGCGAGGATGCCGGATTCCGCCAGCGCCGTCAGGGTTTCCGTGTACAGATCGGCCTCGAAGGGCGGATCCACGTACACCCAGTCGAACACCTCCCCCTGACGGGCGAGCCGGTCGATGGCCTGCCGGGCTGTGGCGGACAGCAGGGTCCAGTCCGCTGAATCGGCGTCCGGTTCCAGCAGGCGGCATTTTTTCAGGTTGCCCTGCAGGAGGTCGCGGACTTTGGCTCTGGCCTCGACGAACACCACCCGTTTTGCTCCCCGGCTGAGGGCTTCGATGCCCACCGCACCGCTGCCTGCGAACAGGTCCAGCACCCGCGCGCCTTCGATGCCGCCGCCCGCGATGTTGAACAGGGACTCGCGCACCCGGTCCAGCGTGGGCCGGATATCGAGCCCTTTCAGCGGATTCAGCCGCGTGCCCCTCAGGCTCCCGCCGATCACCCGCACAGCAGCCGCCCCGGCAGGATTCCGTCTGTAATAAAATCATGAAAAATCAATTCATTCCCCCATTGACCCGGCAACCGCGGGTGTTTTATTATTCTCTACCCCTTTTGTCAAATCACCTTGAAACCGGAAGGTTTAATTCATACAATAGGTTCAACGCTCGGGTATCGTCTAATGGTAGGACGTCAGATTCTGGCTCTGAAGGTTGAGGTTCGAATCCTTGTACCCGAGCCATTTTTTTGTTTTTTACAGGAGGAGTGAATGCCGGCCGCCAGTATTTACCGCAACCCGTTTCTGCTTGGATTGTGCGCCCCCGCCTACAACCTGGTGGGGACCGTGGCCGTGGTCAGCGACTTCCTTCTGTTCACCATGTTCATTTTCGCCACGCTCGGCATCCTGGGCGCGTATGTGACGGACTTCCACATCCTGTCCGGCCTGTACCCCAACGAGCTGATGCACAAAACGGCGGTGGCGTCGCTTCTCGGCATCGTGTTCGGCCTCATCATGTGGGCCATCAACATGCTGTTCGCCACCCCGACCACCGAGGCGGATTCCGCCCCGGTTTCCCCCGCCGGAAAGTTTTTCATCACCTGGGTGGTGATGGGCGTGCCTTCGTACTTCCTGATGGTGTACCTGGTCAGCCGCCTCAACAAGCGCGACCTGGAAGCCGAAGAGCGCATCCGGCAGGAGAAAAAGAAGCAGCGAAAAAGCAGTGGTCCGCCCCTGATCAACAGGGACGGCGGCGGTATCTGACAGCGCGGCCCCATCGTCTAGCGGTTAGGACGCCGGCCTCTCACGCCGGAAACAGGGGTTCGATTCCCCTTGGGGCTACTCTTTTCCTTCCACAGGGAAAGAACCCGGTTTGCACCAAGCCATCCCTTTTCGTTCCCCACGGTCTTCGGGGAAGGGGGCCTTCAATCATCTCTTCTGGAGGCAAGATAACGTGTTCCGATTCCAAACTCAACGTTTCCTGAAAACGATTTCCTTCACCGCGCTGGCGCTGGCCTGCGTACTGATCGCCCTGCCCGCTCACGCGGGTGTCCAGACCAAGGAGATCACCCATAAGCTGGACGGCGTCGAACTGAAAGCCTTCGTCGCCTGGAACGACGCGGTCGAGGGCAAACGCCCCGGCATCCTCGTCGTGCACGAGTGGTGGGGACACAACGAACACGCGCGGAACCGCGCGCGCATGCTGGCGGAGCTGGGCTACACCGCGCTGGCGCTCGACATGTACGGCGACGGCAAGCTGGCCGATCACCCGAAAAAAGCGGGTGAGTTCATGAACGCGGCGTTCAAGGACTGGGAAGGCAGCCAGGCGAAGTTCAACCGCGCCCTGGAAATCCTGAAGTCGGAGCCGACGGTGGACGCGGACCGCATCGGCGCCATCGGGTTCTGTTTCGGCGGTGCGGTGTCCATCCGCATGGCGCGGAGCGGCGCGGACCTCGACGCCGTGGTGGCGTTCCACAGCGCCCTGCCGGACCAGCCGCCGGTGAGCAAGGGCGACGTCAAGGCATCGATCCTCGTCATCAACGGCTCGGAAGACGGCTTCCTGCCCGCCGACCGGGTGGCCGGGTTCATGAAGGAAATGTTCGAGGCCAATGTCGATTTGACTTACATCAACCTGCAAGGCGTCAAACACAGCTACACCAACCCGCAGGCCGACGAGTTCCGCCAGAAATTCAACATCGACAGCCTGGTGTACGACAAGCAGGCGGACAAACGCGCGTGGAAATCCATGCAGGCGTTTTTCGAACGGGTGTTTCAATGATAGTCTGTTAACGAGGGGGCTGGCTTTCATTTACCCGAAGGAGGCATCATGGCCCAGTTGAAACAGATCGAGGAAGTTTTAAACACACCCGGCCAGCACTGGGTGGGCGACGGGTTTCCCGTGCGCACCCTGTTCACATACGACAGCCACGGCGAAGCGCTGAGCCCGTTCCTGCTGTTCGACTTCGCCGGTCCCGCGGAGTTCCCGCCTGCGTCCAAACCGCGCGGCGTGGGCCAGCATCCGCACCGCGGGTTCGAAACGGTCACCATCGTCTATGAAGGCGAGGTGGAGCACAAGGACCTCGCGGGCAATAGCGGCCACCTCGAGCCCGGCGACGTGCAATGGATGACCGCCGCCTCCGGTATCGTCCACCAGGAATTCCACTCCCAGTCCTTCACGGAAAAAGGCGGTACGTTCCATGCCGTGCAGTTGTGGGTCAACCTGCCCGCGAGAGACAAGATGTCGCCGCCGCGCTACCAGGACATCGCTTCCTCGCGCATTCCCACTGTTGAGGTGAACGGCAGCCAGCTTCGCGTCATTGCCGGGGAGTACGACGGAACACGCGGCCCCGCACTCACATTCACGCCGATCAATATCTGGGACATCACCCTGCGGGCGGGGGGAGAGATGGAACTGTCCCTGCCCGCCGGACACACCACCGCCGTGGTGCCGGTGACGGGCACGGTGAAGGTCAATCAGAGCGAGACCGCCCGTGCCGCGCAACTGGTGCGGTTCTCCCGCGAAGGCGAGGCCATTCATTTATCCGCTCAGGAAGAAACCCGGTTGCTGCTGCTTTCCGGAGAACCCATTGCCGAGCCCATCGCCGGGGAAGGTCCGTTTGTGATGAATACGGAAGCGGAACTGGTACAGGCGTTCGACGATTACCGCAAGGGTTTGATGGGGTGAGTCGCGCTCAACCGGTGGCTGTGGGGGCATCCTGCCCGGCCTGCCCGGCAGTCAGCGCAAACCGGATATTGCGTTCGATCAGCGCGGTTTTGCCGCGCACGGTGAGGTCGGTGATGAACCGGAACTGGTGACGGGGATCGACCGCATATGCCTTCAGGCGATAATGCGTGCCCCACGGTTCTTCCACCACCACCACCGAAACGGGCAAATCGAAATACAGGTAAGGACTGGTCAGCGCCACGTCGTGCAGGATCCGCTGGATCTCCACGGCATCGTGTTGGGGATGCAGGTAAAAATGCGCCACGCATTGCAGGTGCGGCGTGCCGTTGTTGGCGTTGGAGATCAGCTCGGTCCAAAGTTTGTGATGCGGAATGTACACCGCCGTGTCATCCGCCGTGACGATCTGCACCGTGCGCACCCCCACGTGCGTCACCTCGCCATACACCCCGTTCACCTCGATCCAGTCTCCGTTGCGGTACAACCGTTCGCCCACCGCAACCACCCCGGCAACCAGGCTGCTCGCGTAATCCTTGAGTGCAAACCCCAGCACCAGTCCGACCGAACCCAGCACCGCCACCATGTTCTGCAGGGACGGTTCTATGACCAGGGGCACGCTCAGGACGAATGCAGCCAGTATGAATACCAGCCGCAACAGCGGGGTCATGGCCAGCAGGAACAATCGCAACCTGCCATGCAGGCGGTTGGCCACCCAGGGCAGCAGGCTCTGAGTGATCAGGATGAGTACAACCGCTCCGATTACGATCAGAACCAGCTCAATCATCGCGACCGTATCGAGCGTCTTGAACACTTGAGAGATTTTTTCGTTATCCATAACCGCCCTCAAAACCCATCCAGCAGATAATCCCGTGCACTCAGATACTCCCGCACGGTGGGATAACCCAGGGGGGTCACTTTCCAGTATCCCGATTCTTCATCCACCGCACCCAATGCCTGCAGGCGGCGCAAAAAAGATGCAATGCGAAAATCCGGAATGGACAACAAATCGCTGAGAAGCGCCACTGTCAATCCGTTGTGAAGAAGCAGGGCGTGCAATACAAAGGCAACGCTTTCGTCTTTTTCCGTGGGAAGGGTCAACTCCTCTGGCATCTGGGCAACCCAGACGGACTCTTCCTTCAGACTCCCAAGGGCATCCGGGCCATTCTCCTCTTCAACAACAGGCGCTTCTTCCTCATCCGGTTCGGCCCGCAACCGGCGGCTCCAGAAAGCGAGGGCCGTTCCAAAGTTACCCCGGCACCGGGCAGCCAGCTGGTTCAATTCCGAACTGATTTCGTAATCCTGGCCGGATTGCGAACACAAAATTGTTTTTCCTGTTTTGGCATTCAGGAAACGCACCCGGTTGTTGCGGCCCCCTGTGTCTCTCTTTTTTGAAAACAGCCGCGACAGCCGTTCGCCATCGAACGCCTGCAGGATAAGGGGATTCACCTGTGAAGGCGGCCCGACGCGTTGCAGGTAGGCCCAGCCCCAGCTGTCACAACCGATGAGACCGCGACCCAGCCTGCCGGATGCAGTCCACTCCAGAAACCGGCGGGCCAGTTCCAGTCCGTTCGCATGCCGCAGGAAACAGTGTTCGAGGTGCGGCAGGACCCAAACCCGATCGGTGTTGGGCCATTTTCCCAACCAGTGGGGATCGGCTTTCAGAATTTGTTCCGGTGTCGGCGGCTCGAGCCAAAGCGCATCATGGAGATCGGCCCAATGGCGCAACAGGGCCTCCTGTCCGGTGTGGGGCTGGAACAAAACAATTTGAACCGGAACGTCCGGCGAATGCTCATCAAGCCAATCCTCCAGTTCCGCGTCGAGGACTCCTGCCACCTCATTCCAGTCGATGGGTGGAACCAAATGGCGCAGGCGCACTTCCGGTAGTGTTTTCAGTTCGACTTCGGCCTTGAACGGACTGTCGCCATTTTCCCCGTTTTTGATGAAAAGCTGTTTGAACGCGGTCCATTTGCGGAGGGCTGTGCTCGCAACGGCGGTGACAGGCAAGCTATATTCATCCGGACGCACGAACTGCCAGAGCGGGGTGGGGTCCGCCTGGCTGTCGGTGGGCACGGATACCGGATTGTCCTTTGTCATGATCACCGCCTGTCGGTGAATAAGGGACTGCACTTGTGGACGATTCATCTTAGCCCAGGCTTGGTGGATTTGAAACCATTTCCATTTTCATCGACCACTTTAGAGTGGGTTCCGCACTAACGCAATCCCTCGTCCTTTTCCACATTCCGTTTCAGCATTCGCGGCAGCTTTTCCATCAGGGCGCTCGACTTGTTGCGGAATTTTTTCAGCAGCCAGCGCGCCCACGCGAACTCCGTCGCCAGGATGGCGAGTCCGGCGGGAATGACGAGGATTGCCGGGCCCGGCAGGATGATCATCACTATCCCCGTCAGCAGAACCGTGATGCCCACCAGGATGATGAACAGTCGAAGCACCCCGTCGTACGTCCAGCCCACCAGTTGTTGCAGGTTTTTGGCGACCGGGGAAACCAGGGGCGCGGTGTCGCGATGGGCTCCCAGTATCGAGGCCACCACCCCCACGCCAAGGATGCCGATGATCACCGCCAGCGACACCAGGTTCGGAATCGGATGCGTGTGCGACAGCATCATCTTCACTCCAATGAACGCCAGCAGGAAGGTGAGGCTCATTTTCATGTAGCGGAATTTCTCCAGCAACTCCGCCAGTGCGAAATACAACGAACGCAGTCCCAGGATGGCGAAAATGTTGGACGTGAACACGATGAACGGATCGTGCGTCACTGCAAAGATGGCGGGAATGGAATCCACCGCAAACAGCAAATCGGAGCTTTCCACCAGCACCAGCGCGAGGAACAGCGGCGTGGCCATCCATCGGCCTTCACGCTTCACCAGAAACCGGTCGCCTTCAAAATCATCGGTCAGCGGCAGTTTCTTTTTGACCCAGCGGATCAGCGGATTTTTTTCCGGATCGAGGTTGTCGTGACGCTCGATCAACATCTTGACCGCCGTCCACAGCAACAGCAGGCCGAATACATACACGATCCAGTCGAACCGCTGAATCAGAACCGTGCCCAGACCGATCATCAGACCGCGAAGCACCAGGGCCCCCAGGATGCCCCAGTACAGAACCCGGTGCTGGTAGCGCAGAGGCACTTTGAAGTAAGTGAAGACGAGCGCGATGACGAACACGTTATCCAGGCTGAGCGATTTTTCCAACAGGTACCCGACAAAAAACTGAAGCGTCGCCTGCGCTCCGGATTTCTGGTATCGCGGATCAACGCCCACACCCAGCCACTGGTATTCGTACAAAAAATAAACCAGCATGTTGAACACCAGGGCACAGGCCACCCAGACTCCGGTCCAGAACAAAGCTTCCTGGATATTGATCTCATGCGCATCCCGGTGAAACACGCCGAGATCGAGCGCCAACATCAAAAATACAAACAGCAGGAAAAGCAAATAGACCCAGACCACGAACAGACTCCCAAGCTTCAGTAGCAATTATTAAATTCGAATTCGGCGGTACGAAACGAGCGAATCCGTTTTCAGGAAGGACACCCGCTCTTCAACAATCAGGATAAGGAAACCGGGAAAGGAAAAGTAGCGGTAAGTGAAGTTTTTTCTGCTGGATTCCATCTCCGGACCACTCGATGGCTTAAATTTTTTCAGTCACTCCCCCCTTCCCTCCTTCGCTTTTTTATCCGGCAAAATTCAAAGTGATTTCCCGGCCGGGGTTTCTTTTTTTATCCCATCGACAGGGTTCAGAGGGGAAATCCCCCTTGTTTTTTATGACTTTTTTTGCAATGTTCCAGCAATCCGATATAATTGATGAGGATTTTTTTCAGGAATGTGTTTCCTGAAAATCTGAGGGGAGAAGGGGAGCCATGCCCAAGGAACCCGAGAAAAACAAAAAACCCGAACAGGCAAAACCCAAACCGCCACCCCGGCGTCCTCCGCCGGCGTCGGCTCCGGCCAATGCCCCCCGTGCGGGTGGTGTCCCCAAACCGGAACCCAAAGGAACTCCCCAAAAACCGTCGCCACAGAAACGTCCGGCCCCCCGGCCCCCGACACAGGGTTCCAATGCAGGTCCCTCCCCTTCCGGCAAACCCACGCGTTCTGTTTCCTCCGCAACTCGAGAGACACCCCAACCTTCTTCACCTGACAAGACCCGGAACAGGAAAACGACCCTGGCCCTCGCCACACTGTTTCTCGTCGTGGTCACCGGTGCGGCCATGTTTCTCGATTACATACCGAATCCGTTCAAGGCCAAGGTGGATTACGGATTGGGAGAACAGGCCTTCATGCGGGGCGATTTCAAAACCGCCATGGCCCACTTCATGGTTCTCGCCAAACGCGGCAACCCGGAGGCCATGTGGTATGTCGCCAACATGTATCAAAACGGCCGGGGCGTGGAGCGCGATGTCGCAACGGCGGTGGAATGGTTCAAGAAAGCCGCCCAGGAGAAACAACCGTGGGCCCTTTTTGAAATTGGCTGGTATTACAAAAACGGAACCGGTGGATTCAAACGCAGCGCGCCCACCGCCCTCAAGTGGTTCGAGGAATCCGGTAAGGGCGGGTATGTGATGGGTCAATATCATGCCGCACTGGCTTACATGGAAGGCACCGGTACCGATAAGGACCTCAACAAGGCCCGCGAGTGGCTCATCCTGGCGGCGGACCAGGGCCACCTGGATTCGCAGGCGATTCTGGGGGACATGTATTATCACGGCACCAGCGTGGTCATCGATGATAAAAAGGCGCACACTTACCTGAAACCCGCCGCCGAGCGGGGGCATCCGCTGGCCCAGATGAACCTCGCCATGATGTACGAAAACGGCGACGTGGTGAAAAAGGACATCATGCAGGCGTACCAGTGGTATTCGCTGGCTGCCGCCAGGGGCAACAAGGACGCCCAAAGAAGCCTGGAGTTCATCACCCCGCGCATCAAAACCTCCAAGAAACAAAAAGCCGACGCCTGGGTGGCCAGTTGGAAACCCGCCTCCTGATTCTACGGGTCCCACTTTACATATAATTTTTTGAGGCAAAACTTGCCTCCCTCCCCCAGCGATTTTATTTTTTTCTACCCGGATGGAAGAGCCCCTCTCCCGAGGCTCAATCCATGGCCTGATACCGGGTCAAATAAACCCTGGCATGATCGACCAAAAAAAATTCAGGAGGTTTTTGCCTATGACCGCAACCATTGAAAACGAAAAGTTTGCCAACAACCAGTATTCGGTGGACACCCGGGACTCCGGCCGCCAACACGTTCCCGATACCCGCGGTTTCACCGATGCACCGTCCAAACAACCCGCACCCGCTTCCCAGCCGGACCAGGAAGAAATTCGCCGCGAACTCCGGATCTACCGCTACGGCGCATATTATTCCTGATCGAATCCCACCTCCGACGGCGGCCCGGAAGGGCGTACCCTGTCCACCCTTCCGGGCCGGGCCTCCAATTTGACCTTACCTGCGGAATTTCAAATTGTTCTCGCCTTCGTATGATTCCTCGTTCCCGTCATACAGGTTTTCCCTGCGGACCCCAACTCACAAAACAGTTCAAATTTTCGATCAAGCCGTTATCCTTATTAATGAGTTAACGAACCGGAGCGCTTTTGATGAATTCGGGGTATGCGGCCCACATCATTATGTCCGCCACATCCAGCGAGGTCCGGGTGGACCTGGAACTGGTGATGTACACGGTGATGGGGTTTTTCGCGGGGATTTATTTTTTCTTAAAGGGATTCCGCGACCTCAAAACCAAAAGGACGGTGGAAGACATCCCCACCTCCCGCATCGCCACCGGCGCAGTAGGAACGGACGTCGAGATTTCCGGGAAAATCGTGTGTGATGACGACCGCCTGCTGACCGCCCCGATGAGCGGTGATGCCTGCGTGTTCTACGCGCTGGAAATCGAAAAACTGGTGCGGAGTCGCAACTCCTCCCGTTGGGTGACCATCGACACTCTTCATTCCGACGAGGGATTCTACGTGGAAGACGGCAGTGGCGCCAATGCGCTGGTGTTCGCCGAAGGCGCGCAGATCATCCAGAAGGGAAAGGGATTTGTTCAGCATCTGGACCGCTACCTGCGCGACGAGGTGCGCCAGCGCTTCAAACAGGCCGTTGCCGAAAACAAAAAAGAACTTAAAAAATTCGATACGGACGACGCAGACAACACCTCCGGCAAATACCGGGTGACTGAAAAAAAATTCATGGCGGGGGAGACCGTTTACATCCTGGGATACGCCGATTCGGGATTGAAACTCGCGGCGCAAAGAAAACTCGACTTCAAAACCTTCCTCAAAGCCAAAAAGCTGGTGCAGAAACACCCCAAACTGAAACAACGCTTCGACCGCGATAAAGACGGTGTGCTGAATCCCGACGAACTGGAATGGGGGGCGAAGGTGATCGGACAGCGTATGGTCGACAAATACAATCGCGACCAGTTCGCCAAACTGTATTCCAACACCAAAATGGTGTTCAAAAAAATGGAACCCTCGCTGTTCCTCATCAGCAACCGCAAAGAAGAGGAAGTGCTGGGCCACCTCACCCTGCACACGCGGCTGAAACTGTTTGGCGGTCCGGCGCTCAGCATCGGCTGTGCCGCTTATCTCATTATGATCTACGAAGACATATTGAAATTTTTTTAAGGGAGTCCTGGACACATGAAATCCAAATCCATTTGTTCGGCCCTGATGGCTGGACTCTTCGCCGCCGCTCTGGCGTTGCCTGCTATCACTCTGGCGGAAGAACGCGGCATCCGCGTCGTACCCATCGAAGATGCGGAGGGCAACCAGGTCGGACTGTACCAGGAAAGTCACGCCCTGATCGTCGGTGTCAGCGATTACACCGCAGGCTGGCCGGACCTTCCCGGTGTCAATAAAGACGTGAACCTGGTAAAAAATGCACTGGAGAAACAGGGCTTCAATGTGGTGGTGGTCATGAATCCCAACCACGAGACCTTGCAGAAAGCCTTCAACGATTTCATCAACCGATACGGTCACGGGGTGGACAACCGCCTGCTTTTTTATTTTGCCGGCCACGGTCACACACTGAAGCTGGCCTATGGCGGCGACATGGGCTACATCGTTCCCGCAGACGCGCCCAATCCCAACCGCGACCGGCAGGGCTTTCTGGCGCGGGCCATGGATATGGAACGCATCGAGGTGTATGCCAAGCGCATCGAGTCCAAGCACGCGCTGTTTTTATTCGACAGTTGTTTTTCTGGATCGATCTTCGCCCTCTCCCGCGCGGTGCCGGAAAACATCAGTTACAAAACCAGTCAGCCGGTGCGGCAATTCGTGACCGCCGGAAGCGCGGATGAAACGGTGCCGGACGAAAGCATTTTCCGCGACCAGTTCATCGCCGCGTTGAACGGGGAAGGCGATTCCGACGGGGACGGCTACCTGACGGGAGTCGAGCTGGGTGAGTTTCTGCAGGCCAAGGTGGTGAATTACTCGCAGGGCTCCCAGCACCCTCAATACGGGCGCATCCGAAACCCCTTTCTCGACAAGGGCGACTTCGTGTTCCGGCTGGACCCCAAAGAACCTGAAGCGACGCCGGATTCCATGAACGCGGCAACCGAATTGAGCGAACTGGAGGCGACCATCGCCCGCCTCCAATCGGAAAAGGTGCAGCTTGAAAAGGAAAACGCAAAACTTCAGGAAGGAACCCGGCTGGACCCACCTGCGAAAAACACAACCGACCACACCGATACGCACCAAACCCCGGACAGTGTGACGGGTACGGCCCTGCAAAGAGCGCATCATGCAATCAAGCTGAAACAGTACACCACCGCGTTTCGTATCCTCAAAGTTCAGGCCGCGCGCGGAAATGCGCTGGCTCAGATGATGCTCGCACGCATGTACGTGGAAGCCTGGGGCACACGGCGTAACGTGGTGGAGGCGTACAAATGGATGCTGATCGCTTCGCACAAAAATCCTGAAGCCAAAAATGCGCTTGGCAAGCTGGAGAAACACATGACGCGGAAGCAGATCCGTCGCGCCAGACTATGGGCGAAATCGCGGGTGAACAAACTCCGCCGGGACCGGCGCTGATCCCATTGGACGGCGGGCCGTTTTCTACTTGAAGTCGAGTGCGGTGGAACCGTCCCAGTCCGCGGGCAGGCGCTCAACCTGAAGGCGGTCGATGCGGCTGATCATGTTCAGGCAGGGGGCGTCGTCGGGATGCAGCTTCAAGGCCCGGTTGAAAAATTCGGTTGCTTTCGCAAACTCCCTGTTCAGGTAGGCCTGGAATCCTTCTTCATACAATCGGTAGTATTCGATGTCCTCTTCGGTGATGGGCTTCACCTCCAGTCCGTACACCTCGAAAATCCGAACCGGTTCGTTCTTCCCTTTGACCTTGATGATATCGAGCGGCCGCACGCGGAACACCTCCGGAGTGAGCAGGCTGAATGTTTTTTCCGAGATGATGACCTGCGTGCGGTACAGCTTGTTCACCCCTTCGAGACGCGAGGCGAGGTTGACCGAGTCGCCGATGACGGTGTAGTCGAACACCTGGTCCGACCCCAGGTTGCCCGCAACCAGCATTCCCGTATGGATGCCGATGCGGCAATTCACCTGCACACGGCCCTGCTTTTCCCATTCCGCGTTCAGGGTGCGAAGCGCCACCTGCATGGCGAGCCCCGCGCGCACGGCCTGATCGGCGTGATTCGGACTCGCCAGCGGGATGCCGAACTCCGCCATGATGCCGTCACCCAGGTACTTGTCGATGATCCCGCCGTTTTCGATGACAATGCGGGTCATCTCGGTGAGGTATTCATTGAGCAGGGAGGCCAGGTTCGGCGGGGGCATGGTCTCCGAAACGGTGGTGAACCCCTCCAGGTCGGAGAACAACACCGTCGCCTCCCGCTCCTCGCCCCCGAGCCGCAAGAGGTCCGGGTTATCCAGAAGCTGTTCCACCACCTGCGACGGAACGTAACGTGAAAACGCCGTACGGATGAACGCCCCGTGCCGGGCCAGCGACACCTGCAATCCCACGACCAGCCCCACGAACACCACCAGGCAGGCGGCTGTCACCGAAGTGATCGGAAACAGGGAAAACCGCGTGAACTGCCACCACGCCAAAGCCAGGACCGCCGCAAAGGACACCGCCCCCGTCACGTAATATATCCACAGCTTGCGAAAACAGGCCGCCACTCCCACCAGCAGACTGAATCCGATAACCACTCCATAAACCTGCCAGTCCGGCCAGCGGTCATAAAACCGGTTTTCCAGAAACCCGTTCAGCACCGAGGCATGCACGGCGATGAGCGGTACATTTTCCTCCAGCGGTGTCTGGCCGATATCGCTGATGCCCTGCGACACATCGCCCAGCATCACGAAACGCCCGCCGAAAAACTCGCTCAGGTTGCCCTGCATGTCCTCATCCGCAAACAGCTCGCGCAGGCGGGTGACCGCCACCTTGGGGAAATCGTTTTCCCACGTGCCTGAGTAGGGCACGTACACCTGGCCGCGTTCGTCGATGGGAACCACGACCGCTTCATCCAGCAGGCTTCCCTTGAAAGCCGGGATGGTAAGCGCCCGGCCCCATTCGATGCGGACGCTGTCGAATGGCACGCGGACGTGATCGAGATAAATTCGAAGGGGCATGGAAGGGAAAAACCGCTCACCCAGCTTAATCACAAGAGGGAAATGACGGTACACCCCGTCGGAGTCGTTATGTGCGTTGATGTGCCCGGTGCCTTGTGCCTTTTTGGCAAACAGGTCGTTCTGGAGAACCGGCTGGTCGCCATAATAAGGAACGCCCTGTCCCTTCTCTTCGAGCTTCGCGGAGATTTTTTCGTTCTTCTTTTCGTAAACCGTACCCGGTTTCCATTGGAACGGCTGGGGGGAATCCGAGATGTGAAAAGCAATGGGCAGGTAAGCGGTACGAAGACGACGCAGGGAGCGGGCGAACTTCCTGTCTTCCTCCGCGTCCCCTTCGCGCGCGAAGATGATATCGAACATCACCGCTTCCGGGCGCAACATGGACAGGATGCGGTTGACCCGCGCCATGTATCCGCGGTCCAGCGCGTTCCGGCCGAAATCTTCGTAGGCGTCGTCGGTGACCAGGAGATACAGGAGGCGGGGCGAGGCCGTCGGGCCTTTACCCTCCTCCAGGGCCCGCTTGTGGAACCGGTCGAGTACCTGATAATCCCAACTGGTCCACACCGTTCCCCGCACCAGCCAGAACCCAAGCAGGGCCAGCACCAGCCCCGCATGGAGCAGCAGGATGAGTTTTAGAAACTTTTTACTCCGTAACATCAAACACGAAGCGTTTGATCAGGACAGTTTGGCCGGTGAAGGTGAGCAGGTCCTCTTTCAATTGGTCTTCGGACATGTCCAGGCTGCGCACCGCCCCGGCCATGGAAATCGGCTTTTTCATTTTTTCGGCAATGTCGAGCCCGCCCTTGTCGTAAAGCCCCTCGGCCATTTTTTCCCAGCGGTCGTGCGACGCCTCCCGGCCGGAGAAATCGTTTTCCAGACTTTCAAGCGGTTCCGGGCTGCACACCACCCAGAATGCTTCCTGCGACCGGGTGCCGTCGACCTGGAAGAAATTGCTGCCGGCGGGCAGTTTCAGCACCGATTCGCCGGAAACTTTTTCGTGCAGAAGGAGTTGCGCCTTCTCGTAGTTCGAGTAGATCACGTAAACATGCAGGTCGGTGCGCGGGATCACCACGATGCGAAGCTTGTCCTGGGAGGTGATGTTGTCGCGTGCCCGGGCCCAGATTGAATCATCGTCACTGCGGATTTCGATGGCGATCTTGGCACGGACTTTATCCTCATCGCTGATGGCATTTTCGACGAACAGAAACAAGGCGGCCAGCACGATCAATCCTGCCGATACCAGTTTGGTTGTTTTCATAATTCCTCTCATCGGGTGGACAAAAATGGGATGGGTGTGAATGATGAACCCTCATTGGTATTCTAAAGCCAAAACCCCGAATTCAAAACTGCGTTTTCGCGCTTCCATCCGATTCCAAAATGCGAACCGCCTGCAGGGAACGATTTATCCGGGCGTTTTGCTTTACAGGAGATTCGTTTTCTGAAACAATGATTTAGAGATAACCCAAGGGGCGCGAGGAATTCGAATGGAAAACTGGTTCATGCTTTCGATGGTGGGAAAAGACCGGCCGGGCATTGTCGCCCGTTTGAGCGCATCTTTATGCCGGGCGGGATGCAACCTGGGTGAGTCCTCCATGGCCGCGCTCAGCGACAACTTCACCATCATGATGATGGTTCACTGGGAAGGCACGCAGGATGAACTGATCGGGGTGGTTCAACCCATTGGCGACAACCTGGGCCTCACATTCAACATTCACCCGGTGCCGGGAAAACTGGAACACCACCGCCAGCCCGACATCCGCGTCAGCATCTATGCCGAGGACCGCAAGGGTATCGTCGAGGACGTCACCACCGCACTGGCTGAAGCCGGTCTCAACATCCTGCACCTGGATTCCAACTTCGACGAGGAACCCGGGTCGCCGAAACCCACCTTCTACCTGCATATAGAAGGCACCCTGTCGAAAGGAATCGAACCCGTGGAGAAGGCCCTCGACACCCTCTGCGAGGAAAAGCGGATGAACATCCAACTCATCCCGGTCAGCCCCGGTATCAAATAATCCCCGATCGGGCGGAACCGACACCCGCCTCCCGGAAACCTATGACAGCAGGAAAACCCTTCCGTTTCTCCGGTTTTCTGTTAGAATAGAATAACTCTAATTATTTCAATCGCCTTTAACAGCCTCGGGGCTCCACAGGGAACCGAAGCCTCGAACCCCTTAAAGGGAGACGCTCTGGATGGCAACCCGTCAATCCCCTCTCAATCGTCCTGCCCGGCGACCGCCCCCCCAACCCGAGCCGGAAACCGGAACCCGAAAAGAACTGCCGCTCGCGGAAATCGTGACCGGCGTGGTGATCGTCCTCATCCTCGTTTTCATGGGCATCCCGCGGCTTCTCAACTGGTGGAACGGCATCGAGACCAACCAGGAAGTCGTGGCCTTTTACGACCGTCTTGTCATGGCCCAGAATACCGCGGTGGAAAAACGCAAGCTGGTTTCTGTTACCTTCTTTCCTGAACGCAATGCCTTCAACGTTCACGAGGACATCAACGGCAATGGAGTCGCGGACACGGGGGAGTTTCACGAGGAATTCGGGTTGGGCGACCACCTGCAATTCTACGGCGGATCGTTGCCGGACCTCAAAAACGTCTGGAACGGCAAGCCCGTTGGCAACCGGGGGGTTCAGTTGTTCAACGGGGGAACCCGGTTGACCTTCAATCCCATGGGGCAGACCAGCGACAACGGGGTGGTCTACCTGATTCCCAAAGAGGACGCAGGCGTCACCGCAAAAAACATGCGCGCCCTGCAGTTTCTCAAGACCTCAGGCGAAATCCGTGTATTGCATTATACCGGCCAGAGCGACGCTCCCTGGAAATGAACAACGCCGGTGGCGAGGGCCGATGGAATCGGCCCTTCAAACACCTGAAATAGAAAAATGGGCCGCCTCATAAAAGAGGAACCTGGGGAACCGATTGTTGAAAAATGTGAACAGTGGGTTGCAAAAGTTTGTCAGTCCGGTCACAACTTTGCAACGCCTTCGCCAGATTGATTTCAGGTCCAAAAATTCTCAACCCTTGTAAATCTCATATAAATCAATATATTAAGAAGTTTGATCATAGATGTACACTTGAAGTGGCTTAAGAATTGCACTCTGCAGACCAGCACGGGCCGCAAACCGGGATGCACCAAATGGTTCGTTCCCATGACCGTTGCGAGATTCAGATTGGGGATTCGCGTATTGAGGGGGCAGCCCTTTCCTGCAACCTGGAATTCCAGGGGCCGTCTCATTTTTGAAGTATGGGTTCGGCCCTTATAATAAATTTCACTTCAAGAAATGGATCGGAAAAAAGGGTGACTCGTCCCCCGTCAACAATACCAATATATTTGCATTAATTTTTAAATCCGGCTGCAACGGAATCATAAACAGAGGCCGCCATGCTTACCTTGACCAAAAATAAAGAGAATCAACAGGGTTTTTCGGTGATCGAACTGCTAATCGTCATGGGAATCACTACGGTCCTGATGGGTGCGGCGATCTACACTTTCATGAAGCAGGAAAAAGTGATCCGTACCGAACAGTCCGCCGCCCAGATCCGCGCCTCGGGACGCAACGGCATCAACGAGCTGGCCAAGGAACTGCGCCGCATCGGCTACGGCATGCCGCGCGGCCACGGCCTGTACAGCATCGGCACCAACTACGTGTACTGGTGGGTCAACACCGACGAAGCCACCACGTCCGTGACTGCAGACGTGACTTCCGGCGACACGGCGATCACCGTGCAGGATGCGAACCTGCTGGCGACCCAGTCCGGCGGCTATGGCTACCTGATGCTCCGCACCATCAAGCAGGCCGACCAGTGGAACATGGTCCGCTTCAGCAGCGCCAGCGGCGGCACCACGCTGAACCTGTCCATGTACCCCAACCAGGACTTTTCCGTTTCCACGGATACCGTGCTGGTCAGCAAAATGAAGTACCAGCGCATCACCCACGATGCCACCAACAACGTCATCCAGTTTTTTGATGACGCAGACCCTGTGGTGCCCCTGGTCAACAATGTAGAGACCGTGACCTTCACCTATTACAATTCCGCCGGCAGTACCGTGACCGTTCCGTTATCCAATTCGGGCTGGACCAGTTCCGTGGGCAACACCACCGGTTCGAACAACATTCACACCATCCGCAAAATCGGGATCACGCTGACCATGGAAGACCCGGAGGGTTTTGCCGAGGACATCATTCTCAAAACCGACGTCAACCTGAGGAACATGGGGTCTTAAACTCCCACTTCCAGAAAACAGTCCTCCTCCCGAACGCGACCCGTTCACCCTGCTTCTCGTCCCCCTGTCTGCGCTTGTTCCTGCAGGCAACCAGGACCGGCCCTCTCGTCCTTTGCCCAATTCTTTCATAAGAATTTGATTTTTAATCGTTTATAATATTTATACGGGATCCGGGTCCAAACCGGGCCCAAATCGGGGCTGGTTATAAAATTTTATACGGAATTTGGACAAAATTTGTCCTTTGGGATCAGGTATTCCGATATTCCTGATTTTGTCTTATTCTTTTGTGAAATTCCTTAAGTGTTGAAAAACAACTCATTCTATGGGAATCGTTATATCAGAAACACGATTTTCATCGAAAACGGCTCAAAAATTGCTTTCTAGAGGGGAGAAGCTGAAAAAGCGGAGCCGAACTTTAAACGAGGTTTATAATTAAACCTAGTGGGGGAGTCATGGAACCTCGACAAAAACACACCAAAAATGAATCCGGCTTCACGTTGATCGAGCTGTTGATCGGCATGGCCATCCTCGTGATGGGCCTGCTCACGGTCAATTTCTTTCTCGGCAATTTACTGAATAAAAGCGGCCATCTGGAATCGGCCACGCTGGCCACCACCCTTGCCGCGGAAAAACTGGAAGATCTCAAAAACCAGGCGCTGAGCACCACCCTGACCAGCTCCAACAACGGATCGGACACCCTGGACGAAAACGGCAACGCAGGCGGCAACAAGTTCACGCGCAACTGGACCATCTCCGGCACGTCGGACCAGACGGATGTCGTGGTCACGGTCAGTTGGAGTCGTTCCGGCGTCACTGAATCCCGGACCCTGCAAACCCGGTTGAACCAGGATTAACCATAGAGGTCATCATGAGTACATGGACCCAACTCAATAGAAACCAAAAGGGCTTTTCGGTGATCGAGCTGATCATCGTCATGGGCATCACCACCGTTGTGATGGGTGCGGCGATGTACACCTTCATGAAGCAGGAAAAGGTGATCCGCACCGAACAGGCCGCCTCCCAGATCCGTGCCGCAGGCCGGGCCGGAATCAACGAACTGGCCAAGGAACTGCGCCGCATCGGCTACGGCATGCCGCGCAGCCACGGACTGTACAGCGTAGGATCCAATTACGTTTACTGGTGGATCAACACCGACGACGCCACCACCGCCGTGACGGCGGATGTGACCTCCGGTGACGTGCTGCTCAACGTGCAGGACGCAAACCTGATGGCAACGCAGACCGGAGGCTTCGGCTACCTGATGCTACGCACGGTCAAGCAGGCGGACCAGTGGAACATGGTCCGTTTCACCACCGCGGTCGGGGGCAACATCGTAAACCTGTCCATGTATCCGAACCAGGACTTTTCGGTCTCCACGGATACCGTGCAGGTCAGCAAAATGAGGTACCAGCGCATCACCCACAATGCCACTACCAATATCGTCCAGTTTTTTGATGACGGAGACCCCGTGGTGCCGCTGGTCCACAATGTGAAATCCGTCGCCTTCACCTACTCCAATTCCGCCGGCTCTACCGTGACCGTTCCACTATCCAATACCGGCTGGACCAGCTCTGTGGGCAACACCACGGGTTCGAACAACATTCACACCATCCGCAAAATCGGGATCACGTTGACCATGGAAGATCCCGAAGACTTTGCGGAGGATATTATTCTTAAAACCGATGTCAACTTGAGGAACATGGGATCATGAATACTCACAACCAAAACCACGAACACAGCTTTACAGGGAACATCGGGGAACCCCAGTCCCACCGGAACGAGTCCGGGGCGGTTCTGGTGGTTGTTCTCCTGATGATGGTCGTCTTGATCGGTCTCATTCCGGCCGCCATCAACATGACCCGCAACGATTACACGCGCACCGCGAACTACCAGGAATCCAAGGAAGCGTTCTACATTTCCGAGGCGGGCGTGCAGGAAGCCATCCGGATGACCAAGACCATGAGCCGGGACACCATCCTGGGCACGAACGCGGGACTGCTGGAGCCGGGCGGCACCGTGGTTTCCTTTAACGGGGCCAACTACAACGAATACAACTACGCGAATGGCACCTACAAGATCCGCGTGGACGACAACACGGAGCCGGATGGCGACACCACGACCGATACGGACAAGGTCCTGGTCGTCACCGCCGTGGGCACGTCCAATACGGGTGTGGAGAAAACCATCCGCGCTAACATTTATAAGTTCGATCTTCCGCCGTCCACCTTTCCCTCGGCATTGACCATGGTGGGCCCGCTTTCGGCCGTCAACATCTCCGGTAACTCCTTCGAGGTGAACGGCGCCGATCAGGCCGGCGGCAACGGGCTGGACCTGAGCGGCAACCCGGACGCCAGTTGTCCCGGCAAAGCCGCCGTGGCCTTCGAGTCCAGCGGCCCGGTCACCGAGGTCAGCAACATGAACCAGTGTTCTACGGCCGCCACCAACACCTGCGTGGAGGTTCCCAACGGCAACGCTAACAGCAACGACGGCAACTACACAGGAGTCAATTCCAACACCCGGGATTTTCAGACCAGCCAGAGCACGTTCTCCAGCGCGGACAGTACCGAACTGCACCAGGTTCTGACCGCGGACGGAGACAACGACGGCACGCCGGACCTGGTTTCCAATTACTACACCGGCAACCAGATTTTCAGTGGCGGCGCCTACGGGACCGATGCCAGCCCCCAGATCACTTACGTCACCGGTGACCTGAAAATGACTGGTAACCTGACCGGAAGCGGCATCCTGATCGTCGACGGCAATCTGACTCTGTCCGGCACGGTGAACTGGAACGGCGTCATCCTGGTCGGTGCCTGCACCACCTGCAGCAGCACCGCCACCGACACCACCGGTGTGGGTTCCGGTACCATCAACGGCGCGCTGGTGGTGGGCAACGGCACCCAGGCGCAGGCCGATATCCGTGGTAACTTTGCCATCAACTACAGTTGTGAAGGCATCAACCTCGCCAACGCGGTGTTCAACGACAACGTCAGCGTGGTTGACTGGTTCGAAACCGGAGCCTGATCACCGACGCAACTTTCGATCCCATGTAACAGAAAAGGGCGGCCCGCGGGCCGCCCTTTTTTATTGCGTCGTTCTATCTTTCAATTCTCTACCGGACTTTCATATTCCGGATGTACTCTCCCTGATCACTGTCCGGGAGGCGGAGGAACCTGGCCGGTCGGCTTCGGCTTCTCCTTACCCACTTCCTCGACTTTGATGGAGGAAGGACGGGTCTGCTTCGCGATTTCTTCCTCCTGCTCGATCACTTTCTGCATTTCGGCAACCAGCTTTTCATCCACCTTGGCTTTTTCCAGTTCCTTGCTCAGGGTTTCAACGAATTCATCCTTGGCAATGAGGGCGCTCTTCAGGCGCCGCTCCATGTCCGCCAGCCGTTCCAGGTAGTCCTTGCCCCCCACCTTGGTTTCCTTGTCGGCCGCGGCTTCATCCATCAAATGAAACTTCACCGTATTGAAGACGGGGACGGATTTGGCGGCTTCGGTGATTTCGATTTTCTTGATCAGTTCTTCCTTGCGCGGCAGGTGCTTGTGCACCAGCATGACAAAAAACCGGCCCTCTTCCTTGTCGAACTTGGCGGCGCGGATCCAGCGGCGGTACACCGCGTTTTCGTGGGCCAGGTAATCGCGGGTCTCCACCAGCAGTTTGGCCAGCTCCGGGTCGATGGACGGCCCGGCCTCTTCGCCTTCGCCGCCGCCTTCCTTGCCGCCCTCACCTTCCTTGCCGGCTTCCTGGTTCTTCGAGCCCTCGCCCGTAGCCAGGGACTGGCCTTCCCCCTTACCGGTTGTCAGCTTGGCCTGCTGGATGCTTTCCTGCGCAAACTGGTCCACCGGGGGCGGGACCTGGCCTTTGATCTGGTCCCGGTACTGCACGGGGATGGACGAACGGTAATCGCTGTAGTGCACCATGCCCGCATCATCGATCCAGCGGAACATCTCCGCTTCGGCAGACGCCGGAAACAGTGCCAGCGCACCCACGCCAAGAAGCACCGATTTTTTGAAACGATTCATAATGGTTTCTCTCACGGCTCGATTCTCCCAACCGACCGGGTGCGGTCCCTTGCTTTTCGTGAAAAGCGGAAGGTTTGCCCGGTACAGGATTGCCCCCTTTTTCATTCGCGACGGCTGAGAAGCTTCCCGCCGCTTCGGCACCACGCCATAACTTATTGTAACTGAATACCTTATCATGACATCCTGAGAAATGCAATCGACCCGACTTTGGTTTATACTTGTATCCTCTACAGGGCCCGGTTATTCCGGGTTTTTGGCAGGTACCGAATCACGATGATCACCAACTCCATGAAGAACCGCACGTGCCTGATCACCGGCGCCAACTCCGGCATCGGGTACGAAACCGCCCGCGCCCTGGCGTACATGGGAGCGCGGTTGATCCTGGTGTGCCGCAATCCCGAAAAGGGGGAAGCGGCACTGGCCTCGCTGCGCCAGCGCACCGGCAACGACGATATGGAGCTGATGATCGCCGACCTCGCCTCGCTCCACCAGGTGGAGGAACTTGCTGAAAAGATACGCGCGCGTTACGACGTCCTGCACGTGCTCATCAACAACGCCGGGCTCCTGCAGGGACGGCGGGAGTTGACCGAGGACGGCTACGAGACCACCTTCGCCGTCAACCACCTCGCGCATTACGTGCTGACCCTGCGCCTGCTCGACCTGCTGAAGGCGGGTGCGCCGTCCCGCATCATCAACGTCTCGTCGATCGTTCACCTCATCGGCTCCATCCGTTTCGACGACCCGTTCTTCGAGAAAAAAAGTTATCGCGCCATGTCGGCGTACGCGCAGTCGAAGTTGGCGAACATCCTGTTCACATACAAGCTGGCGCGCCTGCTGGAGGGTTCGGGCATCACGGTGAACGCCATGCACCCCGGCGTGGTGGCGACCAATTTCGGCCACGCGGGGCCCCTGTGGTACAAGCTCGCCAAGGTGTTTGCACGGCCGTTTTACATCCGCCCGCAGAACGGGGCGCGGACACTCATTCACCTGGCCGCCTCTCCCGCCGTGGAAAAGGTCACCGGCACCTATTTCGTGCGCAAACGCTCCGTGCCCACCCTGCCGGTGTCCTACGACACCGGTTTGCAGGACCGGCTGTGGGACATCAGCGGCCAGATGACCGGCGTGCGGTGGCATAATGGCTGAAGAGGGTTCCCCCGCACCGCGTGAGGGGTTGAAGTGGGTGAAGGTCGCCCGTTTCCTCGCCCTGCCCTTTTCACCCGACCGGCTGAAAACCTACCGCCGGGTGAAACGGTTCGAAGACGTGCCGGCCGACGGCCTCCTCGCCGACGGCATCGAGGGCGTTCTGTTGGATGTGGACGGCACGCTGGGCCCGCACCACACGCGCACGTTTCCCGATTCGGTGGTGACGCACGTCAAGTTATTGCAGGCGGTGGGATTGAAAGTGGCGCTGTTCACCAACGCCTTCGAGGACCGCTTCGAGCAGTTCGAAGGCGTGCCTGTGGTCACCAACGTGCCGCCCAAGCCGGACCCGGCCGGATTCCACACCGCCATGCGGGAGTACCTGAAACTCGACGATCCGGCGAAGGTGGTGATGATCGGCGACAACTACATCACCGACGGCGGCGCCATCGATGCAGGCATGCGCTTCATTCATGTAAAACCGGTGCCGGGCGGAGAAAGCGCCTTCCACCACACCACGCGCTACCTGGCGGAACTTTTCGCCCGTGCCTGGCGGCCGGTGGCCACTTCCGCCCTCGCCTCCCGTACCGGATCCGGCCGGCAAGTTTGACATTTGCGCCTGAAAATTCATAAAATGTAGGAAAAAAAGAACGAACGGGGTCAATAGCCGTGAAACGCATTGTTTTCGCGACATTTTTACTGGCAGGATGCATCGCCGTCCCGGCGCTGGCTTTCGCGGATTCGGGTCACAGCCACCATGGGGCCGATCCGTTCAAACTGGAGCCGGACAAGGCCGTGCACTGCGACTTGAACGGACACCGGCACGTCCACGCCAACCAGCCCTGCCCGCACAGGAAACCGTACCGGTCGCCGCGTACGGAGCTCGGTCTCGACTGCGGCGGTCAGCCACAGGGCACCGTGCCGGCACAGTCCGCCCTGGTTCTCAAAACCTTCGGCCCGGCGGGAGGTGCCGCTCGGCTGGTTTCCCTCATGCAGGCCGCTTTTCATCCAATGACACCTTCCCCTTTCGTTTTGTGGGAGACGTCCCCGCCTTCCCCGCCTCCCAAATCGTCCTGATCGATTCCCTTAATTAAATCCCGGTTGCGCGCAAACGAGGTTTTTCCCGGTTCGGGTCCGTCCGTCTTCTTTGAAACAACGGCAACACCCCGAACGAACCCCCTCCGGCCTGCCGGGCAACTTTCATCGATCCAGAACGCAAACGAACCATGACCGAAATTGAAAAAAGTCCGACTCCACCACTTAAAAAGCGCCGCGGCGCCTCACGCATTTTTGCAGGCGGCCTGCACCGGGGGATGGCCGTCCTGCTGGCCCTGTTCCTGCTGTTGCCCGCCAACGCGCAGGCCTACATTGGCCTCTGCTGCGCGCACTGCGGCGGCAACATGCCGCTCAACATTTTCGGCGGCGGCATTCCGGAACCGAAGGAGTTCCGTTTCAAGATCAGCCAGATGTTCATGCGCATGGGTCCCATGCGGGACGGCACCAGGGATCTGAAAACCTCCGAACTCGTCGGCATGCCGGCCATGGGCAAGTTTCCCGCCGTGCCGGAGTCCATGAACATGTGGATGACCATGTTCGGCGGCGCGTACTCGTTCTCCGACGACTTCGCGCTGATGCTCATGAGCAGTTTCAGGTACAACACCATGCCCATGCGCTTCAACGCAATGCTCCAGGCCTCGACGGGCCGATCGGGCTTCACCATGGAATCGTCGGGCCTCGGCGACACCAAGCTCATCGGTAAGTACCGGCTGTATTCCGACGATCACCTGGCGCCGACGCAACAGGTCTCTATGTTGTTCGGGGTGTCCCTGCCGACGGGAAGTATTAAGAAAGAATTCACGGAAAATCCCGCGGCTGGGCAGAACGGCACCCTGCTTCCCTTCAAGATGCAGATGGGCAGCGGCACGTTCGATCCCATCGTCGGGCTGACCTATCAGGGGTCGCGCGATCCGTTCTGGTACGGCGCGAACCTGGTGTACACCGGACGTTTCTACGACAACAGCCAGGATTACCAGCAGGGCGACGAGGTGCGGCTGGATCTTTACAGCATGTACCAGTTTCACCCGCAGTCGGTGGTGCACCTCCAGTTGAACGGATTTTATGAAGGCAGGTACAGCGACGAGCCGCGGCTGGCGAGGGAGCAGGGACACGGCCACGTCGGGTTCAATCCCAACGGACCGTTCACAAGTCCGCTGTTCGACCCGGACAACTACGGCGGAACGAAGCTGAATGTCACCGCGGGCATCCAGTACCAGCCGATCCCGTTGCACGTACTGGAGCTGACGGCATCGGCGCCGGTGACACAGAATCTGCGCGGGCCGCAGCTGGCCGAGGATTACCGGATCATGATCTCGTATTACATCGAGATCCCGACCAAAGACAGCCGCCGTTACAAAGGCATGCCCGCACCCAAAGAACTCGGATTCTAGGGAAGCCGTATGAATGGAATTACTCGAAATCGATTCCCCCTTGTCGCATCGCTGGCTGCCCTTGTTCTGGCTGCCGGGTGCGGTGGCAACCCGTTGCCCGAGGCGGGATCAGCTGATGAGAGGTTGTACCGTGCGAAATGTACCGTCTGTCACAGCTGGCCGCATCCTCAGCGCCACACGGCTGAAGAATGGGACCACTATCTGAAGGTGATGGAGGGTCACATGAAAAAAAAGAACATCGCTTTCACTGAAAGCGAGAAGGAAACCATACGCAACTATCTGCACAGGAACTCACGATGAGACACTTCAATCTTAAAAACAAAGTTCACCTGCTGTTTGCACTGGCGGCATCCCTTCTCCTGCTGACTGGCGCAGGGACCGAATCCCTGCCGCCGAAAGAGAAGCTGTTCGATCAGTTCGGCGTCACCCCGCCGCGCACCGCCAAGGAAGCGCCCGACTTCACGCTGACCACGCTGGAGGGGAAACAGGTAAGCCTGAAGGAATACGAAGGCAAACCCATCCTCATTCACTTCTGGGCCACGTGGTGCGTTCCCTGCAAGGAAGAGCTGCCCACGATCCAGAAACTGCACGAAAATCTGGGCGGCGAGGTGGTTCAGATTCTGACCATCAACATCGATCGCTGGAACAAGGACCGGGTGGAAGAGTTCCAGAAGGATTTCGGCCTGCGCTTTCCGATCCTGCTCGACCCGAAGCAGGAAGTGCGCCGCAAGTACTTCATCATGGGACTGCCCACCAGTTATCTCGTCGGAGCCGACGGTAAGCTCGCCGGGTACATATCCGGTCCGCGGGAATGGAACTCGCCGGTTTCCCACCAGATCATGAAAACCCTGGCACACCATTCCGGTTGAGTCCACGCACTCCAGCACGCATCCAAACAGGAAGGGTGATACAATACGCCCGCGGCTGGATTGAAGGGCCACAACTCACTGCCAACCTGGAGGCCGAGCGGGCATGCAACTGGTATTGCTGATAGGAGCGGGGGGATTTGCAGGCGCCATCCTGCGATTCTGGGTGAGCGGCTGGATTCAGAACGGGCTGGTCACGTTTCCACTGGGGACACTCGGCGTGAACTTCATCGGCAGTTTCCTGCTGAGCCTCATCATGTACCTGTCGGAGTTCAAGGGCGTGTTCACCGAAGAGACGCGGGTGTTTCTCACTATCGGCGTGCTTGGCTCCTTCACCACCATGTCCACCTTCGGCTACGAATCGTTCAAGCTTCTCGAACAGAATGAACTCGGCCTGTTCAGCCTCAATGTTGTGGGGTCGGTGACCCTGGCACTCCTTGGCGTGTACCTCGGGCGCCTCATCTCGGTGAACCTGTAATCATGAAAAAAGAAACCGAAGCGATCCTGTTGCGGATTTTCATCGGCGAAGACGACCGGCACGAAGGCCGTCCCCTTTACAAATACCTGGTCGAGCTGTTCCGCAAGGAGGGGATGGCCGGGGCAACGGTCCTGCGCGGCACCGACGGCTTCGGCAAAACCAGTCACTACCACACCACCTCCATCCTGCGCCTGTCCACGGACCTGCCCATCGTCATCGAGGTCGTCGACACGCGTGAGAAAATCGAAGGCGTCCTGCCGAAGCTGGAAGGCGTCGTCACTTCCGGGCTCATCACCGAAGAAAAAGTCACCATCGTGTTTTACGAAGGCGACGAAACCAAATCCCGCTAGAACCGGTAAGTGAGCAGGCCGCTCCAATACACGATATCGTTCGCGGGTGCTGTCTGCTCGATGAACGATCCCGCCTCGAAATGGTTGTAGATGGCGCGGATGTCGAGATGCCGGTCGAACGCGTACTTGATCTCCACTTCCTGTTGCGTGCCGACGTAGCGCGCGTTGCTCAATTGTCCCGTCCTCAATATTCCGTTGCCGATGGAATACACGCCGTCGTTAAGGGACTCGCGCCAGACAAACATTGTGCTCGCCGTCCCCGACCAGTGGCGGTCCAGCTTGAAACTGACACGGGGTTGAAGCTGGTAGGTGTTGATGAGCCCCACCGGCGCGCTCTGGCTGATGTGCTTGCCTTTCGGGAACATCGGGTTGAAGGAGTTGAGGTCCCCGTCGGCGGCGTTGTTGTCGCCGCTGTACACGTCCGCCCGCACGCTCAACCTCGCAGACCGCTCATTCGCAAAAAGCACGGTGTACCCCGTGTCGGAAGCCGCCGCCCATGCACTGATCGTTGAGTCGCCGAACGTGCCGAACTGGTACACGAACTCGAAATCGAAATCGAGCGCGCCCTCCTTTCCCCAAATCCGCGTTCCGAGGGTGTGACGGATTTCGTTGGCGATTCCCTGGTCGAACGCGTGCGCTTCGTGGTTAAGTCCGACGTAATACAGATCGACATTCACCGGAAACCGCCAACCGGTTTTGTGAACGCCGTAGAGTCCCCACCAGCTTTGCTCGTTACCTGAGTTGTTGTCGAAGAAATCGCGTGAAATCTGAACCGGCCGCGCGATGAATCCAGTGACGGTGGTCTCCTCATCCTGCCACGTCAGCATGGCGGCGTCGTGGCTGAGACGCAGGTTCGGACGTTCGCGGTAATTGAAAAACCGTCGTGCGCCGAAAATGATCTCCTGCCGGCCGAGCCGCAGGGTGAAATTCGACGCACCCGAGCCTGGAAGTTTGAAGTCGGCGAACAGCTGGTTGATGTCCATCCGGTCTTCATCGACGCCGCGGGGTCCGCCTGTACGGCCCGACTCTGTACCTGTCTGCAACTGGAAGAACAGGCGGAAGCGGTCCTTCGCGTGGAAGTCCGCGTGCAGCAGGTATCGTTGCAGGTACCAGCCGTTTTCATCCTGGGAGCCCGCCCCCCAGTTTTCGTTGTCGATGTATTCGAAGTGCTGGCGGGTTTCACCGCCCAGGGAAAAATAGAAGTCTCCCTGCCTGTCTATAGGGATGAACTTCAGGGAATCCAGGTAATCGGTCCGCCGGGAGGCGTCCCGCAGAAAAGAGTAAACTTCTTTGTACCGGGATTGATTATAAGGAGGCCGGTCGGCTTCGTTTGCCGCCAGGGCCGGTGTCACGCACAGTGTCAGGGTGGCAACCACCCACCAGATCCAATTTGACTGTCGCATAGCTCTTCAGTTTATATTTCATGTTAGAGAACTCCATAAGCCATCATCGCGTCAGCCACTTTTTTGAATCCCGCCAGATTGGCGCCTTTCGCATAGTCGATGTAGCCGCCATCAACAACGCCATAATCGATGCACTGTTGATGGATATCCGCCATGATCCCCTTCAATAGCAGATCCACATCCTCCCCGGACCAGGCCATGTAAGTGGTGTTCTGCGTCATCTCCAATCCGGAAACCGCAACTCCACCTGCATTCGAAGCCTTGCCGGGAGCGTATAATATGCGCTCCTCCTGAAACACACGGATTGCCTCCGGTGTGCACGGCATATTGGCACCCTCTGCAACGGCAATGCAACCGTTTTTTAACAATTCCTTCGCGTCGTCCTGAAACAATTCGTTTTCTGTTGCACACGGAAAGGCCAGATCACACTTCACACCCCATGGCTTTTTGCCTTCATGATATTCGCAATCGAATTTATCCGAATACTCCGCAATGCGCCCTTTCTTAAACAGCTTCAGGTCTTTGATGAACTCCAGTTTTTCTTCATTCAATCCGTCTTTGTCGTATATCGTGCCGGAAGAATCCGACAACGTCACCACCTTCGCACCCAGGTCCATCAGTTTCTCGGCAGTGAACACCGCCACGTTGCCCGAACCGGACACGGCGCAGGTTTTGCCTTTGATGGATTCGCCCCTATGTTTCAGCATGCTTTCCATGAAGTAGGCGCACCCGTAACCCGTGGCTTCCTTGCGGATGTGGCTGCCGCCGAATTCCAGTCCTTTGCCTGTCAACGCGCCGGTGAATTCGTTGCGCAGACGTTTCCACTGCCCGAACAGGAAACTGATCTCCCGGGTGCCGACTCCGATGTCGCCCGCGGGGATGTCGATGTTGTTGCCGATGTGCTTGCACAGCTCGGTCATGAAGGCCTGGCAGAATCGCATGATCTCGCGTTCGGATTTTCCCTTGGGATCGAAATTGGAACCGCCCTTCGCCGACCCCATCGGCAGGGTGGTGAGGCTGTTTTTGAATGTCTGCTCGAAGGCGAGGAACTTGAGCACACTCAGGTTGACCGAGGGATGAAACCGCAGGCCGCCCTTGTATGGGCCGATGGCGTTGCTGTGTTGCACACGGTAACCGCGGTTCACGCGGTACTTGCCCCGGTCATCCTCCCAGCAGACGCGGAAGATGATGATGCGGTCCGGTTCTGACAGCCGTTCGAGGATACGGGCCTTGATGTATTTGGGATGCTCGTTGATGTAGGGGATGACCGAGACAGCGACTTCCTGCACCGCCTGGTAGAACTCCGGCTCGCCGGGATTGCGCTTGACGAACCCTTCCATGAACTTGTCCAATTCCATAAATCACTTTCCGCGTGGAGACCACGCTTTCTTTATGTATGAGATTCCTCTCCAACCCCGCGGTTGAGGCGATCAATTGTTCTGCGCTTCATCAGGCCGAACGGTCATGTCCCCAAGTTTGAGGAAGATGCCTTCCTCTCCCCGCTCTTGAACCTGAATTCCTTTATGATGGCGCGCCTCGAACATGGTTTCAAACGCAGTGGAATCCAGGCGGTACTCCCCACCCTGCTTATCAATGATCACCATCAGTGCTACCAGAAGTTTTTCGATTTGTTCATCCATGCTTGCCTCACGCGTAGGGTTTGCGATCACTGGTGAGCCAGCGCCAGCCCAGCCAGATCCAGGTCCAGATCATGCCGATCCACCCAAGCGTTCGGGTGATGGCGGCGATTTTCGTGTCCTGCATGATCAGGCCCCATTGAAAAAACAGATTGCGCCAGTCGTGCGCCTCCGCCCCCAGCCCTCCAATCAGGGGCAGGCGCAGCGCCCGGGCGTCCGCCATGTACACGGCGATGTCCAGAAAGTTCTCGAAAAACCAGAACCCGCCGACGGCGAATCCAACCGTATCGCGTTGCCGCCAGAAGGCGACGGTCACGACCAGCGGAATCAACAACTGGCCCAGCGTGCCGCCGAGAATGCCGATGGTCTCGCCGAAAATTCCAAACGCCGGATGGCCGAATTCGTGAAACACCAGATTGACCTGGTGAAGAAAGCGCAGGGCCGCACGGTCCATCATTCCCGGGTCCACCGCCATCAGGTAAAGAAGGTAAGCGAACGCAACCGATGTACAGCCAAGCGCCAGCCCGGATACCGGTTTCCATGGCTCCGAAGCGGGGGCCCGGATGCGGTCCCACAAACCGGGTTCGGGTTCCTCATCCATGCAGAATTTGTCATTTCGCATCAAACTGGTAGCCCTTTTCACGCACGGTTTGGATAAAGCAGGGTTTCTGCGGCTTTTTCTCAAAATGCTTGCGCAAACGCGCGATAAAATTATCCACCGTGCGCGTCTCCGTGTCCGGCGCGTAACCCCAGACCTTCTCCAGCAACTCTTCACGGGACACCGGCTGCCCCTCGTTGGCGATCAACAGGTTCATGATCATGATTTCCTTCGACGTCAGATAGAAGTCACCATTCTGGCCGCGTGCCTTGCCCGTTTTGAAATCGATCCACATGTCGTCGAAACGGTAAACATCTTCACTTTGCGAAACCTGCTGGTACCACTGCTTGCGGCGGAGGATGCCCTTCACACGCAACAGCAGTTCCGGCAGGTGAAACGGCTTGGTGAGGTAATCATCGGCACCCGCTTCCAATCCTTCGGTGCGGTCGTCGTCGGTTGATTTTGCAGTCAGCATGAGAATGGGGAAACGGTAATCGGTTTCCCTGATCTTGCGGGCGACTTCCAGCCCTCCCAAACCGGGCAGCATGAGGTCGAGGATCATCATTTCGTAGAAACCTTCCTCGTATTCCCTGAGAGCCGATTCCCCATCTTCGACAATCGTCACCCGGTACCCCTCTTTCTCCAAATTGAAAGCGAGTCCTTTCGCCAGGTGTTTTTCATCCTCGACCAGCAGTAATTTCTTTCCATTTGTCATAATAAAACTCTTCTTACGAATGATTGCCGGACCCGGGGGGGTTCCCATTTGCGGGCAACAGCACAGTGAACACACACCCCTTGTCCCGCCCTTCACTTTTCACTTCGATGTGTCCCTTGTGGTTTTTCACGATTTCATTGCAAATGTACAACCCGAGCCCGGCCCCCTCGATGTTCTGGGTTTGGGGATTGCGCACCCGGTAAAATTTCTTGAATACTTTTTTGCGGTCCTTTTCATCCATACCGATTCCCTGGTCGATGAAATCAATCTGGTAATACTTGCCCTCCAATCCCATTCGTATTTTGAACTGCTTGCCCGAGGAGGAATAACGAAGTGCGTTGCCGATGAGGTTATTGAACACCATCCGCATCGCCCGTTTATCCAGGTTCAACGTCGGCGCTTCCTCAATCTCCAAATGCGCAGCGCAGTTTTTTTCCTCGAACTGACGTCGGTGGCTCTGCACCAGTTCCTCGAGAAACGGCTTCATCTCCACCGGCTTCAACTGCAACTGCATGTTTTTGGATTCCGGACTGCTGGCTTCGAGAATGTTCTCAATCAATGCGGACAGGCGTTCGGTGTCGGAGAGCATCGTTTCCACAAAATCGCGGGCCTCCTCCGGCGACAGCTTCTGGTATTTCATCGTCTCCAGGTAAAGCTGGATCGACGCCAGCGGCGATTTCAGTTCATGGGACACGCTGGAGATGAAGTCGCTTTGCATTTGGTTCAGGCGGGCCTGTTTGTTGTAATAGACGAACATGATCATCACCCCGCCCAGGATGAACAGCATCAGCACGCATCCCTCAATCAGGATGACCCAGTTGAGATCAGGCGAAAACAACTCCGGCCGAAGGCGCTGGGCGAACTCCTGAAAATCCTGGCGGTTCTTCAGGTACCAGTTGATCCAGATCGCCATCAGGAACACCCAGGCGATCTGCACCCCGATGAACACCATGATGGGGTGGAACAGCGTCCTCAATTTGCTCATGATGGCCAAACAAAATCTCCAGAATTGGGGGGGCAAAACCCATGTCAGAATTTCACCCAAACAGGGTGTGCAAGTCCTTCAAATTGCGTCTTTTTCAAATGTTACAAAGGTTTTACATCCAATAAAACCAATCAAATGTATCTTGTATGGGAGTACAGAAGTGCTTTCCATTAATTCAATTTCATTTTCATTCTAACGCATTCTCAGGTGGAGAGGAAATCCATGGGCGAAATTAGAGAATTCAATCCCAAATACCGGTTCAGCATGGCCAACGTTTATTATTTCGGCTTCCTGCACGCCATGGCGTTGCTGGCCGTTTTTCCCTTCGCCTTTTCGTGGAGCGCTGTGGCGGTGATGCTGGTGCTCAACTGGATGACGGCGTCTCTCGGCATCTGCCTCGGGTTTCACCGCTACCTGACCCACCGCAGTTTTGAAATGCCCAAATGGCTGGCCTACTTCTTCGTATTCGTCGGTACCCTGGCCTGCCAAAACGGCCCGATCAAATGGGTCGGCCAGCACCGAATGCACCATGCCAACTCCGACACCGACGGCGATCCGCACAGCGCGGCGCGGGGTTTTTGGTGGTCCCATATGGCCTGGATGTTTTATGTGCATTCCGACTTTGACGACAAGCAGAAACTTCTGGACTACACGAAGGACTTCAACGGCGACCGGTTTTACCAGTTCCTGGACAACCACTTCATCAAGATCCAGATCGCGTTCGGTTGCCTGCTGTACGCCATCGGCGGCCTGCCCTGGGTGATTTGGGGCATCTTCGTCCGCGTGGTTCTGGTTTACCATCAAACCTGGCTGGTGAACAGCGCCTCACACATGTTTGGCTACAAGAATTTCAAATTGCAGAAAGACCTGTCCACCAACTGCTGGTGGGTGGGCATGCTCGCTTTCGGTGAAGGCTGGCACAACAACCATCACGCTTTCCCCAGCTCCGCACGGCACGGCCTGCACGCATGGGAAATCGACCCGACGTGGATGGTCATCAGCCTGCTTCGGAAACTGGGCCTCGCCACCAACCTAAAGGTGGTTCAGCTTCAGCCGAAGGAGTCGGAAGCCGACGAATACTATCAGGGCGAAATGGTCAAGCAGGCGGCGTAACGCCGCCTGCGGGCCAGGCCCGATTTCACCCCCGCACCTCCCTCACTCCTTCAATCCTGGAAATACCGATCACCGCCGCTTCGCGGTCGGCGCCCTTCCTGAACGACAGCCGGTAGTCGATCTCCGCTTCATTCTGGTCGTTGTCCAGTTTGAAATGAATGTCTTCCACGGAAAAACCATGGCGTCGGAAGACCTCCGTGCATTTCTGACGTACATTTTCGTATTGCGTCAGGCTGGTTTGCACCACCATTGCCTTGTATTGATCGACCGGCATCCAGTCCCCCACAAAGCGGAAAAAGAACAGCATGATGAAAACGAACAGGGTTCCCCAAAGCGCCAGCGGGTAGATTCCCTTGCCGATCACGATACCGAGTCCGGCGACAAACCACACGCACCCGGCGGTAGTGAGCCCGCGGACCATGTCCGATTCCCGCAAGATGGCTCCGCCTCCCAGAAAACCGATGCCGGTGATGATGCCCGCCGACATGCGGTTGACATCCAGAATGTTACCCGACTCCATATTTTGTGAATAATACTCGGTGCCGAGGATCATCATCGCCGCGCCGAGGCACACTACGATGTGCGTGCGGAACCCTGCGGGACGGCCATGAATTTCCCGTTCTATGCCCACCACACCGCCCAGAACAATTGCCAGCAGCAACCGCAACAGGACTTCTCCGTCTATCCACCACTCGATGTCCATAAGCCGTATGCCTCCCGAAGCTCAGCGTTCATTCATCCCACTCAAACTCAACGTGGTATCCGGCGTATTTGCGCAGATTGATCACCCGGCTGTCAAAAATAAGGTACTGTCCCTTGATCCCGGTCAACCGTCCGGACAACGTGTTTTCCTTGTCCAGGTTGTGGCTCACGATTTTAGCGGGAACTTCCAGAACCGGATAGGTGAGCGACTGCACCGGTTCGCTGTCCAGGAAAAAAGAACGAAGATCCTCTGGAAACCATTCGTACACCTGGCCGCGCATGATTTCCAGGTCCGCCTCATCCACCTCCCCTTTCAGCATGCGCCGCCAGTTGGTTTTGTCCGACATGTTTTTTGCAAGCGCCACCTCGATCTGTCCCGCCAGTTTCCGTTCCGGGGTGCGGGCGATCACCAGCCCATTCACCGCCCCCTGGTCGATCCAGCGGGACGGAATATTCCAGTGCCGTGTCACACCCACTTTGACGGACGAGGTCAGCGACAGGTACACGAAATGGTCCACCTTGCAGTGCGTTTCGTAAAACTCGCGATCCCGTTCGTTCCCCTTTTCGTGCTCGCATCGTTCCGGCCGCACGGAGCACATGGCGTTTTCCGGCAGGTCGCGGGCACAGGGAAAGCAGTAACCTTCATCATAGGTTTTCTTGATAACCCGGCCGCACTCGACGCATGTGATGCGCCCGCTGAACCTGAGGGTCAACTGCCGCTCGAGTGCGGAATTGATAGCGACGGGGCTTTCATCCAGGTCGAGAAAATACTGGATGGGATCGCCCGCTTCATGACGCATTTTGCGAAGTTGTCCGGAAACTTTCATGAAAATTCCTGTTTGAGATGAAGATGGGGTTGCTCCCCATACTTAAATTATAGACGATTTGAAAGAACGGCGCAGGGAGGGAGGAGGGCTCAGCCCAGAAACATCGTGAGGATTTCGTAGAGCATCATCGCCAGCACCGCCGTGAAGGGAACGGTGGCAAACCAGGAAACGACGATCTGCTTTACAATATTGAGGTTCAAACTGGCCAGGCCCCGCGCCAGCCCGACGCCGATCACCGAACCCACCAGGGTGTGCGTGGTGGAAATGGGGAGCCCCATCTTGGAACAGACCAGCACCACGGTGGCCGCGCCGAACTCAGCGGAAAATCCGCGGGACGGAGTGATTTCCGTAATGCGTTTGCCCACGGTTTCCATCACCCGCGCTCCCCAGATCAGCAGCCCAAAAACGATACCCATCCCTCCCATCGCCAGAATCCATATGGGCATCTCCACCTTCATTTGGATTTCCCCGTCGTTCAAAATGGACACCACCGCGGCGAGCGGTCCCACGGCATTGGCCACGTCGTTCGCGCCATGGGCGAAGGCCACGTAGAAGGCCGTGATGATCTGCAAAAATTTGAAAATGTGTTCCGTGGTCTGGAACTGGCGGTTGATGTCATCGGCAGGAGGCACCGCCACTTTCTCCACCAGCGATTTCGCGATCACGAAAGCAATCCCGCCCACGATCAGCGAAATGGTGAGGGCCCGGGTGAACCCCAGGTTGAGATGGAGGTTTTTGAGCCCTTTGTACACCATGGAGTTGGCGAGGATCACAAAAACCAGGAATACGAGAAAAGGGACAACGCGCTTGGCGGAAGCAACGGCATTGTGCTTGTCGAAAATCTTGACGGTGATGAACCGGAATATCAGGAAGGCCACAATGCCGCCCATTACGGGCGAGACGATCCAGCTCAGCACCACGGAGCCGACCTTGGCCCACTTGACCGCCACCATGCCCCGAGCCACGAGGCCGAACCCGACCACCGCACCGATGATCGAATGCGTGGTGGATACGGGCCATCCAAGATAACTTGCGACATGGAGCCAGATGGCCGCCGCCACCAGGGCCGCGATCATGCCCAGAACGAGGTCCATGGGCTCATCGGCAAACAGAGCGGGATCCACCATCCCCTTGCGCACGGTGTCGGAGACGTGGCCGCCCACCAGCAGTGCCCCGGCGAATTCCGCGACGGCGGCGACCAGCACCGCCTGCCGGAACGTGAGCGAACGCGCGCCCACGCTGGTGCCCATGGCATTGGCCACATCGTTTGCGCCGATGTTGCAGGCCATGTATACGCAGGCCAGGATGGCGAAGGCCAGTAAGAACGTGCCTAAATCCAAAAGGCTCTCTCTCCCCTATGGGTTTGGAATGAATCGGGCCAGGTTATTTGGCCAGGAAAATACGCAGGACTTTGCCGATCTGCTCGGACCTGTCGGCAACCCCGCCCAGCTTTTTGCTGACCTCGTTCCACAACAGGAGGTCGGCGGAGTTCAACTCTTCACCCTGCGCAAACAGGGTCTTGGCAAACTGGAACTGTTTGCGGTCGGCTTCCCATTCCAGCTCAGCCAGCTTGTGACAGCCCTTTTCCACTTTTTCCGCCTCCATCCCTCCGAACGAGGCTTCCAGCAGCGCGTTCAATTCATGAATCAGGTCACAGCTTTTCTGGGCAATGTTTACGACGTGGTTCACCAGCTCCATGAGCGGTTCCTTCATGGGTTCCGTAGTTTTGAGATTCCTGATACGAAGCAGGACCGCCAGATCCTCAACCGCATCGGCGATGTCGTCCTGGGCGGACAACAGGTGCAGAAAGTCGCGCCGGTCCACAGCCAGAAAAATCCCCTGCGGCAGGTGGTTGCGGATATCGCTTTTTATGGTGTCCGCCTCGTGCTCCAGGCGCACGATCTTCTCCGACATCTCCCCCACCTTGTCAAATTGCCCTTTCAACTGCGCATCGAATAGAGGGTGGACATGATCCACACAGGAGCGAACCATTTCCATATGGCTGACGAGGGGTTTGAACGGAGATTTCGCGAACATCGAAAGGATGGAACGCATGGCAGACTTCCTTTATAGAAGAAGGATTGATGACTGCTTAACAGCTTATATCATTTTGGCCCGGCCGGATCAATGCGCCGTTTTCAGTCCAACAGGCTCTCACCCCATCAACATCCGCCACTGTTCCAGGCTGTCAATCTGAAGATAGGTATTGGTTTCCCTCACTTCCCCCAGGGGAGCGTTGTCCTTGCCGCCGTAATTGTGACCGGGATACAGAACCACCTCGTCCTGAATTTTGGTGAGCCGTTGGGTGAGCGTTCGGTACATCTCCTCGCTGTCGCCACCGGGCAGATCCACCCGACCGCATCCCTGCAAAAACAGCGTGTCCCCGGCGATCAGGTAATCCTTCACTCGGAAGCACTGCGAGCCCGGAGTGTGGCCCGGCGTGTGCAGAAAGGAAATATCAATGGAGCCCACTTTGAGCGTGTCCTCGCTGTCCATTTTCTTCATGTCGCTGTCCGAAATGCCGGTCACCTGACGCACGCCGTCCGCCTCGTGCTTGTTGACGTAGACGGGAACCGGACTGCGTTCCATCAACTCCGGCAGGCCCAGGATGTCCATGCCGAAAATGTGGCCGCCGACGTGGTCGGGGTGGTAGTGCGTGATGAGCGCGCCCTTGAGCGTCATGTCGTCTTCCGCCACGATGTCGAGGAGGGTGTCGATGTCCCACGCCGGGTCCACCACCACGCACTCGCGGGTCTGGGCGTCGCCCAGCAGGTAAACGAAATTGGCCATGCTGCGTGCCGAGCTGTCGTAGCGTGCGAAATCGACTCCCGAAAGAAGTTGCCGGAAATAAAATGGATTGTTATCACTCAACGGAGCACCTCCGGTTGCGGATTCATTGGAGAATCTGGTTCAACAAATTAGCGAGACGAACCCCTGCTTTCTTTAATTGCATTGCCACCACCTCCCGGCCTTTTTCAAGATAGCGTCGGGTCAGGCGTCCCTCCCGGTCCTTCGACAGGGTGTACCCATGATGAAGAACCAGGTTGCGCGACTCGTTGGTCCAGGCCACGGGATCGCCGCCGCCCCACAGCGCGGCTTCCTGCGGCGTCAGTCCCTGATTCAACAAGCGGGCATATTGTAACAGAGATCGTCCGCCGAGGGCGATGAGCCCGCTGTCCCACAACGCGTGCAGATTGGTATGGCGGTTGCCGGTGCGGACGTCGATTTCGTTGCCACCGCGGTCGCGGGCGTTGCCTACGTGCATGGGCTGGTGGACATCCGCCACCAGATGCACCAGGAACCGGAGTGCTTCGTCCCGCTCGTCCTGCGGGCGGGTGCGGTCGGCTAGAATCCCCCGGTATTCCCCGATCTTTTCAGTAACACAATTGCGCCGCGGGCAGTCACGGCTTTGAAGGTACTCCCGTTCGCCCTCGGCGATATTGGTGTAGTGGAGCAAGTCCGGCGCACCCGGTTTTTTCTTGATGTAATCGGCCCAGTTGGCAATGGAGGCGAGATGCTTTATATTGAATTCGCGTTGGATGGTATTGCGAACGTCCGGTTCCAGCCGCAGTTCCGCCAGATGGGCCACGATACGATGGCCCTCCGGCCCCCACGCCCAACCAGGCGCCGCCATCCCCGCTACCGTCAGGAGGATCCCGGTGAACAGCCCCAACCATCCTGTCCCGTTAAACCTGTTCATGCCACTGTTTCCCTGAATTCAACAAGGAGTCCCATGAGCCATGCCTATCATACCATCCGATTCTGGGTCGTTATTGTCCTGCTTTCCCTGATGCTGGGTGTGGCCTGCATTGTGATGGGCTGGGTGGACCGCTCCGGGAACCTGTCGCATCGGGTTTCTTCTTTGTGGGGCCGCCTCCTGTGCCGATGGAACGGGATCGACGTCGAAGTGGAAGGGCTGGAACACCTGAAGTCCGATCAGTCACAGATTTTAATTGCCAATCACCAGGGATTCTTCGACATATTCAGCCTGTCCGGCTATTTGCCCCTGCAGCTGCGCTGGGTGGCGAAGGCGAGCCTGTTCAAAATTCCTTTCGTGGGATGGTCGATGCGCGCCTCGGGCTATGTCCCGGTCGAGCGTGAAAGCCGCAAGAAAGCACACCAGGCGTTTCTCGCCTCGATCGAAAAACTGAAAGAGGGAAATTCGATTGTTATTTTTCCGGAGGGCACGCGGTCTCCCGACGGGGTGATCGGTCCCTTCAAAAAGGGAGGGCACCTGATGGCAGTGCGCGCCAAGGTCCCCATGGTACCCGTGACCCTCATCGGCAGCGGCCGCATCATCCGCAAAGGCAGTGGTATTATCCGTCCAGGTCCGATCCGCATCATCATCGGCAAACCGGTGGAGTATGAGGAAATTGCCGCTAAAAAGGAGGAGTCGGTGCTGGAGGGGATCCGCGCGACCATTTGCGAAAATTACCGCCTCCATGCCCCGGAAACCATTTTCCAGACGCAAGCGGCGGAAAACCCGCCGCATCCATCTGCTTAGGATTTTTCTTTCTGGATGAAGGCCCAAACGTCCTTCGGATGCTCGCGCAGGTCCTCGATGTCGTCCCAGATGGCGCGGATCATTCCGGTCTTGTCGATCACGAACGTGGAGCGACGGATCTTTTTGACCATCTGGCCCATGTCGTCCTCTTCGTAAACCACCCCGTACTTCTGGGTCATTTCCTTTTTCTCATCCGACAACAGGGTGAAGTTCAACTGGTAAACTTCGATGAATTGGCGGTGGGACTGGACGCCGTTCCAGCTGATGCCCATCATTTCCACTTCCTTGGTCTGGAACTTGCGGTTGTAACCGTTGAGCGAAACCATCAGGCGCGTGTCTTCCGGGCTCGCATCGAAGGTGTAAAACACCAGGATGACCCACTGCTTGCCTTCGAAGTCCTTGAGCTTGATGGTGACGCCTTCCTCGGCGGAAGGGCTCGTGGCCCCGGCCTTGTACCCGTAAACCGCGGGCAGTTCAAAATTAGGGGCCCTGTCCCCTACCTCCAGTTTGTCAGCCATGAAAGCCTCTTTTGTTGGGAGTTCAAAAATCGGGAGAGTTACTTCTCGCCGAATGCATCTTTCAACAGAGGCTCCACTTCCCCCTTGGCTTCCATTTCATCGAGGATGTCCGTGTCTCCATAAAACTTGCCGTCGATGAACACTTTCGGCAAGGTCGGCCAGTTGGTCAATTTGTTGAGGGTTTCCCGTTTCTGCATGTTGTCGAGCACGTCAATCACCTCGAACGGGTACCCGTACTTGTCGAAAAACTGGATGGTCTCGACGGTGAATCCACAACGCGGCGCATGGCGGGTGCCCTTGCCGTAAATGAGGATTTTGTTTTCTGCAATTTCTTCTTTGATTTCTTCTTCGAGATTGTCCGACATATCGTCTAACTCCAATGTACTGAGAGGGGGTTGAATAAAAAGTTTCCTGTTGCTTATTGTATCACGGGGTCGCGGTTTTGATCTCCGCGGCGTGCAGGCGTCCATCCTGCATGGCAGGATTCAGGCACGACTGCACCAGACGGTGACGCTCCATCACATTCTTGCCCTCAAACTCCTTCGAGGTCACGTGAATGATGTAGTGGTCCCGCATTCCGGTTTTGTCCATGCACTGAACTTCGGCGTCGGGGATGGTATCGGTCACCAGTTTGATCAGGTCGGGAACACTAATCATGAAACCACCTTTCCTGAGGGAAATGAGTTACTGAAATTACGGCTTGAACGCTCGTGTTTTGGATTCAAATCATACCCGAAAGATTTAATTTTTTCACCCCCTGCGGCAAGCTTCAGGGCCCCCCCGGGGAGAAGCCAGTAACCCATTAAAAATCAACGATTTAATGGAGCTTCGGGGCGCCTGCAAGATCCAACTGCCGGTTGGCCCCGGCTGCCACATTCTGCTATAATGGTGAATCGATTGGGTGGTTTCAGAATCTAAATATTAAAACCCGGTATTTAATTTAAAGGGAGTAGGGGCAATGACCAAAACCTCGGAATTCATATCCATTACACCGAAAGCGGCAGAGGAAGTCAAGAAGCTGATCGAGGCTGAGAACGATCCTAAAATCGGGCTGCGTCTCGGCGTCAAGGGCGGTGGTTGCTCCGGCCTGTCCTACGACCTGGGCTTCACCCCGAAAGATGACGGGGATACGGAAATCGACTATGGGGACTTCAACGTGTTCATGGACCCCAAAAGCCTGATTTACCTGAAAGGCATGCAACTGGACTACCAGGGCGGCCTGCAGGGCAAGGGTTTTGTGTTCGTCAACCCCAACGCCAAGTCGGTGTGCGGTTGCGGCGAGTCGTTCTCCCTGACCTGAGCCAGGTTTCCCGGACCCATCGGTCCACCCAAAGCGCATCCGGTTTGTGCCGATGCGCTTTTTTTCTTGTAGAATGATTCCGGGCGCATGGCCTTCGCGGCCCTTCGCGCCGGGTTCCCGTTTCACCTTACCATCCGGTTCCATCATTATGAAAACCGCCGTCTCCGTAGCTGAAGAATACAAACAGTTGCGCGAATCCCTCGCCTGGTTTGTGATGGATGACTGGTGTCTGGCAAAGGCGTCCGGCCCGGACACGTTGAGCTTCCTTCAGACGCAGACCACCAATGACATGATGAAAATCGAGGTGGGGGATGGGGTGGACAATGCCGTCACCGACCGCAAGGCGAGACTCCTTGCCAATTTCTCCGTGCACCGCGACTCGGAGGAATCCGTCCTGCTGCTGGTGGAAAGGGCCCAGCGTGACCGCTTGATCGACACGCTCGAAACCTACCACATTCGCGAAAAGGTGGAATTCTCGAAAGATACCGCGTGGAACCGCCTGCTCGCCGTTCAGGGACCCAAAAGCCCGGTGGTCCTGGACGATTTGACGGGCGAGGTGACCAACCTGATGAAGCACAACGACATCAAAACGGTGTCGTTTGAGGGCCAAAGAATCGGCCTCATCAGCCGCAGCCTGACGGGCGAGGATGGCTTCGTGCTGGCGTACCCTGAAGAGATCGAAGAAAAGTTGGTCGCCAGACTTCAGGAAGTGGGAAGCGAATTCGGGATTCTGGCCATCGGCGCGGAAACGCGCGAGGTGTTGCGCATCGAGGCGGGCATCCCGGCCTACGGCAAGGACATGGACGACCGCCAGATCCTGCCTGAGACGGGACTGGAACACAGCGCGGTGAGTTACTCCAAAGGATGCTACACCGGGCAGGAAGTCATCGCGCGCATCAAGACCTACGGTTCACCTGCGTTCGCGCTGATCGGTCTGACCCTGGAAGGCGACACTCTGCCCCCCCGCGATTCGGAGATCAGGCTCAACAATAAAAAGGTCGGCACAATCAAAAGTGCCGTGTTCTCCCCGCACCTCGGAAAAAACATCGCGCTGGCCTACATGCAGAAGGAACGCCGTTCTCCGGGGCAGACGTATGAAGTGACTCTGGGCGGCGAACCGTACACGGTGAAGACCGCGCTGTTGCCGTTTTACCAGACCAAAGGCCGGACGGAACGGGCGGAAACCCTGCACAAGCAGGCACTTGAAATTTACAAAAAAGAAGAAAACCTGGACCAGCCGATCGCGCTTTTACGGCAGGCCATCGCTCTCGACCCCAAGTACGCCGCGGGATACGAGGCGCTGGGCGTCATGCTGTCGAAACAGAAAAAGCTCGACGAGGCCATTTCGCTCATGAAGCGACTGGCGGAGATCGACCCCACCGAGATCATGGCGCACACCAACCTTTCGATCTACTACATGGAACAGGGGCGCATTGAAGAAGCGGAACAGGAAAAGGCGGAGGCAACGGCTCTCCAGTTTGAAAAAATGGTCGAGGAAAGTCAGGCCAAAAAAGCGCGAGAGAAAAAGGCGGAAGCCGACCAGGCCGAACGGGAGCGTCAACTGGAGATGTTCATCAAGGTGCTGGGCATCGATCCGGAAGACCAGGTCGCCAACTTCGGGCTGGGCTCAATTTATTACGACACCGAACGGTACGAGGAGGCGGTACCACCGCTCCAGACCGTGGTCAAACATTACAAGGATTATTCCGCCGCCTACCTTCTGCTTGGCAAAACGCTTGAGAAATTATCCAGGAAGGAAGAAGCCGCGGAAGTTTACCAGCAGGGCATCGCCGCGGCCTCCAAAAAAGGGGACCTCATGCCCCTTCGCGATATGCAGAACCGCCTCAATCAGATTCGGCATTCTTCCGAATCCTGAAGATCCAGATACTCCAGCAAATCGGCCCCCGGTTGCATCACCCCTTTGTTCAAAAGACCCTGAGTGATATTGACCCCGTGATCCATCAGAAACCAGAACCGCAGTAAAATTTTCTCCTCCACCGTGGTCTGGGTGTCTTCCCAGTCCGTTTGCGACTTGTGCTTATCCAATCCCTGCACAAGCTTGTCGGGTATCGTGAGCCGCCGTTTTTTAAGGAACACATTGAAACCATCGACCAACATGGGCCTGAATTCTTTACGGCTGATCTTGATGAGTTCGGAAACACTGGGATAGTTTTCCTGATGATACTGGAAGAATTTTAGCTTGTAGTACTGGTGAACGGTTTCCAGCCGGAAATAGCAGTGCAGGTCCACCACCTCCGGCCCGTAAACTTGCACCAGGAAGCGACGGATGAGAGACTTTCCCGTCTTAAGCAGAAGCTTGTTGAGGCGGCCACGATCAAACAAGTGGATGCGCACCGTACTCAGATGCTTCACACATTGATTTTGGATATCGAGTTGAAATGAGGCCGAACGGGGCGGAACGCGGTACCAGTAAATTTCATCCCGCGCTACTTGCAGGGCTTGCCTGTAGGATTCGATGATCTGGTGGTTGTTGGCCTTTTTGGCCTGCCGCGCAATTGTGTAGGCATTTTCCTTGGAAAACCCCAGCTCCACCAACTGATCCTGAAATTCGCGTCGCGCCCCCATCAGGTAACCACCGCGTTCCTTGATATGGTCTTTCGCCTTGCTCACTCCACGAAGAGCCAGGCTCACGTCACGGGGAACCAGCGTGAGGTTGAGCGATTGTGCGAACTGGTGGATCTCTTCCAGTGTTTTGTAATTCAGCTTGTCGATGTAGAGAAATTTCTGGATGTGCCGTTCGTGAAAACCACACTTTTCAAAAATGCGGATTTTCTTGTATTTGACTTCCTCCCAATACTTGCGGGTTCCTTCCTTCTTGGTGAACTGGTTTTCGATCTCCGACCGCGCCTTGAAAAAATAACTTCGCAGCAAATACCATTTCGTCTTGATGGTCGATTCGATGATCCATTTGTATTTGGGTGTCAGCACTGTCAGCTTGGGATCGTCGAGCAGTTGTATCTCGCCGGTCTCCAGAATGTATTCCAGCAGTTCCAGATGACGCTCAAGCAGGATCGGATTGACCACCTCGACGAACTTGCGGAAGATCGTTTTCCAGCGGTAGGGATCCAACTGGCTCTGGTTTTTACCGTTGCTCTTGAATTGGGAAAGACGTCGCCGGATTTCCAGCATTCCCTGTTTTTCGAACTGCTGGAACAGCTTGTCGCGGGCAATGATGTCACTGATCTTGATCTGCTTGAGGCGGTTGATCACGTTCGGCGTCTGCCGCGCGATTTCCGCATCCAATGCGGTGTAGGATTCCGCATCTGAGAAATACACATCTGCCAGCAAGGCGTAAACCTTGTCGAGCGACAGCGTTGTTTTTCTGGATAGTTTTTTGTATTTGTCGAAGTCGAGATTTTTTGACCCCGCCTGGCAGGAGCGGATGTCATTCAGGTAGGTGCGCGCCTGACGAAGCTCTTCGTCCTGAACATAGGGGTCATTGATGACGCGCAGGAACAGGGTTTCGGCGCGTTGGAGATCGCGTTTGGAAAGCAGCTCCAAACCCTGGGTGAGGGGGTCGAATACAAACATGTGGCCATTACCGGCCCGTCAGCAAATCACCCTTCCTCCATTCATGACCGACCTTGCTGTAAAACCGCCCCTTTCCCTCAATCTTTTTGGGGACGATGCACATTGCAGGAATTCCAAACGGTTGCAGTAAATATAAAAATCCCAGGTGGTCGAAAGTTTAACAGGAAGCGTGATATTCAAAACAGGCATTGTAGAAAAGTTTAATAAGGGCAACACGTTCAAGCAAAAAGTACCGCGTTGCCGCATACCTCATTTAAATTAGGATGCAATCCATGCAAGCTGGATTTCTTTATTTGCCGGATTTTCACAAAATCCACCACAGGTTCATTTCATACCTCGAATGAACACCCATATATCGATTTTACACGGGAACGGGGGGGCGGGGTCAATAGCCTGGTGGAAGGTCTGCCGGATTAACCCGTTTGGGCGGTAGAGAGTCAGCGGTAAACCAGATCATGGAAGGGAGTGACGCCTTTCTGGCCGTTTCTTTCTTTGTTGCGACCGTTCCAGATGGCAAAGGCGATGGCGGTTTTGCCGCCCACGAACTGGGTATCGTTGGTGTCACCGGTTTGAAGCGAGCGTTTGAACACCACGGCCCATCGGTTGTTGCTCCAATTGCCGTAGCCGTCCACGTTCTGCTCCGCCTGAGTGGTGAGTGTGCTGAAGCCTTCGGCATTGAGGTCTTCCACCGGAGAATGGCGCATTGTGTTGTCGGAAAGAATATTACCCGTCGCACGGCCCGGATTGTAAACCCCTTCGTTTTTCCCCATTCCCGAATCGATGAATGTTTGCCGTTCGCTGAAATGCTTGTGGCGCTCGTCGGTCAGTTTCAAGCCTTCGTCCGGTTCATAGATGTAATAACTTCCGGAACCCATTGCCATGTAATGATACTGGTCCTCGATGTCCTGCATCATCTCGTTGCCGGCCTGGCCCGCACCTTCTTTATCCCACGTTGCTTTCCATTGCCAGATGTTGACAGGCTCCCCCTCCGCGCCCATGGTGAATGGCGGTACCGGCCCCTGCTGATCGACAGGAAACATCAGGGCGGCCTGGTCCCGGTACTGCTGGGATTGCACGAGGATATCGTTGCGGGTGGCATCCACCCATTCCAACCGGATGGCAATGTGCTCCTCATTCACCGCGGCCTGCACCATGACCCATTTGGTGGACGGATTCGGCCACATTGGATTGGTGATCATCTGAGGCATCAAGTCGATGATTTCGGGCTTGGGCTGGTCACCGGTACGGGACCAAAACGGATCGGATGGGTTGAGGGGGATGGTTTTTTTCAAACGGAGGGCTTCTATGGTGACCGCCCCGGCCGGGGCGACCATCAACAGAAGAAGGAAAAAACAAAACGCCCACACCAGGGCCTTCAAACTTGCCATAAACCTCTCCGGACGGAGCGAATGGTATATAGGCAGTTCACCGGTTTGGATAACCGGGTTTACTTGACCGGTTCACACTCCGCCGGAGCGTTGGCGATAAGGTCATTTTCCATACTGTAGGACAACGAACGGTATTCGGGCTCTTCCACCTTGATCGGCTTCACGTCGAGAAGAACACATTCGTTATGAATGAAAAGCGACATTATATCGACCAGGTCCTTATACAGTCCCCGTTCCGCCTTGCGGGCCGTAAAAATGGAGAAAAGCGGTGTCCACCGGCCGAGGTGGTTGCGCAGAAATTTTTTCACGCTCTGGCGGACGATCGCAATCTTTTTCTCATCGTGATCGTTGGTGATGCCATAAGCCTCGCGGAAACACAGATAGCCCATGAAGGCAAGCTCCACGGCGATATGGTCCACGCGCTCCTTGCCCCGGCTTTTAGGGAACTCGAAGCCGAACGTTTCGTAAAAGCCGCCCAGCTGGATCAAAACGTCGGTTTGGGACTGAATACCGCCTTCGGTGCCGTACTGCATTTCATAAGGGGGACATTCCTGGGAGACCGCGTGACCGAAAACACGGACATATTCCTGTTGCACCTGTTTGAGAGCCATGCGCGGCAGGTATTTACCGAACCGATTGATTGCTTCCTTGGCGGTGCCCCAGTCTTCTTCATTGAGCAACAATACATCCAACGGTTCCAGCAGGGATTTGGGGCGGAAAAACTTGCGGTTCCAAGGGTAGCTGAACGCATTGGACAGAATATCGTAGACCCGGCCGCGGGCGAGGTGCAGGGAAATCCGCTGTTCCTTGATTTCCTCAAGGCTCCCCGTTTCCCCGAACTTCAGCAGGATCTCGTCTTGTTGCTTCTTGCTAACTTCTTTGGTCTCGGCCATGGGGTTTTTCTCCCTTTTATTTTAAATTCCACCCCGGAACAGGGCATAGTGCCCTGTTCCGGAGCGGCAGATGATACCCGACTTAGAACGCACCAGGATGCTCTTCGGGCCGGACATAGAAAGGTTCTTCAACCGTGACACGGATGATCTCCTTACCCT
>NZ_JBQKUN010000008.1:0-103967 GCF_052156615.1 Nitrospina sp. P1_D6 | reverse complement strand
ATTGAACGGCCGCGAGGCCTCGGTGCGGGATGTGCTCGACGCGCTGCTTTGCGATATGAACGCGGCGCACCTGCCCCTCGATGTGGACGACACCGAAAACTGCCTGCTCACCCGGGACGAAAACCTGGAGACGGTGCAGCAGGCACTCAACCGCCTGTGCGAACGCATCCGCGATCTGACGGCGGAGGACATCGCGTTCACCCTGCCGGAATGCGCCGAGCCCAGTCTCAAGACCTGCCTGGAGGACCTGGTCGAACCCAAGTGGAAACCGGAAAACCCGGGTGAACCCACGGATGTGGCGAAGGTGCTGGAAACCCTGCTTTGCCAGCTCAACGCGCGGCACCTGCCGATGGACCCTACCGACAGCCAGTTGTGCCATGAGTTGAAGGAAGACAAAACAGTACAGGATGCATTGAACACGCTTTGCCTCATGCGGCGTCAGGGATGCGTCACCCTGTCGCTCGATCCCGCCGATGGCGACATCGCGCAGGTGATCGAAACCCAGGTTCAAAACGACCCGGCCATCACCGACGTGCACGTGTGCCTGCGTACCGGCGAGTTTCGCATCAGCAAGCCGGTTCTACTGAAGGACAAAGGCCATATCAAGATCAGCGGTGCGGGCAAGGGGACGCGCATCGTTTTGGGCCAGGGCGAGAAAATTTTGGAGTTCGAAGGATGCAAGAGCGTGGTCGTCGAGGACGTGCATCTGGAAAGTGAAACGCTGTCGACGGGACTCCACGGGCGCAACGGTTTGCTTCATGCGTTGAACTGCGGCCCGGTGCAGGCGGAGCGGGTTTCTTTCAAGACCGCTGCGGGAGTGCGCACCAAGGCGACGGGAGTCACCGTGCGCATGGATGATTCCGCAACAGCCGCTCAAATGAAAAATGCTAGAGCGCGTATTCGGGAATGCGAGTTCAACGTCGGCCACCTGCAACAGGGCATTTTACTCATCAACATGAAACGCTCCATGGTCGAAGACAATGTCCTGCGTGTGGCCCCGAAACCGAAAAACCTCACCTTCGACACTCTGGTGAATAACAAAACCCGACAAAACAAACTGGTCAATCGCCTGATCTCCAATTTCAAGATCGACAAGACCGGCGTGACCGGTGCCTCCAAGGGCGACGAAAAAACGTTTACCATTGCCAAGGGCGGCAAGACGTATAAGGTCACCATGAAGTCCTCGGTTCCGGAAAATCAGTGGACCGCCTACTTCAAGAACAATCCCCCCAAGGACGCAGACATGAAGGATGAGGCGTCTTTTGAAGCGTACCTTGAAGAACAGATTAATAATGTAGTGGATAATCCGGATAAACTGCCGTCTTACAAATCCCAGTCCAACCGCATGAGATCCATCTTCGAAGCGCAGGGCACCATGGATGTGTACAACGGTCGGGCAATGAAAGCTGCGCGCCGCAACATGCTGGCAGGAGAAACGAAAGTCGAGGCTGCGGAATCCAAAGAGACCACGTCTTACCATGTGGCATTGAAAGTGGGAAGCCTGGAGGCACGCTTTGATTCCGAATTGCCCACCGACGTCTGGAAGCGGGTGTTGCAGGATGTGCCTTCCACACAGAAAACCGAATCCAAACTGGAAGGCGCGTTGCGCGCGCAGGCGGAAAAGATGATTGTCGATGCGGCTTATCGGGACAAGTTTGCGGAGGCGAAGGCATGGTGGGAACGATTGCGGACAGAGAGCAATCCGGCGGTTGCCGTGCAGGGCATCGTCTGCGCCGGACACCACGCGGAGGAGGTGCGCATTCACAACAATTCGCTGGAAGGTGTCAATGAGGGCATTCATGTCGGCACCAGCGCAAACCAGAAGAACCCGAACCGGGTTTACCACAGCGGCACCGTTTTCATTTCCGGAAACGTCATGAGCCTGCGCCGACCGGTGGAGCAGGCGGTGGGGGTCTCCGGGATTTTCGTCGGCAATTGCCGTCACCTGACGATCGAGAACAACCGCATCAAGGTCCCCACGTTCAAGAAAACGAAATCGCAGCCGTTTCACCACAACTGGGGCGTTCTGATTTTCGGTTACCTGGGCCGCATGGTGGTGGTGCGCCAGAACCGCACCCAGCATTGCCGGACCGGCGTCGGTGTGTTCGCCCGGCCGCAATCCGAGTCGGGCAACATGTGGGTGGCGGAGTACAATCTGGCAGAAGGTGCGAACATTGTGGTCAACGCACCGGACTTCATCAAGTCGAACAATATTTCTTGAATGGCGGTCATGGTTTGCTATAATTCGTTTTGCCACATTGATAATTTGGTGGGTCATCCGGAATTAATAAAAGAGCCGGCGATCCGGGGTTCGAGTCCCCAGTGGCGAATTAGGACACTATTGGAAGCGGGGCTATTGAAGGCCCGCTTCTTTTTTTTGTCCTGGACCCGGCAAGCCCTCGCTCCTCCCTTCCCTTATTCATTCCCTTCCGCTCCTTTTTGCACTTCGCATGATTTTGCGTTTACGCACTCTTTTAAGGAGGGTGTGTGATGGAAACGACGAAAGCACCTGTCCGTAAAAAATCGGCCACGTCCTCCTCGAAGAAAAACGCCTCTATCGAGTACAACCCGGCTGCCGCGGTACAGAAAAAAAGTCTGCGCCGTGCCCTGAAAGGCGAGGCCGGTGGCAACGCCGTTCCTGTCGGTCCCGTATCCGACAAGTACGAACAGGAAGCCGACCGCGTGGCCGATTCGGTCATGTGCATGCCCGATCCGGCGGTGCGTTCGATGAACCCTGCCGCAGGGCCCCCTTCCCAAGTACAGCGTAGCGAAACGCCCTCTGCATCCTCTGAAGAAATGAAAGAAGAGCCGCAACCGGAGGTTCCCCAACCTGAAGAGCAAAAGAAAGACTCCGAGGTTCTCAAGAAAAGCGTTCTCCAGCGCACAGCAACAGAAGATCCCTCCATACCTGACGAAAAGCCGGATGAAAAGGAGATGGAGCAGACCGAAGCCCGCGTACAGCGACAGGAAGCGGAAAGCGGCGGGGGGCAGGAGCAAGCGGGCCAAGCGGAAGGAGCGGGCAGTGAAGAGGAAATTGCTCAACAGGAAGCGGAAGCGCAAGGGGAAGCCGGGGAACCGGTGAGCGAGGAGGAACCGGAAGCCTGGCCGGAACCGGAACCGGGAGAGGTGGAGTCGATCGAAAAGGTGCAGCGCAAAAGCAACGGCGGCGGAATGACGCATGTGGCGGATCCGGGCACCAATGCGCGTATTCAATCGCCAAGTGGGGGTCGCCCGTTGTCCCCGGGATTGCGGTCGTTTGTCGAGCCGCGACTCAACCAGGATTTCTCCAACGTTCGGGTGCACGACTCCCAGCAGGACCGGGAAGACGCGTCTTCTTTGCAGGCGCGGGCCTTCACCTATGGCAACCATATCTGGGTCGGCAAAAACGAAAGTGCTGACGACCGCCGGTTGATGACACACGAACTGGTGCACGTGGTGCAACAGGGCGGCGGAGTGAAACGCAAACTGGCTCCCGAAATTTCGAAAGCTCCGAAACTGGTGCAGGGCGGCTGGTGGGACGATCTCAAATCCGCCGGCAGCGCGCTGGTGGAAGCTGTGGCCGATCCCGCCGAAGCTTTGCGCAAAGCCAAGGATGCGTTGCTCAGCAAGGCGTCGGAGTTCGTGCAGGAAGTGCCCGGATTCAAACTGCTCACCGTCATCCTCGGCAAGAACCCGATCACCGACAAAACGGTGGACCGCAACGCCAACAACCTGATCGAAGGTTTTCTCGAGTTCGTGCCCGGTGGCACAAAGATGTTCCAGAATCTGAAGGAATCCGGCGCCTTGCAAAAAGCCTACGACTGGTTGCAGGAGCAGTTGAAAAAACTCAACCTCGGCTGGTCCGTCATCAAGGGACTGTTCCGCAAGGCATGGGACGCGGTCAGCCTGTCCGACATCGCCAATCCTTTCGGCATATTCGATAAATTGAAACGGATCTTCATGCCGCCTCTGATCCGCATCAAGAACTTCGCGGTGGCGGTGGGCGAGAAGATCATCGAATTCGTTTTTGAAGGGGCGATGAAGCTGGCCGGGCCGCTGGCACAGAAAGTAATTGGAGTTTTCAAACAGGGCAAGGACGTGTTCTCCACCATCATCAATGATCCCGTTCAGTTCCTCAAAAACCTGCTTTCTTCGGTGAAAGGCGGTTTCGGCCAGTTCAAGGACAACATCGTCGAGCATCTTAAAAAAGGGTTGTTCGGCTGGCTGTTCGGCGCGCTGGAAGGCGCGGGCCTGACCCTTCCCAAAAAGTTCGACCTCAAGGGAATCCTGTCCATCACCCTGCAAGTGCTTGGCCTGACGTACGCCCGCGTGCGCACCAAGCTGGTGAAGGTGATCGGGGAAAAACGGGTGACCTACATCGAAAAGGCCATCGAAGTGGTGAAGATTTTGGTGACCGAAGGCCTCGCGGGGGTTTGGAAAAAACTGCTGGGCTGGATCGGGTCGTTGAAGGAAATCGTCATCGCCCAGATCCGCAACTGGGTCATCACGCAAATCGTCAAGGCCGCCGTAAAAAAACTGGTCTCGCTGTTCAGTCCCGTCGGCGCCATCATCCAGGCCATTCTCACCACGTACGACGTGATCGTGTTTTTCATCGAGCGCATCAAACAGATCATCGCGGTGGTGGAATCGATCTTTCAGTCCATCGGCAAAATCGCCCGCGGTCAGTTGGGCGAGGCCAAGAACTTTGTTGAGCAGACTCTGAGCCGAACCGTTCCGGTGGTGATCAGCTTTCTCGCCAGCTTTGCCGGGCTGGGCGGCATCTCGAAAAAGATCCAGGCCATCATCAAGTCCATTCAGAAGAAAGTGGACACGGCCATCGGCAAACTGGTCAACTTCATCGTGGGCAAGGCGAAGGCGCTGTTCGGCAAGGCCAAGGCGGCCGCTGGAAAAGTAAAACAGTGGTGGAGCGAGCGCAAGACCTTCACCGTCGGAAAGAAAAAGCATTCCATGTTTTTTGAAGGTGCGGACATCATGGTGCAGAGCGAGAAGAAGTCGCTCGGCAAGTTCCTCAAGGACGCCAAAACCCAGCTGGACCAGTTGCAGGCCGGCCAGAAGGGAGCGGACAAGGACGACCTGGGTCGCCTGTCCAAAATCTACGGCAAGGCCGATCTCCTGTACGCGCAGTTGAAAAGCGCCCGCGACAAGACCATGAGTGCCGCGCGCAAGGGAGAGGGCGACGCGCCCACCCAGGATGAAGAAAAGAAGTACACGGAATTGCGGGATGCCGTGGCCACACTCATGGCGACTTTGAGCAGCGAGGGCGGTTCCACCGCTGAGCCGACGAAGGTCCAGTACGGCGGACTCGAACACGGCCAGATCGGGAAAAGCGCGACTGCAAACCCGCTCAGCATCAAGGGGGAAGCGGGAAGCGAACCCACCTCGGCCGTCAACACGGACATCTGGAACGCGGTCAGCCAGCGCAAGGAAAACGGCCGTAGTTTTTACATCCGGGGCCACCTGTTGAACGCGCGCCTGCACGGACCCGGCGATAAAAAGGAGAATATCACCCCGATCACCGAACCGGCCAACAAGCAACATTCCCGGGAAGCCGAGGAAAAAGTGAAGGACGTGGTGTGGAACCGGAAAGGCGATAAGGGGACGGACGAAAACTCCGAGGGCGTGGCCGTGTATTACAAGGTGACGGCGGTGTACGACGGCGGCAACAAATCCACCGCCGACAAACTGATCAAGCAGGTGGACACCACCGACAAATACGATTCGCAGGCCGGGCGCGATGCGGCGAAACACATTCTGGAGAACGAAAAGAAACTCCCCACCGCGCTCAAGGTGGAAGCTCACCGTCTGGACGACAACAAAACCCCGATCAAAGTCACCGCCAGCATATCGAGCAAGATGCCGGATGCGCTTCCCGGGGTCGAAAGCGCCCGTCCCACGCCGGTGAACCTGAGCACCGACGATGCCGCAACCATCCACGCCAACACCGACATCGGCATGGCCAAAGCCAAGCTGATCGCCGCGTCGCGTGCCGCGGACGGGTATCTGTGGTGGGAATCCAAATCCGCCGCCGATGGAGGTGCGACGGACGGAAAGCACACCGCCATCGAATCGATTCCCGGTATCGGATCCAAGACGATTGAGAAACTTAAAAGCATGCCGTGGGTCAAGCTTCGGAAATGAGTTTCCGGTTGGTTCCCAACATTTTTCACCTGCCATTCCCTTTGAGCATCCCTAAATTTTTCCTGAAAAAACGCAAGTTATGAAATGAAGTTTGACGTGCGGAGCCAAAACGCAGGGCCTATATTGAACAGTGTAGGCAGGAGGCTTTGCGTATGGACCGGTATGAAGAACAAATCACCCGGTACGTCACCGGGCTGACCTACGACCGCCTGTCGGAGCACGCTCTCTTTTGTGCCAAGGAGCGCTGGCTGGACAGCCTGGCCACTGCGTGGGCGGCGTACGATGCGCCTCCGGCCGTGGGCATGCGCCGCTTCGCCACCTCGGCCACAGCCATTCCCGGAGCGACGGTGCTGGGCACCGCTCACAAAGCCCCGATGGATTACGCCGCCCTTCATTTGGCGACATTGATCCGGGCCCTCGACTGGAACGACACCTACCTCAACCGCGAACCCGCTCACCCCAGCGACAACCTGGGCGCGGTGCTGGCCGTAACCGAAGCGGAAGGACGAAGCGGGCAGGACCTCCTTTTGGCCACCATCCTCACCTACGAATTGCATTGCCGGTTGTGCGATGCGGCGGCGCTTCGGCGTAAAGGGTGGGATCACGTCACCTACGGGTCCATTTCTTCCACCGCTGCCGCAGCGAAACTGCTTGGCTTGACAGTGGAACAGACCCGCGACGCCATCGCCATCGCTATCACCACTGGGAATTATTTGAGGCAGACGCGTATCGGCACCATCTCGCAATGGAAAGCTGCGGCATTCGCGCAGGCGTCCCAGAACGGGGTGCGTGCGGCACTGTACGCGAAGCATGGACTCACCGGACCCAGCGATATATTCACCGGGAAGCACGGATTCATCAACCAGATCACGCAGGGGGAATTCGACCTGGCACCCTGTTTTGGCGGGGAGGACCGGGAAGAGTTCAAGATCGTGGACACGTACATCAAATATTTTCCCGCCGAGTACCATTCGCAAAGCGCCATCTGGGCGGCGTTGGAACTGCGCGAGAAAATCGGTGCGGACAGCGTGGCCGGCATCGAGCGCATTCACGTGGAGACCAGTTTTCATTCGTATGAAATCATAGGCAAGGAACCGGAGAAGTGGACGCCCGGAACAAAGGAGACCGCCGACCACAGCCTGCCCTACATCGTGGCGGTGGCGCTCATGGATGGGGATGTCACCCTGGAGCAATTCAATCCCGCGCACCTGGAGGACCCGGCTCTTCAATCGCTGGTCCAAAAGGTGACGGTTTCCGAAAACAAACATTTCACGGATATGTATGGGAAGTCGTTCCCCAGCAAAGTCACGGTCACGATGAAAGACGGCAAGGTGTTCGAGCAGGAGGTGCTCGACCCGAAAGGGCATCCCAACAATCCGCTCAAACCGAAGGAACTTGAGAAAAAGTTTCGCGAAGCGGCCGGACCGTGGCTGAGTGTCCATCAGCAGGACCGTGTGGTAGAGATGGTGTGGCGCATGGACGAGTTGAAAAGCCTGGAACCACTGATGCAAGCCATGGTGTTGCCATGAAACCCCGCGCTTCGTTTAGAAACCTGCTGGCCGGTTCCAAAAAACCGCTGGTCCTGCCCGGCGTTTACAACGCCTTCACCGCCAAGCAGGCGGAGGCCATGAAGTTTTCCGGGTTGTACCTGTCCGGTGCAGCTCTTTCCAACAGCCTGGGGGTGCCGGACGATGGGACTCTCGGGCTTGATGAGTTCGCCTGGCTGGGCCGATGGATCGTGAAGGCGGTGGGCCTCCCTGTATTGTGCGATGCAGACACGGGGTTTGCTGATATCGAAGTGACGGTCCGCCGTTACATTGAAACCGGGTTCGCCGGAATCCAGATCGAAGACCAGGTGTTTCCCAAACGGTGTGGTCACCTGCAGGGGAAAGAAGTTGTGCCAATCAATGAGATGGTATCCCGATTGAAACAGGCGGTGGCGGTGCGAAATGGACTGGCTCCCGATTTTCTCATTGTGGCCCGCACCGATTCCCGTGGCGCAGCCAATGTGGACATCGCTTGTCAACTTGACGAATGCATCGAACGCGGCAACCGATACCGCGAGGCCGGAGCGGATGTGATCTTCCCCGAAGCGCTGAAAGATGGAGATGAGTTTGTCCGCGTTCGAAAGGAATTGGTGGGACCGCTTCTGGCCAATATGACCGAGTTCGGCCAGACGCCGCTCATGGGCGCCCGCGAGTTCGCCAGAATGGGATACGATTTCGTCATTTTTCCCGTATCCCTTTTCCGTTTTCATGCCGGATGCACTAAAGGATTTTTCTCGACGTTATCCAAAGAGGGCAGCCAGAAAAACAGGCTGTCCGAAATGATGAACCGGAAAGAAATCAATGGAATCCTTAATTATGAGCCCTAATACCGAAGTGCTGAATACAGTAGACAACGGATTGGACGGGGTTCCGGTCTGCACCTCCGACATTTCCCTGACCACGGTTGACAAAGACGGCAATCCCGTTCTCCTTTACCGGGGGTATAGCATTTACGATCTCATCAGGGGTTCTTTTGAGGAGACGGTGTACCTGATTCTTTATGGAGCCCTGCCCAACCGGGACGAGTTTGATGCGTTTAAGTATGAATTGAACGGTTGTGGGCACCTGAACGAAAAGATTATCGAGCATCTCAGATCGTATCCGATAAACGTGCACATGATGGACATGCTCATGACCGCCCTGTCTTTTGCACGCATGTGGGATGCCGATTATGCCAACTCCTTGTGGCAGACTCCGAAAATGGATGAAGAGCTGGCCCGCCTGCTATTGAACGCAGGCGTCCGGCTGGGGGCGAAGATCCCCATGCTCATGACGGCGGGCTGGCAAATCCGAAACGGTCTGGATCCGATCGCGCCGGACCCGCATATGTCATTTGCCGGAAACATCCTGCGTATGCTGGGTATCCGTGAAGAGCCGGAACTGGTGAATGCGCTCAACACCATCCTGATCCTGTACCTGGATCATACGATCAACTGCTCGACGTTTACTGCGCTCGTGGTCGAGTCTTCAATGACGGATCCCTACACCCCGCTCATTGCCGCGGGTGCGCCGCTCAAAGGCGTCCGGCATGGTGGCGCAAATGAATTGGCGGCAATGATGTTTGAGGAGATCGGCACACCGGATCGCGCGGCGCCCTACATTACGAACAAACTGAAGGGTGGGGAATTGGTATTTGGTTTTGGGCACCGCCTGCCGCACTACAAGCACAAGAAAGAATCGCGGGTCACCATCGCGGAACGGATCGGCCGTCCTTTGGCGCGAAAAAAGGGGATGAGCCACCTTTTTGAAATCTACGACATCATCAGCCGCATCATGCTGAAGGAAAAAGACCGCGCTCCCAATGCAGACCTGCCTATCTGCCTTCTACTCAAACTCCTGGGCATTCCGCGGGAACTGAACACACCGATTTTCCAGGCCAGTCGCCACTTTGGATGGCTCGCCAATATTCTCCGCCAACGTCGGGCGAAGGGACCGTTGTTTCGTCCCACGCAGGAATACACCGGGCCCGGTGTGGATGAGATGCGAACGTACGTTCCCCTGGAGAAACGGTGATTCCTTTTGTATTGCATTCAGCAGGATCAACACGCATGCCACTGTCCCGTCACAAGATCCGTGGATTCCTTGGGGTCAAAAGCAACGACGGCCACGATGCCCCCCTGTTGATTGTTGCCGATGCCCTGAAGCAGGCGGGCCTTGAAGTCATTCTTGGTGGCTATGATCTCACAGTGGACAAGTTCGTCCAGGCGATTGTGCAGGAGGGTGTGCAGTTTGCAGGAATCAGCTCCTACAACGGCGGGCACATTCCCTTTTTCCGTGCGGTGCGCGACCGACTTGAGACAATGGGGCATTCTCACATTCATCTGATCGGCGGCGGCGGCTCCACATTTCTCGATCGCGATATTGAACTGCTGGAGAAGGAAAAAGGAATAGACAAGATTTTTCGAACAGGTGAAGGTGCCAAAAGCGCGGAATTCATCCGCACTCATTACGGATTTTCCACCGTCCCGGAACGGCTGGATGATCTTTCAGAACGTGCAAGGGGAGGAGAGGTTACCGCCATCGCTCAACTGTTGAATGTGGCGGAAGAAAAAGCGTGGCTGCAGACCCTGATGGATTCGGCCATGCATTCCGGAAGTGAAGACGCCCTGGCGACAGATGGGGAGTTTTCCGACTGGCAGGAACGCATTCGCTATTTCGGGGATTGCCTGGATTCATTGAATGGAGCTTCATTCCAGGGCCAGGTTATCGGCATTGCAGGCCGGGGCGGGTCCGGAAAAAGCACGTTGCTTGATGAATTGCTCCTGCGCTGGTTTCAGGACAGGGACAATAACGAATCCAAGGTGGCGGTGATTGCCATCGATCCCTCCTCGCAAAGTTCGGGGGGAGCCCTTTTGGCCGACCGCATTGCGTACATGTACGCCACCGATAAAAACTGGGTGGACACCGACCGTATTTTTATCCGCAGTGTCGCGTCCCGGGGATACGGCGAGGGGCTGGCCCGGCCATTGGCGGACATGATCCGGGTCCTTCAGGTTGCAGACTACCATGTGTTTGTTGAAACCTACGGCATCGGTCAGCCGGATGCGGGGATCGTGGACCTGGTGGAAAAGTCGGTTCTGGTGACCACGCCTGATCTCGGGGGACCCTACCAGTTGATGAAGGAAGAAATGCTCAATCGGCCTGATGTCTTGGTGGTGCTGAATAAAAGCGAACTGCTCGGAGCCCGACGCGCGCAAAGCCTTTTACGTTCACGCGTTCCGGAAGGCAACCTGTTTATGACCACCGCTACCGAACATCGCAATCCGGGTGTAGATTCATTGTACCGGGCATTGATGGAACCTCATGAGCGATAGCTTCCTGAAAAATATCATTTCGGCCAACGAAGCGTACCAGGGGTGTGTCGAGGATTCCGTGCGTCGAGCAAAGTCGGATCCGGAATGCCAGCAGGAACTGCTCAAGCTCTGGAATGACAAGGCCGGCCGTGTTCAAAACCACGATCTCCCAACCGGAACATCAATTCCTCTCATTGCCCTGCCGCAGATCGATCACCCTGTTCAAATTGCGCGCTACCAGGGGGAATGGGGGTTTCCCGGAGAGTTTCCCTTTGGCCTTTCCATTTACCCGCAGGCCTTTTTAATTGTTGAAGGAAGGCGTGACCATGAGGAACCCACCCGCCTGTTTGCAGGGCTGGGCTCGCCGGAGATGACCAACGAGCGCTTTCATTATATTGTCAGCGGCCAGCAGTCCAAACGCCTGAGCACCGCCTTCGACACGAACACCCTGCTTGGGCGAAGCGCCGACGACCCGGATTATTTTTACGACATCGGTGAAGGCGGAGTGTCGGTTTGCACCTACAAAGACGTAAATACGTTGTATCAGGGATTTCTCAAGGAAGATGTCAGCATTTCCATGACCATCAATGGACCGTCGCTGTGGATGACCGCGGCGCGGTTGAAGGCGGCGCAGGAAGCAGGCCTGGATTTGAAACAGGTTCGTGGAACGTCTCAGACCGACCCCTGCAAGGAAGATGACGCCCAGAACGAACTTTTATTCCCTCTGGATAAGTCCATTTGTCTGGCCATGGACATGTTCGAATGGTGCATGGGGAACGCACCGATGTATTACCCGATTAATGTCAGTGGATACCATATCGAGCAGAAGGGGGCGACGCCCATCCAGCAGGCTGCGTTCACGCTGGCAAATGGATTTGTGTATGTGGAGGAGGCATTGAAACGGGGCCTGGACATCAACCATGTCGGAAGGCGTCTCCCGTTTTTCTTTACCTCCGGCACGGACTTCGAATACATCGCCTTACTGAGCGCCGCGCGGCGGTTCTGGGCTGTGGCCATGCGTGACGTGTATGGAGCAAAAGATTCTTCCGCCCAGAAACTCAAGGCCCATATTCAAACGTCCGGGCGCAGTCTGCACGAAAGGGAATACCTGAATAACATCACCCGCACTGCGCTGGAATTGTTTTACGCGTTATTGAATTACCCTCAGGCCCTTCACAGCAATTCTTACGACGAACCGTTCACCGTTCCCACGGAGCAGAGCGTGCGCATTGCTTCCGATGCGCAGGCGATTCTTTTGGAAGAGATGGGAGGATTCAAGGACATGATGGGATTTTTGAGCGACAGCTCCGGCCGCTATCAAGCTTACCGGAAGGTTCTTGATGGAATTTTGGATTATTTTAGACAGATTGACGATCTGGGAGGGGTCTTGGAAGCCAAGGCGGAAGGGTTTTTTCGTGACGAGATCACACGTTCATCTGCACGTTACGAAGAACAGCTGGAAAGCGGACGGCGTAGAATTGTTGCCGTCAATTGTTATCCACGACGGGAGGAGGAGAGGCCGAACGTGGAACGAACCGAAATATCGAACGCCCTGAAACGCCAACGCGCACAGGAAGTGAAACGGTTCAAGAAGAATCGCAACCCGCTGCATGTGCGGGAAAGCCTTCGCCGGCTGAAGGAAACCGCGAGCAAAGGTGGGAATGTGTTTGCGGTCACCCTGGACACAGTGAAGGAAATTACGCTTGACGAGTGGACCCGCGCTTTGCAGGAAGTGTACGGTATTTACCGGCGAAAGCTTTGATTGCAGTTCAAGCCACTCTTTCGATACCGAGAGCCACCGCTTCCCCTCCACCCAGACAGATGGCGGCTACACCTTTTTTAAGATTGCGGGCCTGCAGCGCATACAGCAGAGTGACCAACAGGCGTGCGCCAGAGGCTCCAATAGGATGTCCCAGCGCCACCGCACCGCCGTTCACATTCACCTTTTCCCGGTCCAGATGAAGGGCATCGCAGACGGCAAGCATGGCAACGGAAAACGCCTCATTGATCTCGAACAGGTCGATGTCCTCGATGCGGGCCGGCCACCCTTCCAGTAGCTGTGTGATGGCTTCAATGGGTGCGACAGGAAAATGAGTCGGATCGGTGGAAAACGTCGCCTGACCCGTGATCCGTGCCAGGGGTTTGAGATTGTTGTCCTCGCGTCCGATGACGAGGGCCGCTGCACCGTCGTTGATTTTGGAAGCGTTGCCCGCGGTGATGCACCCGGTGTCTTTCATAAACGCAGGTGGTAAATTGGGCAGACGTTCGAGATCGTTGGCGAAAGGCTGTTCGTCCTTATCGATCACCGCCGTTCCGTTTTTGCTTTCGATGGGAATGCCGACGATTTCATGAGAAAACCGGCAGTTCTCCTGCGCCTCCCGCGCCCGGCGGTAACTTTCGAGCGCGTAGTCGTCCTGCGCTTTTCTGCTGTACCTTTGTGAGAGCGCTTCCGCAATCTCCCCCATATGGCATTGGCCAAAGCTGTCCCAAAGCCCGTCGAGGATGAGGCTGTCCAGGGCTTGAATGTGGCCTAGCCGGGTTCCCTGCCGGGAGTTGGGCAGGAGGTGGGGGGCGAGACTCATGTTTTCCATACCCCCCGCCACGATGAAGTCGGCGTGACCCAGACGAATCGCATCGTCGGCCAACATCACGGCCTTCAATCCCGAGCCGCACACCTTGTTGATGGTGACCGCACCGACGGTGGAAGGCAAGCCGGCATGGATGGCCGCCTGCCTCGCCGGGGCCTGCCCCAGTCCCGCGGAAACCACGTTGCCCATAATGACCTCACCGATCGCATCCGGCTTCAGACCACTTCGTGCCACGGCTTCCCGGATTGCCGCTGCGCCCAGTCGAGTTGCGGGTATTTTGCTCAGCCCGCCACCCACTTTTCCAATCGGGGTGCGAGCCGCACCATAGATGTAAGTGTTATCGGGTTTCATGGATCACTCCCTGTTTGCGCTCAAACTTGCTGGCGCATCGGGATTTCATCCCGGGGTGTGAAAGGCTTCCGCGGCTTTTTTATCCGTCCATGCTTCGGTGCTTTTCAACGGGGCCGCGGAGAAGGTCTGGAGCATTATCTGGTACTTCTCACGCCACATGGATTCCGCCTGCTCGGTATGGATCTCCTTGACCAGTTCATAACCGCTGGCTTTGGCTGGGTAGGCCGCCGCTTCGCAGGCGATATGGTAGTTCTTTTCATTCAGAAGAGGAATGAGTGACAGCATGCGGCGCCGATAAAGACCAATGGCTTTGCGCTCGTGCTTTCTCAGGTCGCTGAACAGATGAAACACGTCCAGCTTCGTTCCACGCAAGAACTTGAAGTATCGAAGGAGTTTCAGCGACCACGGCGGAAACTCCCATTTACCGTCTTCCTCAAACCGTTTCCGGATGTAACTCCAGTCGCGAAGAAGGGGAATCTGTTCCAGGATCGGCGGTCTCAACTGGAACCGGATACGCTCGATCTCACCTGGGGCGTACATGCAGAGGATCCGTTCCAGTTCCTCAGGCCGGGTCAGGAGGTCCGCCACCCGGTACTCGTCCTTGTACGCCATCAATTGATAAAGGTGATCCGCGACAACCCGCGTGAAGTGCAGGTTGCGGTCCGGAAAGCATGCCTCATCGAAGCGGAAAATCTCTTCGACAAAGTCAACGAATTGCTGCGCGTATTTTCCGTTCTGAAAGCGAAACAGTTCGTGCACTTCGCGTGCAAACCTGGATCTATATTCACCTTCGAAGGGAAGCTTTCGCGCCAGGCTGTCGAAATGGACCCGCTGCCAGAATGGAAGGCTCCGTTTGAATCCGCGAATCCGTTCTTCCAGGGTTTGAGGCTTGGGAAAGGCCAGAGAAAAAACCCGTTCCGGATCGATGGCATACAATCGGCCGAAACGGAATGCAAGCAGATTGATTTCCACCTCCACATTGTTTTTTCGGATGCCTTCCTCAATGCTTTCCGGATCGTTCACCGGAAAATTTTCAATACTCTGGAACGCAATCCCCAGCAGGAACAGGTTGGTGGGCTTGTGATCCATGAACAGGGATTCCACGATATCCGTTGCATTGACGTAAATGTTTCGATCCGCATTGGTGAAGGAATCGATGATGCCGCGCAGGGACTGCACGGAAGGATACTCCGCCTTGCCGACAATCATGGGCATGGTGGGCACCTTGGCGGTATTGATGATGGCCCGGGTTTTCTCCGGGGAAGCCGCATTCAGGTTTTCCGGATTGACGGCCCCGATCAGGTCCGAACAGATATACAGGTCGGCTCCTCCCGCCTCGATTTTAAATCCTTCGCGCAAATCCTGCCCTGGGTAGGCGATCTTCAGGTTGTTGCGCACCTCACCGCCTTTCTGGGAAAGTCCGGTGTCGTCTTCCTTCACGATATTCCTTCCTTCCCGGGTGGCAGCGCGGGCAAGAATTTCATAGGCCGTCATCAATCCCCAGCCGCCAATCCCCACCGAAAACACCTCGTACACTTTTCCGGTATCGGCCCGACGGAAGGGTTTGGGCAGATCGGAGACGTGCTTTTGTAGTTTGTCCAGGCCTGGTGTTTTGAATGGCGTTCCGGTACGCGTATACACTTTCACGTAAGAGGGACAGTCTCCCTTGGTGCAGGCCATGTCCTGAATGCAGGAGAACTGGTGGATTTTGACTTTGGGCCCAAACTCGGTGTCGGTCTTCCACACCGAACTGCATTTCGCCTCGACCCCGCAGTCGCCGCAATCCTCACAGACTTCCGGATTGACGTGCACCCGGTAACGCGGCGCCAACTCTTCGTTTCTTCGCCGTTCCCGGATTTTCTCGATGCCGCATTTTTGCACGTACCAGATCACGCTGAGCCCAGCCTTTTGGGAAAACTCCTCTTTCACGCGAAGCGTTTCAGATTTCGGGTACACTTCGATGCCGTAGCGCTTTTTGAAGTGGCGGAACTCTTCCGGAGCTTCCGCCACCACGGCGATATGCTCGATGCCTTCGCGTTGAATATTGACAATGGCTGTTTCCGGATCGTCCTGCCCGACAGGACGCTGGCCGCCCGTCATGGCGACGACGCTGTTGTCCACGTAGAGCAGGGTCTGGTTGGTGTCGTCGATGCCGTAATGCTTTTTCAGGTGCAGGATGGCGTCGCGGATGAAATTGATATTGAGCCGGGCCGAGTGAAAATAGGTCCCGTCACCACAACCCTGATCGGCGTGCATCCGGTAACTGAAAGCCGAGGCGCCCATCCACAGCAGGCCTTCGCTTTCCATCGGACCCACCACCACCGAGCGGTTGCTGGCCAGCGAATCGATGATCGACATGGTGGAACAGCCGATGCCAATGCCCATGAGGTGTTTGGGTGAAATTTCAATGGTGACGGGATTGCCGTCGAGATCGTGTGAATGCACCGTTGTTGTGTCAACCGTGCCCTCACGGAGGTGGTGTCCCGCTATTTCCAGAGCGGTTCGGTGCTGGCAACCGGAACAGTAGGCGGGGGGGCGCTTGATCTGGATGGGCAAGTCGAGTTCCGCAAAACGGCGGCGTTCGTTCAATACGGTTTCCAGCTTTCTATCGCGGAAAGCCGGTTTTTCAGCAAGCCGCGGACCCAGGATTTGAGCGATTTGATCGGAATCAAGGTTTCCATTCGCCGGAAACAGCGTCACGCCGTTTTCATCCTGCTTGCCGACGATGACAGGCCGTCCTGCGTCATTGTATAGAGAATTTTTGATGTGCGATTCATAGAACGACCGTTTTTCTTCGATGACAATCAATTCTTTTTTCCCGCGGGCGAAATCGCGAAGCGATTCCATGTCTGCGGGCCAGGTGATGAGCGGTTTGAAAATTTCGATTTCCTCGCTGGAGATATTCAATTCCTTGAGCGCGCCCAGAAGATCGTAATAACTTTTTCCGGTGGCGATGATGCCGAAATCCGATTTTAAGTTGCGGTTGTACCATTGGTCTAAACCGAAAAGGCGCGAGATCTCGGAGATCATCGGAAGTTTGGAATATAAAAGTTCGGACTCATTGACCAGCACGCTGGGTGGCAACAGCACGGGACTGAAATGCCGCGCGTAATCTTTATTCTTTTCCAGGAAGTCCAGAAACTTTTCCGCCAGTTCGAAATCTTCGTCCGGGTCCAGCAAAAATTCCTGCGATCCGTCGCAGACGTAGGTTTCCAGTTTCAGGTTGATGGCGAGCCCGGAAAGCATCGATACGAGCATGATCCGCTTGCCGGACTCCAGAATTTCACGGACGTTTCCGGGGTAGGCAGTCGGAATGTGGTTGGCGTAATGGATGAGGTCGGTCTGGTGCGGCGTGGTGCTGCTTTTGCTCGAGTGGTCGTCGCCGCTGATGAAATAGGCGGAACAGAACTTGTCGATCCCCGCCATCTGCATGTGATCCTGCACATCGGCGATGCGGCGCACGCCAGGCCCCTTGCCGTACCACGCGCCGATGACGCCGTCCACCTTGGACGGCCCGAACAACCGGTGGATCTGGCTGCCCCACATCATGTTGGCCCCGGCTTCTTCGTTGCCGCCGGGTACGTGCAGAATGTGCCAGTCTTTAAGGAGCGAATAAACCTTGCGCAGGTTGATGTCGAGCCCACCCAGGGGGCTGCCTTCGTAGCCGGAGATGAAGTAGGCGAACCGCTTTTCCGGATAAATGGTCTGGAGCAGGCGCAGGTTGTCGAAGTTCAACCGAACCAGAGCCTGAATTCCGGTCAGGTGAATCGGACCTTCCGTTGTCAGGTACCGTTCTTCTTCAAGGGACAGCTGCTTTCGCTGCGTTCGCCGGATACGGACCGTCTCGCCCACGGGTTGCAAAGATTTCTCCTTGTTTCTGGACCTGGAACGAATCTTCATAACCATCTCCTTTGAGGTCGACAAGCCGAACTTACGGCCACCCCGTACCAAGGGGTTGCAAGTCGCCACTGCTGAGAAGGCGGTGTCAATCCGCCTCCGTTTCGGTGAACTCCTCATTCCCCTCAAAGAACTCGAACAGCGATAACTGCACTCATTATTAAAATTAGGCCTCGGAACAGCGATTCGCCAACCTTTTTGACACGTCTCATTGACTGAATTACCGGGAGTTAAATGATTAATGGAACGGAGAACTTTCAAAAGGGGGAGAAAACTCGAACATTGCCGCCGTGTGTTTTGCAGATACCCGGGAAAGGTTTAGTCAAACCCCCAACGCTTTATTCAAAATGAGATTCGGGAACTGGGTCTCCAGTCGTTTCATTGCCTGGGGATTCAAAAGCTATTTAAAGTGTGCGCAGTTTCGTTGAAAACTTTCAGCGCGGGCACCATATTACTTTAAGAATGTATGGAGGTACGACCCATGGCCGGTTCATTGCAGAGAAACGTGGTGCTCGTTTCCGGCGGCAAGGTGGATCATTTCGCCAAAGCCAACCCGGACCTGATGTTCTATGAAATGACCATGCAGGCGGTCCGTGAAGCCGTGACCGACCTCGGTCTCAAACCGAAAGAGTTCCGCTCGCTACTCAAGGAACGCGGCGGGGTGGTGATCACCCACTTCGCCGACCACTTTGCCGGGCAGCTTCTGGGCGAGGCGTTGACGCGCGACTACCTGGGCCTCAATCCGGTGGAGGCATACCGCGTGGTGGGGGGGGGTGCCACGGGCGGGCTTGGTGTGCAGGCGGCGATCGAAAAGGTGGCTTCCGGGCGTGCCGACATCGTGCTCGCCGTCGGTTACGAAAAGATGTCGGAGGTGGATACCTTCCAGGGAAACGAGTTCATCGCGCTGGCGTCGGACACGGTGACGGATTTCCCCAACGGCGGATTCTATCCGCTCTACTACGCGGCGATGGCCCAGGCCTACCTGGACACCTTCGTCGGCAAAACTGTTTCGGCAGAAGACCTGCGTGCCGCGTTTTCCAAAATCGCGGTGCTGATGCGCAACAACGCGCAATACAACCGCCGTGCCCAGACTTCCCATGAAAACCCCTACGCCACCGCTTCGACCAGCGGATTCATCCGTGTCGACCAGGTGGAGCAGTCGGGCATCGTCGCCACCCCCTCCTACCGGCTGGACTGCTGTCTTATGACCGACGGCGCGTCGGCGTTGATTGTTGCAACGGAAGAGTTGGCGAAGGAGTTCACCAGCAAACCGGTGCGCGTGACCGGGCTGGGCAACGGCACCGACTGCATGCGCACCGGCGAGCGACCGCGCCTGCAGGGTGGATTGGTAAAGGAAAACCTGCTCCTGCCGCATGAGTTGGACGACCCGGAACGGGTCGCCTATTACGAATCGCTGGTGTATCCGGGACTGCATTCGTTCCGCGCCGGGCGCTGGGCGGCGAAGAAGGCCTACGAGATGGCGGGTATCCGAACCGATCCGCTGGAATATTTCGACCTGATCGAAATCCACGACGCGTTCGTCATTTCGGTCGTGCAGACGATGGAAGACCTGGGCATGGTGCCCTACGGCCAGGCCTGTCACCTCTTCAACGAACTGCCGGTGACCAACGGCAGGGTGCCGATCAACCCGAAGATCGGCGGCGAGCGTGGGCTTTATGTCAACCCGTCGGGCGGTTTGATCGGGCAGATGCACGGTGTCGGCGCCACAGGCAACGTGCAGGCGGTGGATGTGCTCTGGCAGATGCAGGGCCGGATCGAGGAGAAGTACGGCCACGCCGAAACGCAGGTGCCCAAGGTGGAACGGGCGTTGTTTCACAGTCACGCCGGAACGGGAAGCGACATCACGGTGACGACCGTGGAGAAAGGATGGTGAGCAATGCCGGTCAATGATTCGTACCTGGACCCGAAAGACAGGGCCTACAAGCCGGCCAAAACCGAAGTGGTGATGGTTCGGCGGCAGGTGTCCATCGATTACAAAAAAACCTACGGCGGCCTCTCGCCTTACATAAATGGAATCATGGGGGGCACGCGGGCGCGGCTGCTGTTCACTTTTTGTGAGAACGCGGAGGGACACGACTTGGGCAAGGTGTTGCGCTTCCAGGTGCCGCGCGTCGATTGCCCGGAGTGTTACGGGCGCACGGAGTGGGCGGCGCTTCCCGGCGAGACGCGTTTCTTCATCGAAACGCTGTCCACCGCGGTGGAACTGGCGGGCATTTCCTTCAAGGACCGCCTGCCGGTGACGGTTGCGTGGGTACGGGCCCACCTGCCGGATGTGGAGTTCACGGAACTCGACACGCTGGTGGCGGGCATGGTGGAGAGCGACGATTATAAAAAACTGAAGCGTGGCGACGAGCTCAGGCCGGTGTTCCGCGACGATCCCATCGCCAATTTCAGCGACGTCATGTGGGTGCTGGCCGGCACACCGCGGAAAGAGTTTCCGGAAGGTTACGTCGCCAGCAAGCATTACCCGGTTTGAGACTGTGAGGTCGAAGCGATGATTCCCAGGATTGTGGGCGTTGTGGGCGCGGGGCAGATGGGAAGCGGCATCGCCCAGGTGCTGGCAGAGGCCGGCCTGGGCGTCCTGCTCCACGATGCCGCACCGAGGCAAATCGAGAAAGGAATGGACGCCATTCGCGGAAGATTGGAAAAATCCGTGGCCTTGAACAAAATCACGAGCGAACAGATGAAGAGCACACTCGGCCGCGTGATCGGGGCCAAGGGGCTCAAGGAGTTCAGCGACGCGGGGTTCATCATTGAAGCGGTGGTGGAAGACGAGGGTGAAAAGAAAATCCTTTTCGAGGGGTTAGGCGATATCGCCTCACCAACCACCATCCTGGCGTCGAACACCTCGTCCATTCCTATCACCGAGTTGGCGGCGGTGGCGCGTCACCCGGAAAACGTGATTGGGTTCCATTTCATGAACCCGCCGTTCCTCATGCCGGGTATAGAGATTGTTCGCGGCCTGTTGACTTCCGACGGCACCTTCGCCGCCGCCAGGGAACTGGCCGGGCATTTGGGTAAAGAGGTCGTGGTGTCGAAAGACCGCGCGGGGTTTGTGGTCAACCGCATATTGATGCCGATGATCAACGAGGCCGTAGCGCTGGTGGGTGAGGGCACGGCCTCGATCGAAGATATAGACCGCGGAGGGGTGGCCTGTCTCAACCATCCGATGGGGCCGCTGGCCCTGTCGGATACCATCGGAAACGACACGACGCATCACATTCTATCGGTGATGGAAAGGGAGCACGGCGACCGGTTTCGCCCGGCGCCGTTGCTCACCCGGCTGGTGGAGGCGGGTCTTTTCGGCAGGAAAACGTCTGCCGGATTCTATGAATGGCAGGGCAACACGATCCAGCGCGTCAATCCCGGAGTGCTGGAGTTTCGAAATGCGGGGTGATCCATGAGTTACGCCGTCAGTGCGCAGAAAGATCTGTTGACCATGATGTACGGGGACGAAACGCATCTCGAGATGCTCGACGCGTTCGGCAAACTGGTGGAGGAGCGTGTGCTTCCGGCGGAGATGGCAACGGAGGTGGCACGCGCCGCCAATCCTCTGCAGGAATTCCGCTCGCAATTGCTGGCGCAGAACACGCTCGATAAAAACGCGGTGGAAGCGGTGTACGAGAAGGCGCGATCCAAACGCAAGGTTCCGGACAACGTGTTCCAGCAGATTGTGGAGTCCGGCCTCACCGCCATGCCGTTTGCGGAAGAGCTCGGCGGACTCGACCTCCCGTTCCCCCTGTTCATCGCGTTCCTGGAAACGCTGGGCAAGGCGTCGCCCAGCATCGGCGTGCGCTACGCCATTTCCAACACGGTGGCGGAAGGGTTGAAATTCAATTATCACGCCGGACGCCTGTCCGATTATGGCCGGCGCATGCTGGAAGCGCTGGTCTCCGGCGAGCACCTGGCGGCGTTCTGTCTCACCGAGGCGTCGGCGTCGGGGTCGAACATCATGCAGGAAATGGCGACGCGCGCGGTGCTGAACGGCGACGGCGGTGAGTACTCGCTGACGGGCAACAAGTTCTGGATCACCAACGCCGAGTCGGCGACGGTGTTCGGCGTGTTCGCGCGCACGTCGAAGGACCCGCGCCACGGGGTCAGCCTGTTTCTGGTCGAGCGAGCGCAGGAAGGATGCCGCACGGGACAGGTATTCGAAAAGTACGTGGTGGAAAACTCGTCTTTCGGGGAGATCGTGTTCAACGAAGTCAAACTGCCGCTCGACCACATGGTGGGGCAGGAAGGTTTCGGAATGGACTACGCCATGCGCATGCTGAACTCCGGCCGCATCACCATCGCCGCGCTGGCGACGGGCCTGGCGCAACGCGCGTTCGAGGAATACCTGGAGGTGGCCATCGAAGGCAAGAGGACCGCCGGGCGGCACCTCATCGAATTCGACCGCACCAAAACGAAAGTCGCCGAGTTGTCGACGGAAATCGATGCGGCGCGCGGCATGACCTACCGTGCGGCGTGGATGAAGGACCAGTACGACAAAAATTCCAGCGACGGCGACCTGCTTTCGCGTTATGTCGTCGCCGCCAACAGCGCCAAGCTGAAAGCCGCGGCGGTGGCGCAGAAGGCGTGCAATTACCTCATTCAAATATGGGGAGCGAGTTCCGTGGTCAAGGAAAACCGCGCGATGAAACATTACCTCGACTCGTGGCTGTATTACTTCGGCGAGGCGGTGCCGGAGGTTCTGGAGAACACCCTGTCGCGCATGGAAGTGAAACGCTACAAGGCGCGGAAAAGATTGCAGGACTGATATGGGCACGCACGTGGAATCGAGATCAATGAAAACCAGACCGCTGGAGATAAACCTGTGCACGTTCGGCATGGCGGCGGAAGACAGGCAACTGAAAGAAATCGCGCGAAGGGTGGAGTCGGCAAACGCCGGCGACATCCTCCTGTTTCCGGAGTACGCCGCGTACACGGCGGAGGGATCGGACATCGCCTACGACGCGTTTTGCCGCTGGGCGAAGGAGAAGCAGGTCACGCTGGTTACCACTCTCAACCGCGGGGCGGACGATTTGCCATACAGCGAGGCGGGCGAGCGCACGAACACGTTGTTCGTGTTTTCCGCCAATGGGAAAGTGCATGCGCCCCAGGCGAAGGTGACGCCACAGTCGTTCGAGATGAACTGGATGGATGAGAAGTCGCCGATCATCAACGTCCAGCCGTACACGCACCTCAACCGCGTGGTGCTGCGTCACGAAGGACAGGCGTACTCGGCCCTGTTTTTCATCTGTTCCGACCTGTACCTTTTGAAATTGTTTCCGCCGGAAGAGTTGCAGGCGGACGTGCTGTTCTGTCCGGCGAACTTCGGCAACGGTGCGGAGGGCGTCGCGGGACGGCTCATCGAAACCTGTGTGAAGTATGGCGTGTTCGGCCAGGCGTTTTATGCCAACTGTTACCAGAAACCGAAGAACCAGCACGTTCCCCTGACGGTGGCGGTGACGCAAAGCTACCGGGGGATGGACGTCGCGGCTGCGAAGCTGGAAAGCGCCGACCTGGTGCGGCAGGTGGATGCCTCGCATCACTTGTATCATGACGACAGCCATCCCAATTTTTTGAGCATGCTGGAGCTGACCCGGCAAGGCGGGTTCACCGTGCCGCATTCGCGCAGTGTGGAGTCCGGCCTCACCGTGTACTCCGGAGTCTACGATCGGGTGATCGAAATCTAATCAAATTTCAAATTTTGATCAAAAAGACCAAGTATGAAATGGTGCCTAAAAAAATGACAAATGCGAACTTTTGTTGGCAGTTATCTTAGTAAATACAAATTTATTCTTCTCATTTATAGAGTTCAGAAGGATAAAGATCGATAAATGTAAAATCATCGTTCCTAAATAGGAAATCATCAATTTGTACGGGATTGCTTTCGTCGTCGGTTAGGATTGTCATAGAAAAATCGGCATAAAGAGTAACTTCAGTTTCTCCAGCCACCTCATCCCAAGGAATTAGTACCTTGTCCTCTGAATCGTAAGATGCGGTCCCCCAATCAGGGTGGGTATAATAAACTTGAGTAGTAATTTTTAATGTTCCAACAACCAAAATGCTCCGATCATCTTTATCGTGGAATGAAAAGCTAATAAGCTCTACTGGTACCACTTCCAAAACTTGATCTATTTCAATGTCAGCATCCATTACATCGGAGGCGTAAAGGGTAAAGTCTATTAGTTCCCTTTCGCATAATTTCAACAATTCTGCTTCCTTCTCAATAAGGAACTCCTCTATCTCGGGGGCCTCTACCTGTAAACCAAGGTTTTTAAATAACGTAGGGAGATCCTTGACTAGTGAGATATTATTTTCAGACTCAACAGGACTTTCAAAGTCATTATCAAGTGAAACTATTATGACAGGTGAATCCGCCGAAGCTTCAGCCTTTAAGCATTCGAAAATAAAAGCGTCGGGAAACTGATCTTTTTTTCCCTTTCCAGAAAAAAAACTACTTTTGTCTCCATACGCTTTAAAAACGTTTGATGGTTTTACATTGTCTATGGCAAGGGTCCTAGCGTTAAGTTTATTGAACATCAATTCAACCTCTTTTAAATATTCTTGAAAGATTGATGCTCTTAGTTCATCTTTGTTTAATTCTGGTAAATTTAACCCGATGTGTTTTTTCGCTAGATTTTGGAAATGGGGGCTACCCAATTCCTTTATGACATTATAATCGTTTTCAGTATGTTTTTTTGCAACCTCAGTTACTGTTAAATCCGTGGTAAGGACTTCAATTATTTGAGCTTTTGCGAGATCCTCAATACGCGAAACAATGGGCCCTCCCGGTGGTTTGCCCCCCTGTATAAAAATATTTGAATCGATAAAAATCCTGAACATGCATCTTCTCCATGATGGTCGAGGTATTTGGCCATTTCCTCAAACATGTTTCTTTATATAACGCATTGTGATTGGCCCACCCGTACCTAGTTGATCTTCAATTTGAACACGATCCCATCCATTTGGCTCAAAAATTCCTTTTGCTGCCAAATCCTGTAAGTTGTAACGGATGCCTCCAGAAACACCTGGAATCAGACGAGCATCTATAGGGATTGCCATCATTGGCCATAGCATGGTGACATAGGAAACATGACTGTAATCATTTAATCCAGGAGGCAGACTTCCACATACAATTCCGCAAACCTGACTCTCCTCGTTAATTACCAGTCCACCGCTCATACCATGGTCAAATCTGGCATCAACTTCAAAACAGGGAAAGCTATATAAACCGGAATCTCTTTTATCCCAATAAATTTGCTTTATAGTTCCAGTTGATGTGGAACGTTCGCTTTTTATCTCAATATGTTCGAATTTCCCATTTGAATTTACTCGAGACCCGTCGAAGGAGATGTCATGGTACCCAAAAGCTCTAACTGTAGATCCAATTGGTGGCACGTCAAATGTTATTGGAAGAATTGACCATTTACTATGTTGGGCTGCATTTTCATCAAAAGCACGTAACCAAATAATTGCAATGTCAGAGTGGGGTGAGGTGGCTATAGATTCAATTGTCCAGATGATGTAGTTGTGATCGTCACCGGCCCATTTGATTTGAATAACCCAATATTCAGTGTGGGATGTACCAAATTCAATATTAGGATCATTTCTCAAAAGTTCTTCGAAAACATGTTTTGCTGTTATTGCCATATGAGGTCCGGCGATAAAACATGATCCATAAAATGATAAATTTTCATTTGGACCGATCCCGATCAAAATAGGCATCAATTCATAGAAAAATCGGTCATTCTTATTTACAGGTCGAAAGTCTGGCATTTTTCGATCAAAAAATTTGAAGGATAAAAATTTAACTCATCATATTATTGTAGGAAAACCAACTCCGCGTAATAGTTTAAGATAGGTCGAGGACTAAGCGAAGGCAATTTACCCAATGTATCTTGAATCACTCAAGATAGAAACCATGCTGATTAACTTGAACTAATTATAATTGAGTAGAGTGAGTTAGAATTTAGGTTTTTCAAATTACAAAAGGGATCACGGCGTGTTGCCGTGATCCCTTTTCGTTTCTGGTCGGGGCGAGAGGATTTGAACCTCCGACCCTCTGCTCCCAAAGCAGATGCGCTGCCAGGCTGCGCTACGCCCCGTTGAATGCCATGCGTCGTTCACGATTTGGGCGATGTGCCCCGCCGCCCGTCCGGACTTCCGGACTCAGCCGCCGTGGTGCAGGCCGCCGATCTTCTTCCGCTGTTCCTCGGTCAGCACCTGAAGCAGCGCGATCTTCGCGTCGATCATCAACTGGATCGATGCTGCCTTCACCGTCTTCATGCGCTCGCCGACTTTGCGGATGGCGCTCTCGTCGAACTCACCGCTGTGCACCAGTTTCTCCAGTTCCATGTGCGCGATGCGGTGCTCGGCATGCAGTTGCACGCTTTTCTTCTGGTACTCGAACTGCTTGTCACTGATGGTTTTCAACTGGTCTTCAGTGAGACCCAGCGGCTTGGCGAACTTGAGCAGGTGCGAGAACGGATCGCGGTCGCCGTGGTGTCCGCCGCCATGACCGTACTTGCCGTGGCCTTTTTTGTGATGGCCTTTGTAGCCGTGTCCGTACCCTTTCGAACCGTGGCTGTAACCCTTGCCGTGTTCGTAGCCCTTGCCACTGCCTTCTTCCTTGCCGTGGTGGCCGGAGTAACCGGAATCGTGCGGGGATTTGCCATGCGGCGACCCGTGGGTGTAGCCGTGCGGCGATTTCGGGTGGCCTTCGGTTTTACTGCCTTCTTCCGGGCTGGCCGACGCGAAGGTGACCGTCCCGGTCAGTAACAGGGGCAAGGCGAATCCGTAAACGAGAACGCGGGGAACGGATGCAATGAAATGGCGCATGGGATACTCCTTTCTCACTCACTTATGAGGCAGTCTGGACTGGGTCCGGAAAGATGGAACCAAAATGGCACGCCCGGCAGGATTCGAACCTGCGACCTACGGATTCGAAGTCCGGTACTCTATCCAGCTGAGCTACGGGCGCAGAAAAAAATGGGGTGAGCGACGGGATTTGAACCCGCGACCACTGGAGCCACAATCCAGTGCTCTACCAGCTGAGCTACGCCCACCATAGTGTCTTGTAGGGTATTATATAAAAATAAGGAGTGCAGTTTAAACCATTCATTCAGCGGGTACAAGCAAATATTCCCCGCCAACTGCTTGAAAACCGGGGCCTACAGGCCGTCAGGCGGCATCCCACACGATTGCGGGGGTGTTCTCACTTGATGACGCGCAAATGCGAGCGGTCGCGTTTCGGTTTTTCGCCGCTTTCCTTGTCTTTTTCAGTTGATTTGGCGGCGGCGCGGGTTTGCGGCTGGATGGTGGTTTTCCGCGTGGGGTCCGGTTTTTTTGCCTTGCTCATCTCCTCCATCAGGTCGATGTCCTGCGGGATGCTTTCTTCCCACACCTGGCCTTCGTTGGTTTGCGGGTCATACATGGCCCATACGGAGGTGAAGGGGATGATGCACTTGTGGGGTCGGCCGCCGAACGACAGGGTGGCGTAAATTCCGTTTTCATCCGCTTCGATGGGGCGGCGGAACCCCAGGTTGAGCACCAGGTTGAGCATGGGATTGTGCTTGTGTTGTTTGGGCACGTCCACATCCGGCTGGCGCGCATCGAGACACACCATGGCGTCGCCCTGGCTGAGCAGGTGGTTCAGCATTTCCTGTTTGGTCTGGGAAGGAGTCTCCATGGCCCCAAAGTTACCACAATTTTTTTTCGGCGAAAAGCGGATCATGATACCATTTGCGTTCACAACGAAAGTTCAATTAGATACAAAAGAAGGACAATCATGATCGCAAGCAAGGCAGGGAAACGAGCGGGTTGGGTGTTGGCAATCTGGCTGGCGTGGGCCGGCGTGGTGGAAGCGCAGGAAAAAACGATCGAGATCCTGCCGCACATCTGGACGGTTCATTCCGAAGGCGGGCCGGATGCGAACGCGACGTTCATCATCACCGACCAGGGCGTGATGGTGATCGACACGCGGATGACCGCGGAGGGCGGACAACACCTGCTGGGCGAAATCCGCAGCAAAACGGACAAACCCATCACGCACGTGGTGAACACGCATCATCACAAGGACAGCGTGCTCGGCAATTCGGCGTTCAAGGAGTGTCCTTCCATCATCGCGCACCTGAAAGCGCAGAAAAACATGGAAACCATGGCCGAACTGGAAGGTTTGAAAAACCTGACCTACCCGAACCTCGCGTTCGACACGGAAGTGGAGCTGACGTTGGGAGGGTACCTTCTTGAGTTGCGGCATCCGGGTCCGGGCCACACCGATGGGGATTTATATGTATACCTCCCCACCTGGCGGACAATCATCGGCGGCGGGCTGGTTTTCAACCGGGTCATTCCGGACACGCGTGACAGCTACATCGATCCGTGGATCGACGCTCTTCAGGAGATGGAAGACGTGGATGCGGAACTGATCGTGCCCGGTCAGGGGCGTCCCGGCGGCAAGCAGATCATCATCCAGGCGAAGCACTACCTGATTCTTCTTCGGCAGTATGTCAATCGCGAACTCGACAAGGGATACGATCTGAACAAAACGGTCGAGAACGTGACGGCGAGGCTGATGGAAAAGTACAGCGACTGGGCGCACACCGAGAGGATAAAGGAGAACATCCGCCGGGCGTTCATCGAATACACAGCCAAACGCGAAACCTGATAAGAGCAGTCTGATCTGAAATAAAAAACCCCTTTCCCGATCCGGGAAAGGGGTTTTGTTTTTTGATCGATGATGCGGTTTAAATGTCGATTCCTTTTTTCTTCCAGTAATCGCGCAGGTTGGTATCCGTGTCGAGAATGGTGTCTAGGTACGTGTGGCCGCCCGGGATCATCGGGATGACGTGGCCGTGGCTCTTGTCGTTGTACGGGTACTTGACGTCGAGCACGTAGGGTCCCTTGTGTTTCAACATGCGCTTCAGGGCCGGTTCCACTTCCTCCGGTTTGCGGATGGACTCGCCTTTGATGCCGAAGGCGTCGGCGATCTCCGCGAAATCGGCGTCGCCGATGTACGTGTGTCCCCGCAGGGACTTGTAGAAGCGGTCTTCCCACTGCGCCACCATACCGAGGTGCGCGTTGTTGAGAACAACGCTTTTCACCGGGATGTTCTCGATCTTGCAGGTCTGCAGTTCCTGTATATTCATGAGGAACGAACCGTCGCCGTCGATGTTGATGACAGGCACATCCGGCCGCGCCACCGCCGCACCCATCGCCGCGGGCAGGCCGAATCCCATCGCGCCGAGGCCGGACGAACACAGCCAGTGCCGGGGTTGCTTGAACCGCCAGAACTGAGCCGTCCACATCTGGTGCTGGCCGACGCCGACCGAGACGATCGCCTCGTCTCCGACAAGGCGTTGCAGTTCGGTGATCACGTGCTGGGGCACGATGTCCTTGTCGCTCATTTTGTACGTCAGCGGAAACTCCTGTTTCCACTCCTGGACCTGTTGCAGCCAGGGGCCGATGTCCTTTTTCTTTTCCGCCAGTTCGACCATCATCTTGAGCGCCTGCTTGACGTCGCCCTGGATCGGAACATCGACGGTGATGTTCTTGTTGATCTCCGACGGATCGATGTCCACGTGAATGAACTTCGCGTTCGGGCAGAATTCGGAAAGCTTTCCGGTAACCCGGTCGTCGAATCGCACGCCAAGGGCGATGACGAGGTCGGCGTGGTTGATGGCGATATTCGCATACACCGCGCCGTGCATGCCGAGCATGTGGAGCGAAAGCGGGTCGTCCATCGGGAAACTGCCGAGCCCCATGACCGTGTTGGTGATGGGGATGCCGGTCTTCTTGACGAACTTGCGCAGTTCGTCAGAAGCTTCCGCGGAGATGATGCCGCCGCCTGCGTAGATGATGGGCCGCCGCGACTCCTTGAGCAGGTGCATGGCTTTCTTCACCTGTTGCGGCGCGGGCTTCAGATTCGGGCGGTAACCCGGAACGTCCAGCCCGACCTTGAAATCCGGGATCGTCTCCTGTTGCTGGATATTTTTCGGGATGTCCACGAGCACCGGACCCGGCCGCCCCGTGGAGGCGATGTGAAACGCTTCGTGAATGATCTGCGGAATATCGTTGATGTCCTGCACCAGGTAGCTGTGCTTGACCAGAGGAAACGAGGCGCCGACGATGTCCGTTTCCTGAAACGCGTCGCTGCCGATCACCGGCGTCGGGACCTGACCCGTGATGGCGACAAGCGGAATGGAATCCATCTTTGCGTCCATGATGCCGGTCAACAGGTTGGTGGCACCGGGGCCGGAAGTAGCGATGCACACGCCCGGCCGACCCGTCACACGCGCGTACCCGCCCGCGGCAAACGAACCACCCTGTTCGTGGCGCGGCAGAACGTGACGGATTTTCTTGGTGAGCGTCAGTGCCTGGTGGATTTCCATCGACGCGCCACCGGGATAGCCAAATACCGTGTCCACGCCCTCGTTTTCCAGAGCCTTTACGAGGATGTCCCGTCCCTTCATGGGCGGGCTGGCGAGATCTTTTTTGCGGTCGATGTTGACGACTTTTTTTGCTGTGGACGGACGCGTGCGTGACATGGCTTATAACGTGTTAAAAATTAATAAGATAAGTTGAACCTTAGCCTATGGGCCGGGGCTTGTCAACCCAAACTCCGGGCGCAAACCGGGCAGGACGGGTGACCTGCTGTGCTGTGGATGGTGATGACGGGATTCGGCTCCGGATACTCTTTTATAACGTGAACCGCCGGAACCTATCAAATTTTTTTTACCCCGCGGCGTAGGGAGGACGTTTTTATAATCCACAGGCCGATATTCAGGGGGCTCCTCTCGCTCAACCCCCGCCGGCCCGGTCGCCGAAGGCGTCGATCAGCACCCCTTCCCGCAGGCTGTATTCGCTGACCGTCAGGGTTTCGCAGGCGAAGGTGTGCATGGTTTCCAGCAGGATGGCGGTGCCGGCGATGATGAGGTCCTCGCGTCCTTCCTCCAATGTGCGGATTTTACGACGCTCTTCGATGGATTTTGCCTTCAATTCGCCGTTCAGGCGTTCGATGTCCGCCAGCGGCAGGTGCATGCCGTGGATACGTTCCGGATCGTAAGGGTAGATATCGTCGCGGATGGCGGCCAGGGTCGTCACCGTACCCGCGGTGCCCACCAGAATTTCGGGTTTCGGCGATCCCAGTTTGCGCGACACGTCGGCCAGTTCTTCCGCCAGGAAAGCGCGCAGGGGCCGGTACTCGGTTTCCGCCACGGGGTGCTGAGTGAGAAACCGTTCCGTCAGGCGAACCACCCCCAGAGACGTACCCGCCACCGCTTCCACCTTGCGGCCCCGGGAATAGATGAACTCGGTACTGCCGCCGCCGATGTCGAACGTCACCATCGGCCGGTTGTCTTCAGGCAGTTTCCAGAACACCCCGGCCAGGGTCAACCGTGCTTCTTCCTCCCATGGAATGACGTCGATCGTGAGGTCCAGTTCGTCTTTCGCGCGGTTCACGAAGTCCTCTTTGTTCGCGGCTTCGCGTACGGCGCTGGTGGCGACGAGTTTCATCGGCACGTCGCCGTACTTGCGGCACCGCTCCTGAAATCCGCGGAGGGTGTCCAGTGCAAGGTCGATGCGGTGCGGCAGGAGCTTTTTTTCGGTATGGATGCCTTCGCCCAGACGCGTGATGGCACGCTCCGAGTCCACTTCATGAAACTCGCCCTGTCCGTTGACCTGCATGACGAGCAGACGGATGGTGTTGGAGCCGATATCGACCGACGCAAAGTGGTTCATCATGAAGTCGTCTCTTTATATGGGCAGCACTTTTTCGCTGTCGAGTGTGAGTAAAAGATACAGGCCCACGGTGATGAACAACAGGCACGGACCCCACGCCGCCAGCACGGGTTCGAAGGTTCCTTTCTGGCCGAGAGAAATGGAGGTGGCGTAGAAAAAGAAAAACAGGAACCCGATGGCGAGGCTGATACCGATGCAGAACAGAAGCCCGCCCCGCCTGCTGGAACGAATGGAAAGCGGAATACCCACCAGCGCCAGCACCACGCTGATGAACGGATACGACAGCTTGTGGTGCAGGTCGACGCGGTTTCTGGCCGTATCGAATCCTTCCGATTCCTTAATCAGGATATTCTGGTACATCTCACGTGCACTCATCTCTTCCGGACGTTTCTGGACCTTGTTGAAATCTTCCGGTTTTTCCATCACAGGAAACACCTGTGTTTCAAAAAACTGGGTTTTGTCGAGACCGCCCGGGGAGAAAAACCGCATCGCACCCTTTTCAAATACCCACTGGTCCCCGGTCCACGAAACTTTTTGCGCGTCGATGCGCTGTCGCATGACGGGATGTTCGCGATCATAATAAAACAGGCTGACATCATACATCACGTTGTTAACCGGATCGAAGGTTTCCATGTTCCAGATGGAACCGTTGGGCGACCTCAACCACAAATTCTGGTGCGAAGCCTGGTGCAGGTTTTCGTGGCCGCGCACTTTCACGTAAAAAATATAATTCATGTTTTCGCTGGTTTTGGGGGTCACGAACTCGTTGAGGAAGACCAGCCCCAGCGCAATGATGAGCGAAGTGCTCAGGATCGGTTGTGTGATTCCGGTCAGGCTGATACCGCAGGCGCGCATGGCAGTCAGCTCGTTGTTGCGGGCCAGCTCCACCAATGTCACCACCGTCGCCAGCAGGATCGCCTGGGGCGCCATGTAAGACAGGATGAATGGAATTTTGTAAATGAAATAAAGAACAAAATCCCAGAACGTACCGTGCTTGGTGACGAATTCATCGAGCCGTTCGAAGGCGTCGATCACCAAAAATACGCCGACCATGGCGACGACCATCAACAGGTACGTCTTCAGGAACTGGGCCAGGATGTAGCGTTTCAGGATTTTCATAAGGGTAAGGGTGCGGAAAGAGTCAGGAGGCAAGCTCCGGGATGGCCGACTCCAATGCGTGACGCAGGCCTTTCCAATCGTCGTGGCGTTGCAGGGTGGTGCGTACGTAGTTCAGGGTCGGAGCGATACAGGGTTCATAACGTTCGTTGCCAACGGCGTGTTTCTGGTAGGCGAAGGTGCCGATGGCTTTCAGGTTGCGCTGAACGGACATCAAATCGAACACGCGCCGGTATTCGTCTGCATCCACATCCCCTTTTTCCTTTTGTTTTTTCAGGCTGATGAAGCGAGTCACCATGTCGCTCACAAATTCCTCCGGAAGGACGTGGTACGAGTCGCGGAGAAGGGATGCGAGGTCGTACTGGCTGGGGCCCATGCGTGCATCCTGAAAGTCGATCATCACCAGCTCCTCATCGTGGACCATCAGGTTGCGGCTGTGAAAATCCCGGTGGGTGAAGTGCAGCGGTTGCCGGTCGAGTTCGGAACAAAGGCGCTGCAGGTGGTGCTGCAACGCATTCCATACGGTGTCGTTCAGTTTCAATCCCAACAGGCCTTCGATGTAGTGCTCGATCATGAAGTCCATCTCCCCCATCAGCTTGGCTGTGTCGAAACGCAGGTGGTACGCCGGGCAGTCCGGGCGGATGCGTTGCGTCGCGCGGAACTGCATGTCGGCCAGCTTGTCGACCGCCTGCCGGTACCATGCGCGGCTTTCGGCCTCATCGCTGTTTGAAAGCTGGTGCTCCAGTGTGATGTCGCCGCAGTCCTGCAGGAAAACAAATCCCTGCGCGACGTCATAGTGGTAAAGATGGGGGACCGAAACATTCAACCCTTCCAGAAATTTCTGGATCAGGACGAAATCATATTTCTCGCCGGGAAAGGGTTCCGGCAACTGCATCAGGACAAGTGAGTCCGGTCCGCGTCCGCGCGACCGGTAATGCGGATGCAGGCGAAAATAACGGCGGGTGGAGGCATCACCCTGCAGCGGTGTGGCCTCGACCCCGGCCACCGATTGCCCGAACAGCCCCCCCAGCGTTTTGGCCAGGTAGGGCAGGTTGAAACGCGGCTCGGCGGAAGGGCTGGTTGCGATTTTGGAATTCATTGGATAGGTCGTTTATGGCCTGTGAATACAGGTTCGGTTTGGAACTTTGTGCAATTATAGTATACTACCAGCCCGTTTGGCCGGAGACAATGCGGCCCCGGGGCGGGTGAAAGAGGGAAAGCCACCCTGCCCACGGAATTTTGGAAGATTTCCTTTAAATTTCCAAAGCGAACCCTAACCAGTCGCATCATAAATGGGACCTGCGGGTCCCTTGAATTATTTACGGAGGAGAACAATGCCGAAACCTGCATATCACATCCTGGTCTGTACGAACCAGCGCCCTCCGGGACATCCCCGGGGTTCCTGCGGCGAAAACGGAGCCATGGAAGTCTTTGAAAAAATCGGAATGGGCATCGAACAGAAAAATTTGTTTGGCAAAGCCATGCTCACCACCACGGGATGCATGGGACCCTGTTCCATGGGGCCGGTGGTGGTTGTGTACCCGGACGGAGTCTGGTACAAGGGCGTCAAGCCGGACGACGTGGACGAGATTCTCGAATCCCACATCATGAACGGCAAAAAGATCGAGCGCCTGGAAATTCCCGACGAGATGTGGGGCTGATCCCCGTTCGTTACGCTGGTATCAACAAGTAAATAAAAGAGGAAGCTCACTCCTCGGCGGGTTGGGCTTCCTCTTTTTTTCTGCGGTTTGAAAAATAGTTCCACAGTTCCTTCCGGCCCTGGTTGTTCTTGCTGGAATACATCAGCACCGTGCGCACCCCGTCACCGCCAAATTCTTTTTTGATTTTGGTCATCTGCTGTTTTCTCTCCGTCTGCGACAGTTTGTCGGACTTGGTGGCGACCACAACGTAGTCCAGCCCCGCGTCCTCCAGCCAGTCCCGCATGACCAGGTCCAGCTCCGTTGGTTTCCGGCGGATGTCTACGATCAGCACCACGCTCTCCAGACGTTCGCGTTCCTGCAGGTAGTCTTCAATCAGCACCTGCCATTTCTTCTGCACCTGCGGGGGTACTTTGGCGAAGCCGTAGCCCGGCAGGTCCGCCAGCATCCACACATCGTTGATGTTGAAAAAGTTGATCATCTGCGTTTTTCCCGGTGTGGCGCTGGTTTTCACCAGCTTTTTGCGGTTGACCAGCGAATTGATGAGCGACGATTTGCCCACGTTGGACCGCCCGATGAACGCGATTTCGGGAAGCGGCTGGTTGGGAAACTGTTTGGCGGACACCGCACCGGTGATGAATTCGGCCTTGACGATTTTCATGATTTGAAACGGTTGATCACCAATCCGGAGAGCAGTTTGGGATAGAAGTAAGTGGCTTTCTGGGGGAGCCGTACGCCCTGCTCGGCGAGGCTCCGCACCTGATCGATGCGGGTTGCGTTCATGAAGAACGCGAGGTCGAACTCGCCTTTTTCCACGTTTTGAATCGATTCCTCCGCCCGAACATTGTAGGTGATGCACTGCTGATGCTCCGGACGTTTGGTGTCTATGCCCATGAGGTGTTTCAACACCAGGGTATGCAGTTGAAATACATCGAGCACTTTCAGCGGCTCCGCGTCATCAGCGTTCATGTGCGGAACCACGGCATCGATATCTTTCAGTTTCAGTAATGCCGCATTGCCGTTACCCAGATACGCGCAGAAGGCGATCCCATGATGCCCGACTTCTTCCAAAGTGGCAATCATTACGCTGGCAGAAGCATTTTTCGGGAAGGATTGAATATGAAAATAGGATTCCAGTTTTTTGAGGAAGGCATCGCGGTCGAACGGTTCCGGTGATTTGATCTGCCGATGGATGGGATAGATGGCGAGGGCGTCGTTGTCCATGTTGGTGAGGAACATCAACACGTGCGCCGAATCGCTCCCGGGTCCGCCGTTCTCCAGATGGTAGGCGAGAGCGGTTTCATAACGGTGATGCCCGTCCGCGATGTATACCTTTCTATTCTCGAACTGTTCTGCAATCCTGGCGAGCGTCGCGGGTTCGGTGAGCTTCCAGAACCGGTGCGTCACGCCGTCTTCCTCAATCACTGCCAGTGGCTCCGACTGCATGACCACTTCAAGTGAGCCGTCTACGGTGCGTTCGGGATCGGAATACAGACCGAACACGGGACTGAAGTTGGCCTTGCAGGCGCGGATCAGTTTGGCGCGGTCTTCCTTTGCTTTGGCCAGCGTGAACTCGTGCGGGCAGATGTTGCCCTTGCTGAACTCTTCCAGGCGAACGCGGGCGAAAAATCCGTAGCGGCTGTACGGCCGGCCGTTGTAGGTGTACTCCTGGGAGTAAACGTAAAATCCCGGCCGGTCGTCTTCCTTCAAAATGCCCTTTGCCTGCCAGTCGGCGAAGTCTCTGGCCGATCGGGTGTAGCGGTTATCGGTTTCGGTATCCTGACTGCATTGTTTGCCCAGAATCAGGCGGACCACATTGTACGGACTCCGGCGGTACAGGTCGTCCTGCTGATCGGGAGTGATGACGTCATAAGGCGGCGCGACGAGATCGGCCAGTGGTCCGGCGGTCCGTTCATCGTATAGCAGTCCGGTGAAGGGAGCGACATCAACCATAATGCGGTCCTGGGAATCGGGTAAAAAATAAATATAGATGGTCTATTCAGGCAATATAAATTCCACCGAAGCGGGCGGCGGATATAAAAATCATTCTACGCCCTTTGCCGAATTGAGACAATTGCTACTTGGGAAGTGCGGTGGAGTTCGGGTTCAGGTCAGGCCTTCGCACTCGCACAACTCACGGATGTAGCTGACGAGGGAGTGGATCATGGCGTCATCGAAAGTGTTTCCCCAGGCAGGCATGCACGGGGCCCGGCCGGTGGAAAGGCCCCCATGCTTGATGGCGTGAAACAATTGCTCGTCGGAACGGCTTTCCAGGTACACCGCTTTCGTGTGGTCACGTGGCGGCACCACAACATGACGCGCATTGATACCGTCGCCCTTGCCTTTCAGGCCGTGGCACTGCGTGCAGTAATACTGGTACGTGGCACGGGTCTCTTCAGTGACGGGATAGGAGCGGGCAGTTTTTGGTGGTTCCGGTTGCATCGGTGGAGGAGGGGTCTGAGCTACCGGCGGTTTGGGTTGGGATGATTCGGTCTTGGACGCATCGTCGCCGCAGGCGGAAAGCATCAACGCAATCACCAGTGCGAGCACAAGGGGATGGATGAAATGCCCACGCCTGGATCTGGAGAGCCGGTCACGCATCCTCATTCACCCTTCTTGTGAGACAAAACGTAGCGCGTCATCAGTTTCAATTGGATTTCGTCAAAATCATAAACCGGCATGCGGCTTTTCTCAGTGAATTGTCTGGGGTTTTTCAGCCAGCGGTACACCCACCCGGGTTGCAGGCGGTTTCCTGCATTGATGAGCGACGGACCCGACACCCCCCCGCGCGGCTGCCGGGCCAGATTGTAGCTTTCGTGGCAGGCGATGCAGCTGTGGTCCCGTTCGAACAGCATCTTGGCGCGCACCCGCTCACCGCGCGCCAGCGGCTGGAAATCGAGCGACAACGGTTCCAGTCCCTCCAGCTTCTGCGCCATAAGCAATGAGGCCAGCGATTCCGCCTCCTGTTTGCTGACCGACATGTGCGGTCCTTTGAATTCCGGTTCGCCTTTCAGAAACCCCGGGTCGCGAGGATGCCCCATCTTGCGGACGATCCCTGGGTTCTGCAGGTATTCGATCAGCCACGCATGTTGGTATTTGTCCCCGGCGTAAAACAGGTCGGGTGCGGGGTGAGTTTCCGCGGGCTCGTCCGCCGAAAGTCGATGACAAGTGCCGCACCGTTTCTGTTCGAACAAAGCTTCATCGGCGAACGCAGGGACGGGGGTGGTGAGCAGAAAAAAGATCGCTCCCATCCAGTACAACATATTGGTCTGCCAGGGGTGTCGGTGCATGATTTTCACTCGATCGGCGGCGGTATGGTGCGCAGTGGATTGGATTTCGGTTCGGGCGTGAACTCCGGCGTCGGCTCCGAGCCGAAAGGGAAGATGGGGAACGATTCCGCCGGCGGCGTCACTTCCTCCACCGCTTCCGGTCCCGGACCGGGGGGCGGGGTCTTCATGTCTTCCGGTGGATGCATGCGTTCTTCGGATTTGACGCGGTTCTCGTTCAGGTCGTAATACAGCACCAGGTCTTCATCCCCTGCGGGCTTTCCGAATTTTTTCTCATTCAGTTCATGACGGCTGTCGAAGGGATACACCTCGCGTACCAGCAGGCGTCCCAGCCCGCGCGATTTGAGGTCGGTGTAATACCAGCCGCGGTACCGTTCAGTCATGCCATTGAGTGAGTCGAGAAGTTTTTTGTCGAGGAAATTCGCATCGGGCACCGCGGTTTGAAGCGCCCGGCCTTTCGGGGTGACGGTCTGCTTGATCTGGAACTCCGGCAGGACGCGATTTTCTTTTTTCAAGGCCTGTATGAACCGGTTTGCGTCTTCCACCCTGTGCAGTTGCGGCTCACCCAGCCCGGTTGCGACGGAGTTCTGGTGGCAGGATTCGCATTTGCGCGCGCTTGATCGGATGGTGTGCGGCGTGTGCTTCGTCCACACCAGGCCCGGTTTGCCGTCGGTGGTGATGGGCACCTCCGCCTCATTGCGCTGGTCGCCCTTCTCAACAAGGTCGGTGACAAAATACTGGTAACGCGGTTGCACGACGATCACCTTTCCGCGGCGGTCGGTGCCCAGCATGGGTTCGCTCCAGCCGGACTCGGTGACGAGGTTCACCCACACCCCTTCCTGCCACGTGCCTTCAATGCCTTTCGGCGTTTGCCGGGCCCTTGTCCAGTCGAGCATTCCGGGATCGGTTGAGGTTTCCTGCGGTTCTTCGTCTGCACCTGTTTTGAAATCCGGCGTGGTGAAGCGTTGTTGCAGAACCGGGTCGGCAAAGTTCCATTCGTTCCACTTGCCCGGCTCCAGTTTTGGTTCGCGGATGGCATGCAGGCCCCACTCGTTTGCAGACCAGCGCGCGTGGCAGGCGGCGCACTCGACCTGGGTCAGGTGTTCGGTGACGCGGTGCGCCAGCGGAACGGATTTCAATTCGTCGAGGACCGGGATGACGTGTTTCTTGCCGGTGACCTTGGAGAACAGCACCCATTTGCCGTCCTCCTGCTTTATGTGCGGCAGGGGATTCCCCTGTCCATCCAGCATCACCACGTCGCCCATCTCGACCTTGGTCATGAGGTTGGGATTCAGCTGGTTCGACTTTAAGAGTTGCTGCGCCTTTTCATCCGCTTCCACCAGTTTGTATCCTTCCGGCGGTTTGTGATGCACCCCGTGGCAGGTCTGGCAGCGGATGGTGACAGCGCTGTGCATGGTCGGATTCGTCGTGGCATCGGCTTTCAGGTCGCCCGCACCGTGGCAGTCGATGCAGTGCATGCCTTTTTCGCGATGGATGTCGGGAATCAGGAACTCATGCTGGCGGCCGTACAGGACGGGTTGATCGGCCAGCACGTCGGCATGCGATGTTTTCGGCCGCGCGGGTTTGCCGAACAGGCCTTCAAATTCGTTGCCGACGCCGTTGTTGTTGTGGCAGTGCTCACATTGCACGCTGGGCACGGCGACGGTGAACTTGTGCACCAGGGGGTAACCCCGCCGGTTTTCGAGTGGCGTCGATCCGTACCGATAGGCAAACCGCGAACCTTTTTTGCGGATGTCTTTCTTCTGCACTTTCTGGATGGCGCGGTCGCGGCTCAAAGTCACGCCGTCGTTGGTGTAGATCATGTGGCAGGCGGCACACCCCGTGGCGCGGTAATCCCCCGCGCGATGCGGCGCGGGCGACTGCAAATGACAGCGCATGCATTTTTTCTTGAGAAAGTCGTCGGCACGGTGGCCCGTGTCTTCAAACGTCCACGGCTTCGGATCTTTGCCGCCACCTTTGGAGTCGTTGAACGGTGAATGGCCCCAGGCATAGCGTGTGGTTTCCACCAGGCCCCGCGGATTCGCCATGATGGATTTGTTTACCTGTTCGACCTGATCCGCGTGGCACTTGCCGCAGGCATTGGGCGCGTGTTCAAGAGAGGATGGATTCGGGATCATGCCCGTGTGTGCCTGCTCCGGCGTCTGGCCGCGTTCGTTTCCGTTGTGGCAGGTGGTGCAGTCGAAGCGGTGATTCTCGCTGATCTCCTCAATACCCCGGTGGCAGGTGAGGCATCCCCCCTCGATGTTGACGAGGTCGATCCGGCCGAACACGTCACGCAGGCGGAAGTTGGAATCGCGGTAAAAGTTTTCAATGAATCCGTTACTCTCCGCGTACGAGTTGAAACGGATGCCGTCCAGGGTGGTCCCGGGTTTCAGCACTTCCTGCGACGATTCGCGCTTGTTTCGGATAAGAAAAAACGGGTCGCGGAAATCGTCGGCGGAGAGCGGGACGTCCGAGGAAAAGGGTGGGATGAGCACCATCTTCTTTTCAAACGTGACCGTGGGTTCCGGCTCCGCGCTGTGCGTTTCCGGTTCGGCGGTTTCGGTTTTGGGTTTGCCAAAAAACGGTTCCGGCTCGGGTTGCGGTTCCGGCTGGGTTTCCGGTTGTGTGGCAAAGGGATTCCACGGCGTCGCCTCCTCCGGTGAGAACGGTTCGCTGGAGGGGGGCGGTAACGGCGTTTGGGTCGGTTCCTGCGTCGGGGATTCCTTTTCCTGTTCCGGAGCTTTTTCCGTCGGGCCGAACAGGTGTCCGCCGGGCACAGCAGGAGAAAACCCGAGGTCCGGTTCCTCTTTCTTTTCTTTGGACGGTTCTGTGCCGAAAGGCGTAGCCATCTGGGCCTGCAGGTTCGGGATCAACAGGAAGGCGGGCAGGGCCAGGAAGGCGGCGATCCAGACTGTTCGTTTGAAAAAAGTCATATCGGTTTCAGCGTTGGTTCAGAATCCGGTCACGCAGTCGGCGGTGCTGGATCTTTTTCTCAAATTCATAACTTTTTCCCAGGTTCCGGTAAACCGGATCATCATACGCATCGTGACAGGGAATGCAATTGCCCACGCGCAGGGTACGGAGGATCTCCGACTGGTTGAGCGGCCGGGCGTTGGGCTGGCCCGTCCCTGCTACCGGTTCCCCGCGTATGGTCACGGCGGCAGAGGGTCCCAAATGACTCTTCAACGTCTTCAGATCCGTCAGCACAAGAAAATTGTATGCGTCGTCCTCGCCAGAGGAGTCGCCCTGGATTTTCAGTTCGCCTTCGCCCAGGCCGAGAGACTCCGGCGACAGGTGACAGCTTGCGCAGGAACGCACGGATTTCGTTACCGAATGCGGCTGGGCGGCGTACATCAGAGTGGACCCAGAGTATCCCAGTGGATTCGTGAATTGCCACTCATTATATTCGCCTTCCTTATCTCCTTCCTCATTGATGACGGGAAGGGGATGCCCCTGTCCGTCGAGCACGGTGAGTGAATGAAGTGGTTGATCCATTACGGGTGCGATCTTGCCGCGGGGCCCTTTCATGAGCCGGGGTTTGGTCCAGCCGGTGGGATGGGACGGACCCGATCCCCATGGATTCTTTCCTTTTTCATAGGCCGCCTGATCGTAGGTGATATGGCATCCCTGGCACTGCGGCACCCATGAGGCGTGGCAGGTGGTGCACTCCAGCTTTCCCTCATGTCCCGGCAGGGTGTGGGCGCTTCGTTGCCACGCCGCCTGCGGAATGGGAATCTGCTTGCCGTCGCGTTTGCTGAAAAAGACGAAACGCTTGCCGATTTTTTTCACGTTCGTCATTTTATTGCCGCGAGCGGTGAGCACCATCTCGTCGCCGGCCTGGTTCTGGAATCCTTTGTAATGCCGGCTCAGGCGCAGGGCGGGGTCGTTTTCGGATTCGATTATTGCGGTCTCCGGATGGGCCGACTCCGTGCCGTGGCAGGTGGTGCACCGGATTTCCACAGCCTGGTGCTGGCGCGAATAAATGTTGCCGTCGCCCATCACATCGAACGCCGTATGGCAATCGATGCATTCCATGCCTGCCTTACGGTGGACGTCTTCCACCGGCCGACCGGTTCCAGCGAAACGGAAATGCCGACGCTGGCCATCGAATCCGGTTTGGGAAGCCAAAGGCGCGCCTTTTTCAAACTGCCGGTGGCACTGCGTGCACACCTGCTCCGCAGGCAATACGGTCATCGCGTGCGAGGCCGGATGGCCCGGTTCGTCCTTCGGGATGGTGGGATCGTCACCCGCATACAACCCGGTTTCGTTATAACGGGAATGGCAGGCGGCGCAACCCTGCGAGCGGAACACGCCTTCCGGGGCCGGGGCATCCAGGTGACACGAAAAACACCGGTCGCGCAGAAGCAGGTCGGCAAAGTGGTTGGACAACAGCACCGCGTCGCCGGTTTCCTCGGTGGGAGGGTTGCGGCGCACGGTTTTTTTGTCGAAGTAGGGCAGGCGGGACAGTTTTTCCACCGCGCCCTGCTCGAGGGGCGTGTTGCCGTCCTCATCTTCCACGGCATAGATGCCGAACTTCGCCTCCTTGCCGGTTTGCCCAGACCATTGAAAGCGCAGACCGGCGATCATCCCGGCCAGTGTGCCCATCGGCGATTTTCTAACATGGTCCGCCCAGTTGCGGCTCTCGTCGGCAAACCCCGAGTGGCACTGTGCCTGGCCGCAGCTCAGGTGCACCACCTTGAGGGAGGAGGGGTTGCGTTTTCCCGTGCCCGCCTCCGGATCATATACGAGCGTGGCGTGTGCGTCCTCTTTTGTGGTGGCTGTGGCATCGCCGCCATGACAAGCGGTGCAACCGAGTTTGAGCGGATGCGACCGGCTGGCCGGCTCAATGCCGTTGTGGCAATGCAGGCAGGTTTCCTGGTCTGGTGCGATGGATTGCATGGGGTTCCATGCTACCGGTTTCGCCTCCGGGGTGTTGGAAGCGGTACCGCTGGGTACGGGCAGAATCGCAGCGGTCAAGGCCATGGCCGCAATCCAGATCCAGTTGCGAATGGCAGTCACCAGCGTCCCCGTTTATGAAGGTGGCGCCGGACGCAGGGATGGCGAAGGACAGGCTTTTCTTTCAGAAAGGGGGGGAACCGATTCATACGTATTCAATCTCCACATTGTCGAGATACCGCGCCATGCGTTCCAATACCGGCGTGATTTTTTCCGGTTCGCTGTCGGCGGCGGTTTCCAGCGTCTCCCCCAGAAAACTCAACTCCTCGAAACCGTAACTGGCGCCCGAACCCTTGAGCATGTGTGCCAGGTTTTTCAAGGTGGCGAAGTCGTTCCGCTCCAGGGATGCCCGCATTCGTTCCACATCCTGCCGACGGTCGTCAAGGTAGCCGGGGATGAGGGGGCTCAATTCTTTAGGAATGAGGACCGGGATTTTCTCCGGGGACGGGTTGGGCTGGTTCATGAACTCACTTCCAAAACGTTGAAACACTTATCCTAATGAATTTCACGCGGAGTTTTCAACTGGTTCCACGGGAAAAAACTCAATTCCATTGCAATACGGCCAGCGTGTGCGCGGCAAGGGGATACAGGCTGTCTGCCGGATGCAAGGTTTGCAGACGGTTTTCAATGGTTTCGGTATCGAGAAGCACCTCCCAGTTGCCAGCGGGGGGCAGGGAAGGCAGAATCCACGGGCACTCCTCCAGGCCCGCGTTCATGAGGAGCAGGATGGAGCCCCGTGCCAGGAGCGTTTGATTCACATCGGGACAGGTGAAAAGGCAGGCGAGAGTCAGTGCTTCCGGGTCGTGCCAGTCCGTTTCTTCCATTTCCGTACCATCCGGTTTCAGCCACGTGACGTCTTTGAGTCCCGATTCAGGATCGGTTTCTCCTGTCAAAAACCGGTCCCGCTGGAATATGGGAGAGGACTTGCGAAGATGGATGAGTTTTCGGATGAACTCCAGAAACTCCTGTCTGCCGTGGTCGAGATGCCAGTCATACCAGCTGGTGCTGTTGTCCTGGCAATAGGCATTGTTGTTCCCGCGCTGGGTGCGGCGCAATTCGTCGCCCCCGGAAATCATGGGTGTGCCGAGCGAGAGCAGGAGGGTGGCCATCAGGTTTTTCATGTGGCGCGTGCGCCGTTTCAGGATTTCGGGTTTCCGGGTGGCGCCTTCGATACCGTGGTTGCAACTGGCGTTGTCGTTGTTGCCGTCCCGGTTGTGTTCGCCGTTGGCCTCGTTGTGTTTGCGCTGGTAGCTGACCAGGTCCTGAAGCGTGAAGCCGTCATGGCAGGTGATGTAATTGACGGAGCTTCGCGGGGAACGATTCTGCGGTTGGTAGAAATCGCCGCTTCCCGAGAGCCGCCGCGCCATGAGTCCCACGTGGTCCGGTGCGCCCAGCCAGAACCGGCGTACCGTCTGCCGGTACTGATCGTTCCACTCCGACCAGCCGTCGGGGAATCCTGCCACCTGGTAGCCTTCGTGACCCAGGTCCCACGGCTCGGCGATGAGCTTGACCCGCGAGAGAACCGGGTCGGCTTGCACCGCCTGGAAGAACGCCGCATCGGTGGAGAAGCCGTTTTCGTCCCGGCCCAGCACCGCCCCGAGGTCGAAACGGAAGCCATCGACGTGCATGTCGGTGACCCAGTATCGCAGGCTGTCGAGGGCGAGCTGGCGTACCTGTGCGTGAGCAAAGTTCATCGTGTTGCCGCAGCCGGTGATGTTTTCGTACTGCGCTGGATTTTCGGGATCGAGCCGGTAGTAGGTGCGGTTGTCGATACCGCGGAAACAGAGGGTGGGGCCGCGGGCATCGCCTTCCACGGTGTGGTTGTACACCACGTCGAGGATCACCTCCAGCCCGGCTTCATGCAGGCTCCGCACCATCTCCCTGAATTCGCGGATGGGGTCGCCGGTGGCGGCGAGACGCAGGTCCGGTGCGAAGAACAGGAGCGTGTTGTAGTTCCAGTAATTGGTGAGCTGGCTTTGGACCAGGCGCTGTTCCTCTGCACCCTGGTGAATGGGTAACAGTTCGACGGCGGTGACGCCGAGGGATTTGAGGTGTGCGATGGCAGGCTCGCTGGCCAGGCCGGCGAAAGTGCCGCGCAGGCCGGGAGGGATGTCCGGATGCTGGCGGGTGAAACCTTTGACGTGGGTTTCGTAGAGGATGGTCTCCGCCCACGAGGTACCAGGCGGTTTGTCTCCCTGCCAGTCGAACTCCGGATTCACCAACCGGCAGAGCGGCGCACAATCGGCGTTGTCTGCCCCGTCCGGCCGGATCCTGGATTCGGATCCTCCCTCTAGGTCGGGGGGCAGGCTGTGCCAGCGGCGGTTCCATCCGGGTCTGCGTCCCAACAGGCGACCATAAGGGTCGGCCAGGACCTTGGAGGGATTGAACCGGTGTCCCTGCTCCGGTGCGTAGGGACCGAACACTCTAAAGCCGTACAGGCAACCGGGTTTGAGATCCGGCACCCAACGGGTCCAGAGGTGATCCGTCCCTCGCTCCATTTGCAGACGGCGGGTTTCGGGCCCCTTGTCCGATTCAAACAGGCATAGTTCGACCTGCGTTGCATTCTCCGAAAATATGGAGAAGCGGACCCCATCCGCGGAAATCACGGTTCCCTGTACAGGCCGCGTGTGGGGTGAACCGGTCATGGTGCGCTCCCGCCGGGGATTCCGCGAAGGCGGCCCCCCGGCATCCGTCAACGGGAAGGCTTATCGCATTCCCGTCAGTACACCGGATTGTGGAAATAATACAACGCGTCGTCCCCCGGCACGATGGTGTAGTCCGGCAGGCTGGAACAGTGTTCATGCGTGATTTTCCACTGTCCGCTGTTCTTGTTGAATACGTAGGTGCAGACGCTGTGCTGGCGTTCGTCCGTGCTGAGCCGGGAAGTGACGCTGATCAGCTCGTCCACCAGCAGGAAACCGACCTTTTCGCCGGCGTTGCCAGCCAGCACGGTGCGGTTCTGTTCGCATTTCAGACCCTGCAGTTCCGAAATCATGACTTCGTAATCCTTGATCCGGTTTTCGGGCAGGATGCGCTTGTCATCGTTGATGATGACCATGTCCGCCGAATAGAAATTGAATATCTGCCGGGGCTGGGTGCACACCACCTGGTCCACCTTTTTGAGCACGTTGGTCAACGCATCGGTATCCGCCGCGAACGCCTGGCCGGCGTTCACGATCCAGAATACCCCGGTTACGAGCAGGGGAAGAAGGCGATTATATCGTTTCATGAGAAATGTCTCCCAAGTAGTCACTTTTTAAATTTATGAATGAATTGGATTCGTTATTCCGCGTTCCGCAATCCGTTTTCGATTGCGGTGGGCGTCACGGGAAGTTTTGGAAGTAGATGTTGACCTCTTCCCCCTCATATCCCCAGCCGAAGCTGCCGCGGCCTGCAAGAGTGGTGATGATGCCATTGGTATCCACCTTGCGGATGCGGTTGTTGCCCATGTCGGTGATGTACAGGTTTCCCTTGGAATCAAAAGCGATGCATGCCGGTTGCTTGAGCATGGCTTCCGTCGCCTTGCCACCGTCGCCAAACAATCCCTGGACTCCCGCCCGCCCGGCAACCCGTTCGACTTTTCCATCGCGGGTTATCTTGCGGACCGTGTGGTTTCCGGTTTCGACCACATGCAATTCACCGGAAGGGCTGAAGACGATGTCGCCGATCGACTTGAACCCGGCTTCCAGTGCCGGACCACCGTCGCCACTGTACTCGTGGTTGCCGTTGCCGGCGTAAGTGGTGACGATGCCGTTCTTATCGATCTTTCGGATCACGTTGTTGGCGGTGTCTCCGATGTAGAGGTTGCCTTCTTTGTCCATGGTCAGGGACTGCGGGTCCCGGAAGGACGCATGCTTGGCAGGTCCGTTATCACCCGTGTAATCAGAGTTCCCGTTACCGGCGATGGTGATGATTTTGCCTTCGGGTGTCACCTTGCGGATCTGGTGATTGATGCGGTCGGAAACGTACAGGTTTCCTTCCTTGTCAAACGCCAGACCGGAGAACTGCGTGATGATGGTGATCTCCGAATGCGACGACCGGCCAGTGTAGCCCGCCTGCATGACGGCCTTTTGGTAGTCCTGGTCGCCGGTGGAAATCAGAAGGCTGATGATTCCGTTGTTGTCAACTTTGCGGATGAGGCTGACGAATCCGCTGGGACTTAAGAAGAAGATTTCATCCTTATGGTTCAGCTCCAGAATGGTGGGGAATACCGATGCTTCCAGCGCGGGACCGTTGTCACCGATATTGCCTCGGATGCCGTTGCCCACGATGGTGGAAATGACGCCTTCCGGATCCACCTGGCGGATCCGGTAATGGCCCTTGTCCGCGAATATGACATTGTCGTGCTTGTCCACCACGATGCCATGCGGGAACTCCAGATTGGCACCGGTGGCGGGACCGTTGTCCCCTGCGAAGTTCTTCACACCGTTGCCGGCGATGGTCTCCACGCGGCTTCCCTTCTGGTACATCTTGCGGATGCGGTAATGCGACCGGTCAACCACCAGCAGATCGCCGTTGTTATCAAGCGTGAGGGCAAAGGGCAGATGCAGGTTGGTTTCACGCGCCACTTCCGCGTCGCCGTTGTAATCCTGCTGTCCCGTGCCCATGACGGTGCGGATCATGCCCAGCGTGTTGATTTTGCGGATGCGGTTGTTGTTGCGGTCGGCGACGTAAACGTTTCCTTCATCGTCAACGGCCACGTCCGTCGGACCTGCAATACTCGCCCGATAGGCGGGGCCGTTGTCCCCGATGAAGAAAAAGCCGCCGTCGCCCCCGATGGTGCTCATCAGGCCGGAATCCGCGTCCACCTTGCGGACGCGGTTGTTGCCACGGTCGGCAATGTACAGGTTGCCTTGCTTGTCCACCGCCAGCCCGAAGGGTTTGTCCAGATTGGTGCGGAGGGCGGGCATGTTGTCGCCATTGTAACCTTCGTTGCCCGTTCCGGCGTAGGTGGTGATGGTGCCGTTGCGATCCACCTTGCGGATGACGTTGTTGGACCGGTCGGAGATGAACAGGTTGCCGTTGTGGTCCACCGTCATGTCCGAAGGCAGGTTCAGAGCCGCCTTGGTGGCCGGTCCGTTGTCGCCGCTGTAACCCGCTTCCCCGGTACCGGCGAAGGTGGTGATGATGCCGTTTGCGTCCACCTTGCGCACGACGTGGTTTTCGCGGTCGGCGATGTACAGGTTGCCTTCCTTGTCGAAGGTGAGACCCGCCGGAACTTTCAGCGTTGCCGCCGTGGCCGGGCCGCCGTCGCCGCTGTAGCCGGATACGCCGGTTCCCACCACGTTGGTGAGAGTTCCATTTTGATCGATCTTGCTCACGATGTTGTGTGAGCGGCGTGAGATATAAACATCCCCGTTGGGTGCCACCGCGATTCCATCAACCAGCGAAATGGAAACGTTGGTGGCCTTCCGGGGCTTGCCGATTTTCGCCTCTCCCGCAGGAGGTATCAGAAAAACGGCTGCCAGCAAACACAGGCCGGCATAAAAGGCGGTTCGGAGTGTTGGTGTCATGCAAAACCTCGTTTTGAAATTACGGACCCGAGGGGGTCCTTCTTTTTGAGTAATGACCCAGAGTATCACTTTCCCGGCGCCGGAGGGCACCCCTCAAATTCCTGTTTGGCTGACCGGTGAATGTTGCACCGGATCAAGAGATTCTCAAGATTAAAATGCCCGTCAGTTTTCTGGGGAGTGGCCCCCATCCAACCCGGGCGCAAATCCTGTAACTCTCTTGAATATTGGAATTTTAACGGATTATACGGAGCCACCCCCTGATGTCAACGGAATTTGTGGGTTTTGCGCAGGGTGGGTCGGTGCAATCCTCACTGCGGATCAAAAGTTGTGGAAAGCATGGGATCGGTTCGGGAAAAATGATATGATGGATTTCACGCGAAACGAGGCATCCCGTATGGTTATTTAAGGTAGGAAGAAAGCTTAACGTATCATGAAAGTACTTCTTATATTTCCACCGGACTGGCTTCCCTCGGAGCCGTACCTCAGCCTGCCCGCCCTGACATCCGTCCTGCGCCCGGCCGGGCACGAGGTGATCCAACGCGACATCAATGTGGACATGTACGACCTCATGTTCAGCGAACGGTTCCTGCGACACGTGCAGAACCGCATCGATTTTGAGCTCCGTCACCTGCAGGTGGTGGCCGACCAGCGCGGCCTGGACCAAGAGGAAGGGGAACTTCGCCGGCAGTTGGAGGTGTGGGACGAATCCAGCCTGCAGGCCCTCATTCGCGACGTGACCGAGGCCAAACGTATTCTTCGGTGTGAGGATTTTTACGACATCGACAAGCTGGAATGGGCGACCCATATCCTGCATACGACGATGGCCTATATCAGCCTCGGCTATTATCCCGCCCAGATTTGTTTTCCCCCCATTGAAACGGAACTGGTTTACAAGCCGTTCATGTCGTCGGAAATCCTGGAGGCATTGGACGACACTCAAATCAACGTATACCGGGATGTGTACCGATTCTTACTGGCAGATGTCATCGAGCAGGAAAAACCCGATGTTGTGGGCATCTCCATTGTCCAGCAGAAGCAACTCATCTCCACGTTTACGTTCGCAAAGCTGATCAAGGAGCAGGCCCCCAGCACGCACATCACCATCGGCGGCAACATCGTTACCCGGCTGCGCGACGCGCTCATGGAAAAAGGCGACCTGTTCCAGTTCGTGGATACGGCGGTGCTGTATGAAGGAGAAAGCGCGTTCCTGAAACTGGTCGATGCGCTGGACGCGGGCGAAACCGATCTCACCCACCTGCCCAACCTCATCTGCCGTACCGAACACGGCCTGCAGAAAAACAAGGATGTGTTTGCGGAGGACATGGACAAGTTGCCTCCGCCGGATTTCGACGGCCTGCCGCTGGAGAAATACTTCGTGCCGCGACTCATCCTGCCGTACCTGGCCACACGCGGCTGTTACTGGGGCAAGTGCACTTTCTGCGATCACTTCCAGGGTTACGTAGAAGGCTATCGCACCAAGCAGATCGGCCAGATCACCGAGGAGATCCGATTCCTCCAGAACAAATACGGCAACCGGTATTTCCATTTCACCGACGAATCGTACCCGCCGGCCCTGTTCCGCAAGCTGTCGAGGTCTCTCATCGACAATAAGATCGACATTGCATGGACGACGCACATGCGCTTCGAGGAAACCCTGCTGGATGAGGAGGTGTGGCGGGTTGCGGCGGAATCCGGGTGCCGCTATCTGCATTTCGGTTACGAGTCCGGCAACAAGCGGGTCCTCGACCTCATGGACAAGGCGACGAAGCTGGATGCCATCCGCACCAACCTGCGCATGTCGTCGAAGTTCGGCATCTGGAACCACATCATGGGCTTTTTCGGCTTTCCGGGAGAAAAACCTGAAGAGGCGGAGGACAGCAAACGCTTCTGCCATGAAAACCGTGAGCACATTCACTCTCTGGGATTCATGACTTTCGTTCTCGGCCGTTTCAGTCCGGTGGCCATGGAGCCGGAAAAGTACGGCCTGACGGCGTACAAGAATCCTGAATGGGATCTGGCTCTCGATTATTATTTCACTGTCGATGAGGGATTGAGCATCCAGGAGGCGCTGGAAGTGTTCGACGAGTTTGAACGTGACCACGATCCCAAATGGGATCTCCGTACGGCGGTGCGCGAATACATCTTTTTGTATGTGGATCACTTTGGGACCAACGAACTCACCCAACTGCACGTCCGCCCCGACCAGCGTCCCGCCGTTTACAACAACCCCGTCGGCATGGTATAGAACGGAACCTCACCGGGATCATCAACAACGTTCTCTATTGAAAGAGGAAAGCGAGGGCACATGAAACACTGGATTTGTGCGGTTTTGTTTCTGGGAATGGTGGGTTGCGCCACGGCGCCGGTCAACCCGGAAGACGTGGACAACTCGATGGGCGAGGCGCGGAAGGTCAACAAAAAGTACGGTGCCGGATGCCTCTCCATGGGCTGGCCGGAAGGATCGATTTCCTACATCAACTGCGTGCTCAATTTTTACCAGCAGGAAAAGACGGATGTGGAGGACAGGCGTCCCGTTCTGGTGGAAGCGTTGAAGCGCGTCACGCAGAAAGACGACTGAGCGCAGTTCATAAACAGAGTGTGGAACCCGGCCCCCGCAAGCCGGGTTCCATACGGATTTTCCGACCCTGCATGGGTGGGCCGTTCGCGAACGGGTGTCTGCCCGGTTGTTTGATTCCTCCCCCGGCCGTGTGCTAAACTCCCGTTGCTCCCACCGGATTGAATCCTTCGTGGCAGTACCTGCATCCTAAATGAAACAACTCTTTTGCAAGGTTTCCAAATGAATATCCCCTTCACCAAAATGAGTGGAAGCGGCAACGACTTTGTCATTATAGACAACCGCGACGGCGTGGTGGCGGATACCATCAAGCGCGATTTTGTGGAAAAGGTCTGCCGCGTGAAGGACTCCGTCGGCGCCGACGGGGTGATTTTCATCGAAAACACGGACCGCGCCGACTACAAGTGGGATTTCTACAACAGCGATGGCTCGTCCGCAGAGATGTGCGGCAATGGCGGCCGCTGTGTGGCGCGTTACGCGTTTGAGAAAGGCATCGCCCCGAAGTCCCATACGTTCGAAACCGTGGCGGGCATCATCAGCGCGCAGGTCAACAGCCCGCTTGTGAAAGTGAAATTGACCCCGCCGGAGCATTTGCAGGAGGGGCTCGACATTGAATTCGAAGGGGTCCACTACAAGGTGGACAGCGTCAACACCGGGGTTCCGCACGCCATCGTCTTCTCCGAGGACGTGGAGAAGGAAGACGTGACCACCGTCGGCCGAAACATCCGGTACCACACCGTGTTCGCCCCGGCAGGCACCAACGTCGACCTGGTGCAGAGGCAGAACGGCGGGCTCAAGGTCCGCACCTACGAGCGTGGGGTCGAGGGGGAAACGCTCGCCTGCGGTACCGGCGTGGTGGCCTCCGCCCTCATCGCATCCAAGCGGTTCGAGATCCCGTCTCCCGTAGAGGTTGAGACACGCGGGGGAGAAGTGTTGAAAGTGCATATCGAGCCCAATGACAACAGTTTGCCCACGGTGTTCCTGGAAGGCATGACCAAGCTGACGTTCGAAGGAACCATCGTCGAACTCTGATCCAACCTCAATCCTACGGAATCCAACATGTTTGAAGGCTCCCTCGTTGCCATCGTCACGCCGTTTAAAAACGGCAGGGTGGATGAGCAGGCATTTGAAAAACTGCTCCGGTTCCATATCGACCACGGAACCCAGGGCGTGGTGCCCTGCGGCACCACCGGTGAGTCCGCCACCCTGACGCACGAAGAACACCACCAGGTGATCCGGCAGGCGGTCGAGGTGTGCAAGGGCAAAATCCCGGTGCTGGCGGGAACCGGTTCCAATTCCACCGCCGAGGCGATCGAACTCACCCGGCACGCTGAGAAGATCGGCGCCGACGGATCGCTCCTCATCACGCCTTATTACAACAAGCCGTCGCAGGAAGGGCTGTATCAGCATTTCACCGCTGTGGCGAAAGAGACGAGCCTGCCGATCATTCTCTACAACGTGCCCGGGCGCACCTCCGTCAACATGCTTCCCCCGACGGTGGAGCGGCTGGCGAAGGAACACAAAAACATCGTCGGCATCAAGGAGGCCTCCGGCGACCTGATGCAGATCAGCGAAGTGGTGGAGCGTTGCGGCGATGATTTCGTTGTGCTGTCCGGTGACGACGGTCTGCTGTGGCCGATCCTCGCGGTCGGCGGCAAGGGCGTGATTTCCGTCACCGCCAACGTGGTGCCGGAAAAAATGGCGGCGCTCTGCAAAAGTTCCGCCGACGCGGACATGAAAACCGCGCGGCAACTTCACTACGAACTCATGGCGCTCAACGACGCCCTGTTCATGGACACCAACCCGGTGCCGGTGAAGGCGGCCCTGTGGCTGATGGGCATGATCTCGGATGAGCTGCGCCCGCCTTTGGCGAAGCTGTCCCGCGAGCACATGGAGCGGCTGAAAGCCACCCTGAAGCAATACTCCCTCCTTTAACAGCGCATCCCCGAACCCTCCCGGATTCCGCTTGCAAAGGCGTGGGAGGTTATTGTCCAATAGAATTGAAAACCCGAACAGGAGACATACCTTGATCAAAGTGGGTGTGGTCGGCGCCGCCGGCCGTATGGGACGCAACATCATCGCAAGTATTGAAGACACCCAGGGTGTCGAACTGGGTGGCGGCACGGAAGCGGCGGGCTCTCCGGACCTGGGCCGCGATCTGGGCGAGCTGGCCGGACTGAATAAAAAAAATGTCGCATTGACCGACGATGTTGGTGCACTGGCGGAGGCGTGCGATGTGATCATCGACTTCACTCTGCCGGAAGTCAGCATGGGCACGCTGAAAGCGGTGACGGCGAAAAAGAAAGCGGTGGTGTTCGGCACCACGGGGTTTTCCGCCGAGCAGAAACGCGAGATCGAACAGGCGGCCAAAAGCATCCGTTGCGTGCTTGCGCCCAACATGAGCATCGGGGTCAACGTATTGTTCAAGATCGCCGGCGAAGTGGCGCGCGTGCTGGGCGATGGGTACGACGTGGAAATCGTCGAGGCGCACCACAAGTTCAAGAAAGACGCGCCGAGTGGTACTGCCGTACGCATCTCGGAAATCGTCGCCGAGGCGCTGGAGCGCAACCTCGATGAGGTCGGCGTCTACGGCCGCAAGGGTTTCAGCGACGGCCGCGGTGAAAAGGAAATCGGCGTGCACACCCTGAGGGCGGGCGACATCATCGGCGAGCACCGCGTGCTGTTCGGCGGCATGGGGGAAACGCTGGAATTGTCCCACCGGGCGCAAAGCCGCCAGACGTTCGCGCGGGGTTCCGTGCGCGCGGCCGAGTGGGTGGTCAACCAGAAACCGGGTTTGTACGACATGCAGGACGTACTCGGTTTGCGGGATTGATTGAAGGATACACATCATGCCGGGCATGAACTTCAAACTGGACCGACGTGTCTTCCTGAAAGCGTTTTCGCTTTCGGCGCTGGCCGCCTTGTGGCCCAAAAGGTCCGAAGGCACGGTGCAGTTCCAGAACGACGAACGATTCCCCTCCCATTACATCCAGAACCGCGATGTGCCGGGGTTTTACATCCGCAGTGCCAACCCGTTTCCCGGTGTCAACATGAACGAATGGGCGCTGTCGGTCCGGGGACTGGTGGAGAACCCCACTGCATTCCAATACGAGGACCTGTTCGGCTTCAAGATGATCAGGCAGACCTCGCGCCTCAAGTGTGTGGAATGCTGGTCGGCGAAAGCGGAATGGGAAGGCTTCCACATGAGCGAGATCATTGATAAGGTGAAGCCGAAACCGGAGGCGAAGTACGTCGCGTTTTCCTCGGCGGATTCGTATTACGAAAGCTACACCATCAACGAGTTGCTACGCGACCGGGTGCTTTTGGTCCTGCGCATGAACGGCTCGGCGCTTTCCCCCAATCACGGGTTTCCCCTGCGGCTCATTGCGCCGTTCAAGTACGGTTACAAGAACATCAAGTACATCACCGGCATCGAGTTCACCGATGACCGCAAGCGCAACTACTGGGCCGATTTCGGACCCTACTCCGTGGACGGCACCATCCAGCCGGGCATCGACCATCCCCTCGATTTCAACAAAAAGCCCCTGCCCATCAACGGCGGCGAGGTGTTTCACTTCTTCGACAAGCGACCCGATACCCGACGGAAAGGCTGATGATCCGGACACGCGGCCTGCTGGGAGTTCTGGTATGGTGCGTTGCCACTGCCTGCTCCGACAACTCCGTCGAGCAGATCGAGGTCACCGTGCCACCGGGCGTCACCGTTCCCGAAAACATGGTTTATATTCCCGAAGGCGAGTTCGTTTTCGGCGACCCCTCCGACCCCAAAACCGCCCTCGGCAAACGTGTGAAGCTCCCCGCCTACCTCATCGACCGCTATGAAGTGACACGGGGTGAGTACAGCCGGTTCGATTCCAGTTACAAGGTGGACTCCAGTCGAGCGAAGCTTCCCAGGGTACTGGTTGATTACGATCATGCCCGCGCCTTTTGTGAGTGGGCGGGAAAACGCCTGCCGACGGAACAGGAATGGGAAAAAGCGGCTCGGGGCACCGATCGCAGAAAGTGGCCGTGGCTCAATTTTCAGCCGCATCCCAACAACGGCTTTTCCGGGTTTTTACCGGAACCGGTGGACAGGCGGAACGAATGGATCAGTCCCTACGGCGTGTACGGCATGGGGCACAATGTATGGGAATGGACTTCCACGGATTACGATTACAACGGGATGCCGGGATCGGAACAGGGCCGTTTCAAGGTGATCCGCGGCGGTCTTTTACAAAGCCACCTCAAGATCGATTTCACTCCCACCTGGCATCGAAATCACATGGAACCGGAAGCGCGCTACAATTTCCTGGGATTTCGTTGTGCGAAGGATGTTTGAAAAACGAGCGGGAACAATCAGGGTTTGAAGACCAGACGGCGCAGGGTGTAGTGCATGCGTTTGAGCGATTCGTCGGTTTTGTCGCGGATGACGTGAAGCAGGCCGGGCCGGTCCAGTCCCTTTAAATCCAGCGTCCGGTGCAGGGATCCATCCTGTGAAGGAAGGAGGGTGAATTCCAGGCTTTGTAAAACCCGGTCCGCCGCGGGATGGGGTGTCGCGGCGCTGATGGATTGAAGGGAGTCGCCCAGCGTTTCCAGCAGGTAGTACATGCCCATGAGCATCATCGAACGACCGATGCCCATTCCACGAAAGCCATTGGCAACGATCACGAGGTCCAGTCGTGCGTTATAAAAGACGCGATTGAGTGTGTCCGTGCGGGGTAGATGGACGAGCGAAATGCAGCCCAGCGGATCGTTTTTGTATACAAGGACAAGTACCTTGTGGTGGTTTTCCAAGGCTGTCGGGTTGGAATCCAGCAGGCTCACCAGTCCCGGTTCCAGGAAGCGGAAGCGCTTGAAAGTGACCATGTCTCCTTCCAGCACCCGCATCTGGGGATAGGTCGCCACCCGGCTTTCCACCGATTGACCTGCCTCGAAATTTAAGGTTTCGTCTTTCACAATCCGTTCTTGCTCACAAGTTTGGAATTATCTTCAGTATAAAGGCTCGGAATTGTTTGCCAACCGGGGTCAATCCGATATTTTCAGGAGCGTTTTTTAAGAAGGCAAATTACAATCAGTTTTCAACCTGAACCTGATCGAGAATTTTGAGGATGCCTTCCATGTCGTAGGTGTGGATGTACGATTTCAGGTGGGTGGCCAGTTCGCGGCTGTCGCCTTCCAGGTCTTCGAGGTATTTTTTAAGCTGAGTGATGTTGTAGAACTCCGCCGCGTCCCGCAGATTTTTCAACAGTTCTTCCGGAACCACAAAATGCGAATAGTCGTCCGGTATTTTCTGCTCGACTTCGGGTTTTATTTCCTCGTGGTATTCAAAGGTGACATCCAGAAGCTTTTTCAGGGAATTGAACACCTCCTGCGTGCGGAACGGTTTCAGGATGATGTCGTGGCATCCAAGCTGGAGGAACCGCTCTATCTCATGTTCCAGCGCTGAAGCGGTGATGACCACAATTTTGAAGCGGTCATTGCCGAATTCCCGGATGATTTCCTGAATGGCGCGGGTGCCGTCCATTTTTGGCATGCGAATGTCCATGAAAATGATGTCAGGAAGGTGTTCCCGGGTTCTTTCCAGGGCTTCTAGGCCATCTTCCGCCTCGATGGTCGTCACGCCGATGCTTTTCAGGAACCGGCACAGGACTTCCCGGTTTTCCTCCACGTCATCGGCAACGAGTGCGGTGATGTGCTGGCCTTCCTCCAACCGGGAAACAAACTGAAACATATCCTGGGCGGGTTTCACCTCCTGGGTCGGGGTGGGCAGCTTGACTGTAAATGCGAATCGGGTCCCTTTGCCAACTTCAGACTCCACCTTCAAGTCGGAACCCAGCAAAATCACCTGTTTGCGTGCGATGGCCAAACCCAGCCCCGTCCCTCCCGACTTGATCCCCTGATCTCCCTGCCGGAAAGGGTCGAAAATCGACTGCAGGTCTTCCGGGCGAATGCCCTGTCCGGTGTCAGCCACTTCAAATTTATAAAAATGGTTGTTCTCCGGTATGACGGAAATGCGGATGCTCCCCTGGTGGGTGAACTTGATGGCGTTGCTGATGAGATTGATGAGGACCTGCTTGAGTTTCGCCTCATCACCAAATACCACGGTCTTTTCCTGTGGAAGAGGAGTGACTTTCAGTTCCAGTCCTTTTTGTTCGCTACGCAATTTGAACATGGAGATCAGGTGGTCGAGAAGCATATCCAGGCTGAAAGGAGCGGGTTGCAATTCCATTCGGCCTGCTTCGATTTTGGAGATGTCGAGGATGTCGCTGATGAGAGCCAGCAGATTGCTTCCGCTCGAGATGATGGTTTCCACCGCTTTCCGTTGTTCTGGGTCGAGCCTTTGATCGCGTTGCAGGATCTGCGAGTAACCCAGGATGGCGTTCAGCGGCGTGCGGATTTCATGACTCATGTTGGCGATGAAGGTGCTTTTCGCCATGTTCGCCGCCTCCGCGGCCGCTTTGGCCTGTTGCAGCTGGATTTCGAACTGTTTGCGTTCGGTGATGTTGGTGCACAAGGCACAAAGACCGTAAATTTCGTTGTTTGAATCCCGCAGGGGAAACTTGACCGAAAGGTAGGTTTCGGTGGAGCTGTTTTGAATCACCAGCTCCTCGGTTTCCACGGATTGACCGGTCTGAAAAATGTCTTCCTCCTTGAGGAAAAACTGGTCCAGGAGATCCCGATCAAAAATTTCTTCCGAGGTTTTTCCGCGCACTTCGTCATTGGAAAGCCCGAACAGATTCACAAACTGATGGTTGACCAGTAGAAAGCGGCGTTGCAGGTCTTTCATGTAAACCAGGGGCGTCGCATAATCGAGAACGTTCTGCAGGCGTTGTTCGCTTTCGCGGAGGGCGTTCTCCGACTTTTCGCGTATCTCTATTTCATGTTGCAGGTCGCGGGTGCGTTCTTCAACTTTCGCCTCAAGCTCTTCGTGCGCCTGCAGCAGGGCCTGGTCGCGCTCCTGGATCTGACCCAGCATGACGTTGAACTGGTTGACGAGAAAACCCAATTCGTCTTCCCGGTCCCTTTCAACCCGAATTGAAAAATTCTGTTCCTTGGAAACGCGGTTCACGATTTCTGCGAGATGAAGAATTGGTGCGGAAACCGTGCTTTGCACCCGGGCGGAAATGAGAAAAGAAACCAGCAGGGAGAGTGCGAATACGATTCCCGATACAACGGCGTAATGCTGAAGGCGCTCCGTAAGCAGGTTGGTGTCCGACTGGAGGTACAACGTGCCAATTTGTTCTCCATTCGCCATTACGGGGCGGAACAAATCGATTATGTCGTCCCTGTGGAATTCCGCCGAGCTTTCAGGGGGCGGGCGGGGGAATGTTTCAGGCCCCTTTCCCTGCCGATGGTAATGGGAAAACAGGTTGCCCTGTTTGTCGTATAAAGCCGCGGAGACAATACGGGAATCCGTTTTGAGGGCCTGCAACAGTTCAAACCCGGTCTGGGAATCATGAAACCGCAGGGAGGCGGTGCTGTGGGCCCCCAGGATCTGCGCCAGGCTTGCGAGCTCCCGGGTTTGCGTGTTGCGAAAGGTCAGTACGTCGTGGATGCTGAGGCCAATGACCGCAAGCAACAGGGCCACGGTACTGGTCAGCATTATGATGGCGATCAGTTTATGCCGGAGGGAAATGTGTTTCCAGAATTTCATAACCGCTCTTGAAATGAAAATTTGCGATAAATTCCTCCCTTATTATTTTAAAGTGAAAATCCGAAAAGCGAAGTCTTTATCCACTTCCTGGAAAAAGAAAGCCCCACCCGGGGAGGTGGGGCTTTCAGTCCTGTTGGAGAGTCTCCAGAAGAAACGACCGGTTGGGTCATTTCAAACCGGAGGCTCCCATTGTACAGTGACTAGACAATGGATCACCTCCTTTCATCCAGGGGGTGGATCATCACGCTCAGGGCTCCCTGGCTCCCATTTGCGCAACCCTCCCCAATCCCGATTGAATCATAAAATTGCAATCGGGAAAACAGAATCTGGCAAGGGTTTTGCGCGGGCGCTTCAGTACCCGCGCAGATGCTGGCGGATCTGCTTCGCCGCCATTTTGTATAACTGACGTTCCGAGCCTCCGAGCATGCCACCGCTGACTTGTGTGTGCACTTCCCACGCGCCCAGCATGCCCTGCTCTCCCATGAGCGCGAACTTGACCACCATGTGTGCCTCCGCCGAATCGCTCAGCCCGAAGCTGAAAAACCGGCCCCAGCGGTTTCCCGCTGAATACCGGTCGATCTTGAACTTCAGCTCCCACCGGGCGTCTTCGGGTTCGAGAGCGACGATGTACAGGGAGTTGCGAAACTCCTCCTCCAGTGCCAGTTTCAGCTTGAGGCCGGGCTCGGCGAACGCATTCCGGTTTTCCGTCAGGTGGTTCAGGAACACGGTGTTGCGATGCTCGCTCCAACGCTTGTGTGTGGTGGACTCGGCATGCGTGCACGCGTTCAAAAGTAAAGTCGTGATCAACGCAATCAATGTAAAAAATCGGGTCATCGGGCTGGATACTCCAGAATACGATCGGGTTTTCATGTTAGCGGTTTGAACAGGTACAGTTCAAGTAGGGTCCCTTAAAGTCAGGTCACGACAGCCATTCCACCACCTTTTCCTCGAAGCCGCTGAACCAGATTTGCAGTTCGATCGGGATCATGCTGTTGAAGTAAGTCAGGTAGCCCGCGGCCAGAGCGTAACCCAGGCCGATCAACAGCAGGCCGCTGAACAGGTTGGTCGAGTGCAGAAGAAACGTGCGGCTGCCCAGTTGTATGTTCCAGCCCTTGCCGCGCAACATGCGCCAGAACCAGCTGTCCTTGCTCAGGTGACTGCAGAACGCCGACAGGATGACCAGCGGCATGCCCAGCCCCACCGCGAAAAAGAACAACAGTGTCATGCCCTGAAGAATGGTTTTTTCCGAAGCGGCAAGGATCAGGATGCCGGACAGGATCGGCCCCACGCAGGGGGTCCAGCCCATGGCGAAGGTTGCGCCGAACAGAAAATACCCGATGAAGGTCGAAGCCGGTGCGTTCTGAAACGTCGCCCCGGAAAATCCCTTGCCGAAGAGGGTCATCACCCCGAAGATCAAAACCAGGACTCCGCCCCAGGTGGTCAGCGAAAACAGGTAGTCACGAAGCAGGCTTCCGAGAAAACTGGCCGATGCCCCCATCAGGATAAACAACGACGCCAGCCCGCAGAAAAACGCAAACGAGTTGAGCGTCATGCGTGCCCGCGTGGTCTGCGCGGTGACGGCAAAGTACGCGGGCAGGATCGGCAGGGTGCACGGAGACAGAAAACTGAACAATCCCGCCAGAAAGGAAAGAATGCTCAGCAGGAGGATGTTGGCTTTCGGCAGGGTGGATTCGGGCTGGAAAGGATTCGACGCGCTGGCGGAAAACAGACTGCCGCTTTCAGAAGAGGCGTCACTGGACGAGCCGAAAGGCGAATCTCCGCTGTTGCCGAAAGGATTGGACCCGGATGCGTTGTTGTCGGAGGGCGTGTTGGAAAACGCGGCCTGGGTGGTTTCCTTGTAATGCTTGGGCGCGTGGTTGCTGGCACAGCGGAAACCGACATCCGGTCCCATCGAGTCCGGCGGGGTGTACTGCCGGTAACCCGCACGCGCAAACTCTTTCAACACGATGTCATAAAAACCGCCGGGAAAGTGCCCGGTGTTGGCCGCGGAGTGGCCGCGCAAAACCTTCTGCCCCTGACCGAACCCGGTCAATTGTTTGTCATTGCCTTTGTATCCATTGTAATCGTCCGCCACCCATTCCCACACGTTGCCGACCAGGTCGTGCACGCCTTCGGGAGTGGCGCCTTCCGGATGCGAGCCGACTTTGTTCAGTTTCAACTTCGTGCGCGAGTTTTTGGGCAGGTTCGCCCTGGTTGCGTCGAACTCATTGCCCCACGGGTATTCGCGCCCATCGGTACCGCGTGCGGCGCGTTCCCATTCCTTTTCCGTGGGCAGTCGCTTCCCCGCCCAGTCGCAGAAATTGGAGGCGTCGTACCACGATACCCAGACCACCGGCAAATCGCCTTCTCCTGCGGGGTAAGTGCCGTTTTCCCAGTAATCCGGCGACACCGCGCCGAGGGCGTCCACGTATTGTTTGTAACGGCGGTTCGTCACTTCATGGCGATCGATGTAAAACCCTTTGAGGAAGGGTTTCTGCAGGGGTTGCTCGTCTTTGTACAGAGGTTTGGGGACGCCGACCGCCAGCAGATCACCGGTCTTGTCCACCTTGTCGGTGCCGAAGACGAACTGCCCGGCGGGGATGTGCACCATGTCGCCTTCCAGCGGGCGGTCCGGCTGACCATCCTCATGCGCGAAGGCGGGCGCGGCACTGAGGCACAGGAAGCAGATCAGATGTGTGATGAATGTGCGCACGGTCATGTCCGGTAGGAGAACGGCATCAGGGTCCGGAAGTGGAGCTTTTAAGCGGAGCGCCCTGTTGAACTTTCAAGAGGTCCATGAAGTAGGCGATGGTTTCCGGCTTGGACCAGTCTTCCGCACCGGCCAGCACTCCCAGAATCCGGCCTTCGGGATCGATCAGAAAAGAGGTCGGCAGGCTGTGCACGCCGTACTGTTTGCTGATTTCCTGCTTGGGGTCGAGCAGGACGGGAAACGTCAGGTTGTAGGCATTCATGAACGGTTCGACCACCCGTTTGCCAAAGGGGTCATTGGAGATGCCGAGCACGGTCAGGTTTTCCGCTTGAAACCGGCGGTGCAGGGCTTCCAGCGAAGGCATTTCCATTTTACACGGACCGCACCACGTGGCCCAGAAGTTAAGAAGCAGGTAGCGCCCACGGTAATCCTTGAGAGAGCGGTCGCCGCCGTCCAGGGATTTCAGGGTGAATGGAGGCGCAGGGGTGGTGTCCGATTCCGCCACTGCGGGGGAGGAAACCAAAAGCGCCGCTGTGAGCAGAACCGCAAGCCCGAAGAAAACGTGCCTGAAATGAAAACGACCCGGCTGGCACAGCGGCCGGGTCGAAATTACCTGACGCATACGCAATGAAACGGGATGACCGGGACAGGCCCGGTGTGTGTCCAATTACTCGACCGCCTCTATACAGCGTACCATGGGAATGGCTTTTTTCAAGGCGCGTTCGATGCCCATTTTCAGGGTCATCGTGGAACTGGAACAGGAACTGCATGAGCCCACCAGGCGCAGTTTCACGATTCCATCTTCGATGTCCACCAGCTCCACATTGCCACCGTCCTGCATGAGCTGCGGTCGCAAGGTGTCGAGGACGGACTCGACCTCATCTTTCATTTCATCAGCCAAGGTTCCGGTTCCTTGTTATTGCGGTTGGGGTCCAGAGACTGGACCCGAGGATCAGTCTTCGTCGCCGACGAGGGCTTTTTTCTTCTCGAGCAGCTCTTCCTCGGTTTCATCGTGTTCCGGATCCTTGGGAATGCAGTCCACCGGGCAGACCTCCACGCACTGAGGCTCTTCGTACCAGCCCACACACTCGGTGCAGCGCTCCCAGTCGATGATGTAGATTTCGTCGCCTTCAGCTATGGCTTCATTCGGGCATTCGGGTTCACAGACTCCGCAGTTGACACAATCCTCGGTGATCATCAAAGCCATGGTGTAACTCCTCCGCCAATTTCAGGCAGGCTAATTATGAATCGGGGTATCAAACCCGTTTTTCAAACGATTGGGAATCGGGGTCCCATTCAAAGAACGCCTGATCCCGTATTTCCCTATTATACACAGAAATCACCAGGTACCGGGCCTCGGGGTAGGTCGGCTGACCGTCGAACAAGGCCATTGCCTTATCTTCCTCCGAAAAGTATGCATCGTGTTCCGGATGGGAATGATAAAACAACTTGATCGCCAGTTTTTTCTGTTCCGCCTCGCGAAGGATCCCCATCAACTCCTTGGGGTCGATGTAGAAGGCGGTGCGTGCGTCCCGCACAAATGTTTCAGGATCCTTTTCGTGCAACTTGTTCTGAATGTTGGTGCACCGGAAAAGGATGTCTTCTCTATCCGAATCGGGCTTTCCAATGATGATCCCACAGCATTCGTATGGATACTCATCCAGAGCATGCTGGCGCGCTTCTTCCAGCTTGTCGGCTGCCAGTGAGATCATGATTTATTCCCTATTTTGGTTCCCGAAATCGGGGTTTGTCAATGAATTTCTGGGGCGTTTCCGGGGTCCGTAAATGGCCCTCGTGGTTGTCCTAAGGCCTGCAGACACAACCGTTTTAAACGTGCGAGCGGACCACGAGATCGTCTTCCACCTTGATCTGGCAGGCCAGCCGCAGGTTGGGATTTTTGGTGAGCGCTTTTTTGAGGTTGTTCTCTTCCACCTCGTTACGGGGCGCCACGTTTCCCGATGTGATCTCCACCCGGCAGGAGGAGCACAGGCCACGTCCACGGCAGTTGAGAATTTTAAAAATATGCTGGTAGATGCCGATTTTGTTGCCAATCGCGGCTTCCCGCAGATTGGTGCCCGGCTCCACTTTTATGGTGCGGTTTTGTTTTTCAAAATGAACAGTCAGCATGCTTCCACCTGTACGAAATCACCCAGATGTCCTTTTCCCAGATACCCGTGAAAAGCGCTGCCCACAGTGGTGCAGGCAACGGTCATGTGCACGTACTGGCGTTCGCCATTGTCGGCCTTCAGCACCCCGACCTGGGTGTACGGGGGGATCTTGCCGCCGCAGTTGGCGCATTCCACTGAGTGGGTCTTGCAGATCGATAGCAGACAGGACCGGCACACAACGGGGTTGAACACGTGCACATCCTGACCTTCGTATTCGATGGCGGTCGGCAGGCTTTCCACTTTTGCGCCGCACTGGATGCAGGAATGGGTGTCCGTGGTACCCGGGGTCTGGTCAGTCATCAACGATCTCACCGTTTTTCAGCAGGTTCGAGGCCATTGTATACCAAACGGGGTTCAGTTGATGCAAACTTTTCTCAACTCACGGAACTGGTCGATGACCTTACCCGCGCCTTTCACGATGCTGAGCAGGGGGTCTTCCGGCTGGTTGACCTTGAGGCTGGTGGTTTCTTCCAGCAGTTTGTCCAGACCGCGGATCAGGGCGCCGCCGCCGGTCAGGTACAGGCCGTTGGTGTAGATGTCACCGGAAAGCTCCGGCGGGGTTTTTTCCAATGCTCTCAGCACCGCGCCGGTGATGGCTCCCAGCGGTTCCTTCAACGCTTCACGGATTTCCTCGTCGTTGACCAGGATGGACGTCGGCACACCGGTCTTCACGTTCAGACCGCGTACCTGCGTGGTCAGCGGTTTGGGTTGGGGATACGCACTGCCGACGGCGATCTTCACGCGCTCGGCTTCGAAGATACCGACGTTGAGGTGATGCTGGAGGCGCATGTAGCGCTGGATGGCCTCGTCCATCTCGTCGCCGCCCAGACGGATGGACTCGCCGTAGGCGATGGCGGAGAGACACGTCACCGCCACATCGGAGGTGCCGCCGCCGATGTCGATCACCATGTTGCCCTCCGGCAGATGCACCGGAATGCCCACGCCGATGGCCGCGGCCATGGGTTCTTCCACCAGGTACACTTCGCGCACGCCGGAAAGAAGGGCGGCGTCGATGACGGCTTTTTTCTCCACCTGCGTGATGCAGGTCGGGATGCCCACCACCATACGTGGTTTCACCAGCCGGTAATTGGTCAGCACTTTTTTGATGAAGTACGAAATCATCTTGTTGGTGACCTCGAAGTCGGCGATGACGCCGTCCTTCATCGGGCGGATGGCCTGCAATTTCGCGTGGGTCCGGCCATACATGCGCTTGGCCTCCAGCCCCACCGCCTCCACCTGCTGAACCCCCGCGCCGTTGCTGCTGACGGCGACAATGGACGGCTCGTTGAGCAGGATGCCCTGGTTCCGCACGTACACCAGCGTGTTGGCCGTGCCCAGGTCCATGGCGACGTCCGAAGTGAACAGGTTGACGAGATGACTCCATAAACTAGGCATGCACGTTGTCTCCGGTGGGGGCGATGCGGGTGAGGGAAGACACCAGCAACGCGGTCAGGTGATCGCCGTCCTCGGGATAAGCGGATATTCCGAATTCCAGATCCGGACGGTACAGGGTGTCGCCGCTGGAAAAGACGGGCTCTCCCAGCGCCTGCAGGATTTCCGGCTCCAGCGCCAGGGCCTGTTCGCCATCCACGTTGACCAGCAGCGCGGCCAGGGTCGTCTCCCCCGCCTTGAAGAGCAGCTTGGGCTGGGGCAGGACCGGGGCCAGGCGCGTGGCGGCTTCGTTCAAAATGGTCTCGCTGGCTTCGAATCCCTGCTTGCGGGCGAGGCCGTCGAGGTTGGTGAAATGAATGCTCAGCATGCTGATCGTGCGGTCGGGACTGAAGATTTCGTCTTCCACGCTGACCGACTGAACGGCGGCGAAATGCGGCGTGTGCAGATACCGCCGGGCTGGTGGGTCTTCTCTTTCCTGTGCGCCGAGCGCCGGGGATTGCAGGGCGAAGGTGGTCATCCACAACAGCCGCCCCAGGTCCACCGGTTGCAGGCCGCCCACACGCTGGGTGGCGCAGAGGACCACGCCGGCGGGGTCGCGCCTGAAGTTTATCGGCACGGCGAGAATGGATGAGAACGCACCGACGTTTTCGTTTTTGGCGAACAGCACGAAGGGACGGTTTCTGGTATCGCCGATCAAAACGGGGCTTCCGGACTTCGCCGCCTGTCCGCAGATGCCCGTGCCCAGTTCCAGCGGCAGGTCCTTGAGGCCCGCACCCCAGCCCCGCGAGGCGGCGAGGCGTCCGTCGCCGTTTTCGTCGAACCACACGACGGCGAGGGCGTCCATCTGCATGATGTTTTTCGGAATGTGCACGAAGCGCTCGCTCAACGCCCGCAGGTCCGGCGATTCCGCCAGGAAACGGCACCACTTGAGGAGCGCTGCGAAATCCGCGGGCTCGCCCGCAAACGAGACCGGTGCGGTCTCCTGCTCCAGGTGCCACAACAACTGGCTGGTGAGGGGTGTCATCATCTTCTGCACCTTGGTGGGCACGCGGTACTGCTCCTTGGAGTCGATGTACAGGATTCCCTTCAAGGCATCGTCATCCATCAACGGGATCACCCACAGGGATTTCAGGTCCTCTTTCCTGCGGTAGAGCTCCAGCTTCGGCGCGGCTTCCTGGGAGAAGTCTTTGACCAGCGGTTTCAGGTCGAACGCCGCCCGGCCCAGCAGGCCCTGTCCGATTTTGAACGACGCGTCTATTTTAATCTGGGGGCTCAACGACTGATGCACGCGGAGCGTCAGGGTTTCCGCGTCCGGTTGCAGGACAAACAGCGCCGCGGTGTAGGCATCGGCAAGGTTGCAGATGATGTCCATCAGGTTGTGCAGTGGATTGTCGGTGGCCATGACGCAGGTTTGTTCCCGTCGGCGCGGGCGGCGCGCCGTCACGAAGTGTGTTGGATACTCGACACCGTTCAAAAGCCCGGACCGCATTTTTCCGGAACCCGACGGCGTTAAAAAAAACAGGTTTTGGGAAGGCGGTCCGCAGTTTCAGGTGGCCCTGGATTGCAATAACCCATTTAAAATAAATATTTTAAAGCCCGTCTGGGAGGGTGTCAATCGTTTTACAGAAATGGCGGACCGGACCCGGTGGAATGTGCGTTTGGTTTGCCGTGCAATTACCTTGACAGAAACTCAAGGGGTGAATATACTCCTAGCCTCTTGCACGGATTTTTTGTTATGATTCCGGAACATAGCGTGGGCTGATAGCTCAGCTGGGAGAGCATCGGCCTTACAAGCCGAGGGTCACAGGTTCGAGCCCTGTTCAGCCCACCATTTTTTTTGCAATCCGGGACGGGGGCCGGAAAAGGGTGCCGAATCCACCTTCCGCCGCCATTTTTCCCGCCGTCGGATTCTTGTGACATGCAGTACCCGGGGACAAGGCCCGTCCCCCCACGACACCAGAGCGGGGTCGTAGTTCAGTTGGTTAGAACGCCGGCCTGTCACGCCGGAGGTCGCGAGTTCGAGTCTCGTCGGCCCCGCCATTTTTTCTGCAGGCCGTGAACACGGCCCAGCCGGACGCCCGATTTTCAGTTGACGAATCGGGCGATTTTTTTTGTCTGCGGTTCCCGTCCAGCGGAACCTTCCCGCATCAACGCATGCCGCCGCCCTGCGGTGCGCCCTCGCTGGGCTCCCCCAGGTTGTATTTCATTTTCAGATTTTCCAGCCTCTGCTGAATGACGCCCGACTGGGCCAGGCTTCGACCCCAATTCCGCCCGGCCTCGGACGACGCCTGCATCATCGTCGGCAACCGCTGCACCCATTTGCGGTAGGCGGGCGTGCGGAACGCCTCGATCAGTTCGCGGATTTCATCGTGTGTGAAGTTCTGGTCGTAGATCGGCAGGATTTCGTCCACCAGGCTTTCGAGATCGGCGTCGGTGATGATCGTGTTCATGAACTCGTCCCAGAACCCCTGCGGGAGGTTCTGGTCCTTGTACGCCGTTTTCAGGATATTGGAATAACTCTGGAGCATCAGCGGCCGGAACTGCTTGAGGCTCTCGATGGTGCCGGACACCTCCATCAGTGTCTGGATGTCGCGTTTCTTGGCGGGGTCCATTTCCGCCCAGGCGGGCAGGGCGAGCCCCCACCCGGCCAGCAATACCAGTCCCACCGTCATCGTTTTCTTGATCCTCTGCCAGGTGCCCATCGCCGCCCCTCCTTGAAATTGGAAAGAAAAAATGAAATCCTTACCAATATAACCCGACTACCGAAAAAGAAAAGGCATCGTTGAATCGGATTCGCGGCGCCCGGGTTTGCCTCCGGCGCGGCCGCGGGCCGGAATCAGGAGGTCTTCCATGGACACGGCCTACAACTACCCCCGCTTTTCCCACGAATATTACGATTTTTCAGAGTTTCCCGGACCCAGACCCGGCGAGATCATTCCCGATATTTCGGTGACCGACCTCGAAGGCAAGCCGGTGCGGCTGTCGGATTTTCGCGGCCGGCCGGTGGTGCTGGAGACGGGTAGCGTCACCTGCCCCATCTACGTGCAGGAAATCCGCCCGATGAACCGGCTCGCGCGCGATTACCCGGACGTCAAGTTCCTCACCCTCTACGTGCGCGAGGCGCATCCCGGCGAGGAGTTGCACGAGCACAAGGACATCGAGGACAAGCGCCGCTGTGCGGGCATGGTGGCGGAAAAAGACGGCGAGAAACGGCAGATCCTGGTGGACGATCTCGACGGCAACGCGCACCGGAAGCTGGGCGGCTTTCCCAACATGGTGTACGTCATCAACGCCGAGGGTACGGTCATCTTTCGCGGCAACTGGAATCACCCGGACAAGGTGGAGGAGATTCTCCAGTCCGGCGACTTCACGAGTGTGCGTCACCGGGACCTGTACGGACCCGACTTCCCCACGCCGTACACCATGTACCGTGTGCTGGCGCGGGGAGGCAGGCTGGCCTTCTGGGACCTGGCGAAATCCATCCCGCGCCTGCTCAAGAACCACCAGGTGGTGGAACAGCAGGGCCGGCGTCAGGAGGAAACCCACCGGCCTCAACCCACCACGGAAGCCCGCGCCGGTTGAACGGGAAACCGCAATGCCGCGTCGCGGGTTTTGAGGGATCATGGGATTTTATGAAGAACACATCCTGCCGCGCGGCATCGACTGGGTGCTGTCGGCGGAACGCTTTCACGCGGTGCGTCAGCAAACGGTTGCAGGCGCGCAGGGTGTCGTGCTGGAAGTGGGCTTCGGCTCCGGACTCAACCTGCCGTTTTATTCTGACGCGGTGAGCAAGCTGTACGCGCTCGATCCCTCCCGCGTAGCGCGCAAACTCGCGGCCAAACGCATCCGCCGCGCGCCATTCCCCGTCGAGTTCGTCGCCTTAAAGGAAAACGGCGTCATCGACCTGCCGGATCAGTCGGTGGACGCCGTCGTCACCACCTTCACCCTGTGCACCATTGCGGACGCCGCCGCCGCGCTCAAGGAGTTTCAGCGCGTGCTCAAGCCCGGCGGGGTGTATCATTTTCTGGAGCATGGACGCGACCCCGATCCCAACATCGCCCGCTGGCAGGACCGGTGGAATCCCATCCAGAAATGTCTGGCGGGCGGCTGCCACGTCAACCGCCCCATCGCGCAGATCATCCAGGACGCCGGCTTCACCCTCCACGAGTCCACCAACTTCTACATGGACGGCCCCAAAATCTTTACTTATATGTATCAAGGAAAAGCGGGGATGGCGGGAAGTGGGTCGCTTTAATAGTTCTTCCAGCTTTGGTCGGAGTCGAGCTTTGATCGGATGGTTTCCTCGGAAATGACTTGTCCTTCTTCTAGGTAAACGATGTGATTCCCGTATCGGGTTCGAAGGATTCCTCCGTGGCAGTAAACAGTCAACCCTTCGCCGCTCTCCTCACAATCCTCAATCCACAAATCCTGTTTCTGAATTGTAGAAATGTTCTGCAGATAATGGCTTTGGTCTTCGGGTTTAAATTCAAATAACTTGCAATTTCGAAGCTCAAGCCAAATCCAGTCGTTTTCTTTAGAGAACAATTGTTTCAGCCATTTGATTTCTATTTTGAGAAGCAGATCGCCCGGCACACCCCCGTCGATGCTTGCGATGCTCCCGTCGTGAAACAAGTCCCAGACTCCGGATTTCATTTCTTTTCTCCAGCAAGAATAGCCTTGATTTCATCCAGCTCCCTAAGTTTAAACAATATGACATATACAAGAATTGCCGCATGGGCAGATACGGACCAGTAAATTGAGGCGGCCGGATTCATTTTTTTACAAATAAACATCATTAGGAGAATGGTGAACAACGTAAAAGACGCGTGCAAAAAATACAAATAACACTGTTTTAAAAGTTTGACTTTGGCGTTGCTATTCTCCAACGCTATTTTCCTGTAATAGGGAATAAAAAATGCATTGAGGTAAAAAACAAAAGCCAAAAACATACAGATGCAAATCAAAAGATAGATAATATGGGGAAACATTGTGCAATTTGATTCCTAGTGGAATGTTTTAGTCTAATTCCTTGCAACAGAGTAGCCTTTGCAAAAGCCATCCCAATACCCTCAATATTTATGGTAAAGGGCTTTGCGGGAATTGCAACTGGGACGGGCCGAAGGAGATGCCATCGGTACCTTATCCGGACCCACGCAACTGACCCGGGAGGGATGGCGGCAATCCAAAACCCTTTACAATCTCACCGGTTACAAATTCCCGCCTCGCTGTTTCTCCCCGGCGGGTCCGGGAAACCGGCCGCGCCGGCCCCGGCCGGGCGCGATCTGCCCACATTCAAACAAAACGCTAACCGGATTCAAACATGGCGGTCGTTTAATGGTACGATATGAAACGATTTTTGGAGGGTCGCATGACCGCAGAAAAGATACTGGTGGTGGAAGACGAGGAAGACATTCAGGAACTGATCCGTTACAACCTGTCGCGCGAGGCGTTCAAGGTCACCTGCGTGGACACGGGCGAGAAGGCGCTCAAGCAGGTGGCGGCGGAGGTGCCGGACCTGGTGGTGCTGGACCTCATGCTGCCGGGCATCGACGGCCTCAATGTCTGCCGCTCGATCAAAGCCGATGCCGCGTTGCGCGACATCCCCATCATCATGGTCACCGCCAAGGGTGAGGAGAGCGACGTGGTGACGGGGCTTGAAATGGGCGCGGACGATTACGTCACCAAACCCTTCAGTCCGAAAATTTTTATCAGCCGCGTGCGCGCCGTCCTGCGGCGCCGGGGCGAGGCCGCGAAGCCCGCCGACCCGAACGGCGTCCTCACGGTGAAAGACCTCAGCATCCACCCCGGCCGTCACGAAGCCAAGGTGAAGGGCCAGAAACTGGACCTCACGTTCACCGAGTTCCGCATCCTGGAAATCCTGGCGTCGCGCCCGGGCTGGGTGTTCACGCGCGGGCAGCTGGTCGATGCCATCCGCGGTGAGGACCACGCCGTCACCGACCGCTCGGTGGATTTCCAGATCGTCGGCCTGCGCAAGAAGCTGGGGGACTGCGCCGACTACATCGAAACGGTGCGTGGGGTGGGATACCGTTTTCAAGACGACGCATGATCAACAAAACCCTCCATCACCAGATTTATCTCTCCTACCTCCTTCTTACGTTCATCGCGCTCGGCGCCATCGGCTGGTACTCCTTAAGCTCCCTCCATGATTTTTTGTACGAACGAACCTTTCAGGACCTGGAAGCGCGCGCCAACCTGGTCCGCACGCAGACGCGGGACCTGTTCCGGTCCGGGAACCACGACCGCCTGCGTCAACTGGCGGATGAACTGAGCCGCGCAGGCGGCATGCGGGTGACCGTCATCACCGTGAAGGGCGACGTGATCGCCGACTCGCACCGCGATCCGTCGCAGATGGACAACCACGGTTCGCGGCCGGAAGTGGTGAAGGCGCTGAAGGGCGGGCACGGTTCGTCGCAACGCTACAGCCATACGGTCAAGGAAGAACTGATGTACGTCGCCGTGCCGTATCGCCATAACGGACAGGTGACCGGCGTGGTGCGCACGGCCCTGCCGCTCACGCTCATTCATGAAACGCTGGAAGGCATCACCTACAAGATCGCGCTGGCGGGACTCGTCATCGCGCTCATCGCCACGCCCATCAGCCTGTTCGTGTCGCGGCGCATCAGCCGTCCTTTGCTCGCGATGAAGGAACACGCCGAACGGTTCGCCAGCGGCGACCTGCGTTCGCGCATTCATGTGGAAGGACCGCAGGACATCGACAACCTGGCCGACGCCCTCAACACCATGGCGGCGCAGCTGGACGACCGCATCCGCACCATCACCGCCCAGCACAACGAGCAGGAGGCGATTCTCGCCAGCATGGTGGAGGGAGTCATTGCCGTGGACAGCGACGAGGCCATCATCAGCATCAACCAGTCGGCGGCGGAGTTCCTGGAGGTGCGGGTGGAAGATGCGCAGGGGAGGAGTGTGCCGGAGGTGTTCCGCCATTCACAGATTCAGCAGTTCATTCGAAAAGCGCTCAAAAGCAGGGAGCCGGTGGAAAGCGACCTGGTGCTCGACCGGCCGGACAACGAATGGTATTTGCAGGCGGTGGGCACGGTGCTCAAGGATGCGGGCGACACCACCATCGGCGCGGTCATCGTGCTCAACGACGTCACCCGCCTGCGCCGACTGGAAAACATGCGGCGCGATTTCGTTGCCAATGTGTCGCACGAGTTGCGCACGCCCATCACATCCATCAAGGGTTTCGTGGAAACGCTGCTCAGCGGCGCGTTGAACGAACCGGACAATGCCGATCGGTTTTTACAGATCGTCGCCAGGCAGGCCGATCGCCTGAATGCCATTATCGACGACCTGCTCAGCCTGTCGCGCATCGAGCAGGATTCGGAAAGGGAAGGCATCGTCATCAAGGAAACGGGACTGCGGCAGCTTCTGGAGACCGCAATCCAGCAGTGCAATGCGCGGGCCCTGGAGAAAAACATCGTCATCGAGCTCGACTGCGATCCGGAACTCAAGGTGGCGCTCAACCCACCTCTCATGGAACAGGCGGTGGTGAACCTGGTGGACAACGCTATCAAGTACAGCGGGGAAGACACCACGGTCCGCGTGGCCGCAGCAGCCTCGCACCAGCAGGTGGTGGTGTCGGTGAAGGACCAGGGACGCGGCATCGAGAGCGAACACCTGCCGCGGCTGTTCGAACGGTTTTACCGCGTGGACAAGGCCCGAAGCAGGCAGATGGGTGGGACCGGGCTGGGGCTGGCGATCGTCAAGCACATTGCACAGGCGCACGGAGGAAAGGTGAGCGTGAAGAGCAAGGTGGGCGAGGGCAGTGTGTTCCACATCCACCTGCCGGTGGGCGATGCCGGACGCGCGGTGGAGAAAACCTAGTCTGCGTTGCGAACCGCGCGCACGCCGCCGTTCTGGCAAAACGACAACCGGCGCACGTTGACCAGGCCGCGTGGGAAGTACATGGAGCGGGCGCAACAATCGGTCAGTTTCGTCTCTTCCTTTTCGCTGGACCAGTACCAGTACGCCGCGCCCGGTGCGAACTTTTTGTCCAGGCGGAGCGGGTTTGTCGGATCCTTGTCCCACGCCAGCACGTTTTCCTTGGTGTCGTCGTAAATGGTGGCCAACTCCTGGATGGTGGGCATGCGCCAGTCGGTGTGGCCGCCCGTCTTGAGGCTTTGCACGTATTTGAAGGCATCCTGCCAGTTGACGCAGTGGCCGAGATCGGCGTAGCTGTCCTTTTGCGTCCACATCAACCCGTTGGCGTCCGTGAGGGTCCCGTCACCGTTGTCGGAGAAATGGGTTTGGGGTGGCGGGGGAGGGGGAGGCACGTATGGGGGCGCTTCGAAGGGTTTGTCCTGAATGTAATGACTGGGATCGGCGGCGTCGGCTGATGCCAGGCCCAGGGTTCCGGCAAACAGCACGGCAAAAAAAGGCCACGACCGGTTTTTAAAGAAATCCCTCCGCTTCAGCCCTGTTGATTTTACAGGTTTCATGCAACCCCCTCTTCAATTGGTCCCCCCGGATTGTATATCATACGGAAGAAATGCAAATGGAATTTCTATTACCCAACCCATCTTTACGGGATGAAGGTACGTCATGGCCAAATATAAAGTCTGCAAAACCAGCGACCTGGCCGAGGGCCAGGGCAACAAATACGAAGTGAACGGACAGGACATCGCCGTTTACCACGTGGACGGCCAATTCTGGGCGACCGCGGATTTCTGTCCGCATCGGGGCGGGTCCCTGGGATACGGCAGGCTGGACGGCAAAACCGTCATCTGCCCCAGCCACGGGTGGCAGTTCGATATCACCACCGGCGAATGCCTGAACAACGTGAGCGGGGAAGTGAACACGTTCGAAGTGTCGGTGGAAGGCGACGACGTTTTCGTGGAGTTGCCGTGAGGCGTTATCCGTCCACGCGCCTCAACGTGTGGATGGGCTTGTTGCGGAGCACATCGACACTGCTCAGGATGCCCGTGATGGTGGTCAGCACGAACGCCGCGAGGAACGACCAGCCCAGTGGCCCCATTCGGAAGTGCCAGTCGGATTTGACGATGTATTCCATCACCGCCCACGACGTGCCGATGGACAGGAGCACGCCGACCGCCGCCGCGACCACGCCCAGCGTACCGTATTCGTAACCGAGGATCGCCGCCACCATGCGCCGCCGTGCGCCCAGCGTTTTCAGGATGGCGGCTTCTTTCAGGCGGCGGAACTTGGTGGACGCCACCGCGCCCGACAGGATGAACAGGCCGGAGGCGATGGCAAACGCGGACATGAAGTCCACCAGCGTCAGCAGTTTGTTGACCACGTTTTCGATGCTCTCCACGATGTCGCGCGTGCCCAGTGCGGTGACGTTCGGCAGGGCATCGACCACCGCCTGTTGCAGCTGCAGTTCCTTTTCACGCGGAATGTACACCGTGCTGACAAAGGTCACCGGCGCGCCTTCGAGTGCCCCCGGCGAAAACACCATGTAGAAGTTGGTGCGCATGTTGCGCCAGTCCACCCTTCGGATGTTGTGCACCGTGGCGGAAACATGAATGCCCTGGATGTCCATCACCAGTTCCGAGCCGATGTGCGCGTCCAGCCGCCGGGCCGCGTCTTCCTCCAGCGACACCAGCGCCTGCTTCCCCTGCTCCGGCGTCCACCACTCTCCCTTGATCACCTCGTTGCCGTCGGGCGGCGCATCCAGCCGGTACGTCAGCACGAACTCGCGGTTGATGAACCATTCCTCCGCGTGGCGGTTGGTGTAATCCCACTGGTCGGCGCGGTGTCCATCGATGCTGAACAGGCGCGAGCGCACCAGCGGGGTCGTTTCCTGCTTTGCCTCCGCACCGAAGGAGTCGATGATCCGTTTGTACTCAACCACCTGGTTTTTCTGGATGTCGATGAAAAAATAATTCGGCGGTTTGTTCTCGGTGTTCTTGTTGAGCATGGCGATCATGTCCATCTGGATGAGATGGATGGACAGCACCAGCATGATGCCCATGCCGAGCGCGGTGATGATCGACACGGCCTGGTTGTTCGGGCGGTACAGGTTGGCCAGGCCATAGCGCCGCGTCATGAGCGGCGACGGCGGCAGTTTGCGGATTGTTTTCAGAAACAGCGTCGCCACGCCGGCGAGCAGGAGCGTCGAGACCGCGAGAATGGAAAGAAACACCAGGCCGCGCTTGATGGATTCCGCCTGCCAGAACACGATGGCCACCAGCCCGAGCGAAAACAGAAGGCCCATCGCCCAGCGCTGGCGGCGCGATCCGCGCGCGAGTTCTTCTTCTTCCGCGATGTGGCGGAACAATCTTAAAGGACGCGTCCGCACCGCGCGGATGAGCGGCCATACGGTGAACAGCATGGTTGTCAGCAAACCCAGCAGAAGCGACTGCACTGCGGGCTCCCAGTGAAAGCCGGGGCTCACCTGCAGGTTCAGCAGATCGGACATTTTCCCCGGCAGGCTGTACTGAAGGGCGTAGCCGATACCCACGCCGGCCAGGCTTCCCGTCAGGCCCAGCAGGAGCGCCTGTATGAGGTACACGTAAAGCACCGTGCGTGAGGTCGCGCCGAGGCAGTTGAGGATGGCGATGGTGTCCATCTTCTGCGCCATGAAGGTGCGGATGATCATGGCTACGCCGATACCCCCCATGAGGAGCGCGATGACGCCGACGGAGCCGAGGTACTTGCTCATGCGGTCGATGGCCCCGGTGAGCGACGATTCCATATCCTTATAGGTGCGTATGGAGGCGGCCTTGTCCTGAAGTCCGCGCTCCAGCAGGGCGACCCCCTTCTCCAGTGGAAAGCCTTCCGGCAGGTGAACGAGGGTCTTGTTCTTCACGCGGCTTCCCGGCGCGATGAGTTTCGCCTGCTCGAGCGTTGCGTTTGACACCATCACGCGGGGGCCGATGCTGAATGCGCGGGAGATGCGGTCGGGTTCGCCTTCGATCACCGCCGCCACGCGCGCTTCCACCTCGCCCAGTTGGAACCGGTCTCCCACTTTCAATTGCGATTTCACCAGGAAATTCGGCTCCACCAGCGCACCGTGGTCGGCGAGCAACTCCGAGAGCGGTCCCGAAGGATTGGTGACGAGCGTGCCGTAGAAAGGATAAAACGGCGGCGTGGCCGGAACTGATTTCAACTCGACCAGCAGGTTGGCCTGGTGGCCCGCACGTTTGGGATCGGGGAACCGCGTCATGGCGTGCAGTTCCTTAATAAATAGAAATTCGGTGCCCGGCGGCAAAGTGTCCTTTTGATAGGCGCGGTCTTCGGGGCTTTGCGGCCAACTGCTTTTGATCTCGATGTCAGCGGCGAGCAGGGCTTTCGATTCGCGCTGAATGGCCTGCTCGAGGATGTTGGAAAAACTCTTGATTGTCATGATGGCGCCGACGCCGATGGCGAGGCAGATGACGAAGAAAACGAAACGCTTCCCCGCGCCGCGGCTTTCCGCCAGGGCCAGCCGCAACAACTGGGAAAACGACAACTGTGCCGATTTCATGACTGCTTCCAGTTGGAATTGAGCACGTCATCCTCGATGTTGCCGTCGCCCATGGTGAGCGTGCGCTGGGTGCGCGCCGCGATGTGCGCCTCGTGTGTGACGAGGATGATGGTCGCCTGCTTGACGCGGTGAAGCTCCGTGATCAGGTCCATGATCTTGTCGCTGTTTTTGGAGTCGAGGTTGCCCGTCGGTTCGTCGGCGAGCACGATGTCCGGTTCGTTGACGAAAGCGCGGGCCAGCGACAGGCGCTGTTGCTCGCCGCCGGACAACTGCGACGGGTAATGGTGCAGGCGTTCGCCCAGACCGACCACGCCCAGAATGTCTTCCGATTTCTTGTGCGCGCCGGATCCGCCGTTGAGCTCGGCGGAAAGCAGGACGTTCTCCACAGCGGTTAGGGTGGGGATGAGGTGGAAATTCTGAAAGACGAAACCGAAGCGCTCGCCGCGCAGAACGGCCAGTTCATCTTCGTTGAGATTCGTGATATCCTTCCCGTCCACGATGATGGACCCGCTGGTCGGGCTGTCGAGCCCCGCAATGAGGCTGAGGAGGGTCGTCTTGCCGCTTCCGGAAGGCCCGGTGATGGCGACGAATTGCCCGTCCGGCACCGTCAGGTCGATGCCCTTCAGGATGTCCACCCGGTGTCCGCCGCCATAGAGGGATTTCGTGAGTTTTTGGATTTCGATCATCAGGTTCCGCGGGTCTGCTTGGAATTGGCGTATGATTCATTGTTGCAAAGTCGGGCGCGCATTTACAAAAATTTTTTGCGCTGTCCTCTGGTTTTTCACCCTCACAGGAGCTGGCTCCGTGTCAGATAAACCCGTTATCCTTGCATTTGGGGACAGCCTCACGTTCGGCTACCAGGTGCCGCCGGAAAAGAGCTATCCCTCACGTCTGCAAAGGGTTCTGAAGGCCAAGGGCTACCCGCACACGGTGATCAACGCCGGGGTCAGCGGCGACACCACCGCGGGCGGCGCGTCGCGCATCGACTGGCTCCTGCGTCACGATCCGGAAATCGTGATCGTCGAACTGGGCGCGAACGACGGCCTGCGCGGCCTGCCCGTCGACCAGATGCGCAAAAACCTTTCCTATATTATAGAGGTGTGCCAAAAGCATGGTGCCAGGGTGCTGCTTGCGGGGATGAAGATCACCCCCAACCTGGGACGCGAATACACCGACGCGTTCGAGCAGGTGTTTCACGACGTGGCGGAAAAATACGACGTGCCGTTGATTCCGTTTTTCCTGGAAGGCGTGGCGGGCGTGCAGGAACTCACCCAGGCCGACGGCCTGCATCCCCTGGAAAAAGGCTACGCCAAAATCACCATCACCGTGTGGAAGCATCTTGAGCCCCTGCTGGATGACGACGAAGATGATGAGGACGATGACGAGGATGATGACGACGGTTGAATCGTCAGCCGACCTTTACCAGGTACTTCATCAACGCATCCAGCGTTTTACTCGATTTTAAAATTTCGACGGCTTGGGTGTATGCGTCGGCGACGTCGCGGCTGTGGCCGGACAGGTGCGACAGGGTTGCGGCGTGGTGCGCGATCATCGGGGCGGCGGGGCCGGTTCCATCCTTCAGCGCCTGCTCGCCGAGTTTTGCGATTTCCGGTTTGGTTGCGGGCACGTCTTTCAATACGGTGAAGGCGTCTTTGATCGACTGCACCGTATCCGCGTCGTAGAGCGATTCGTAATCCAGCTTCATCTCGGCGAGGGAATCCGCGCCCATCTGCATGAATACCTTCGCCTGCTTGTGCACGCCGTAAAGCGTGCTCCCCTCCATGCCGTTGCCGATGAGCACGCGGTCGAATCCGGAAATCTTCGCCACCTCGATCATCGCCGTCTCGTATCCCGGATGGAAGTAATTCGACGCGAGGAACGTGTGCTGTGCTTTCAAGGGCATCAGCATTTTTTCCAGCGTCGCCAGCGTGGTGCGCTTCACCACCTCTTCGCGCAGGTGTCTCAGTCCTTCCAGTTTCGGATGGCATTGTTCCGTGCCGAGGTAGCCGAAACCGAACTCTTCGATGAGCGCGGCGCGTTTTTCCAGTGTGGTGTCCTGGCGTGCGCCGTAGTGGTGGATGAGCAAATCCTCATACGTGACGCCGTGCTTGGGTGCGGTGGGAAGCGCCGACAGGCCGAACGCAGGCAGGCCCATCTGCGCCAGCACCGGCGGAACGTAAAACCCGAACTGCGGCGCGCGGACGAATCCGTCGAACGCATCGGCGATTTGAAGCAACCGGTCCAGCTTCACTTCCCGTTTTGAAGTCGTCTTGTCGAGCGCGCGGTAAAATCCGCGGGTTTCGGGCAGGGACTCGATCTTCATGCGCGAGGCGATGAGGAACACCGCCGCGCGCGCTTCCGACACCCCGTGGTCGAGTACCAGGCTCAACCCGTCCTCCGCTTCCTCCTCGCTGAGGTCTTTCGACATGCGCGGCCCAGTGGCGATTTTCTCCAGGTAGGCGCGCATGCGCTCGTCCGCGTCGGCCGAGCGGGGTGACTGGCGGTTTTTCGTCCAATCCTGATTCTGGTTCATTGGCGCATTTTGCAGTATGATGAATGGTTATCTATACGAGGATTATATGCCCGATACCGAAATAGCGAAACAGGCGATTGCGTCCGGCCCGGTGGTGCGTCCGGTGAGCGTCCTGCTGATCTACCCCAGCACGACCGATGTGGCTCTGGCGAACCTGGGTTTTCAGCGCGTGTATGGTCTGCTCAACCGCCTGAACGGCGTGGTGTGTGACCGCTACAGCCTGCCTGACGACTGGACGCCGATGACGCAGGCGTTGAAACCGGAAGCCACGCGTTCGCACGATGCGGGGCGCATGCCCATGGACTTCGACCTGATCGCGTTTTCGATTTCGTTCGAGCCGGATTACCTGAACGCGGTGGCGATCCTCGATTACTTCGGCATCCCGCTCGACCGCCGTGAGCGCGGCTCGAAGTACCCCCTCATCGTTGCGGGCGGATCGGCCCTGTTCATCAACCCGGAACCGCTTGCGGACATTTTCGATGCCGGGTTCATCGGCGAAGCCGAGGGCATGATCGAGCCGTTCTTCAATCTCTACACGCAGACCGACTGGCGCGACCCGCGCGAACTGTTGGAGGAAGCCGCCCGCCTGCCGGGCATTTACGTGCCGCAGTTCTACACGCCGCAGTACACGGATGGCGTGCAGACGGCGCTCATACCGGAGCCGGGCGTGCCGGAGCGCATTCCGCGCCACTGGGTGGCGGAGGGCGATCCCGCGTTGTGCACGCATTCGGAGTTGCACGGCGAGACCACGGCGTTCCGCGACATGGCATTGATGGAAGTGACGCGCGGGTGCATCTGGGCGTGCCGCTTCTGCACTGCGGGGTTCATCTACCGGCCGCCGCGCGAACCGGATCTCGACCAGACTTACGAATCGCTGGAACGCGCTCTGGCGGCGCAGAACCAGAACGCCTCGACCATCGGCCTGGTGGGGCCGTCGGTGACGGATCACCCGCAACTGCTGTTGCTGGCGCGGCGCATCGTGGCCGAAGGCAAGATGCTGTCGTTTTCGTCGCTCCGCATGGAAACGCTCACCGATGAGCTGGTGGATTTGATTTTGCAGAGCGGTCAGAAAACGGTGACCGTCGCGGTGGACGCGCCTTCCGAACGCATGCGCGACGTCATCAACAAGTCCGCGTCCGACGATTTCGTCATCGACAAATGCCGCTTCCTGACGAGGAAAGGCGTTCTGCATCTCAAAATTTATTCCATCATCGGCCTGCCCGCAGAAGAAGACGAAGACATCGACCGGTTCATTGAACTCGTGAAAAACGTACAGAAAGTGTACGTGGAGGAATGCAGCCGCCGTGGCAACATCGGAACGGTGACCATCGGCGTCAGTCCCCTGGTGCCGAAACCGGGCACGCCGTTCCAGTGGCACCCGATGGAAGCCGTGTCCTCGCTCAAAAAGAAATTCCAGAAACTGCGCAAGGTGCTGGGGCCGCTGCCCAACCTGCACCTCAGTTTCGGTTCGCCCAATGAGGCGTACCTGCAAACCTACCTGTCGCGCGGCGACCGGCGGGCGTTGAGTTTCTTCGAAGCTTTTCTGCAAAACGGCCGCGACGAGAAACGCGCGTTGCAGGGCGCGGTGCCGCACCCGGACCAGTTCACCTACCGCCAATACCAGAAAGACGATTTTCTGCCGTGGGACATTGTGGACCACGGGTACTTTCCCAAGTTCCTGTGGCAGGACTACCAGCGCGGCCTGCGCGCCAAGCACACGCCGGTGTGTGATACGGCCACCTGCAAAATCTGCGGCATCTGTTGAGGGTTCCCATGCAGGAGGCCGGCCCGGACTGGAACAGGATGGAGAAACTGCCGCCGGGGTGCGGATTCTTCGACATCAATGAGCTCTGGTACTTTCCCAACCGCTGGGCGGTGAAAGCGCTGTATCCCCTTCCTGTCACCGCCAACCACATCACCATGCTGGCCCTGGTATCCGGCCTGCTCTCCGCCGCGTTTTATTTTTCCGAAAGCGAGCACGCGCTCATCTGGGGCGCGGTGTTTCTTTATGGAAAGCTGTTCTGCGACAACGTGGACGGGAACCTCGCGCGCCTGCGCGGGGAGGAGTCCCGGCTGGGACGCTTTCTCGATTCGTTTTCCGATTTCGTGGTGACGGTGCTGGTGTATGCGGGCATCACCTGGCAGGTGGCAAGGACAGCCGAGCACCCCGGCTGGATCTGGACGCTGGGTCTGCTTGCTCTCGTCAGCGCGCTGCTCCACTGCAGTTACTGGGTGTACTACTACGTGAGTTATACCGACCTCGTTGGCAGTTATGAAAAAAACCGCACCGACGAATCCATCACCGAAGAAGAACGCCGTAATTATGAAAAGGAAGAACGCGGCGTGTTGTTATACAGCCTGCAACGTTTCCACATTGCCGCTTACGGGTGGCAGGATGCATTGATAAAAACCCTCGATCAAACCAGCCGCAAATTCGCCCGGGTTCCCGACGGTCAGAAAGGGGATGAACGGTGGTACGGCGACGCCTATTTTCTAGTAGGAATGGGGCCTATGTGCATATGTACAAATACCATGGCGCTAATAGGATTTTCGCTGATTGACCAACTGTCTCTGTTCCTTCATCTTGTACTGTACTTGGGAAACGCTTATTGGGTGGGGTTGCATGTCTGGAAAATTCTACGTTTCAAAACCTCTGATACGGGATAAGCCGCAAGGGGCAGGGGGTTGCGGGGTAATACCCTTTTTTTGGGTAGCTCGCATTCGAAACATTTTCCTGCTGTTTCTTTTATGCTCCACCCTGGCGTGCACCTACCGCGAACCGGAAGTGTATGCGGACATTGAGAACGTGCGTGCCAAGCCCGGCACCCATCTCATGGCCGTGGCGGTCAAATACCTGAAGTGGCAATGGCCGAACGGACTGATCGGTTTTCCCAATCCCGGAGTTCCCAAGGTACTGAAACAGGAAGCCCGCATTTACCTGGTCGATGCGCACCATCCGGACGATCTGACCAAGATCACAGTTTCCTTTGATCCCAGGAAGTACTCCAACGTCGCACCCCTGATTCTCGGTTGGGAGGAAGATGTGCTGTATTTCGGGGTTTTCGATCCCACCGTGAACGCTAAAGAGAACTCACCCATTCAATACTACAAATGGAGTAATGAGCAGGGTCTCCAGGAAATTGCAACGGTGCCTATGCAACTCGCCTACCAACCCAATATTGGCCCCATCCCGGATGGTGTGTTTGTGCGTTACAGCAAGGGACACGACACTGTGGACGTGCAAACGGAGCGGCATCCGGATTGGATCCGCAACGCTTTTCAGGTGGACCCCGTCACCGGGGAACTGCAACCCCGAGAAGGCTGACCCCCACTGGTTCCAAAATAATTACCCTGCCGTTGGTTTTTAACGCCAACGTGTGAGGTGGTTTTTCGTTGCGAGAGTGTGCCCACCCGCGGGATTGATTCCAAAATGTTGTGGATGGAGGAAGGGGGTGAATTGAATCCTGAAGGAGCTTTTTAAATGGGGGAGGGTGAAGAAAAATTGAAACAGAAAAGGGAGGGCCCGTGGCCTCGAAGGGGGAGAGGCCACGGGCACCACAGGCCTATGGAACTTGAGAATCGGTCTTGACTCGGCCTGTGTGGAATAATGTGACTTCCGGAGTTTCCGAATTCCAGCTCTGGGTTTTCACAGTACCCCGAAACTCAGGGTTGCTGTTGTTCCAGTTGCTGATGCAGAATTTTCCGCCTTTCGGGCACTTCCGGTAGGAACAACCTTCATCAACTTCTCCGTCTCCGTCGTTGTCAATGCGGTCGCAGATTTCAGGCGCTCCCGGATAGGAGCTGGCGTTCCTGTCATTGAAATCCGCAGTGACGGCATATCCGTCGCCATCCAGGTCCGGACAGATTTCAACGCTGCCCAGCAGGGTTTTCTGCGATGGCCGAACTTCGACGGTATTCAACGAGCGAAAGGTCCGTCCATTGCGCTCGAAGACGAGGTTATGAGTACCCTCAGGGACGAATAACAGCGTGAATGTACCGTCGTGGGGGAGTTTTGTAGATACCGATACACCAGGAATATGAACAATCGTCCCTTGAGGGTTGAATTTACCTGAACAACTGACCACCTTGCCTTCAATCTGACCCGAGTTGCTGTGGTTGCTCATTGCGGTGAACTCCACAGACACTTCGGAAGCGGCGGCCGGTCCTGCCAAAAAACCAAGCAGGGCAACAGTCATTAAAATGTTTTTAATTTTTTTATCCATGGGATTTTCCCTCCTGAGAAGAGAAAATGATTTTCTGCTTCTGCTTGTGATTTTCTATTGTTTTAAACGTGCGCCAACTCTGTTGTACCTAAGATAGAATGACCGGCCTTTAGTTGGTATCGTTCTGATAAGGATTTTGAGGTTTGATGTCTTGCGACCCCGTGTCGTAGAACTATGACAGCAAACCGAGGGGAGGTTGGAAGCTATTGGAAATAAAGGGGGATGGATTCTATATGAGTTTGTTTTTGATGGCGTAGTGGATGAGTTCGGCGTTTGATTTCATTTCCATTTTTTCAAGGATGCGGTGCCGGTGCGTACTGACAGTGGTGATGCCAACGGACAGCTCGTCCGCGATTTCCTTGAGTTTTTTTCCTGCCGCAATCATGCAGAAAATCTGGAATTCGCGGTCGGAAAGGCGCTGGTGGGGCTGTTCCTCCACGTGCTGACCCATTTCCTGAATCATTTTTTCCGCCAGTTCCGGGCTCACGTATTTTTTTCCCGTATGCACTTTGCGGATCGCTTCCACCATTTGTGCCGGCGCGCTTCCTTTGTTGAGGTAGCCGGAGGCCCCCGCGCGGATGAAACGCATTCCGTAATGTTCCTCAGGGAAAATGCTCAAGATGAGTATCGGCAGTTTGGGTGCCAGTGCTTTGAGCTCCACCATCACGTCCCATCCGGTTTTCTCCGGCATCTCGATGTCCATCAACACCACATCGGGCCCGAGCTTTTTGACGAGATCGATCACCTCCTGCCCGGTGGCCGCCTGGCCGATGATTTCGATATCAGGCGTTTTGGAGATGACTTTTTCAATGCCGTGCCGCACGATTTCATGATCGTCGGCGACGATGACGGAGATTTTTGAATTCTGTTGACGGGTCATTTGCTGTTTGCCGGAAGTTTGACGGTGACGGTGGTTCCTTTGCCAGGAACTCCGTGAAAGCGAACCTTGCCCTGCCACACCAGAGCGCGTTCACGGATACCCAGAAGTCCCAAAGACTGCGGCCGGTGGATCTGGTGTTTGCGGATACCGATGCCGTTGTCCTGCACTTCCATCACAACCTGACGGTTTTCCTGTTTCAGGCTGACGGACACCCGGCTGGCCTGAGCATGGCGCACGATGTTGGTCAGTGTTTCCTGGAAAATACGGAACAGGGCAATGCTCCGTTCCGCATCCAGCTTGACGTGTTGGTCAATGCCTTGCAAGTCAAATTCGATGTTCGTGCGTTTTTGTATTTCCTGGGTCTGCCATTTCATGGCTTCCGGCAGACCGAATACATCCAGGAGACGGGGCCGCAGTTCTGTGCTGATACGCTGGACCGCAGCGATGGTCTGGTCGATCAGCCGCGTCATGGTGTCGGAGGATTGCTTGTGCTCCGGGTTGTCCGGATCGAGTTCGTCCTGCAGGCAGGTGATCTCCATCTTGAGGGCGGTCAGTGCCTGTCCCAGTTCGTCGTGCACCGCGCGCGCGATGCGGGTCTGTTCCTCTTCACGTATGGCCTGCAAACGGTGGGTCAGCTGCCGCAATTGTTCACGCGAGTGGGTGATCTCTTCCACCATCGGGTTGCTGAGCCGCCAGAACAACACGATGCTGGCACCGATGACGCCCGCCCCCACGGTCACGGCCAGCAGCCCGGTTTTGTAAAAAGGTTCGCGAATCTCCGCAAGGTCGATTTTCGCCACCAGGGCCAGGCCGAGGTGTTCGATGGGTTCGTAGGCGGCGAGGGTGGTCACGTTGCGGTAGTCGGGGCCGACCATGAACCCCGCCTGACCCTGGAGTGCTCGGCGAATCGGTTCTCCCCGCGGCGAATCAAAGGGAATCGAATCCGGAATCATCAGGCTGGAATGGCGGTGGCTGAGCAGGAACTTGATCTGGTCACCCACCCGCTTGGCAAGAATGAACTCGCCGGTGTCGCCAAATCCCTTGAATTGCTTGTGCGCTTCGATGAACTGGCTGAGTGTCGCCGCCTCGGTACCTTCCGGGTAGTTGTGGCTGTACACGCTGTCGAAACGGGCCACCGCTTCCATTAACCGCGCCTGGCTCTGTGCGGTTTCGGTGAGACGGGCCTTTTCCTCTTCGAACGCGGTGCGATACAGCAGAAATATGGCGAGGAACACCACAACAAAGGCCGCGCCTGTCATGATCAGTATCAATACCAGCCGTTGTCTCTGGGTGTCGCGCATTCCAACGTCCTTCCCATGACGGGCGCGCTGGAGGAGGGATTGCCGCCGCATCGCCCGTCGAAGAGAATTGTATCACGGCAATCCAAAGAAGGAACTGCAACGAGGAAGGAAGGGGACAAAAAGAAAACCGCTGAATGGTCGCCCCATGTCCTGTTCGTCTGACCTTGTTTGGTTGAGACTTATGTGAATTGGGTCAGGCTATTCCATTTGCGCCCCGGAACTCTCAAGACAACGCCCCGGCATCGCATATTTGCTCCCGCCCACGGCGGGTCAGTTCATGCGGACGTCCCAGTTGACTTTGGAGAAGCTTCGCGAGCGTTGCACGATTTCCAGCTTCAGGTTGATCTGGGTTTTAATCAGGTCGAGACGTTTGCGCACGTCCAGTTCTTCGAGGAAGGCCTGTTTCTGGTCGAGAGCGGAATCGAACATGTAAGCAACGCGGTCCACCGCCTCACCCAGCGTCTGGCAGTGGGTGAGGTCCAGTTCCACCTTGTGCGCGTTCTTGCGTGGCAGGTGTTCGATGAATTTCCGGTAAAGGGCGGTGAGTTCGTCCAGTTGTGGCGGCGTTTTATCCAGGGGAACATCGTTGGTGCAGGCCAGCGGCTCCACCTCGGCCTCGCGGTACAGGTTGTCTCCCACCTCGCTCACGATTCGGAAACGGGAGCGGCCATTGAGCACGATGTCGTAACGGCCGTCGTCGTACTGAAACCATTTTTCCAGGTTGCCCATGCACCCGACCTGCTTGATGGTCGGCCGGGCAAAATACTCCTCTTCATATCCAGGTTCCAGCAGCACCATGCCGATCCACTGGCCGTTGTCGATGGAGTTCTGGATCATTTCGCGGTACCGGGGCTCAAAGATGTGGAGCGGCAGGTACGTTTTTGGATAGAACACCGAAGTCGGAAGAGGGAACAGGGAAATGCGTTTGGGCGCCGTGTCGCCGGAATGGGAATCGGTCATGAATTACCTTCAGTCTTCCATCAGGTCCGCGTTGTGGGTTTCCAGCGCATCGATGCGCGAGATCTGGATGTTGTATTCGATGGAGGAAGTCACACCGGTACCGCGGTAGGTGCCGCTGGTGGGGGCGGTGAGGGAAGACTTGCAGGCCGAGGCCATGGCCACGTGCCGGTCCGCCACCGCCAGGCCGTGAGTGGGATCGTACCCGCGCCAGCCGCCGCCGGGCAGGTACACCTCCGCCCATGCATGCAGTTCGTGCTGGTCGAATCCGTCGTCGTCGCCGAAAAAGTAACCGCTGGTGAACCGTGTGGCCATCCCCAGCACGCGGCAGACGTCCATGAACAGAACGGTCAAATCCCGGCATGCGCCCTCCCGCGTTTTCAGCAGGTCCGACGGATGCAGCGGCTCACCCTGTTCGCGCAGGACGCGATTAAAATTTTCATTGAGGTACTGGTTGAGGCCTGTGAGAAAGGAAGTCGTGTTGGTGCCGAACTCCTTAAGAAGGACATTGGCAAATTCGTGCACATCATCGCTGGAATACTCCCGCGTGATATACGGATCGAGCGCATTGCCGTAGCTGGCATCGTACTTTATCGGCAGGCTCAACGCCTGGCTGTCGTTGATGATGAAATTGAATGGGTTTTCCTGCGCTGTCTCCACCTGCGACACCGCCTTGATCGACAGCCGGTCCAGCAGGCCCGTGGACCAGATAGACGCCACCGAGTTGCCCTCCAGGTCCACCGATTCCGTCATGCCATTGGGCGCGGGTTCGATATCCAGGGAATGTTTGTGGAGCGTCTGCCAGCAGTCGGAACGCGGGCGCAGTCGGATGGTCATCGGCTCGATGAACGCACGGTCGGAATAAATATAACGAATGGCGTGCTCGATACGAAACAGCATAAGGAAAACCTCCGGAAAGTCAGGAAGGCGAAGAAGGTTGGTTGAACAGCGCTTCCACCCAGTCTGAGGGAAGGGCCTGGAGCGAGCGTTGGATCTGGTTCTTCCACCATTGAGATACCTGGCGAAGGTCCCGTTCCTTGTAACTGTACTCCAGCATGGTTTTGGTCTCCGCCTGGTAAACCACCACGTCCAAAGGAAAGCCGACGTCCGTGGCGCTCTGCCGGGTGGCATCGAACGCCAGCGCGCCGATCTTGAGGGCCATTTTGAGATCGGTGTCGTAACGGAGCGCCCGGTCGCAGATAGGCTTGCCGTACGCTGAATTGCCGATGATATGATAGGGAGTCCCCTGCCCGATTTCAACCCAATTGGCTTGCGGGTAAATCATGTAAAGTTTGGGTTCCGCGTCCTTTTCCAGTTGCCCCCCCACCAGCGCGTGCAGATTGAAGGCGAGACTGCTTTCCTCCAGCGCTTTCTTGTCCTCGTCCGACACTTTCCGCACCTGCGAGGCCAGCCGGTTGACCGCCTTGTACAGCTTGTCGAAATTTTCCTGTTCCTCCTCCAGCACCTCGTCGAAATAGGTGATGACCTTGTCGCGTGCCGAGCGCAGGCCGGAGGACATGACGAACATGGGTTTCCCGCCGGGGCGGTGGATGGACAGCTTGCGCGCGCGGATCTGTTCGGTGCCGGAAGTCAGGCGTGAGTCGGCGATGCCCACCAGCCCCTCGGCGACCTTGATTCCGATGCAGAAAGTCATGCCTGTCGCGCTCCTCTTTCGAATTGTGGGGGGTCCAGCGAGAAAAACGTGCGGCCGATTTCCTGCGTGATCTGGACGAGGTCCGCCTGGAAATCGTCCAGGTATTCGTGCAGGCCGTGGGAGAAAATTTCCGCGACGGTGGTGTAATTGATACGGGAGCGAAGACGGCCGAGTGTCTGTTCCGCGTTGTTGCGGTAAGTGCCGGGCGGCGAACCGGTGATCTTCGACAGCGCCTCTTCGGTTTCGTTGAGGCAGAAATGAATCGAGCGGGGAAATTCCCGGTTAAGAATCAAAAAGTCCACGACGTTATCCGGTGAAATGTGTTTGTACTGTTTCCGGTACATTTCGAGGCCGCTGGTCGATTTGAGCAGGACCGCCCACTGGGTGTCGTCCACGGGCGTTCCAATATACTCCAGCTTGGGAAGCAGGATGAAATATTTCACGTCCAGGATGCGGGAGGTTTTGTCGGCGCGCTCCAGCATGCCCCCCAGGTGCGCGAAATTCCAAGCCTCCCCGTGCGTCATGGTCGAGTCCATGACACCGTTGAACAGGTGGCTTGCGGTCTTCACTTCGTAAAAGAAATCGAAAGGATTGGACAGCGCGTTGCCGTTGGATTCCTCCATGCGCACCAGCAGGTAAAACTGGTTGATCTGTTCCCACATCTCGGACGAGATGACTTCGCGGATACTGCGCGCGTTCTCGCGCGCGGCGGTGACGCAGGAGATGATGGAGTTCGGGTAGTTGCGGTCGAAGGTATGGAACCGCATCACGTTTTCGCGCGTGGGCTCGCCGTAGGTTTCGTAAAAATATTCCTCGTCGCCGGTGATGTTGATCAGCGGTTTCCAGTGATTGTTCTGGTTCTGAAACAGGGGCAGGTCGAGGATCATCTGCAGGTTGACGTCGATGAACCGCGCGACGTTCTCGGCGCGTTCGAGGTATGTGCTCATCCAGTATAAGGAATCGGCGACGCGGCTCAGCATGGGGTCACTCTATAAAATGCAAATGAGGTTTCATTTCTCATCACTTCATCCATTCTCCGAATCGTACAGCACCCAGGTGTCCTTGCTGCCTCCGCCCTGAGACGAATTGACGACAAGCGAGTTTTTCTTGAGCGCCACGCGCGTCAGCCCGCCGGGAATGACCTGGATTTCCTCGCCGTACAGCACGAACGGTCGCAGGTCCACGTGGCGGCCCTCGTAGCGGTTCTTCACCAGGATCGGCGCGCGCGACAGCTGGATCACCGGCTGGCCGATGTAGTTCCGCGGATTGGCCTTGATCTTGTCCTCGAACAGCTTTCGCTCCCGGTAGGTCGAGGCCGGGCCGATGAGCATGCCGTAGCCGCCGGAAGCGTTGGTTTCCTTCACCACCATGTTTTTCAGGTTGTCGATGATGTGACTGCGCTCCACCGGGTTTTCCGCCAGGTAGGTCGGCACGTTGGGCAGAATACAGTCCTCGTTCATGTAGTAGCGGATGATCTGCGGCACGTAGTTGTACACCGCCTTGTCGTCCGCCACCCCCGTTCCCGGTGCATTGATCAACGCCACGTGGCCTTTCATGTAGGCTTCCATGAGGCCGGGGCAGCCGAGCAGGGAATCGGAGCGGAACACCTTCGGGTCCAGGAAGTCGTCGTCGATGCGGCGGTAGATGGCATCGACGCGCTGGAACCCACGCGTCGTTTTCATGTAGACGAAATCGTCGGAGACGACGAGGTCGCTTCCCTGCACCAGTTCGATGCCCATCTGCCGGGCCAGGAACGAATGCTCGAAGTACGCTGAGTTGTGGACCCCCGGCGTCAGGATGACGCGGCAGGGATCGCGCACCGATTCGGGGACGAGGTGATCCATCACCTGCAGCAGCAGATTCGGATACGCATCCACCGGGCGCACGCGCATGGCGCTGAAGATGCCGGGAAACGTTTGCTTGAGTACCTGCCGGTTGCCGAGCACATAGGAAACGCCGGATGGGCAACGCAGGTTGTCTTCCAGAACGTAGAACTGGCCGTCCCTGTCGCGCACCAGGTCGGTCCCGGTGATGTGCGCCCAGATGCCTTTCGGCGGACGCAGGCCGATGCACTCCTTACGGTACGGTTCCGAGGAAAGCACCAAATCTTTCGGCACCACGCCGTCCTTTAATATTTTCTGGTCGGAATAGATGTCCTTGATGAATTCATTGAGGGCGAAGATGCGTTGCTTGACCCCCCGCTCGATGTAGTCCCAGTCTTTCGCGCTGATGGTTCGCGGGATGATGTCGAACGGAAAGATTTTTTCCACGCCCTGTTCGGCACCGTACACGTTGAAGGTGATGCCGAGGTTGAGCAGGATGGTTTCCGCGGCGCGCTGTCGGCGCTGCAGATCGCCTTTTTCCAGGTTGTGGAGGAGGTCGACCAGCGATTCCACGCCCGGCCGGGCGCGGCCCGGGCCCTCGAAGATTTCGTCGTAAAAATGGCCGGGGTCGTAGTCTTTGAAATTCATAGAAGTAGTGTAATAGTAACACAGGGTTCACGACTTTAAAATGCGGTTCGGAAGGGGAAAAAGCTGATTCCAGGCCAAATGGGCCCCTTACGGAATCCATTTTGAACCCTTCGGGCAATCCGGGCATCTTTATAAATGATAGTCGCAATCGGTTCATCATTCATCAACCATCTATCAGAAATCATGATCGCAGGTCCCTCAGCCCAATGCACCGACATTGAAAACGCCCTGGTGGCCTCCGGAGTGTATTCCCCGAAATCGGACGACCCGGCCAACACCTGGCGCATCTCGCCGCAACCGTTTTACCTTCCGGCGAAGGACGTCGCCTTTTTTGAAAACCTGGGCGGGCACCTGCTCACGTTTTACACCGCCCTCAACCGCCTCTACTTGGACAGCGCGAAGGGCAAGATGCCCGCATGGATCGCCGAATACCTGGACGCCGGCAAGCCTTCGGAGCTGACCGACCTCGCCCGCATGAACCGCTTCAAGGGAAAGTTGCCCGGCATCCTCCGCCCTGACGTCATGGCGCTCGATGACGGTTTTGCCATAACCGAGCTCGACTCCGTGCCCGGCGGTTTCGGCGTCACCACGCGGTTGATGACGCTGTACGGTGGGGAGGATATTGTCGGTACGAAGGCGGGAGGGATCCCGGAACTGTTCTACCGCATGCTGGAGTCGGTGGCGGGAGTGGAGGGATGCACCGCCGCGATCGTCGTTTCCGACGAGGCGGCGGATTACCTGAACGAGATGCAGTACCTGGGGCGCGTGCTGAAAGAGGCGGGACGGCCGGTCTATGTCGTCCATCCGCGCGACCTGCTGTTTAAGGAAGACGGACTCTACGTGCAGGATGGAGAGCGGGAGGTCGCGCTCGATGTGATTTACCGCTTCTTCGAGCTGTTCGACCTGAAGAACATCCCGAAGGCCGAACTGGTGGCTTACGCGGTGAAGAAGGGGCGGGTGAAGGCGACCCCGCCCTACAAGCCGCATCTGGAGGAGAAGCTGAGTTTTGCCCTGTTTCATCATCCGGCGCTCGCCACGTGGTGGGAAAAAGCGCTGGGGGATGAAACTTTTAACCTCCTGAACCATCTAATTCCAAGTACCTGGGTTCTGGATTCACGGCCCCTGCCGCCCCACGGAGTCATTCCCGGCCTTTCGGTGCGTGGTGATAACGTCAATGACTGGAAGATGTTATACGACCTCACCCAGAAGGAGCGGGAGCTGGTCATCAAGCCTTCCGGCTTCAGTCCGGATGCCTGGGGGAGCCGCGGTGTGGTGGTGGGGCACGATGTTCCCGCCGAACAGTGGCAGGAATCGTTGCAGTCCGCATTGAACGCGTTTCCTGAACAACCGCACATCCTGCAGGCGTTTCACAAGGGAAAGCGGTTCCGCCAACCCTTCTGGAACCACGGGGCGCAGACCGTCGAAACGATGGAATGCCGGGTGCGGTTGACGCCGTATTATTTCGTGACCGGGGAGGAGGCGCCTCTGGGCGGCATCCTCGCCACCCTGTGTCCGCAGGACAAAAAGAAAATTCATGGCATGGTGGATGCGGTCATGGTACCATGCGCCGCCGGAAAGTGAAGAAAAGTGAAAATGATTAAATTTTATAGTGTTTACGGTTGCGGTTACTGCACCATGGTGCAATCCGCACTCGAGCAGTTGGACCTCGATTACGAAACCATCATGGTCCCCGCGCCGCACCACCAGCGGCAGGAAGTCAAGGAACTGACCGGCCAGACCTTCGTTCCCGTTCTCGTCGATGGCGACGTCATCCTGCATGACGAGTACGAAATCATCCGATACCTGAAATCCACGTACTCCAACAACTCCAACTGAAATCGGAAAAGGTAGCCATGCAATCCTGGCAAAGGCAATTGAGTGACAGCGTCGTCAAGGTGGAGGATCTTCCTTTCGTCTCCGGCGATGAACAGTACCGGGAAAAACTGAAGAAGGTTGCGGAAATCTTCCCCATCCGCATCAACTCCTATTTCCTGAAACAGGTGAAAAGCGAACACGACCCGCTCTGGAAACAGGTGGTGCCCACCGCCGATGAGCTGGACGACCTGCTGAGCTCCGAAGAGGGCCTGGACTCGGATCCCCTGAACGAGGAAAAGGACATGCCCGTGCCGGAACTGGTGCATCGCTACCCGGACCGGGTCCTGCTGATGCTCAACAACCAGTGCCCCATCATCTGCCGCTTCTGCACGCGCAAACGAAAGATCGGGTTTCCCGGCATCGTCACCCGCGAAACGCTTCGCCAGGGCATCGAGTACATCGCCCAGCACCCGGAAATCCGCGATGTCATCATGTCCGGCGGCGACCCCCTGCTGGTTCCCGACAAGGAACTGGAACGCATTCTCAAAGCCCTGCGCGAAATACCGCATCTGGAAATCATCCGCATCGGCACACGCGTGCCCGGCACGTTGCCCGACCGCATCACGCCGGAGCTGTGCGAGATCCTGAAAAAATACCATCCCCTCTACGCCAACCTGCACTTCAACCACCCGGACGAGATCACGCCGGAAGTGGAAGTGGCGTGCAACCGGCTGGCCGACGCGGGCCTGCCGCTCGGCGCGCAGACCGTCCTGCTGAAAGGCGTCAACGACACGGTGGAGGTGATGAAGGAACTCGTGACGAAACTCCTGCGCATCCGCGTGAAACCGTATTACCTCTACCAGGCCGACATGACCGTCGGCACCGACCACTTCCGCACCTCGGTGGAAAAAGGGCTGGAGATCATCCGCGGCCTGCAGGGCCACACCTCCGGCATGGCGGTGCCTTACTTCGTGATCGACACGCCGGGAGGCGGCGGCAAGGTGCGCCTGCTTCCGGATTCCATCGTCGAGTTCACCGACAAAGAGGTGGTGGTTCGGAATTTCGAAGGCAAGACCTTCCGCTATCCGCAACCGGTGGAAAAACAGCCGAAACGCAAAACCCCGCAACCGGAGCAACCGGCCCCTTCCAGCAAATTATGCGAACTGGCCTGAAACGGCTCACTTTAAATCCCTCAAACTCCTTTTCATTCAGCACAATGCCCTTATACTGTCTGTAAGGCCCTTGTGACCCGCCCGCAGGGTTTCCGGGCTTTCGTGAACCTCAAATTTCCGGGGAATCATGAGGCGACGGAACGCACCTCAACCGAACGGTTTTCATAACGAACACGGATTCACCCTGCTGGAAGCGATCATGGTGATCATCCTGGTGGGAGTGCTGGGGGCCATGTTTCTGCCCCGGCTTTCGTCGGATGCCATCCCCCTGAACAGCGCCACCAGCATGGTGGCGGCGGACCTCAAGTTCGCGCAGGAGCTCGCCATGGCACGCAACCCGGCGGCCGGCAGTCCCATCGGCATCACCTTTACCGGCGGCTCGTCCACCTATACGCTGACCGATCCGGTCGGGGCGTTCACCGCCAACCGCACGTTTCCCGGCGGCGTCACCATCACCTCAGGCGGCACCATCAACTTCAACAAGTACGGCGAGCCCCAGACCATCAGCAGCATCACGCTGACGGCGCCCGACGGCTCCAACAACTCCATCACCGTGGAAGCGTTCTCCGGGAGGGTGATCATCTCATGATGCATCGAATCCATAAAATACGGCCGGCAAGACTCGGTTCCGAAGGGGGCTTCACCCTGATGGAGATCATCATCGCCATCCTCATCGTGGCCATCGCCGTGCCGTCAATCATGATCGCGTTCTCGTCCCTGAAAGGTTCTGTCATTCCGGAGTACACCATCGAGGCGGCGGAGCTGGCGCAGTTGCAGATGGAGGCGATATCGGAGAAAACCCGCACGCAGATTCCGGCGGCGGGCAGCTACACCTGCGCGGCGTTCCAGGCGACCGTCACCGAGGTGCAGTGCGCGGTTGCCGGGTTCGGCGCCTACACGTTTGCCTGGGTGGTGGCGGATGTCGATGCCAACGATCCCGACACCTCCAATCCCGGTGCGACCTTCGCCAAAAAAGTCACGCTCACGGTGACGCGCGCCAACATGACCCCCGTTTCCTTTTACGCCCTGTTTGCGACGGACTGACGCCATGAACTTCCGACACACGCTTCATAACCAGCGCGGCATGACGATGGTGGAGATCATTCTCGTGATCGTGATCCTCGGCATCATGATCGCCGTGGGCGCGCAGTTCCTGTTTCAATCGGCGGAAGTGGATCAACAGCATTCGGAACGCGTGGACCGGGTGACGCGGGCGTACGTTGCCATGGAAGTGGTGGTGCGGGAGTTGCGCATCGCCGACCCCGCCTCCATCGCCATTGCCGGAAACAACTTCTCCTTTGACAAGCAGTTCGGTTACCCGCAGGACCCTGCGACAAACAACATCAATTACACCTACAGTCCCGGAGCCCAGACCCTGCAACGCAACGGAGGTGCCACCACCACCATCGCCAACAACATGACGGCCTTTTCGATCACCGACAACGGCGGCTGGTACACCATTTCCATGACCCTGAGCGGAACCGTGAGTGGAAACTTCACCCTGACCTCGGCGGTGCGGCCGCGGACGTTGAGCTGATATGCTGAATTGGAGATACAAATTCGGATCGTTGCACAACCAGCGGGGCATCGCCGCGCTGGTGATGGTTCTGCTTGGCGCGACGCTGGTGACCGCCATCGCGCTCAGTTTCCTTTCGCAGACGCAGACCAAGCAGTATGGCTCCAGCCTCGCTTCCACCGGGGTCAACGCGTTCATGACGGCGGAGTCCGGACTGCGTTACACGGAGAAATGTTTGCTCAACAACGATCCGGCGTGCCCCGCCGTGACCGCCAACACCGACTGGACCCTGTTGACGGTGGGCTTCACCAAGACCTTCGGCTCGGGAAACGGGCAGTTCGACATCACCTTCGCGCCGATCGACTCCAGCACCGTGGTCGTCACCTCCGTCGGCACCTACCGCGGCGCCCAGCAGGAAGTGTCCAAGACCATCGTCAATAATTCGGCGTGCAAGCTGGTGCCCAATGTCCTCACCACCTGCGGCAACCCGAACATCCACGGCCAGGCAACCGTGGTGGGGAACGTGGAGACCGGTTACTGCCCCGCGACCCCTCTTGTGGATCCGATCACGCTTCCTCCCAATCCTGCAGGCTGCCCGAACCTCTCGTATCCCCCGTTTCTGGGCGTGGGGTTTGCGGCTCCCTACCAGTACTGCTCCTGGACCCAGCTCTTGGGCAATGTCATCATCAACGGACCGCTCACGGTTTATATCGCTGAAAAAATGGAATTATCACTGTTTGCCCAGATCACCATCAATGGCGACGTGACCATCGTGACGGGAGACGACATCACCCTCGAGGACAATGCTTCGATCACCGTCAACGGCACCCTGACCATCCATACGGATGAGAAACTGACTTTGGTGGACCAGGCGTCGATCAATGTTCCCAGCGGGGACCCCGCCCGCGTGCTGGTCCTGGCGGGCAACCACGCTGAGTTCGAGGATGACAGCGTCTTTGTTGGCGGGGTGATCACCAACAGGGATTTTAAAGTCCGGGATGATGCTCAATTCACCGGTGCGGCCATTGCGGATGACGGCCGGCTGGATAGGAGGACGGTCACCACCCACGGTTCCACGGCCGGGGTGAACTCCCCCATGTACAACCAGTGTTTCCCCTGATTTTCCAGTAAGGAAACTTTCCCCACCGCCCTCAAAAATCGTCCCGATTTCGTGATTTTTGTAAAGTATTGAAAAAAATAGTATTAGGCGGGGCGGGGTGTTTGGGTTAAAATGGAGCATCACAGGCAGTCAGATTTCAAGTCTTTGAAACGGCTTGATTTTCCCTTTTTTTGAGGCGGCGGGATGAAATTTCCCTCTTTTCCCAAACTCACGAAGTTGCCCTCCCTTCCGATCGGCAAGTCGGCAGTGGGTCTGGACATCGGGTCGCATTCGATCAAGATCGTCGAGCTCAATGCCCGGGTGGGGGGCTGGTCCATCGGCAACTACGGTCACCAGGTGATCCCGAAATCCATTGCGGAAAGCGAAGGCAACCAGGATATGGTCGGCGAACTCATCCGCCTGCTGTGTACCCGCAACAACATCAAAAGCAATCGTGTGTTCCTGACCATCGGCAGTTACAACGTGCTGATCCGCAAACTGCAGATCCCGAAGATGCCGGAAAACGAAGTGGTGGAGGCGATCAAGTGGGACGCCCGCGAGTCCATGATGTTTTCTCCGGAAGAAGCGGTGCTGGATTACCATGTGCTGGGCGAGACCACGCAGGAGGGCCTGCCTTTCGACGAGGTGCTCGCGGTCATCGCGCCGAGGGAAGAGATGGAGAGGCTGGCCAGCATTGCCCACCATGCCGGACTCAGGGTGGAAGGCATCATGCCGCATCCGATCGCGCTGGAGGAATACGACAACGTCTGGGTGGAGGACACGCACAAGGAAGGGTACACCACCTGCTTTGTGGACATGGGGGCGCAACGCACGCGCGTGTACTTTGTGACCGGCGTCGAGATCCTGTTTTCCCGCGAGATTCCCAATGGCGGCATCAACGTCACGCAGGCGCTGGTCGGCGAATACGTGACCGAAAGCGGACGCGTGGTGTCGGTCGATGAAAAACGCGCCGAGGAGATCAAGCACCGCTACGGCCTTCCCCTGGAAGGCAGCGATGAAGAGACCCACGACCGCATTCCGGCCAGTGAGATCCGAGGCCGGGTTCTTCCGGTCATCGAACGGCAGGTGGAGGAGATCGAACGGTCCATCGAGTCGTTCATGAACTCGTACATCATGACGACGGTGGAACGGGTGGTGTTCACCGGGGGCGGGGCGGGGCTCAAGGGCCTGCTCGATCACGTTCACGAACGGCTGGACCTCACCGTGACCGCTTACAATCCCCTGGCCCAGCTGGAAGTTTCCAGCAAGCTGAAACGGGAAGGGGATGCCGAGGATTTCGGCTACAGCATGGTGGCCGCGGCCGGTTGTGCCGCGGACCAGTGCGAACACGTCAACCTGTTTCCCGAGCACCTGCGCCAGACGTTTTCCAAGCGCGTGCAGGAACTGACCCGGTTCGCGCCCGTGGCCCTGCTCGTCATTTTACTCGCCGCCATCAGTTTGTTCCTGCGTATCGACACCTATGAAAAAGAGCAATTCCTGTCGCTGGAAACGCGTCACCTGAACGAGTTGCGTCAGCGATTCGTGGCGCTGGACGTGCCGAAACGCAAACTGGAAAACCTGAAAGAGGTGAAGGACCTGTTGCAGGCCCAGCTGGACCAGTTACCCCAAAAGGAAATCACGCCGATCGACCTGCCGCAGGTGCTGAACGACATCGCCCGCCGGGTGTCCTGGAACATGGCGTTGGAGCAGGTCACTTTCAGCGAGTACGGAAAGAACGGGGAGAACGGAAAAGAGACGGAAAACGGCGGAACCGCGGAAATGGAAACGCGGGTGGTGCAGAAGGGCTGGGGTTTCCTGGTGCGGGGCACCATCTTCGGCAACCGCCGGAGGGTGCTCCAGTCGCTGGAAGAATTCTTGAAGGAACTCAAGTCCTACCCGCATTTTTCGGACGTCAAGCTGCTGGAGTCACAGGTGTCCGACAAGGACAAGTACACGCGCAAGGGGCTTGATTTCACCCTGTTCATTAAAACGGTGTCCCCCCAAAAACCCCTTCCGGAAAAAAGAATATGATATCCCTGGAACCCAACTGGTGGGACAAACTGACGAAGCGCGAATTCGCGTTCCTCGTGATCACGATGCTGATAGTGATCGGGGTCGGGTATTACCAGTTTGAGTATTCTCCCATCATGAAAAAGCGGGAACGCCTGGCGGCACGGACCCAGGAAGTCCTGAATAACCTGGAAAGCTTCAAGATGGTGCTGAACCGCTCTTCAGCGGAGAAGCTCACAAGGGAGATTCAACGGACCGAGGGGGAAATCAAAATCCTGCGCCATGAAATTTCGGACATCAAGTCCAGCATGACCGAGAATGTGGAAGATATCGTCCAGGCCCTGGGCAGGCAGGCCAAGACCCACCGGGCCGAGATGCTGCGCTTCAACTCCCATGAAACCCGGGTGGAGTTCAAGGGCGGTAATTTCCGGGCGGTGACGATGACGCTGGCGATCAAGAGCCACTACCAGGGCGTGGGCCGGTTTGTGAAATCGCTGGAGAGCATCCCTGCGGTTCTGTCGATTAAAGAGCTCCGGATTCTCCGCACGCGGGAGACGCACCCGCTGGTGGAGTCGGAATTGATCATCCAACTTCTGGTTTCGTGAGGAAGCCGTGAACCTCAAACGCATCGGGAAACGAACCGTTTTGCTGGTGGGAGCCCTTCTGGCAGCCACCCTGGCCTGGCCTCCGGCCCCGGCCTGGGCGGTGCGGGACAGCGACTCGTATCAGGGCAATCCGTTTGCCCTGCCGTCGGGGGTGTATTACAAGGCGCGAAAAGGCGAGATGGTGGAGCCGCCGCCGAAAAAGAAGGAAGAGGTCAAGGCTCCCGAACTGCCGCCGCTCACCCTGCAGGCCGTGGTGTGGGGCGGGCCCCGTCCCGTTGCGGTGATCAACAATGAGAATTTTCTGGTGGGCGACACCCTGTTCGGCCACGAAATCGTCGATATCGGCCGCGATGAAGTGGTGCTGATGGGTAATAAAAAGACCCAGACCCTGCGGCTGGAACCCGTTCCTTTAAAAGTGGAACGCACCCTTCCCTGACCCCCCGCCACCCCTTCCTGCGGGGCCGTTTTTGGCAAGTCCTTGAAAAATCATAAAAAACATTGATTTTTTGCTGGCGTACGGGCTTGTTCTGGTGTAATATTTATAGATAAATTTCAACAAATTTAAATACTTTCTGCGTGTCTTATGGCAAGGTTAAACAAACCATATTGTGCCTTTGCTGTCGCGTGGGTTTTGTGGGGCGGGGTTTCCTGCGCATCGAACCCGTACTACGATTCACCGCTTTCAAAAAACAACGCGGCGGAAATCAACCGGACTTTTGACAGCCAGGTACCGGACTCCTTCGGTCCGCAACCGGGGGGGCAGGGGCCCTCGTCTGAACTGATGATGAGCCAGCCGGAGTTTGTTTCGGAAAGCCTGGGCGAGGAAAGCATCCGGCTGGAACAGTTGCGCCGGGACGGTCCCCGATTCACCCTTTCGGCCCAGGACGCGGACATCAAGAACATCCTGCTGGCGCTGTCGAAAGGCGTCCGGCAGAACCTCGTCATCGATCCCGACATCCGCAGGAAAGTGACGGTGGACCTGAAGGACGTGACCATTTCGGAAGCGCTCGAGAACATCCTCAGCCCGCTCCATCTCGATTATAAATTCGACGGCAAGTTCATCCGCGTCTTCAAGCAGAAGATGGAGACGCGCATGTTCCGGCTCAATTACATCGTTTCCCAGCGGGCGGGGGTCAGCAACGTGCAGTCCCTGAGCGGCCAGGGCACTTCCGGCATTCAGAACAGCGTTGTGTCCGGCAACAACAATTCGGGATCGGGAGGTGGTGTGGGGGGCGGCAACAACGGCGGAGGTCAGCAGGAAATGCTGAACCGCACATTCACGCAGATGGTCACCTCCGAACGCAACGATCTGTGGCGCGAGATTTTCTTCGGCCTCAAGCGCATCGTCGAGGGCAAGATTGAAGATCCCAACCGGATGGACGAGGAGAAAATCTTTGAGGAGCAGCAAAACCGGGGACGGCAGTCGGGATCCAGCGGCCAGCAGCAGGGCGGCGGGATGCTGGGCAGCCTGCTGGGCATCAACCCGCCGGCGGCCCAGACCCAGCCGGTGAGGGACGACGAAACGGGAAGCAAGCTCCCCAGTCCCACGGATGAGGAGAAGCAATCGGACAGCTATTTCACCATCAACCGGCAGGCGGGTGTGGTCATCGTTCACCATTACCCGGATGTGTTGCTGGAGGTAGCGGAATTCCTGGAAGCGGTGGAGGGCTCCGTTCAGCGGCAGGTGTTCATCCAGGCCAAGATCCTGGAAGTGAACCTGAATGAAGAATACCGGCTGGGTGTGGACTGGAGCCAGGTGAGCCCGTTGAAGATCATCAATGACGGCGATCCCGACATTTTCCAGGGGTTGAGCCCGGGACCGGGACAGCCGTTCAATTTTGCCAATTCAGCAGGTTCCGGCAGCGCTCTGGGAACCATGGTGGCGGGTGCGGGTGGAATTTTTTACGGACTCAGCAACACCCAGATCAGCGTGCTGATCGATGCGCTCGGGCAGCAGGGCAACGTCAGCGTGCTGTCCAGCCCGAAGATCGCGACTCTCAACAACCAGCGGGCGGTGATCAAGGTCGGGACGGAGGATATTTTCTTCCTGCCCATCGTCATTCCGGCCACCACCACGCAGGCCTCGGCCACGCAGTTCGTGCCGTCGCAGATCACCATCGGCATCGTTCTGGATGTGCTGCCGCAGATCAACATGGACGGCACGGTGATCATGAGCATCAACACAAGTGTTTCGGAGCGGTCGGGAGAGCGCACTTCACCCGACGGATTGAACACGGTGCCCATTCTCGATGTGCGTGAGTCGAACAATGTGGTCATGGCCAGGAGCGGGCAGACCATCGTCATCGGCGGCCTCATGAAAAACACGCGCCAGCGGGACAACAACGAAGTTCCATTCCTCGGCAAGATTCCTCTGCTGGGAAAACTGTTCCAGTACGAAGCCAGCGTGGATGAAAAGACCGAGTTGGTAATCATCCTCACGCCGAAAGTCATGGTGGGTCAATCGATCGATGAACGTTTGAAGCAGGAATACGAACGGTTCAAGCAGTTCATGACGCCCACGCAGACCCAGGCGATGATGGAAGAATAGGGGGAAGCTGTGTATACGGTATTTTACAACTTCAAGGAAAAACCATTCAGCCTGACACCCGATCCCAGGTTCATCTTTTTCAGCGATGGTCACCAGGAAGCGCTGGACCACATGATGTACGGCATCAGCCAGCGGGAAGGATTCATGGCCATCACCGGGGGAATCGGCACCGGCAAGACGACGTTGTGCCGGGCTCTTCTGGAGAACATGGATGAAAAGGACAAGGTGGCCCTGATCCTGAATCCCATTCTTTCCTCCTCCGACCTTTTGCGGGCGCTGGTGCAGGATCTCAGTGTGCGGCCCCGTTACATGGAACATAAGCAGAACGCGCAGGAATCCGATATCTGGGTGGAGGAAAACGGCAAGAGTGACGAAAAATGGACCGTGGAGCAGGTCAAATGGCTGCGCAACGCATCCAAAAAAGAACTTCTGGATGCATTGAACGATTTCCTGCTGGACCAGTATGCGGCCGGGGGCTCGACGGTGGTCATCATCGATGAGGCGCAGAATCTTTCCCTGGATGTCCTGGAGCAGATCCGCCTGTTGTCCAACCTGGAGACGGACAAGGAAAAACTCCTGCAGATCATTTTCGTCGGCCAGTCGGAATTCGAGGAAAAACTGAACCTGCCCCAGCTCAAGCAACTCAACCAGCGAATTTCGGTTCGTTACGATCTGCGGCCCCTGACAAGTGAAGAGACCCGCACTTACGTGTATCACCGCCTGCGTGTGGCTTCCACCACGCCCCGGGTCACCTTCAGCCGCGGCGCGTTCAAGGCCATCTATTCTTATACGCAGGGTTATCCGAGGCTGATCAACCTCGTCTGCGACCGGGCCCTGCTTGCCGGCTACAACGAACGCACCAAGTGCATCGACGCAAAACACGTGCGGCAGGCGATCAAGAGCCTTCTGGGTGACGAAGACCAGCGCCCCAGTTTCGATCCGGTCATGAAACTGAGGCTTGCGGTTGCGGCGTCCATCCTGTTTTTTGTGGCGGGCGCGTTGTTTTTCGTACAGGGAGACTCCGCTTTTTCACGAACCGTGAACAACCTGAAGCATTCCATCGGTTCGGCCATCTCCATCGGAACTCCGGCGGAGGCAAAAGGGATTCCGACACTGCAGCCGAAGCTGCCTCCTGTCCAGGCGCCTGTGCAGAAACCCAAGATCACTTCGGAAAAAACGAAACCGGTGAAAGTTTTGCAGGAAGCGCCAAAGCAGGTTCTGGGTGTTGTTTCCCCCGAGAACATTATCCGGTTGCCCCTGAACTTTCCGGCACCGGTGGAGGAGGAACTGTTCCGCATCCAGATCAGCTCATGGAGCAAGCAGGCCAATGCCGCCCGGGTATTGAAGGATCTGGACAAAAAAGGGTTTGAAGGGTACATCCGGGAAAGCACTCTTTCCGGTAAACCCTGGTATGTTGTTTATATCGGGCCGTATGATACAATCAAAAAAGCCCGCGACGACATGCATCGTCTGGAAGCCGAAGGCAACGACCCGATTCTGCTTTCCTACAGTCCAAAGGGCATAGAAGGCGGCCTCTAATGAGCCTCATTGCGGACAGTCTGAAAAAAGCGCAAAAGGAACGTGACAAGGATCAATCCGCGCAAAACCGTTTGCGCGGTTCCATTTTTTCAAGTCTGTCCCCAAAGTATCAAAGGGCGTTGTCCCTTCTGGGCTGGATTCTGATTCTGGCCGGCGGGCTGATCACTGTTCTCATCCCTTCCGCAAACTACAAGGCCGAGGTCAAACCTCTCCTGCTGGCCAAACCTCCCATGCCGGGCGAAGTCCGTAAGAAAACCGGTCCGGAAACCGTTTCCACATTCCAGGATTCCCAGACCCAGACAGGTAATAACGGGTTTTCGAAATCGGAACCGGTGGCTGTTGTGGCCATGAACCCGAACGCGCCATCCCCCGAGCCTGGCGGGACGAAAACCCAGAGCGGCAAGGGAAAGAACACCCCCCCCTCCAGCAAAAATCCTGAAAAAAGCGGAACCGGAATGGCATCGGTGATTTCGACTTCCAAACAGAAACAGGCACCGGAAGAAGTTTCCGGCAAAAAGGGCATCCGGGGGACGAAAAAGCAGAAAAGCCAGGTGAGCGGGACCGGAACAAAGAAAAAAACGCGTTCGACCACGGTTCAGAAATCGATCAAGAAATCCAAGCCGAAACCGGTCCGGGCGATTCCTCCCGTTACTCCTGATAAGGAGGAAGTCGTGGCCTATGAACCCTTTGTCAAACCGGAATCCGCGCTGGAGCAGGTGGCAGCCTTGACTGAGGGGTTGAATTCGGAAGCCAGGCTGGAACCGGAAAGCAACACCCAATCCAAAAAGAAAAACCAGACCGGACCCGTTTCCGGTGAAAGCAAACTCGCGCAGGAAGTTCCCGTCACGGACCTGATAAAGGAAAATCCAAAGCCTCCTGAAATGGAGACGCAGCAGACCGATCAGCCGGAACAGGAAACGGAGACCATTGTGACGGTGACCAACGAAACTGAGCAGGTGGTGGGCGACGAATCCATTTCGGTTGTTCCCAATGAGAACGACCGCGCCACCACGGAAAAAATGAAAACCGGATTCGATCCTCGATCCCTGGATGATAAATCGCGCTATTTCAATATCGCCACATTCCACCACCGCAACAAAGATTATTTTGCGGCTCTGAAGTATTATGAAAAAGCGAAGCGGCGGGATCCCACCAACGCGCGCATTCATAACAACCGGGCTTTGATCTATAAGGAAATGGGCAAGCCCCAGCAGGCCATAGGCGAATTGCTTCAGGCGGTCCGGCTCGATTCCAACTACGGCAAAGCGTACAACAACCTGGGCCTCATCTATTACCAGATGGGTGACGGTATCAATGCCGTTCGTTATTTCGAGAAGGCGACGGAGCTTGATCCCGCAAATGTGGAAAGCATCAACAATCTTGCCATCCTCTACAAGCAGCAGCGGCATTATCGGCGCGCCGAGTTGCTTTACCGGAAGGTCATCAACCTGGAACCCCGCCACCCGGAGGGATATTACAACCTCGCCCTCCTGTATGAGGAAACGGGTCGCCTGAAGGATGCGATCGTGTACTACAACCGGTTCGTCGAACTGGCTGCCTCCACCCGGCCGGCCCTCACCATGAA
>NZ_JBQKUN010000007.1:0-105555 GCF_052156615.1 Nitrospina sp. P1_D6 | reverse complement strand
GGCGCGCCGCCGGACCTGGTATTCCTCAAGGAACCCCCGCCGCTTCAACACGCGGAAACGCAGGCGGGCGCGTTGCGGTACCTGGGAACGTACAGCAAACTGACCGAACGTGGCCGGGCGCACGTCACCCTCACCCAGGTGTGGTTGTGGCAGGGAGAGGAAACGATGTACGCGGTGGTGGTGCACACCACGCAGGTGAAAGGTCAGCAGGCGCAGTTCATCCGGCCCGTGTTGTTCTCCGCCGGGGCGCGCGACATCCGCCGCACCAACGCTTATGTGTTCGACAGCGAAGACGGCGAGGGAACGGTGCGCATCGAACTGCTGGAGGAGGGCAAACGTGCCCGCGCCACCCTGCAACGCTTTCGCGGCGACATCGAGATCGTGACGCTGTATAAAAAGGAACGCCTCACCGACGAAGCCCTGTCGCTCGCCCCGGTGAAAAGCGGCGAAGCGTGGCAGCACTGGTTCGATGCGGTGATGACCGGACGGTTCTTTTCGTGGACCGTGCCGGAGACCGTGGACGGCACCGCCGGCGGATGACGCGGTCCGAACTATTCTATTTGCCAGAATAAAAACCCGGCCCCCGGATAACCGGAGGCCGGGCTTTTTTATGCAGGGCACTGCCCGTCACTGCATGCAGTACATCCTGAGCGATCCCTGTTCACCGGTGTGGAGCACCGTGGCCCAGTCGTCCTTGTCCACTTCCTTGCCCTCTGTCATCGCTTCGGAAAGGTGGTGGTGCAGGCCGTAGGCCTTCGCATCTTTCGGTTCGATGCGGTCCTGCATGAAGGGCTCGTTGCCCAGCATGAGTTGCAGTTCCACGGCTTCCGTGTCCGCGTTTTCCAGAATAAAATCATGCGGGCAACTCGCAGCGGTGCCCGGCGTCAGGATCCATTCCTCGGTCGTCATCTCCCCGGTGGGCGGGGCGGCGCTGGCGGTGCCAACGGTCCAGCCCAACAGCAGACAGACCGCCATCAATATGAAACCCACTCGTTTGGTTTTCATGGCGATATCTCACCTGTAGTTAAGTCTTGGAGTCGAAAGCGGCGCGGGACCCCGGCGGAATGCCATCACTCCGCGAAGCCCGGCGACACGCAATCGTTCATACTTTAAACATAGGTCCCGCAAGGCAGGCTTTCAAACGAAATTGGGGCGGCGCGGAAGGAAGCGGGGCGGGGAACGTGATCAGCAATTTCAACGGGTTGGGAAGGAGGGGGCGGCGCAGGATCGGCGTCGGCAGGCCGGGGAGGCCAGACCGGAAAGGGTGGGCGGTACGGGCGTCCGATCAGGAAATGGAGCTGATAGCGATGAGCCTCAGTGCCGTGCCCTGGAGCGCGATGGAGACGGCGGACATGGACACCGGCCAGAACGAGTTCGGCCGGTTGATGGAAATCCCCAGCACGAAAAAGTTCAATATCATTGACGCCACGAGAATGAAAAAAAGTTGGTTGGGCATAAGAAAAATGTTTGTAGAGCTAATCAGTAAAATAAATATTTTAGAAATTAAAGTTTTCGATATACCATATTTTTCTATTGCCGATCTGAAAAGAATTTCAATGATGCTATTCAAAAATTTCAAAAGCCAAAGATTAACCAAGCTTATCAAAGAAGAGCGAAGAAAACTCAAAAGCTTCCGCTTTGGGGAAACTCTGAGGGACACGTTGTCTGAAATTTATATCCCCTCTTGGAAATCTTTGTTAGCGGTAATTTTGTTTATATTGCTGATCTACTTCGGAGGGGTATTAATTTTTTACAGTTTGCGAAATTTTTGTTTTTTGAATATTCCAGAAGATTTGATTAGAGGTGAAAATGAGCAAAATTGGATTGCTATTCACGCCGGGATAGGAACAATTATTTTTGCTCTAGTGATTTTTGTCGCCGAGAGTTTGCGTAGCGAGGATACTGAAAAGGCCCGTGTTCTGTTAAAAGAGAGTTATCTATTTCCATTGGCTGTTGGCGAGATATTAGTATTTTTTAGTTTCATTTGGGGGGAGATAAATGTTTTTGTTGGAATTCTTGTTTTGATAATTGGTGTGTTCGCTATTGTTTCTTTATACAAAATAATTTCTATTTTGTTAAACAAATATAAGTTTGCCCAGAAAAAATCCCAAGTATTAACCCAAAGGCTTCGGCAAAGCATTGATCTAGCTATTGACGAACGAATTGGAAATAATATTTTGCTATCAAGGCTAAATGATAATGATATTAAATTAAAATTTAATCCTTTGTTTGCAACTGAAACAGACAATTATTTTTGTTTAACTACTGAGAAAGTAGGAGTGATTTTTGATGTGGACTTAAACGCCTTGAGGCAAATTGCTGATTTTATTGATAGCGAAGGAAGAGAAAATAATTACTCATTCAGTGGGACGGAAAAGCCTGGGATTAACGTTGGTGAGGAAGGTGAGGCGGAAGAGATTGAAACTGCATGCTTACCAAAAAATGATGCGCGATACCTTTTGAAACATTTTCATGATGTTGTGAATGAGGAAAATAAAATTCTTATTTGTCTTGATAAGAGGCTTGTTAAGGAACAAAAGAAGTTAGAAAGAATCCAACCTTTGGTAGAGCGGGCGTTTATTATTAGACCGTCAGATAATTTTAACGAAGAAATTAGCTATGAGCTTTTGGGTATTAAGGATCAATTTATTTCAGCAATTAACCAAAGACAATTGAGAAAAATACAGGAGTTGGCCGAGCTCTATAAAAAATTAGCAGACGAGTTTTTAGAAAATGTCTCAAGGTTTGGGGGCGGGTTTACTTCTAGTCAAGCTTTAATAGAAAGAAGTTCCTTGCTTGGTGGATGGGAGCAAGTGCAGTGGCTCAGGAATGACGTAAGAGACCTTATTGAAAAATCAATCAAGAGTGAGGACAGGGAGATCATACAAAAAATTGTCTATTTGCCTATGGCAATTGCGATCAGATCAAATAAAAAAGATGATCATTATTTATTTCAAGAATTTGTAGTCTTTTCAGAAATGCTTTATGCATCCGCTTTAAGCGAGAAGAATGAGGGTATTAGGAATTTATTAAAAGATAGATCTTGGCGATATTTGCAAGATATTTCCTACTTTTATGTTGAGCCAAAAATTCAAAAAGGGTTTTTAAAAAGCAATGGATTGGAAGAGGTTAAGGGTTATGGGATTTTCTTGCTCAAAGTTTTTCAGAATCTACATAAAACGGCAATAGAGAGAAACGATTTTGAAGGTATAAAAAATTTTAAAAGTGCGGCACTTAAATTATTTGATCGCTTTTCTTTAAGTGAGGATGTCTATGAAATTGAGGACCTTGAATCGAAGATTGAGGCTTTAGAAGAATCTTCTGAAGAAAGAAGAGTGCTGAAGGGAAAATTAGAAGGGCGACTTTTGCTTAAAGAATTTGATTCAAGAAGAAAGCAAATGTTTTTTGGATTGTCTAGTTGGCTTCTAAGTGAGACCTTGTCTGGAAAAAATAATTTGAAGGAATATTATGATTTGTTGGCAGTGGCCGTTTCTGATGACATAGTGGAATTGACTAATATTTTTTCAAAATGTCATTCTTTTGAAACTATAGATTTTTGGAATTGGGGTTGGTGGGAAAGGGGATCAGAGGGGGAAGTGTATTCCGTGCAAATGCCAAGAAAGCTGGAAACATTTTATGCAATTAAGGGCCTTTCCTTGCTTTCGACAAAAAAACAGGACGAAATTCAAAGGATCAAATTGCCACTAAATAGAGAGCTTGCATATTTGGCTGGAGGAAGCCGGTCTCTTGTAAATATTTTAGATGATATAGGATTAAATCCGGGAAAATGGAATAGTATTCTTTCGCAAGAAGCTATAGGTAAGGTCGAATCCTTTAAAGGATTGCTTTGTAGGGTGAAAGAAGAGCAGGAAAAGAAAGATGCAGAAAATAAAAGAAGTAAGCCGATTTCAAAAACCAAGGTCGATGAATTTAGGGCTGCTTTTTTATCGGCATTTTCCCAGGCAGCCATTATTCGATCTATCTTTCAATATTACCAATTAATAGATAATCAGCCAGAGCGACCAGTTAATGGCATGGCGAGAATTGGAATTAATATTGTTGAGGATAAAGCGGCGTTGTTTGATGAATGGCATGTCCATTTTGGCAATTTTGGAGGTAACTGGGGCAGAGATATAGCTTCATTTGAAAATTTTGTTCTTTTAGAAAAAATTATCGAAGGGTGCCAAGAAATTTTGGAGGATGAGTTTGATGCGAAACTTAAAGATGCTGGTAATTATGATGAGATTTTTATTTTGGCTTCCAAAATTTCTATTTGGCGATTCTTTGATCAAAGAGATGGGTTTCAACCAAAATGGGATGAGTCTGTTAAGGAACTCAAAGTTAATGGCTTTATAGGGTGGTATTATATTGCAAATAATAAAATCCCGGTTTTTGAAGCCCATCATCGCAGTATAGGAAGTTTTTTATTGATACTTAATAAAAAGTCGTTGGGAAAAATCATTCAATTGTCGCCCCTTGCACAGGGAGATAATAAGGAATCCCAGATACAAGGGTTTTTCTGGGATATTCAGGATTTCTCTGAAAATGAGGAAAAAATGGAAGAGTTTATTTCAAGCCCATTAGAATGGTTAAATGAAATTGGGGATGAAGAGAAAAAGAGGGAGTACTTACAAGAGCGAGTTCATGTGCAAATATTTGAGCGGTTTGAATTTAAAAGGAGTGACAAATTTATTGGCTATAAAATAGTTTTAGATTCTTAAAAAATGAGTTTAATAAACCATTAAGTGGTTCATCAGCCCTCTCAATATCTACATTGCACATCAGGAGTATGGAAGGAAAGAACATCGAGGCAGTCGTGGGGGGTGTAGATGGCGTAATGCGTGATGGCGCGATCCGCAAACATGCCGAAGCTCTGTTCGTGCAACCACTCCACCAACTCCGAGTCCTCGACGGTCAGTAGACTGGAGTGACCCTCCCAGCTTTCGTTCTCCTCCCAGGTTTTCAGCAGGCACTTCTCGTTCGCATTGCGAAACGCCAGAACCTCTTGGAAGTGGATGCGCAACCGCCGTCCCTCCACCGATCCATCGTAAAGCACCAGCCGCAGGCCGTCGCCGTCTTTCACCATTGACTCCAGGTACAGGGGCGCCGGGATGTTTTCAAACGGTTTCCACGCTTTGTACAAATTCATGATTCTTTGCAGTTGGTGGGTTCCCGTCCGCCGTCCGGCCCGGGATGGAAGGACTTACCGTTCGACGGGTTCGGCTTCCTCTGCGGGGACGGTGTGCTCGCGGCAGAGCAGGGTGACGTCGGTGGCCGAAAGCGGTTCCTGCGTGAGTTCGCAGAAGAATTTGGTGTCGCTGATCTGCGTGTTGAAACGGCAGGTGCGGCACACGCCGAAGGCGTTCATGCCGTTGGCGTCCTGCATTTTTGAGAGCAGTTGACTGAGGTCGGCGAGAAGCCGGTCGCGGTCATCCTCCGCAAGTTCTCCCCACGCGCCCGCCACCACCCGCGCGGGCATGGCCTTGTCCAGCAGTTTCCTGCCGGTGCGGGTGACGCTGAGGTGCACCTTCCTGCCGTCCTTCTTGTCCGGCGTTTTTAAAAGCAGTCCCTTGTTCTCCAGCGCCTTGATGGTCTGCGACACCGTGCCCTTGGTCAGGCCGAAGTAATCGGTCACGCTTTGCGGCGTGTTTGAATACCGGTTGGATCGCGTGAGGTAGTGGAGAACGTCGAGCTGAATGGGTTGCAGGTCGAAGTCGGTTCCAGCGATGCGGGTTTCGGAACGGATGAGGTGCGAAATCCGTTCTATATAGTCGTGTAGTAGAGACGCGCTCATGAATGCATTGTAGCCAAGGGAATAGAAATTGACAAAATAATTCGTTCCGGGTATCTTTAATATAGTTTTGAGTCGATACTAAAAAGCGATGCATGATTTCATTCCCATTTTGACTAAGGAGACGAGACGATGAACCGGTTGTTTGCAGGCCTGCTCGCAGGCGCAATGCTATTTATGGCTTCGCCGATGCAGGCGGGCGGAGACAAAGTGGATTACCCGGATGGGTACCGCGACTGGACGCATGTGAAGTCGATGGTGATCCAGCCCGGTCACCCGCTGGAGAACCCCTTTCAGGGTATACACCATGTGTATGCCAACCCGAAAGCGGTGAAAGGATTTGAAACCGGTGCCTTCCCGGATGGATCGGTGCTGGTGTTCGACCTCCTCAATTACAGGGAAGCCGGCAAAACCCTGCAGGAGGAAGGCCGCAAACTGATCGGCGTGATGCAGAAGGACGGGGCCGCGTTCGGCAAAACCGGCGGCTGGGGCTTCGAGGCCTTCGCCGGCGACAGCCAGACCAAGCGCATCGTCACCGACGGCGGGACCGGTTGTTATGCCTGCCACACCGCGGAAGAAGGTCACGATTTCGTATTTTCGCGTTACCGCAAATAAGGGGGGTTTTAAAACAAAGCAACTTTGGCAAAGGGGTTCCGCGAAACCGGAACCCTTTTGTTTTTTTTCAGCGTAAATTGGCACACCTTAATATTTCTGTTTGCAAGTTTCGGTTTAAGCATATATCTTTTGCCACCATGGGCGGTTTCTTCATCTCCTGGAAATGCACTTTCGCGCGGCGTCTCCCTGTTCTTTAAAAGGGCGTCTCTCATTTCAAACACAAAAATGGCGGTGCCAAAACATGCCTTCTACCAAACCGAAACAGGTCATGAACAAGATGAAGCGGGAACTGACGGCGGAGAACAAGCCCCGTGTGGTGGAGCCGTACCAGTACTGGGCGCGGGTGAAGCGCGTGGTCGATGGGGATACGATTGAGCTGGATGTGGATGTCGGTTTCAAGGTGACGTTCCGCGAACGCTTCCGCCTGCTCGGTGTGGACACGCCGGAGGTGTATGGGGTCAAGCGCAGCAGCGCGGAGTACAAACGCGGCAAGGCGGCGTCCGATTTTGTGAAAAAACAAATTCCGGTGGGCAGCTGGGTGGAGGTGAAGGTGTACTCCGACAAGCGGGAAAAATACGGCCGCTGGCTGTGCGAGATTTTTGTCGATGGCAAGTCGCTCAACGAAGATCTGGTGAAACAGGGCTTCGCGCAGGAATACATGATCTGACGGAACGCGAAGAGCGCAGGACCTGGTGTGTTTCGATTGATAAAAGGAAAAAGCCCGGCGATGAGGCCGGGCTTTTTTGTTGCGGGGACCAACGGTTTTCAGGGACGCGCTTCGAGGATCATGTTGAACGGCGTTTCGGTGGCGCGGCGGCACCGGGAGAACCCGCCGCCGGTCACCACCTCGCGCAGGCGTTTTTCCCCAGCCTGCGCGCCGAGGGCCAGTCCCACTTCCTGGCTCAGGGACGACGGCGTGCACACCGTGGTGGAGAACGCGTAGTACACGCGTCCGACCGGATTCAGGTTTTCTTTCAGCGTGTCCTGCGCGATGGGCTCGACAATCATCAACGTGCCGTCCCTGTCGAGCTTGCCGCGAACATACTGGCACGCACCCTGCGGGTCGCCCATGTCGTGCAGGCAGTCGAAGAAGGTGACCAGGTCGTAATTTTCTCCTGGAAAGTCCTTGGCCCTGGCGACATCAAAGGTCACGTTGCCGAGTCCCTTTTCTTTTGCCAGGTGCCGGGCGTGTTCGATCGAAGGTGCGTGGAAATCGAACCCGAAAAACTGACTATTGGGAAACGCTTCCGCCATCATCAGGGTGGAATGACCGTAGCCGCAGCCGACGTCCGCCACCTTCGCGCCCCGTTCCAGTTTGGCCTGCACTCCGTCGAGCGCCGGGATCCAGGACGACAGCAGGTTGGCCTTGTACGTCGGCTTGAAGAACTTCGCGGTGCCGCAGAACAGGCAGGAGTCGTGGTCACCCCACGAAACCCCCTGGCCGGTGCGGAACATGTCGACCAGCTTCGGCTGGTCGGAGAACAACGAGGCGATGGAGTAGAATCCGCCGCCCATGAAAAACGGACTGTCGTCGTCGGAGAACACCGCGGCCTGCTCCGGCGTCTGGTAAAAGCATTCGGTGTCCGCATCGTACTCGATGTAACCCGATGCCGCCTGGTTGGCCGCCCATTCCTGCACGTACCGTGTCGCGGTGCCGGTTTTCCGTGCCAGCTCAGAAGCGGTCAAAGGACCGTGCCCGGCCAGCGCGCGGTAGAGTCCCAGTTCCTGTCCGAGGATCACCAGCACGCTGGTCGCGGCGGCGCCGAGATCACCCACCATCTTTCCCATGAATTCATGAAGTTTGTTTTCGTCTATCGTTGCGTGTTGCGTTGTCATGTTTGTCTCCTCCCCAAGAGAACGTTCATTGTTTTAGGATTGAACCCTTTCCTCCCATTAAACCAACCAGTCGGTTTATTTTTTGCCAAAATTTTTTTATCCCGTCAGGCTTTCCAGGTGACTGCGGAAACTCTGGAATCCCCGGTTCACCACACTCCAGTTCTTGTTCGCCCGGGCCAGCACGATGGAACCTTCCAGCATCACCAGAAACTGTTCGGCCAGATGTTTCGCCGAGGGATGCCCGTTTTTAGGAGACCCGTTGGCGGCCGGTTCAAAAATGGTTTCCAGTCGCTGGCCGAGCTTTTTGAAAATCTGGGCCACTTCCGCGCGGATCTTCGGGCTGGTGTCGGCCAGTTCCAGCCCGAGGCTGGCCAGCAGACAGCCGTTGCCCCAGAATTCCTTCGACAGTTTTTCCACATGGTCCAGGAAACCGAACATGCGGTCCTCGGGATCTTCCAGGTCGTTGAACGCACCTTCGAAAATGTTGTGTCCCCCACCCTGGTGGTACCAGTTCAAAAGGGAAAGCCCCATTTCCTCCTTGGATCCGAACGCATGGTAGAAGCTGCCCTTGCTCACCTTTGCCTTTTCACAGATGGAATCGACGGTGGTGGCCGGATAGCCCCGGGACAGAATGAGGGGCAGCGCGGCGCGCAACAGCTTTTCCTGGGTCTTGCTGAATTCCATGCCATGAATATTAGACCAACCAGTCGGTTTAGTCAACAGGAATTTTTTAAAAATCTGGCAGCGGGTCGAAAAATTTTTCAAATCGTGTAAGGAACCGCTTTCAGCCCCTACAAAGCGCAGGTGTGGCGGCAAGTGCGGCTGGACGGCAGAAACCGGCCCGGCAGCCGAAGGCCACCGTGTTTACCCGTTTCGATAAACCCTGATAGTGAGTGTTCAATGATGAAAACGAAAGTTGTGATTCGTGCGTTCCTGTTCCTGCTGGCCCTCGGTGCGGTGGGCGTGTTGCTGGGTGCGGGCAGCAAGCCCTTTGCCCCGAATGTCGATATGAAAACCGGTGACCTGCGCGTTCCGGAGGGTTACACCAGCTGGCCGGTGCTTGGCACCTGGTCCCACGCCAATACCGAAGGCGGGCCCGGCGCGAAGGAATACCATGTTGTGTACACGCAACCGGAAACCCTTGCTTACTACCGCGAGCATGGGAAGTTTCCCGACGGCGCGGTTCTGGTGAAGGAGTTGCTGGGCACCCAAACGATGGAGATGACCACCGGACCGGCGGTGAGCCACGCCACGGATTTGAAGGGCTGGTTCGTGCTGGTGCGGGATACGGAAGGCCGCTTCCAGGATTCGAAACTGTGGGGCGACGGCTGGGCATGGTCCCTGTTCATGGCCGACAACCCGGCGAAAACCGTGTCCACCGACTACAAGAAGGATTGCATGGGATGCCACCTGCCGGCGCGGGATATGGCGCCGGCCCATGCCGCCGACGCCGACAAATGGATCTACACCTTCGGCTATCCCGTGTTTCAGAAAAAGTGACAGGGATGTTCAAGCCAGGCGGGAAGTGGGACCAGGATACGGTTCGTCCTTAATGAATGCTGAAAAAGGATCGGGCAGCAATGCCCGGTCTTTTTTTTCACACTCCTGGCAAAGGTTTGACCGGGAACAGTGGAATGGAAAGCAAGCCGGAATCAGTACGTTTTGTCACGGGTCAGGCCGAGGGTTTCCACCTCCACTCCGTTTCCCTGAGAGTTGGCTTTGAAGTTTTCAATGATCTCCATCACATCGTAATCGATGTACTCCGTTTCGCTGGCGTCAATGAGGACGCGGGAGCCCTTCGGCAAGGCGTTCAACGCTTCCAGGATGTTGGCCTTGTTCAAAAAAGAAACGTTCGCGGACAACTTGAATACGATGCGGCCGTCTTCTTTTTCCTGGCGGTAGTAATGCGAAAACTTGTAATTCTCCCAGAGGACGAACAGCATGGAGACGGTCAACCCCAGTATGATCCCGTTGAGCAGATTGCTCATGAGAATGGTGAGCAGGGTGACGAAGAAGGGGATCGACTGGTACCAGCCGAGGTTGATGATTTCTTTGAAGAGGATCGGCTTGGCCAGTTTGTATCCCACCACCATCAGGATGGCGGAGAGGCTGGCGAACGGAATCATGTTCAGGTAGGCGGGCAGGGTCATCGCCGCCAGCAGGATGAAAACCCCGTGCAAAAATGCGGAAAGCCGGGTGCGGCCGCCGGATTGAATGTTGGCGGAACTGCGCACGATGACCTGCGTGATGGGCAGTCCTCCTATCAATCCCGAGCACATATTGCCGATGCCCTGCGCTTTCAGTTCCTGGTTGGCGGGACTGATCCGCTTGAACGGATCCAGTTTGTCCGTCGCGTCCAGGCAGAGCAGGGTCTCGATGCTGGCGACCAGCCCCAGGGTCAAGGCGATCTGGTAAACATCCGGGTTGTGCAGGTGGCTCCAGTCGGGAAAGGAAAACTGGCCGAAAAATTGAGCCAGCTCGGTGTGAACCGGAATATTGACAAAATATTTTGCAGGAAGTACGAGTGAAGGAAAGAACATCTCGTAGCACCGGGCGACCACAGCGCCGAGGATCACCACCGCCAGCGGACCCTGCACCCAGTGGAAGACAGGGCGCGATTTGAAAAAAGGCCGCTCCCAAAGCAATAGCAGAGCCATCGACACCGCCCAGATGATGATGACTCCCGCCGACAAATGATTGAACAGGCTTCGAAAGGCGGCATAGGTCACATAACCTTTGTCCTGAAAAATACCGATCGCTTTATCCACTTCGTAACCGACCGCGTGGGGAATCTGTTTCACCAGGATGAGAATGCCGATGCCCGAAAGCATTCCCTTGATGACGGAGGAAGGGAAAAAGTAGGCGATGAATCCGGTGCGCGCGAGGTACAGCACAACCTGAAACAGGCCGGCCAGAACGACCGCAACCTGGAACGCCGGGAACCCGACTCTTTCGATGGAGGTGAAGACAATGACAGTGAGGCCCGCCGCCGGTCCACTCACCCCGAGGGCCGATCCGCTGAACAGCGGCACCACCATGCCGCCGACGATGGCTGCGATGATGCCTGAGTACAGGGACGCACCCGATGCCAGCGCAATACCCAGGCACAAAGGAAAGGAGACGAAAAACACCACGACGCTCGCCGGAAGGTCGTGCTTGATATTTTCAAAAACTCCCAAACCGGTTTCAGGTTTCGGTTCAGTCATGATCCCTCACGTTAATAACGAAAAAGGTGACAAAACGACCTGAATCAAAAACAGAATGGTTTGATTCAAACCGGAGCGCGAGGAATGTCGAATTTTTAAACTATTTGAACCCGATGACCATGGAATCGGGCCCGGCGAGGTGCACCACCTCGGTTTTTTGAAAGCCCGCCTGTTCCATCCACCCACAGCAATCCGCTCCTGTGAAATCGAACCCGCCCGGGGTTTCGATCAGCATGTTGAGGCTCATCAGCAGGCCGAACGCATTCTCCCGCCGTTCGTCATCGATGATCGATTCGACAACGATCAACGCGCCGCCCTCAGGCAACGCATCGTACGCTTTGCGGATCAGCGTGTGTTTTTCGTTCAAATCCCAGTCGTGCAGGATATGACCCATGGAAAGGACGTCGGCCATCGGCAGGTCGTCTTCAAAAAAGTTGCCGGGGAAAAATTGCAAGCGGTCGGATAACTGAAAGGACGCCACGTACTCGTCGAAAACCGGTTGCACGACGGGGAGATCGAAATTGCCTCCGGTGATGTGCGGATGTTTCAACGCCACCTGCACCGGCAGGCCACCCTGCGCACCGCCCACATCGATGAAGGTCTTGTACTTTTCAAAGGGGAATTTGGCGGCGACGTTGACATTCGCGCCCATGCTGAGCCCCGTCATGGCGCGGAGGAATTCTTTCAGCTTGGCGGGATCGCCGTAAACCGCTTCAAACAGGCCGGGTTCCCCGTGTTTGATTTCGTTCTGCGGCAGGCCGGTTTTCAGTCCCAAGGTCAGGTCGCCCCAGAACCGGTACAGGCGGCTGTTGGCCATCTCCAGGAACCCGCCGATGTAATACGGACTGGACCGGTCCAGATACTGCACCGTCTCCGCCGTGTTGGAATAACAGCCGTCGGCTTTGTGGAGCAGGCCCAGCGCCACCAGCGTATCGAAAAAATCGTGGGCGGAGCGGGAGTGGAGGCCGGTTTTTTCGCTCAGGGTTTCGAGTGAATAAGAATCTTTTCCAAGAAGCGTGAAGACGCCCAGCTCCACCGCGCTCAGTAAAACTTTCGAGCTCCAGAAGCCAAGTCCCATCTGCATGATTCTGTCAGGCCGAACCGGATCGGTCATGGATGGTATCCCCCTTTTTTACGCGGCCTGCCGGTGCGGCAAGCCCCCTGGTTTTGGAAAGGAACAAGGCCCGCTTGCAGGCCTTTAAACAAAAGTGGAGCTGGGGGGATTCGAACCCCCGACCTCTTGAGTGCGATTCAAGCGCGCTCCCAACTGCGCCACAGCCCCCTATTCCAATTTCGTGGTGGTGCAACGATTAAAATTCAAAATGACTGCGGAGCGAAAACCCGTCACCGCCAGACATAGAAACCCACGATCTTGTAGCCCGAATTCAAAAACTTTTTAGCTTCCTCTTCGGAATAGCAGTCGTTCACATCTTCCCGGCCCCATCCACATAAAAACTTGTCCCACTTGCGTACGCTGACATCCGGTTTTCCGTAACCTTGACCCGATTTCAAAATCTCCGGCTGGAAGTTGATGTTCTTGACGTGACTCGACCTGCTGAACAGTTGCAGGGCGATTTTGGCGTCTTTCGGCATGCAGTCGGGGGCGCTTTCCTTGTCGGCCTGCCACTGAAAGGCGGCGGAAACGTGCGGCTGTCCGTTTTCTTCTTTGATGTGGTATTTGAGCTTCAATGTATCCGCCCGGCAATCCGGAAATTCCTGCAGCGTATGGATGAAGACGCCTTCCTTCTCGATGGACTCCTCAGCCAAAGCGGGCGCTACAAAAAATGCGAATGCTGAGGCAAAAGCCAGAACGGTGCGGAACAATGCAGCCATAAAAAAACTCCTTCAAGGATTGAATTTCCGGTGAAGCGGAAAACGGTTTGTATCCATACGGCCAACGCACTAGATGTGGTTGCGGATCATCAGTTCTTTCGGATGCGGGTTCAGGTACACCTGGTTCTGCAGGTACTCTACCTTGTGCGTGCGAACATGATGACGCACCAGGGTCACCGGGACCACCAGCGGCACGAGGCCCTGCCGGTAATCCTCAATGGTTTCCAAAATGTCCTGTTTTTCTTCACTCGACAACGCCTTTTTGAAAAACCCCAGCATGTGTTGCAGGACATCCACGTTTTTTTTGATCGTCGATTTCGCCGCCAGCGCGTCCATGAAGGTGTCGGCGTATTGGGATTTCAACTCCGCAGGCGAATGCTGTTTGGCCTCGGCCACCAGCTTTCCCAATGCGTTGTAATGTTTGCGGCTGTGCGCCAGCAAAAGAAACTTGTGCTCGGTATGAAATTTCACCAGGGCGCCGCGGGAGAAGCGTTCGCCCAGCAAATTTTGCAGGCGGTGGTAGGCGAAGACGCGGACGATGAAGTTTTCGCGGATTTTAGGATCGTGCAGGCGACCTTCCTCTTCCACAGGAACGCGCGAACAGGTATTCACGAACGCTTCGGCGAACAGGCCGCGTCCGTTGTGGTGGACGGTGGGCGTGTCGGTGTATACCTTGATGCGGCTCAGGCCGCAACTGGGTGATTTCGATTTGAAGATGTAACCGCACAGGTCCATCTTCGCCAGTTCGTGGGACCGCATCTTCGACAGGCGGCGCATGGCGGCGGTCCAGTCGGTGCCCGTCTTCGTTCCCACCATGCGCGGCGACTCCGGGGTGCCGTGCAGGCGCACGGTTTCGCGCGGTGTGCCCATGCCCGCGTCCACCTCCGGGCAGGTCGGCACCCATTCAAAAAAAGCGGCCAGTATCTCCGTCAGGTAACGGTCGCGTTTGTGGTCGCCGTTCCAGCGGACGGGGTCGCCCAAAAGGCAACTGCTCACCCCGATTCGGATTTTTTCGGTTTCCGGCGATACGGGCATGGCGAAGCACTCCGTCGAAATAATATCTATTCATTATATAGAAACAGAGGCCTTTTCCGCATGGAGAAATGCCGGCTCTCCAGGCCAGACCTGAGGAAATGGATTGTTTCTTGAATCATGTCTGCGGATCCTCGTCCTCCTCTCGCAGAGGGGTCAGTAAAAGCGGATGCCGATAGAGAGAAAATGCGCGTTGTGGCCCGCTTCCACCGCGCCCAGCTGGCCGTCGGCAATGGACAGGAATTTGTACTGGAACAAAAGCGAACCGTTGACCCCCTGCCGCATGTGGGTGGGAGCGAGCTCCAGCCCCAGCACCGCCTGCCAGGCCATCGACTGGTCGCTTCCGCGGGTGACGTTGGCAAGGAACAGGTCCTGCTTCGCCTGCCCGGCGCCGCCGCCGAAATAATAGTGGTAGGTGAACAAGCCCGTTTCGTGTTCCCAGCCCCGGCTCCGGTAGTAGGCGTTGATGAGGAGGTTGTCGATCTTCAACTGGTCGCCCTCTTCTCCCTGCGCGCCGGACAAGGAACCGATCTCCAGGGTGGTGGTGCCGACCTCGACTTCCAGAAGAAACCTTTCGTTGAACATCAGGCCCAGCGCACCGAAGAAACCCAGGCTGACGTTGTAATCCGGTTCGGCAATGGTGGCTCCGGTGCCCGGGTTTTTCAGCTTGGACCCCATCACGAAAGCGGGGTTTACGGGGAACAGGTTGAGGTAGGGGGTCACTTCCAGGGCCCACGCCCGCAGGGGAACCAGGCAGAACAGGAGAGTCAGTAGAATGTATTTGCGCACGGGGACTCCTCAAAATGAAGTCAGGACGGGCATTGTACCACCCCGCGACGCGGGGAGGAAGCGAGGCTGACGTTCAAATTCCGGTTGATTGCGCGGCGCCGGTCGCGATAATTTATGGAGTAACAGGCGTGCGCTCTTCCCGCGGTTTTGGGATGTCCCTGCGGGAAGGGCCTTTTTGTGGACATCCTCATTTTTTTTGGCTGACAGCGGAAAGGCGGTGAAGGATGGGACGACGGGCTGGAATCTTTTGGGCGATGGGAATGACGGCGTTGCTGTTGAATGGCGCCCTGCCGGGAACCGCCAAGGCGAATGCCCTGCCGGAGATCAAGGCCCTGCCGCTGGAGTTGGCCATCAAGGCCGGACTGGCGACCCTGGACGAGTGTTCCAAAAACAATTATCGGGTGAGCGTCGCCGTGGTGGACCGCGGCGGCAACGTGAAGGCACTGCTGCGTCATGACGGGGCCGGGGCGCACACCCCCGACAGCAGTTTCAAGAAAGCCTACACCTCTGCCAGCCTGGGCCGTCCGACCATGGAACTGGCCGAACTGCTGGTCAAAGTGCCGCGCATCCAGGCTTTAAGGGACATGAACGACAAGATCCTGATTTTAGGCGGCGGCCTGCCCATCAAATTGGACGGGCAACTGGTTGGCGGCATTGGCGTTGGGGGCGCGCCGGGGGACCAGTTCGACGAAACCTGCGCCCGGGCGGGGCTGAAGGCCATCGGCGCGGAATGAGCGTTTTCGGTCGATTTTCCCCTTCTCAAGCCGGGCCGGATGGGGTAAGATACTTTCTTTCATTTTCCCGAAAACCCGTTCCAGGTATTTGTTTTATCAAGGAGAGTTTCGTTGGCTAACCACAAATCCGCACTCAAGCGGAACCGTCAGAACATCAAACGCAACGCAAGCAACACCGCCAACCGCACGCGCGTGAAGAATGAAACCAAGAGAGTGCTGGAAGCGGTCGCCAAGAAGGACAAAGACGCCGCCGAGAAAGCCCTGCACAGCGCGACCAAAACCATTTCCAGCGTCGCCAGCAAAGGCGTCCTGCACAAACGCGCCGCCTCGCGCAAAATCTCCGGCCTTGCCCGGCAGGTCAACAAACTGTCCGCTTCCGGTTGAGCCTCCCGGCTCGCCCAGGCGGATCGGTTGACGGCCCGCCACCCTCTTTATTATTTCCTTCCCGTCTATAACTCCGGGTCCGCCCGGTCGAGTGCATCACTCCGTCTTGGCGCAGAGTTTGAGGACCAGTGATTCGAGGATGCCTTCCGGCGCCTTGCCGGTGGACTTGAGTTCGATGTCCGCCTCCGACAGGCTTTGAAACCCATTGCGCAGTTGCCGCTCCGTGAAGTTGCCGGTGAAGCGGAGCGCCTGATCGACCAGAAACGGTTTCTGTCCCATCGCCTTCGCGATCTGCTGGCGCGGCACGCGTTGTTGCTGGTGGTGCTTCACTTCCCAGATCAAGCGGAACTGCCACGCGATCATACCCAGCACCTTCACCGGTTCCTCGCCGTGCGCCAGCTGGTTGCGCAGAAGACGCAACGCGCGGTCGGCGTTTTTTTCTTTCAACGCGTCGGTCAGGTCGAACACCGACTCCAGCTTGATCGCGCCCACCACCTCCGCCACCGCTGACTGCGTAAGCGTCTTGTTGCCTCCGGCGAAGGTGATCACTTTGTCCAGCTCCTGTGCCAGGATGCCCGGCTTCGGTCCGATGCGTGAAAGCAATGTCTGCGCCGCGTCGGTTTCCAGCGCGTAGCCCAGGCTCTTGGCGCGGTTCTTGATCCACATCGTCAGCTCGCCTTCTTTCGGCGCCGAGCAATCGCCCGCCCCCGGCAAGCCCGCGAGGTGTTTGTACAGCTTGCGTTTGCGGTCGGCCTTGCGTGCGGTCAGCGCGAGGCACGCGTCAGGCGCGGGGTTTTTCGTGTAGTCGATCAACGCCTGGATGTCGGCGTCGGTGAAGGACGCTTCATCCAAATTGCGCACGATGATCAGCTTGTCGCCGCCCAGGAAGGAAAACGTTTTCGCCGCCTCGATCCAGTCGTTGGGATGACTCGTCTTGCCTTCGAAGGTTTCGAGGTTGAAGTCGCGGTTGTCCGGGGTGATGAGCTGGTCGGTGAGCAGGCGCAGCAATTCGCGCGAGAAGAAATCCTCTTCGCCGTAAAGAAAGTAAACCGGATACCGCGTGCCGCCGTTCAAAGCGCGGATGAGTTCCAGTGCGGTCACGGCGCGAGCTCCTTTAGAACTGGTCGATGATGAGGCTCACCAGCCGGTTGCCGAGAAGACGGTACGCCTGCAGGAACGCCGCCTGGCGGGAGGCCTCGGCGTCGATGACGTTGATGCTCGGGCGGTAGTCCCAGCGCGTCTTGAGCGTCTGCTTGAGGTGCGTGCGGTTTTTCACCTGGTCCTTCACCACCACGTCGATGTCGATGTACACCCAGTACTCGGTGACCACGTCGCGGTCATCGAAAGCCACGGCACGGATGGAGTATGCCGTCAGCTTGCCGGTCAGAAGAAGGTCGGCGTTCGCGGCGCTCTTCACCAGTCGCAGGCGGCCGTCGCGCAGGAACGACTGGCGCACGCGTTCGGTGAGGTTGCGGTTGATGACCGGTTCCTGCGACACGTTGTCGAACACGGGTATGGCGATGGTTTTCAGGTGCGGCGGCAGTTGCGACGCACCCGTGCCTGCCAGCTGGTACCCGCAGGCGGGAAGCAGGATAAGAAAGAGTAAGCTGAAAGCAGTGCGCAAGGTCATGATCGGAGCTCTAGACAACAATGTTCACCAGTTTTTTGGGGACGACGATCACCTTCCTCGGTTCCTTGCCGTTCAGCCATTCGCGGACGCGTTCGTCGCCGAGGCACTGCTGCTTGAGGTCGTCGTCGGCAATCTCCGACGGCACCGACAACTTCTGCCGCACCTTGCCGTTCACCTGCACGACGATGGTCATCTCGTCCGCCTGCATGTATTGTGTCTCGAACACCGGCCAGGCGCATTCGTGCGTCGCCTTGGAAAATTTCAACCGCGACGCCATCTCCTCCGCGACGTGCGGCGCGAACGGGCTGATGAGCAGGACGAGCGATTCCATCGCCTGCCTGAGGACGGCTTTGTGTTCGGCCGTGGCCTTTTGCGCGTTCCACCCGTCCTTGAATGTATAAAGGTGATTGACGAATTCCATCGTCGCCGCGATCGCCGTGTTGAACTGCATGCGTTTTTCAACGTCGTCCGTCACGCGCTTGATGGTCACGTGCGTCTGCCGCCGGAGTTCTTTCAACTCGTCGGGAAGCGCATCACCGCCGTTGCCCGGCTCGACGTCCTGCAAGGAATCCGCAAGCTCTGCGAACAGCCGCCACACGCGTTTCAAAAACCGCGAACAGCCCTCGACGCCCTGGTCGCTCCATTCCAGGTCTTTCACCGGCGGCGCGGCGAACAGGATGAACAGCCTGGCCGTGTCCGCCCCGTAACGCTCGATGATGCGGTCGGGATCGACCACGTTGCCTTTCGACTTCGACATCTTCGCGCCGTCCTTGATGACCATGCCCTGCGTGAGCAGGTGCGAGAACGGTTCGTTCGACTGCACCAGCCCCAGGTCGCGGAACACGTGATGGAAGAACCGCGAGTACAGGAGATGCAGGATGGCGTGCTCGATGCCGCCGATGTATTGATCGACGGGCATCCAGTAATCGACTGCCTTCTTTTTAAACGGCGCGTCGTCGGTGTGCGGCGAAGTGTATCGGTCGAAGTACCAAGACGAGCAGATGAAGGTGTCGAGCGTGTCGGTCTCGCGTTTTGCCGGGCCGTTGCACTTCGGGCACGTGGTGTTGATGAAGCTGTCGAGCGTTTTGAGCGGCGACTGGCCGCGTTCGCCCAGTTGCGCATCGAGTGGCAACTCGACGGGGAGCTGATCGTACGGCACCGGCACCGTGCCGCAGGCGTCGCAGAACACCATCGGTACCGGCGTGCCCCAGTAGCGTTGCCGCGACACGCCCCAGTCGCGCAGTCGGTAATTGATGGTGCGCTCGCCGATGCTCTTGGTCTTCAGGTAGTCGCATACCTTGAGCCGCGCTTCTTCGCCGACGAGGCCGTCGAAGCCGCCGGACTGGATCATCGGTCCCTCTTCCGTGAACGCTTCTTTCAGGTGCGCCGGGTCGCGGGTGCCCTCGGGCGGTTCGATGACGACGCGGATGTTGAGGTCGTATTTTCTGGCGAACTCGAAGTCGCGCTGGTCGTGCGCCGGGACGGACATGATCGCGCCGGTGCCGTAATCCATGAGCACGAAGTTGGCCGACCACACCGGGATGGACTCGCCGTTCACCGGGTTCATGGCGTACGCGCCGGTGAACACGCCCAGCTTGTCGCCGCCCTCGGCGGTGCGGGCGATGGTGTCCTGGCTCTGCACCTTCTTGATGAAGTCATCGACTGCCTGTTCCTGTTCCGTGCCGCGCGACAGTTTTTTGGTGAGCGGGTGTTCGGGCGCCAGCACCATGAACGTCGCGCCCCACAGCGTGTCCGGCCGCGTGGTGAAAATGCGGATGGTCTCCTTTGTGCCTTTCACCGCAAAGTCCACCTCCGCGCCGTAGCTCTTGCCGATCCAGTTGGTCTGCATCGCCAGCACCTGTTCCGGCCAGCCGCCTTCCAGCTCCCTGCATCCCTCCAGCAGGCGGTCGGCGTATTCGGTGATTTTGAAGAACCAGCCTTCCTGTTCCTTTTTGATGACCACGTTGTCGCAACGCCAGCACCGGTCGTCGATGACCTGCTCGTTGGCGAGCACCGTCTGGCAGGACTCGCACCAGTTGACGGTCGAGTTCTTGCGGTACACCAGGCCGCGTTCGTGGAATTTCAGGAAGCACCACTGGTTCCATTTGTAGTAATCCGGTTTGCACGTCGCCACTTCGCGGGTCCAGTCGTAACTGAGGCCCAGCCGTTTCAGCTGCGTGCGCATGGTGTCGATGTTCTCGAGCGTCCATTTGGCGGGGTGCGACTTGTGCTGGATGGCGGCGTTTTCCGCGGGCATGCCGAAGGAGTCCCAGCCGATGGGGTGCAGGACGTTGTAGCCCTTCATCATCTTGAAGCGGGCGAGGGCGTCGCCGATGGTGTAGTTGCGCACGTGGCCCATGTGGATGCGCCCGGAGGGGTAGGGGAACATCTCGAGGAGGTAGTACTTTTCTTTCGACGGGTCCTCGGTGACGGAGAACGACCGGTTCTTTTCCCAGTGCTCCTGCCAGCGCGCTTCAATGGCTTTGTGATCGTATTCCTGCATGGTCGGGATGGGTCCTCGTGGAGAAAAAGGTGGATCGAATCAGAAACCCGTATAGTAACCAAAACCGCCCGCCGTTTCCACCCGGACCCGGCCAGGAGCGAATAACATAATTAACCACAGATACACACAGATGAACACGGATAAGAACACAAGTGGATGGACTCCCCCTTCTCCGAAGGGGGCTGGGGGGCTTATACCGTTTCGGTTTGTCACCTTGAGCGCAAGCGAAAGGTGACTTTTGGATGAGACTGGAAAAAGCATCGAGATCCCTCACTGTGTTCGGGATTACAGGAGAAGAAGCCCCCAAACCTCCTTTGCAAGGGGGGACCGATCGATCTCCCGTCTGCGTTTTTATCCGTATTCATCGGAGGGGTGGAGGGTGCGCGCGGAATCCGCAGCACGGCCAAATGGAATTTCCGCCGGAGACGCTTTACAATGGAGGGCATGACGGAACTGTCCGGGGCCATCATCGTCGTCTTCTGCCTGTACGTCCTGCTGATGCTCGCCATCGGCTGGGTGACCTCGCGCTACCAGACCTCCGCGTCGCATTACTTCCTGGGTGACCGCTCACTGAAAGCGTGGGTGACGGCGGTGTCCTCCACCGCCTCGTCGGAGAGCGCGTGGGCGGTGCTGGGCACGGTGGGCCTGGCGTACAAGGACGGCCTCGCCGCGCTGTGGTTCCTGCCCGGCTGTCTGCTCGGGTACGCCCTCAACTGGTTTTTCCTCGCCGAGCGCCTGCGCCAGCACTCGCTCGACACCGGCGCCATCACCCTCCCCGATTATTTCGAATACCACTTTCACGACAAGACCCGCGTGCTGCGCATGCTGTCGGTGGGCATCATCTTCTTCAGCATGATGGCGTACGTGGCGGCGCAGTTCACCGGCATCGGCAAAACCTTCGACGCCATCTTCGGCATCCCGCACTACGTGAGCATTCCCGTCGGCGGCGCGATCATCATCGTCTATACCATGATGGGCGGCTTTCTCGCCGTGGCGTGGACCGACTTCGTGCAGGGACTCATCATGGTGGCGGGCCTGGTGGTGCTGGCGGTCGTCGGGTTCGTGCACCTTGGCGGATTCTCCGGCGTCGCCGAACAGGTGAACGCCGCCTCGCCGGAAACCCTGCAATGGATGGGCGGCAAACCCACGGCGGTGTTTTTCGGCTCGATGATCGGTCTGTTGGGAATCGGCCTCGGCTACCCCGGCCAGCCGCAGGTGTTGAACCGTTACATGGCGGCGAAGAACAGGAAAGTGATCGAGACCGGCGTGTGGATTGCCCTGGGCTGGGGCTTCCTCGTTTACGGCTCGGCGATCCTTTTGGGCATCTGCGGCAACGCGCTGTACCCGACGCTGGACGATCCCGAACACCTGTTCCCGCGCGCCGCCACCGACCTGTTGCCGACGGGCCTCACCGCCGTGGTGCTGACCGGGGTGATGGCCGCCATCATGTCCACCGTTTCGGCGCTCATCATCGTCGCCACTTCATCCGTGGCGCACGACGTGTACTCGAAGATGATCAACCCCAACCTCAGTCATCAGCAGATCGTGCGCATCAGCCGCTACACCGTGCTGGCACTGGGCATCGGCGCGATGCTGATTTCGCTGATGGAGACGCGCGTGATTTTCTGGTTCGTGCTGCTGGCGTGGTCGGCGCTGGGATCGAGCTTCGGCCCGGTGATTTTGTTTTCGCTTTACTGGAAAGGGGTGACACGCGAGGGCGCGATCGCCGGCATGGTGACGGGCTTTATCACCACCGTCGTCTGGTACCACAGCGGCATGAAGGACGTGCTGTACGAGATGATCCCCGCCTTCACCCTGGCGACGCTGGCTGTCTGGCTGGTCAGCAAATACACGGCAAAGCAATCGACTGCCGTAAGCGTCCCCACTCCTTCGCACGAAGAGTAGAACAGAACGCGTATTTCATTCCGCCCCATCCAACGCTCTTAAGATCAGGCCCGCCATCTCGCGGGAGGCGCCTTTTTTTTCTTTCACCAGCGTCACCGCTTTCTCCGTCAACCGCGCGTGCAGGGTGTCTTCCTCGAACAGTTCGGTGATGCGTTTGGCCATGACGTCGGCGTCGGCGACTTCGATGGCGATGCCGAGCGTCCCCAGTTCGTCCGCCGAGTGCTGAACGTTTTCGACGTGGGGTCCGTGCAGAACGACTTTGCCCTGGGCCGCCGGTTCGATGAGGCTGTGCCCGCCGCCCGGCGCGATGAGGCTGCGTCCGACGAATGTCACGTCGGCCACGGCGTACAGTTTCGCCAGCTCGCCCATGGTGTCGAGCACGATGACGTCGCGGCCGTGGGAGTCGTCCGGCTTCAATTCGCTTTTGCGGACGGCGTTGAGTCCGCGCGCCTCGATCAGTCCCATCACCTCGCCCACCCGTTCCAGTCGGCGCGGCGCGAGCACCAGCGTCAGCTTGGGGAAGCGCACGCGCAGTTGTTCGTAGGCGTCGAGCACGATGGCCTCTTCGCCCGGATGCGTGCTCCCCGCCACCCACACCGGGTGGCTGGCCGGGATGCGCAATGCTTCGCGCAGGCGGAAGCCTTCCGGTTCGCCGACGGGTTTCAGTCCGTCGTACTTGGTGTCGCCCACCACGCGCAGAATCTCCGGTTTGGCGCCGAGGCTCACCATCGCCTGCCGCCCCGCTTCGCTCTGCATGCAGATGAGGTCGAAGCGGTTGAGCAGTCCCCGCACCCACGGTTTGACGAAGCCGTAGCACTTGAGCGATTTCTCCGACAACCGTCCGTTGAACAGCACCTGCGGGATGCCGCGCGCTTTCAGCAGGTAGATCATGCCCGGCCAGAAGCCGGTGTCGGTGAGCACGTAGAGGTCGGGGCGGATGCGTGCCAGCGCCAGATTGAGAAACGGCCAGCAGTCGAGGGGATGAAAAAAGATCGTGCGCGCGAACGGAATCTGGCGGCACGCGCCGTCGTAACCGGAGTCGGTGGTGACGGACACGACGATGTCGAGGTCCGGCCGGTCCTCGTGCAGGCGGCGCAACACCGGCGCGGCGGCGTTGACTTCGCCGAATGACAGCGCCTGCACCCAGACGAGCGGCCGTCCTTCCTCGCGTTTCACGCTCGGCACGTAACCGAAGTGGTGACCCAGCCCGCGCGTTTTTTTGCCGTTGATGATGCAGTAGAAAAAAAACAGCGGCAGGACGAGGACGGCGGCGAGAGTCGACAGGGTGTGATAGAGAAGGGGCATAAGGAGTCCGGTCACTCGGTTTTGGGCGCGAGCAGTTGTTCGAGGATGCGCAGGTTCGCGTCCAGCGCGCCGCGGTTTTTTTCGACGGTCTCGCGAGCCAGCCGGCCGCGCAGTTCGATGTCTTCCGGTTGTTCCAGCAGATTGCGCAGTACGGGGTAAAGCTCCACTTCGCCCTCCAGCTGGATGCCGCCGCCGGACTCCACCAGCAGGCGCGCTTCTTCTTTGAAGTTGTCCATGTGCGGACCGAACACCACCGGCACGCCGTGCAGGGCGGGTTCGAGGATATTTTGCCCGCCGAACTCCGGCGTGAACCCGCCGCCGACAAAGGCCAGCCGGCTCTGCCGGTAAAAGTCGTTGAGGTGGCCGATCTCATCGACCAGCACGATGGTGGTGTCGTCGTCCGGCTGCCCGTCCAGTTCGCTGAACCGCTTGTAGGCCAGGCCGCGATTGAGGAGCATCGCCTCCACTTCGTCACAGCGCTGGGGATGCCGCGGCGCGAGGACAAACCGCCTCGGTGCGTCGGTCACTTCCTGCATGATGCGGGTGATGACGTCGAGGATGGGCGGCTCGTCGCCGGGTCGCGTCGAGCCGAACACGATGAGGGCACGGTCTTCCGTTGTCGTGTCATCCGCCTTGCTATCCGGCAGGGCGTCGAATTTCATGTTGCCGGTCGTGTCCACCCGCGCCTCGGGGATGCCCAGGCCGAGCAGGCGCTCCGTGTCTTCCTGGGAGCGCATGGCGAAGCGCTGTATGCCTGCGACCATCCAGCGGAACAACGGGGCGATCTGCCGGTAACGCCTTGCGGACTTGCGCGACATGCGGCCGTTGACCAGCAGGACCGGTACCTCGCGCGCCGCGCACTGGTGCAGGAGCCCCGGCCAGAACTCGGCTTCGATCAGCACCAGCAGGGCCGGTTGCAGGCGGTCGAGCACCCCGGCGGTGAGCCAGAACAGATCCGGCGGCAGGCGGAACACCGGGCAGAGATCGAACTCCAGCGCCTGCCGGTAGCCCGTGGGTGTGAACGTGGAGAGCACCACCTGGTGATGCGGAAAGCGTTGCAGAAGGCCGCGAATCAACACCCGCGCCACCCGCACCTCGCCTACCGAAGACGCGTGCACCCACAGTGTGTCCTTGCAGGCGGGCAGGGATTTCCAGTTGGTCCAGCGCTCACGCATTTCATCGCGGAATTCGGCGTTGAACGCCATCCGCACCAGGACGAAAGGCGAAACCGCCACAAACATGAGCCCTGTGATAAGATGATAGATCACGATCATGGCTTTGATTATAAACCAGATACAGGCGTTTTGGGGACACGCCGGGGAATTCCGAAAACAAAAATGAGCATTGAGTCCTTGTTCTACCAGGTCATCTCGCCCGGCCGCCGCTTCTACCACGTGCCGCTCTACCTCCTTTTAAGAAGCGTGTCGGTGTTTTACGGCCTGGTGCAGAAACTTCGGGTGGCCTGTTACCGCATGAAGATCCTGCCCACGCGCAAACTGGAAAAACGCGTGATCAGCGTCGGCAACCTGACCCTGGGCGGCACCGGTAAAACACCGACGGTGGTGTGCATCGCCGAGACCCTGAAACGCCACGGTTACCGTCCGGCGGTGTTGAGCCGGGGTTACGGCGGCGAGTCGCCGCTGGCGGTCAACGTGGTCTCCGACGGCAGGGACGTGTTGATGTCGCCCGCCGAAGCGGGGGACGAGCCGGTGATGATGGCGCGTCGGCTGGAAGGGGTGCCCGTGCTCACCGCCAAGAGCCGGTATGCCAGCGGACGCTTCGCCATCGACCAGCTGGGCGCGGACGTGCTGATCCTCGACGACGGTTACCAGCACCTGCCGCTTCACCGCGACCTCAATATCCTTTTATGCGATCACCAGGATCCGTTCGGCAACGGATGCATTTTCCCGGCGGGCGAACTGCGGGAGCCGCTCAGCCAGGTCGAGCGCGCCGACGCCATTTGCCTCACCCGCTACCGTCCTTCCGTGAACCACGGCCTGATCGACCACAACCCGAAACAGGTTCCCGTCATCGCCACGCAGCTCAGACCGACCGATCTCATCCATCCGCCGACGGGCAAGGTGACGCCGCTTTCCGAATTGAAAGGACGGCGCGTGGGCCTGTTCTGCGGCATTGGCAATCCCGCCGATTTCAAGGCGTCGCTGGAAGCGCTGGGAGCAGAGGTGGTGGCAAAATTCGCCTTCCCGGATCATTACGCCTACCGCGACGAGGATTTGAAAGAAATCGAGACGCGCGCCCGCGAAAACGGGGCCGAATGGCTTGTGACCACGGAAAAGGATGCCGTTAAGTTTTTCGATCACGCGTTTGTATTGCCGTGGCACGTGCTCCGCGTTGCGCTGGACGTGGTGGAGGGGGAGGAAGACTGGTTGCGCCTGATCGTGCCGGAGCATTCTGGGGAACGCGTGGGGGGTGCCGGTGCCGGAACCTGATACAGAACGGGAAACGGACGGCTCAACCGACGAAGCAATGTCTCCGGTCAAAAGCCTGGTGCTCACCATCGCCATCCCGTCTGTGTATCTTGGCGCATTGTTGGTTGCGTGGCTGGGGCCGAAGCATTTCGGATTCGGTGTGCGGCCGCTGGTGTATGCCGGGTTGACGGTGGGACTGTCGGGTCTTTTGTTCTGGATCGTGGCGATGGCGCAGTTGGGAACGTCTTTGGCGGTGCTTCCCGGCGGCGACCGGCTGGTGAGTCGCGGTGTGTACCGCCGTGTCCGGCACCCGGTCTACTGGGGCATCGTGCTCACGTTTTTTGGATTGTTCCTGGCGGTGGGATCGGTGCAGGGAATGGTTTATCTTTTTGTTGTGGTGGTGCCGCTCAACATCGTGCGCGCGCGGCAGGAAGAACGCGCAATGCAGAAAAAATTCGGCGAGGCCTACACCCGCTACCGCCGGCAGACGTGGTTTTGAACTTCGAGTGAACGTGGACTGGATGAACGAACAGGGCGGAATGGCGGTTAAAGGCTTTGCGTGCGGGGCTGTCTGCGCGGTGTTGCTTTATGGAATGGCATCGACCGCAGCGTGGGCGGAGGGGCCGCCCGCACCCAGGGGGCCGCATGCACTGGTGGAATCCCCTCCTCCTTCCGGCGGATCGGATTTGTTTTCCCTGTATCCCTTGCTGGGGCTGCCCACCGTCAAGCAAGAGGTGCCGGTGCTGACCGTGCTTCAGGAAACCCAAGAAACGGGCTGGCTGGGCATCGCGCCGCGCGAGACCAAGCCGGTATTCCTTCCCGGTGCGGATGATTTCACCCCGGCGCTTCAGGTGCACCGCGTCTATCCCGGTTCGACGGCGGACAAGGCGGGATTGCTGGTCACCGACCGGATCGTCGCTGTCAACAACGAGCCGTTGGAGCTTGGCACGGAAAACTCGCTGGTCGTCCATTTCAAGAACCGTGTGGCCCAGGTGGGAGCGGGCGGCAACCTGGAACTCAAACTCCTCCGTGGCGAGGGGGTGATGGACCTGGCACTCACGCTCGATCCCATCCCGACGCACCCCCCCGTTCTCCCCGTGCATCCGGAACTGGACCGGCTTCACGCCGAGGCGAGGGAAACCTTTTTTTTGCAGACTCTGGAGCGCGAAGGCATGAAGGGTGAATTTCAAAAAACCCTGCGCGCCATGAAACAAACCTCCGAACGCGTGCTGACCACCGCCTTTGCGGGCGGGGAGGCGAATCCCTTCCGGTTGGGTGAGGTGAATTACGTCCTGCACCGGCCCATGGACCTGCCGTGGCTGGCCCACCTGCTGACGCGTTCCGTCCATCGTTCCTTTTCCGCCGAAACTCAGCGGTTGGATCTCCTTGTGCAGGGGGGACTGGGGGCGCTGGGTGTGGAGAACGATGCGGACGATTCCGTTCTCATGGAAAAGGCGTATGTCCCACCCACCGACCTGGGCGATTTTATCGACCGTCTGGCGGGGGCCATGAATGAAGCCGAAATCCTGAGGCGCGAATCGCTTGCGAAACTGACCGTGGAAGAGATCCAAATGCTTGAAGAGGGTGTCCGCGACTGGCTCTTTCAGGATCTGGTGGACGACGCGCTCGACCGAACGGAAGTCGAAAAACGGGAAATGGAAGACCGGTTCCTGAAGTGGTTCGAGATCGCTCTCAAAGTGGACCGTCACCAACTCCTGGTTGCGGGAAAACGCATCGCCGAGGTGCTGGACCTTCAGTGGCTCAAATCGTGGAAGCAGGGCGGCGCTTCCTTCCAGCCCTTCCGCGAAGGCTGGGTGGTGCGTGAGGAACGCGACCGGGTGGCGATCCGCACGGCGGGCATCACCATCGTGGTTGGCAACGGCCAGTCCAACGTGTACAGCGAGGATGCCGATGTGATTATCGATCTTGGCGGCGACGACCGTTACCTCAACACCGCCGGGGCGAGTCAGGTGGGGCGACGCAACATGGTGGTGATCGATCTCGATGGCGACGACCTGTACCTGTCGCGGGGTTGGAGCCGGCAGGGCGCCGGCCTTCTGGGCGCGGGGTTTCTGCTAGACCTCGGCGGCAACGACCGGTATGTGACCGATCACTTTTCGCAGGGCGCGGGGTTCCTCGGTGTCGGTGTGCTGGTGGACACGGGTGGGCAGGACCGGTACCAATGCCAGGTGTTCTGCCAGGGTGCGGGGTTTCTGGGAATTGGCATCCTGGCGGATGGGGGCGGTGACGATGCGTTCTCCAACGCCATTTACGGACAGGGCCTGGGAGCGACCGGCGGTTATGGCCTTCTGGTCGATGCCGACGGGCAGGACCGCTACACTTCCGGCGGCTCGTTCGCGGATTATTCCGAGCCCATTCTGGCGTTCCGCTCCATGGCCCAGGGCGTGGGCCTGGGGCATGACGGCTGGGACAGCTTGATCCAGTTGTCCGGTGGCATCGGCATCCTCTCCGACCAGAATGGCAACGACACCTATGTGGCCGATTATTTTGCCCAGGGCACGGGGAAGACCTACGGGCTGGGCATCCTGCACGATGAAAACGGGGACGACCGGTATCTCGCCGGACGCTACGCCCAGGGTACCGGGATGCGTCAGGGAGCCGGGTTGCTGCTGGATGGTCACGGCGACGACGATTACCTGTCCCATGCCGGGGTGTCGCAGGGGGTCGGTCATGAAACCGGTGTGGGTATGTTGATCGATCGTGCCGGGGATGACCGCTTCACCAGCAGTCTGTTATCGCAGGGGGCGGGCAACGGCGATGGCATCGGCCTGCTGGTGGATACCGATGGGGATGACGAGTACGCCTGCCGCGACCTGGGGCAGGGATTCGGTCTGTTTGATCCGGTGGCCGGGCAGGGCGGGTTCGGGTTCCTGTTCGATACCGGCGGCGGCAGGGACCGCTATTCCCTCGGCCGCGGCAACGACGCCATCTCCAAAAACGAAGGCTGGGGCCTTTCCGCCGACCTGCACTGAAGGAACCGGTCATGACCGCATCCGTTCGCACCCGCATCCTCTTTGAAAAACTGGTCACCATGACCGGCCGCGACTACGAACGGGGCGAGTTGTGGATTCAAGACGGGCGGGTGGATTCGATCCGCGATGCGGTTTCCCCCGGTGATTCCGTTCCGACCATCGATCTCACCGGTCACCTGCTTCTGCCGGGCTTTGTCAACGCCCACAGCCACATAGGCCTGTGCGCCCTGGAAGGCAAGCTGGTGCCGCGGACACCGTTCGCCGACTGGATTTTGGATGTGGTCGCCGCCAACACCGCGCTCAGCTGGAGCGACCGGGTAGAAGCCCTGCACCGGCACAGCCTGACCATGTTGTCTACAGGCGTCACCCTGCTGGGGGATTACCTGGCCAACCCGGAACTGCTGGTGGAACTGGCCCGCCTCCCGTTTCGCCAGGTGCTGTTTCTGGAAACCCTGGGTTTTCCCGAAGAAGACGCGGTCGCCCGTGCGGCCCGGGTGGAGGATTTGATCGAGGAGCACGAGTCGCAGGAGGGGCGCATCCGCCTCGGGATCGCCCCGCACGCTCCGTATTCGGTTTCGGCGAAATTGCTCCGCCGGTTGAAAGCCATAGCGCAGAACCACCGTTGCCCGATTTCCTGTCACGTGGCGGAGGTGCCGGAAGAGCGTGAATTCCTGCAAACCGGTGAGGGACCCATGCGGCATCTCCTGGAAACGCGGGGCGTTTTCAACCCCCGGTGGCGCCCTCCCGAACTGGGGCCGGCGGCCTACCTGGATCAACTGGGAGTGCTGGAGGGACTGGTGGGCGTCCACCTGAACGACGTGGGAGGGGATCTGGACTTATTGGCCCGGCGGAATGTCACGGCCGTGTTCTGCCCCGGAAGCACCCGCTGGTTTGGCCGTGAGCGTTACATGCCGGTGCGCCAGCTGCTGGACCGCGGGGTGCCGGTGGGGCTGGGCACGGATTCCCTGGCCAGCAACGAATCGTTGAATTTCCTGCGTGAATTGAAGCTGGCCGAAGAAATGTTGCCGGAGGTGAGCCGTGCCGAAATTTTGACCATGGCCACCCGCTGGGGTGCCGAAGCGCTTCACAGCGAGGCGGGAACGGTGGAACCGGGCCGCTTCGCCGACCTCATTGCCTTCCGTATGGGCTCTGAGGCGGAAAACTGGTTCGATATACCATTTGAAAATGAGGGCCGGCAGGTGGACTGGGTGATGATCCAGGGAAATCCGGTGGCCCCTCCCCCGGGTCCGGTGGAAGGATCATAACTTATTGAAAGTGTGAAAGTTTTTGATGATTCTGCAAAGCGGTCAGAAAAACGGAAAAAAAATCCAGAAAGCTTCAAAAAAATTTGTTTCCCCTGTGAAATCCATGATAAATTGAATCGGGATTTTGGCGGAAAATCTCCTAGCCTCAAATTTGGCCCGAATTTAATTCTTTTTTATTGACACTAATCGAAACAAACAAGTAGAATCCATATTTTCGCGCACATAACGTGGGTTGGCATGGCCCGGTTGTTGACACCGCAGACGGAAGGTTTGCGGGGGAGGCCGAAGGGCGTCCGTGTCACCTGCGTAACGTATTGTTTATAAAAGACTTTTGGGTTCGGTAAGTTAAGAGCCCTTTTTTATTTTTAGCGGGGTTGTTTCAACCTCAGGAGCTGGGGAGATTCCCGAGCGGTCAAAGGGACCAGACTGTAAATCTGGCGGCTCAGCCTTCGGAGGTTCGAATCCTCCTCTCCCCACCATTTTCAAACTACGGTTCCAGCGGGAATAGCTCAGTTGGCTAGAGCGTCAGCCTTCCAAGCTGAGGGTCGCGGGTTCGAGTCCCGTTTCCCGCTCCAAAACAGAGGCATGATTTATCAGGCCCACGTAGCTCAGTGGTGGAGCACTTCCTTGGTAAGGAAGAGGTCATCGGTTCAATCCCGATCGTGGGCTTGCCGTTTTTGATATAGAGAAGTGAAAAATACGTTGCCGGAGCAACCTGACACTTTATGAGAACCGGTGCCGGATCCGGTTCTTCTTTCTGATGGAAATAGTTGAACGATGAGGGATATTGTACTTTTGGCGTGCGGTGAGTGTAAGCGACGGAATTATTCCACCACCAAGAACAAAAAGAAAACCACGGGCCGTTTGGAATTCAGCAAGTATTGCAGGTTCTGCAGGAAGCACACTCCTCACAAAGAAACTAAATAACAACTCATCAGCAGTCAGGTGGGGTTGCGCCGGGAAACCGGCGGGAGTCTGTCATGTGCAGGCGTCTCCTTCGGTGGCCTTCATGAAAAATGAGATAGGCCAGTAGCTCTAATTGGTTAGAGCACTAGACTCCAAATCTAGGGGTTGGGGGTTCGAATCCCTCCTGGCCTGCGTGCTTACGCATCGGGTGGTTCATGCTCGCAAAAAGTAAAGAATTCCTGTCCGGAGTCAAGGCGGAAGTCAAAAAGGTCACTTGGCCTTCCCGCAAGGAGTCCGTAGGCGGCACCATGGTCGTGCTCGTCGTGGTGGCGTTCATCGGCCTGTTTCTTTGGATCGTGGATACGATCCTGTCCAAAATCGTGGAGGGCATGCTTTCCGGATGAGTGAAGAAAATGTGGACATGGAAAACGCGGTGGCCAAGGGGAAAGACTGGTATGTCATCCATACCTATTCCGGCTACGAGAACAAAGTCAAGTTGAGTCTGGAAGAGCGCTTCGCGCACCAGGGAGTCCGCGACAAGCTGGGGGAGATCGTCATCCCTACGGAAGAGGTCGTGGAGGTGCGTCAGGGCAAAAAGAAAATCAGTTCGCGCAAGTTCCTGCCCGGGTACGTTTTGATCTCGGTGGATATGGACCAGGACGTCTGGTACCTGATCAAGAACACGCCGAAGGTCACCGGGTTTCTGGGCGGCACGGAGCCGACGCCTTTGTCCGAGGCGGAAGTCAAGGAAATCATGGACCAGGTCAAGGGCGAGTCCCAGCGACCGAAGCCGAAATTCCAGTTCGAGAAGGGCGAGGGCGTGCGTGTTATCGACGGCCCGTTCATGAACTTCAACGGCACGGTAGAGGAAGTGAACCACGACAAGGGCAAGGTGAAGGTCATGGTTTCCATATTCGGGCGGGCGACGCCGGTGGAGCTGGAATTTCCGCAGATCGAGAAAGTCTGAGCAGTACGAATTCGAAAGGTTGAAACAACATGGCCACTAAGAAAAAGAAAGTCGCGGCGCAGATCAAGCTGCAGATAGCCGCCGGGCAGGCAACGCCTTCGCCGCCCGTGGGACCGGCGCTCGGTCAGAACGGCGTCAACATCATGGATTTCTGTAAGGCGTTCAATGCCGCCACGCAGGGCCAGGAGGGCATGATCATTCCGGTCGTCATCTCGGTGTATGAGGACCGCAGTTTCAGTTTCATCACCAAGTCGCCGCCCGCCTCGGTTCTGCTCAAGCAGGCGGCGGGCATCGCCAAGGGCTCGACGCATCCCAGCAAGGAAAACGTGGGCACGGTGACGCGGGCGCAGGTGAAGGAAATCGCCGAAATCAAAAAGGCGGACCTCAACGCATACGATACCGATGCGGCGATGAAGATCATCGAGGGGTCTGCAAAAAGTATGGGCATCAAGGTTACGGATTAGGAGCGGAGAAAGGATTCAGCATGGCCAGGCATGGAAAGAAATACCGGGCGGCGGCGGAGAAGATCGACCGCAATCAGCGTTACGCGCTGGAAGAGGCGTTGCAGCTTGCCAGGGGCGGCGTGGAGGCCAAATTCGACCAGTCGCTGGACGTGGCGGTGAGGCTGGGCGTCGATCCCCGGAAGGCGGACCAGAACATCCGCGGCAGTGTGGTGCTTCCCAAGGGCACGGGCAAGAAGTTCCGCGTGCTGGTGTTCGCCAAGGGAGAGAAGGAAACCGAAGCCAGGGAAGCGGGCGCGGAGTTCGTCGGCGGGGACGACCTGGTGAAGAAGATTCAGGACGGTTGGTTTGAGTTTGACCGCGTCGTGGCCACGCCGGACATGATGGGCACCGTGGGCAAGCTCGGCAAGGTGCTGGGCCCGAGGGGCCTCATGCCCAACCCGAAGACCGGCACCGTCACCTTCGACGTGGCGGACGCCATCCGGCAGATTCAGGCGGGCAAGGTGGATTTCCGCGTGGACAAGGCGGGCATCGTGCACGCATCGGTGGGCAAGGCCAGTTTTTCGGTGGAAGACCTTGCGGAGAATTTCAAGGAGTTCATGGGCACGCTGGTCAAGATGAAGCCCTCTACGGCAAAGGGCGTGTACATCCGCGGCGTGTCGTTGTCCACCACCATGGGGCCGGGAGTGAAGGTTGCTTACACCGGTACCTGAACGGGTGGGGACGGATCGTAATCACGGAACTGCAGTTGAGGAATTGAAGCGGGCGGTTTGAGTAAAAGGAAAGGGAGCGCGTCGTGCCGACACCAGTGAAAGCAAAAGAAATAGAACGGTTGAACGGAGTGTTCGCCAAGGCCAAGTCAGCGGTGCTGGCAAATTACCAGGGCCTGTCGGCAGAGCAGATGACCCAGCTTCGGTCGCACATGCGTGAGCGGTCGCTGGAATTCAAGGTCATCAAGAACACCCTCGCCCGCATTGCGGCGAAGAACACGCCCTTCGAGGTGCTGGATACCTCGTGGGAAGGGCCGATGTCCATCATTGTCAGCTTCGATGACGTGGTGGCTCCGGCCAAGGCGCTTTCCGACTTTGCCAAGTCGGGCGCAGAAAAAAATCCGCAGGTGGTCTGCGGGGTGGTGGACGGGCAGGCGGTGACGCCGGAACAGGTGAAGGCTTTGGCAGACCTGCCGTCCAAGGAAGTGTTGATTTCGCAAATGCTTTCGGTCATGCAGGGCCCGACGCGCAACTTTGTCGGCGTATTCGCCAGTCTGCAGCGCAGCCTGGTGGGAACCCTGGATGCCATCCGCGAGAAGAAGGCCCAGCAGGGCTGACTTGCAAGCGGAACAAAAAAGACGAACGAAATTTTTTCGAAAATTATTTGAATAAGCGTTTCATCCCAGAAAGGAGATTGCAATGGCAGTCACGAAAGAGGACGTCGTTTCCTTCATCGACAACATGACGGTTTTGGAGATGTCGGAATTCGTCAAGGAATTGGAAGAAAAGTACGGTGTCACGGCGGCAGCCCCGGCCATGATGGCGATGCCGGCTGGTGCGGGCGGCGATGCCGGTGCCGCGGCGGAAGAGAAAACGGAGTTTGACGTCGTTCTCACAGCGGCGGGTGACAAGAAGATTCAGGTGATCAAGGAAGTTCGCGGCATCACGGGTCTGGGTCTGAAGGATGCGAAGGACCTGGTGGAAGCGGCTCCCAAGGCCATTAAGGAAGCTGTGAAGAAAGAAGAAGCTGAGGAGATCAAAAAGAAGATCGAAGAAGCCGGTGGAACTGTTGAGATTAAGTAATGCCTTTTGCCTTCTTTTGATGAGAGGGGGAGTATGGCCATTAATCTTTAACAGGGGACTGGATTAAATCTATGTCTATCAAAACCACCGATCGAACCCAAAGCACTGTTCGTGAAAGGTTGGACTTCTCCCGGATCCCTGCGGTCATCGAGATTCCCAACCTGATTGGAATTCAAAAGAAGTCCTTTGAGTACTTCCTGCAGACGGAAACCGCCCCGTCGGAACGCAAGGTCCAGGGTCTGGAGGAAGTGTTTCAGGATGTGTTCCCCATCTCCGACCTGAACATCAACGCCCGTATCGATTATGTGGGCTATGAAGTCGGCGTGTGGGAGTGTGCCTGCGGCGAGTACAAGGAACTCGGCGGCCTGGGTGTGGTGTGCGACGCCTGCGGCCAGGAAGTCAATTACAAGGAAAAGTTCAAGCTCGCGGAATGCCGCCAGAAGGGCCTCACCTACTCCGACCCGATCAAGATCATGGTCCGCATGGTCCTGTTTCAGCGCGAGAAGATCGAGGTCAACGCACGCATCCTGAAGGAGCTGCCCGGCAAATACATCGTCGAAGAGGTGAAAAACCCGGAGACGAACAAGCCGCTCATTCCCGCCCGTACCGAAATTGACGCCACCATCATTGAGGCCCTGCAGAAATTCAAGGTTCCCGAAGTCACGATCAATTCCGTCAAGGAAGTGAAGGAGCAGAAGATTTTTCTCGGTGAGATGCCCGTCATGGGCCCCACCGGCACATTCATGATCAACGGCGTCGAGCGTGTCATCGTCAGTCAGATGCACCGCTCCCCGGGCGCGTTCTTCGCGCACGACAAGGGACGCAGTCACGTCAGCGGAAAGATCCTTTACAGCGCGCGGGTCATTCCGGACCGCGGCTCCTGGCTCGACTTCGAGTTCGACATCAAGGACATCCTGCATGTCAAGATCGACCGCCGGCGCAAACTTCCGGCCACGGTCCTCCTGAGCGCCTTTGGCATGAGCCAGGAAGAGATCCTCGCTTCCTTTTACAATGTCGAAAAGGTATCGCGGCTGGTCAAGGACGACCGCTACTTCATGGGCAGCAAGGGGCTGATGTGCGGCATCAAGGTGCTTGAAGACGTCATCGACTCCAAGACGGATGATGTTCTTGTGAAGTCCGGCAAGAAGGTGGCTCCGCAGCAGATCAAAAAGTTGCGCCGCATGAGTAAATCCCAGCGCGTTGAGATCGACAAGGAAACGCTGGCCGGTGGATATCTCGCGCAGGACATCATTGACAAGGAGACCGGCGAGGTCCTGATCGAGTCCAACACGGAGATCACCCCGGAGACGCTCGCGGTACTGGCCAAGCACAACATCAGTGAATTTTCGGTGCTGTCCATCGACGAGGAAAACCCGGATACCACCATACGCGACACCCTGGCCCAGGCGAAGATCGCGGATTCGGACGAGGCCATCCGCGAAATCTACAAACGTCTGCGTCCCGGCGACCCGCCGACGACCGAGATCGCAAAAACGCTTTTCTACAACCTGTTCTTCAACCCGAAGCGGTACAACCTGTCCGTGGTCGGCCGGATCAAGATGAACCAGAAGTTCGGTCTGGATGTGCCGTTGGAGCACCGCCTGCTCACCCGCGAGGACCTCATTGCGGTCATCCGCTACATGGTGGACCTGCGAAACGGTGTGGGTGTGGTGGACGACATCGACCATCTGGGCAACCGCCGCGTGCGCGCGGTGGGTGAGTCCCTGGAAAACCAGTTCCGCGTCGGCCTGGTGCGCATGGAGCGCGCCATCATCGAGCGCATGTCCATTCAGGATCTGGATGTTTCCATGCCGCACGACCTGATCAATTCGAAGCCGGTCACCGCGGCGATCAAGGAATTTTACGGAAGCAGCCAGTTGTCCCAGTTCATGGACCAGACCAATCCCCTCAGCGAGGTCACGCACAAGCGGCGCCTCAGCGCATTGGGGCCCGGCGGTCTGACGCGCGAGCGCGCGGGATTCGAAGTGCGGGACGTGCATCCGACCCATTACGGGCGGATCTGTCCCATCGAGACCCCTGAGGGACCGAACATCGGTCTCATTGCGTCGCTCAGCACCTACGCGCGGGTGAACGACTACGGGTTTGTCGAAACGCCTTACCGGCGCGTGACCGAAGGCAAGGTTGGCGACTCGGTCGAGTTTCACAACGCGATGGTTGAAGACGAGTATGTCATTGCGCAGGCCAACGCCCAGCTCGACGACAAGAACCGCTTCGTCAATGAAATCGTCGATGCGCGTCAGGGTGGCGACTTCATTCTGTCGCCGCGCGAAAAAATCAACCTGATGGACGTTTCGCCCAAGCAGTTGATCAGCGTCGCCGCGTCGTTGATTCCGTTTCTGGAAAACGACGACGCCAACCGCGCCCTCATGGGTTCCAACATGCAGCGCCAGGCCGTGCCGCTTCTGGAGACCGAGGCGCCTCTCGTGGGCACCGGTATGGAAGAGGTGGTGGCCCGCGATTCCGGCGCCGTGGTGGTGGCGGAGAACGACGGTGAGGTCATCAGTGCCGATGCGTCGCGCATTGTGGTGCGGACTTCCGGCCGTCAGAAAAGGAAAGGCATGCTGGATTCCAGTGTGGACATCTACACCCTGTCCAAGTACCAGCGCTCCAACCAGAACACCTGCATCAATCAGCGCCCGCTTGTCGGTACCGGCGAAAAGGTGAGGAAGGGTCAGGTCATCGCCGATGGACCGTCGACGGACCGCGGAGAGCTGGCGCTCGGCCGCAACGTGCTGGTCGCGTTCATGCCGTGGGAAGGTTACAACTTCGAGGACGCCATCGTCATCAGCGAGAAGGTGGTGAAGGAGGACGTCTTCACGTCCGTCCACATCGAGGAGTTCGAGGTGGAGGCCCGCGACACCAAGCAGGGCAAGGAAGACATCACACGCGACATCTCGAACGTCGGCGAGGAAGCGCTTCGGAACCTGGACGACAGCGGCATCATCCGCATCGGTGCCTCGGTGGCGCCCAACGACATCCTCGTGGGCAAGATCACCCCCAAAGGCGAGACGCAGCTGAGCCCCGAAGAAAAACTGCTCAAAGCGATCTTCGGCGAAAAGGCGGGCGACGTGCGTGACACGTCCCTGCGCGTGCCGCCGGGCATCCAGGGTATCGTCATCGACGTCAAGGTGTTCTCGCGCAAGGGAGTCGACAAGGATTCCCGCACGCTGTCGATCGAGGAAGAGGAGGTCTCCCGGATCGAAAAGGACTTCAGCGACGAGATCGAGATCGTCAAGAACGAAAGCGAAAAGAAACTCCTGTCCATGCTGGTGGGCAAGCAGGTGACCAAGGCCACCACCATTGGCAAGAAGGTTTTTAAGAAGGGTCAGGACCTGACCGAGGAAGACCTCGCCAAAATGCCCACGCGGGATATGGTGAAGATTCCGGTCAAGGACGTGGACCCGAACGAGTTGCAGCAGATCGAGGATGCCAGCAAGGACCAGATCCACATCCTCAAGACCATGATGAATGACAAGATCGCCAAACTGAAGAAAGGCGACGACCTGGCACCCGGCGTCATCAAGCTGGTGAAGGTGTTCGTTGCCATGAAACGCAAGCTTCAGGTGGGCGACAAAATGGCCGGCCGTCACGGCAACAAAGGTGTCGTCTCCAAGATCGTTCCGGAAGAGGACATGCCTTATATGGATGATGGAACTCCGATCGAGCTCATACTCAATCCGCTCGGCGTGCCATCTCGTATGAACGTCGGCCAGATTTTCGAAACCAACCTCGGCATGGCGGCCAAGGCCAGCGGCAAGCACGTCGCGACGCCCGTCTTCGACGGCGCAAAGGAAGACGATGTGCGCAGAATGCTCGTCGATTCCGGCTGTTCGCCCACCGGCGAAGTCAGCCTGTTCGACGGGCGCACCGGCCAGCCGTTTCACCAGAAGGTCATGGTGGGGTACATCTACATGCTCAAACTGCATCACCTTGTAGACGACAAGATCCACGCCCGGTCCACCGGACCCTACTCGCTCGTCACCCAGCAGCCGCTGGGCGGAAAGGCGCAGTTCGGCGGTCAGCGGCTGGGTGAGATGGAGGTCTGGGCGCTCGAAGCTTACGGCGGCGCCTACACCCTGCAGGAGATGCTCACGGTCAAATCCGACGACGTCGAGGGCCGCAAGCGGATGTACGAAGCCATCGTCAAGGGCGACACGAATCTCACGCCCAGCCTTCCGGAATCGTTCAACGTCCTGGTCAAGGAACTGCAGAGCCTGGCCATTGATGTGGAACTGATGGAAACCGCCAGCAAGTAGCGGCCGCCGGGGCGACAGGAACGGCTTCCTGTCCGGAAAAGAATTTTTAAATAAACTTTCATTTAGGAGACCACGCTTGTGGATACCCTGAACATTTTTGAAAAACCCAAGAATCCGATCATGTTTGACGCCATCCGGGTGCGGCTGGCCTCTCCGGAAAAAATCCGGTCCTGGTCGTACGGGGAAGTCAAAAAGCCGGAAACCATCAATTACCGGACCTTCAAGCCGGAGCGGGACGGCCTGTTCTGCGCCAAGATCTTCGGCCCGGTGAAGGATTGGGAGTGCAACTGCGGCAAGTACAAGCGCATGAAGCACAAAGGGGTGGTGTGCGAAAAGTGTGGGGTGGAAGTCATCCTGTCCAAGGTCCGCCGCGAGCGCCTGGGGCACATCGAACTGGCCAGCCCCGTCGCCCACATCTGGTTCTTCAAGGGACTGCCGAGCCGCATCGGCCACGTGCTGGATCTCACGCTCAAGGAACTCGAGCGCATTATTTATTTTGAAAACTATGTGGTGGTCGATCCCGGCGAATCGGATTTCAAGCCCGGCCAGCTTCTGGATGAAAAAGAATACCGCGAGGCGGAAATCGAGTACCCGCACGGACTGAAGGTGATGGTCGGATCCGAGGCGGTGTACGAGATGCTGAAGAACATCGACCTCGACGCCACCGCCGAGCAGTTGAAGGAAAACCTGGCGAAGACCACCTCGGTGCTCAACAAACGCAAGATCGCCAAGCGCCTCAAGATCATCGAGGCTTTCCGCAAATCCGGTAACCGCCCGGAGTGGATGATCCTGAGCGTGGTGCCGGTCATCCCGCCGGAGCTGCGCCCGCTGGTGCCGCTCGACGGTGGCCGCTTCGCCACGTCCGATCTCAATGACCTGTACCGCCGCGTCATCAACCGCAACAACCGCCTCAAGCGGTTGATGGAACTCAAGGCGCCGCAGATCATCATCCGCAACGAAAAACGCATGCTGCAGGAAGCGGTGTCGGCGCTGTTCGACAACGGCCGCCGTGGCCGGACGCTTCGCGGCACCAACAAGCGTCCGCTCAAATCGCTGAGCGACATGCTGAAAGGCAAACAGGGCCGCTTCCGCCAGAACCTGCTTGGCAAGCGCGTCGATTACTCCGGTCGTTCGGTCATCGTGGTCGGTCCCGAACTCAAGCTGCACCAGTGCGGGCTGCCGAAGAAGATGGCGCTCGAGTTGTTCAAGCCGTTCATCTTCAACCGGCTCGAGCAGAAAGGTTATGCCGCCACCATCAAGACCGCGAAGAAGATGGTCGAGCAGGAGCGCGCCGAGGTGTGGGAAGTATTGGAAGAAGTCATCCAGAAACATCCGGTTCTCCTGAACCGCGCGCCGACTTTGCATCGTCTCGGCATCCAGGCATTCGAGCCGGTGTTGATCGAGGGCAAGGCGATCCGCATCCATCCGCTGGTGTGCACCGCGTTCAACGCCGACTTCGACGGCGACCAGATGGCGGTGCACGTTCCGCTTTCGATGGAAGCGCAGGTCGAGGCGAAACTCCTCATGATGGCGCCCAACAACGTCTTGTCTCCGGCCAACGGCAAGCCCATCGCCGTGCCCAGTCAGGATATCGTTCTCGGCTGCTACTACATGACCAAGATCCGCGGGAGCGTGCCCGGCGAGGGACGCGTGTTCTCCAACCTGCGCGAAGTGCGCGCGGCGTACGATCACGGAGAACTGCACCTGCAGGCGAAGATGATGGTCGAGGTGGACGGCAACCTGGAAGTCACCACCACCGGCCGCGTTCTCCTGTATGAGGTATTGCCGGAAGAGCTGCCGTTCAAGCTGGTCAACCAGGAGATGAACAAGAAAACCCTGTCCAACCTGATTTCCACGTCGTTCCAGATCGTGGGCCGGGAAAAAACCGTTGCTCTGCTGGATGCGGTCAAGACCCTCGGGTTTCATTACGCGACCGAGGCGGGCCTGTCTATTTCGACAGAATACATGCGGATTCCGAAAGCGAAGGAAACGCTGGTCAACAAGGCCGGCGATGAAGTGCTCCGCGTTTACAACCAGTACCGCGACGGCCTCATCACCAACGGCGAACGCTATAACAAGGTCATTGACATCTGGGCGCACGTCACCGAGCGCGTCTCGGAAGAGATGTTCCGCGAACTGGAAGTCGAAGACGAAAACATCGTCAAGGGCGTGGAGGCCAAGGACTTCAACTCGATCTTCATCATGGCCGACTCCGGAGCGCGCGGCAGCTCGCAGCAGTTGCGGCAGCTGGCCGGCATGCGCGGCCTGATGGCCAAGCCCTCGGGTGAGATCATCGAGACGCCCATCACCGCGAACTTCCGCGAAGGGCTGTCGGTGATCCAGTACTTCATCTCCACCCACGGTGCGCGCAAGGGTCTGGCCGACACCGCGCTCAAGACGGCAAACTCCGGTTACCTGACCCGGCGCCTTGTCGATGTGGCCCAGGACATCATCATCATGGAAGAAGACTGCGGCACCCTGCGCGGCATTAAGTTGTCGTCGCTGGTTGAGGCGGGTGAGATCATCCAGCCTTTGGGTGAGCGCATCCTCGGCCGTACGTGCCTGGAAGACGTGCTCGATCCGTTCACCGGCGACGTGCTGGTCAAGGCGAATGAGATGGTCGATGAGAAAGTCGTCGAGGCCATTGAGAACGCCGGGATTGAAGGCATCCGAATCCGCTCGAACCTGACCTGCGAATCGAAGCAGGGACTGTGCGTGAAGTGCTACGGGCGCAACCTGGCCACTAACGGCTGGGTGGAGATCGGCGAGCCGGTCGGCGTCATCGCCGCGCAGTCCATCGGTGAACCGGGTACCCAGCTCACCATGCGGACGTTCCACATCGGCGGCACCGCGAGCCGCGTGGTCGAGCAGACGACGCTCAGCACGAAGAAGGGCGGCATCATCAAGTACCAGGGCCTGCGCACGATCAAGAACCAGCGCGGCGAGATCATCGTCATGAACCGCAACGGCAGCCTGGTGGTGCAGGACGAAAACGGCCGGGAAAAGGAAAAATACTCCGTCGTCTATGCGGCGAAACTCAAGGTGCACGACGGGCAGGAAGTCCACGAGAACCAGACGCTGGTCGAGTGGGACCCGTACACCAACTCGATCCTCACTGAGGTCGAGGGCACCATCGCCTTCGGCGACGTGGTGGAAGGCATCACCATGAAAGAGGACTTCGACGAAATCACGGGTCTTTCCACCAAGGTCATCATCAGCCACCGCGACGAGAAGCGGCAGCCGCGCATTTCGATCAAGGACGACAAGGGTGAAACCATCCGCCGCTACATTCTGCCCGCGGGTGCGCACATCAATGTCAACGAGGGCGACCGCGTGAATGCGGGTGATGTCATCGTCAAGATTCCTCGCGAGACGGCGAAGACGAAGGACATCACCGGCGGTCTGCCGCGTGTTGCGGAACTGTTCGAGGCGCGCAAGCCGCACGAGCAGGCGACCATCTCGGAAATCAGCGGTACCGTTAAGTTCGGCGGGTTCGTGAAAGGCATGCGGAAGGTGGTCATCGTCAACGACAGTGGTGAAGAGCGCGAGTACCTCATTCCGCGCGGCAAGCACATCAACGTGCACGAAGGCGACGAAGTGCAGGCCGGCGAGCCGCTCATGGATGGCGCCGCCAACCCGCATGACATCCTGCGCATCCTCGGTGAAAACGAGTTGCAGAAATACCTCGTCAACGAGGTGCAGGAGGTGTACCGCCTGCAGGGTGTCGCCATCAACGACAAGCATATCGAAGTCATCGTCCGCCAGATGCTCCGCCACCTTCAGGTGGAAGAGCCCGGGGACACCGACCTGCTGATTGGCGAACAGGTGACCCGCAAGGTATTCAACGAGAAAAACCAGGAGACCATAAAGGAAAAAGGCAAGCCCGCGCAGGGCCAGCCGGTTCTTCTGGGAATCACGAAATCGTCGCTCAGCACCGAGAGTTTCATCTCCGCGGCCTCCTTCCAGGAGACCACGCGGGTGCTGACGGAAGTGGCGGTCAGCGGCAAGGAAGACCGCCTGTTTGGACTGAAAGAAAATGTGATCATGGGTAGGCTGATTCCGGCCGGAACCGGCTGCCGCGCCTACAGCGGCATCCGCATCGAGGAGCCGGAATTCGAGGAAACCGAGGAAGTGAAGCCGGTAGAAGAGGAAGAAACCCCGGCTGCGGTAGAGTAGGAAAAAATACCGGAAAATTCCCTTGACTCCCCGCATGGGAGTGATAAAATCCAAGCTTTTCGGCCTACTACAGACATACTCTGAACATTCCAACAAATTCAATTAGTTGAGGATGGGTCAACTGGGTTTTGTTAAGGTGTTGGTCCCTCTATCAGGAGAACTTTATTGTGCCGACCATTAATCAATTGGTCAAAAGAGGCCGGCGTAAGCCGGTAGAGAAAACGGCATCGCCGGCGCTGAAGTCGTGCCCGCAGAAACGGGGCGTGTGTGTGCGTGTGTACACCTCCACTCCGAAGAAGCCCAATTCGGCATTACGAAAAGTGGCGCGCGTCCGGCTGACCAACGGAATGGAGGTAACGAGCTACATTCCGGGTGTCGGGCACAATCTCCAGGAACACTCGATCGTTTTGATTCGCGGCGGCCGCGTTAAGGATCTGCCGGGTGTTCGTTACCATGTTGTGCGGGGCAGTCTGGATACACTGGGCGTGGCCAACCGCATGCAGAGCCGTTCCAAGTACGGTGCCAAGAAACCGAAGAAAACCTAATAAGAATTATACGCAACCATGGCAAGAAGACGCGAAGCGGAAAAACGGGAGATCCTGCCGGACCCCAAATACAACGACATTCTGGTTGCCCGGTTTGTCAACAGCCTCCTCAAGCGGGGCAAGAAGAGCGTGGCGGAACGTATGTTCTATTCCGCTCTGGACAACATCGGTGAGCGGGTGAAGGACGAAGAGCCCATCAGGGTGTTCAAGAAGGCGGTGGACAACGCTGCGCCGCTTCTCGAAGTCCGGTCCCGGCGTGTCGGTGGCGCCACCTATCAGGTGCCGGTGGAAGTCAACGCCAACCGGCGCACCGCGCTCAGCATCCGCTGGATCATCAGCAATGCGCGCAGCCGTGCGGGCCGTTCCATGTCTGACAGGCTGACCGACGAGCTGGTCGATGCCTACAACAGCACCGGCGGTGCGGTTCGCAAGAAGGAAGATGTTCATCGTATGGCAGAAGCCAATAAGGCGTTCGCCCACTACCGCTGGTAATGCGGTTCTCAAGCAGCATATAAGGTGTTATGAGTAAGAAGCCCAAAATCAGTCAAATCCGGAATATCGGCATCATCGCCCACATCGACGCGGGCAAGACCACGACGACCGAGCGAATCCTTTATTACACCGGCAAGAGTCACAAGATCGGTGAGGTTCATGAGGGCAGTGCGACCATGGACTGGATGCAGCAGGAACAGGAGCGCGGCATCACCATCACCTCCGCCGCCACCACGTGTTTCTGGCTGGATCACCAGATCAATATCATCGACACGCCGGGCCACGTCGATTTCACCGCCGAAGTCGAGCGGTCGCTCCGTGTGCTGGACGGGGCTGTGGGTGTGTTCTGCGCCGTTGGCGGCGTTGAGCCGCAATCCGAGACGGTGTGGCGCCAGGCCACCAAGTACAAGGTTCCGCGCATTGGGTTTGTCAACAAGATGGACCGCGCCGGCGCGGATTTCCTCGGCTGCGTGCAGCAGATGAAAGAGCGCCTGAACGCGAACCCGGTTCCCGTGCAGTTGCCGATCGGGTCGGAAGCCGATTTTGTGGGGCTCATTGATCTGGTCACGATGAAAGCCAACGTGTATTCCGACAAGTACAAGAAGGGTGAGGCGTACGACACTCAGGAGATTCCGGAGGACCTGCTGGACCAGGCGAAGGAGTACCGCGACCACATGCTGGAAGCCCTGGCCGATGTGGATGAGGCGCTGATGGAAAAATACCTGGGCGGGGAGGATGTGAGCGAGGAGGAAATCCGCGCGGCTCTCCGCAAAGGTGTGCTGGCCCTGGCGTTCACGCCGATTTTCTGCGGGGCCGCGTTCAAGAACAAGGGTGTGCAGCAGTTGCTCGACGCGGTGGTTCATTACCTGCCGTCTCCGGACCAGGTGGCGGCGGTCGTCGGCGTCAACCCGAACACGCAGGAGGAAGTGACGTGTCCGGTGGACGAGAGCAAGTCGCTGTCCGCGCTGGCATTCAAGATCATGACCGATCCGTTTGTCGGCCAGCTGGCCTACTTCCGCGTTTATTCCGGTCATATCAAGAGCGGTACGTACGTGTACAACTCGACCAAGAATCAGAAGGAGCGCGTGGGACGCCTGCTCCGCATGCACGCCAACAAGCGTGAAGAGGTGGATGTGGTCGGCGCCGGGGACATTGCCGCGGCGATCGGCTTCAAAAAGACTTTTACCGGTGACACTCTGTGTCGCGAAGAGAGCCCCGTTATCCTCGAGTCCATTTCCTTTCCGCAGCCCGTCATCTCTGTTGCGATTGAGCCGAAAACCAAGCAGGAACAGGAAAAACTTTCCGACTGTCTCATCAAGCTTCAGCAGGAAGACCCCACATTCGAAGTGAAGGTGGATCCGGAAACTTCCCAGACCATTATTTCCGGAATGGGCGAGTTGCATCTGGAGATCCTCGTGGACCGCATGAAGCGCGAGTTCAACCTCGACGTCAGTGTGTCCAAGCCGCAGGTGGCGTATCGCGAAACCATCACCAGGAAAACGGACCACAGTTACAAGTACGTCAAGCAGACCGGCGGCCGGGGTCAGTATGGTCATGTTGAAATCACTCTCGAACCGCGCAAGGCGGGTGAAGGGTTTGAATTCGTCAACAAGATCGTCGGCGGCGCCATTCCGAAGGAATACATTCCCGCAGTTCAAAAGGGTGTTTCGGAGGCCATGGACCGCGGCGTCCTGTGCGGGTTCCCGATGGTGGACGTTCGCGTCACCCTGAACGACGGTTCGTATCATGATGTGGACTCTTCCGAGATGGCATTCAAGATTTGTGCGTCCATTGCGTTTCGGGATGCGGCGAAGAAGGCCACGCCGGTGCTGCTCGAGCCCATCATGGACGTGGAGGTGGTCACCCCCGAGGAATTCATGGGTGATGTCATCGGCCACCTCAACTCGAAGCGCGGCAAGGTCAAAGAACTGGGTGACCGTGCCGGAGCGAAAGTGGTGCGGTGCGAAGTGCCGTTGGCGGGCATGTTCGGGTATTCCACCGATCTTCGGTCGAACACCCAGGGTCGCGCCAACTACTCAATGGAATTTTTGAAATATGACGTGGTTCCGAATGCGATTGCCGAGGAATTGATCGCCAAGTCCACCGGAACCTCAAGTGAAGTGACCGTATAAATAAAACGAATAAAAAACCGGAACAATGATTTCATCATTAATGGAGTGAATCGGTATGGCAAAAGAAAAATTTGTGAGAGACAAACCCCACGTGAACATCGGAACCATCGGTCATGTTGACCATGGTAAAACCACGCTCACAGCGGCCATCACCGAAGTTTTGGCAAAAAAGGGGATGGCGCAAAGCATTGCGTTCGACCAGATCGACAAGGCCCCTGAAGAGAAAGAACGCGGCATCACCATCGCCATCGCGCACGTTGAGTACCAGACGGAAAACCGTCACTACGCTCACGTGGACTGCCCGGGCCATGCCGACTACGTCAAAAACATGATCACCGGTGCGGCGCAGATGGACGGCGCGATCCTCGTGCTGAGCGCCACCGACGGCCCCATGCCGCAGACCCGCGAGCACATCCTGCTTGCCCGCCAGGTCGGCGTGCCGCGCATCGTTGTGTTCATGAACAAATGCGACATGGTTGACGATCCGGAGCTCCTGGACCTGGTTGAGCTGGAAGTACGCGAACTGCTCAACAAGTACGAGTTTCCCGGCGACGACATCACCGTCATTCGCGGCAGCGCTCTGCAGGCTCTGGAGAACGCCGAAGACGAAGAAAAGACGAAGTGCATCTGGGACCTGATGGCTGCCTGCGATGCGGACATTCCGGTTCCGGAACGCCCGATCGACAAGCCGTTCCTGATGCCGATCGAGGACATCTTCAGCATCTCCGGTCGCGGTACCGTGGCCACCGGCAGGATCGAGACGGGTGTCATCAAGGTGGGTGAGGAAGTCGAGATCGTCGGATTCCGCCCGACCACCAAGACCACCGTCACCGGTGTCGAGATGTTCCGCAAGCTGCTGGACGACGGTCAGGCGGGCGACAATGTCGGCTGTCTGCTCCGTGGCACCAAGCGCGACGACATCGAGCGCGGACAGGTTCTGGCGAAACCCGGTTCCATCACCCCGCACGCGAAGTTCAAGGCAGAGGTGTACATCCTGACCAAGGAAGAGGGTGGGCGTCACACTCCGTTCTTCAACGGCTACCGGCCGCAGTTTTATTTCCGCACCACGGACGTGACCGGCGTGGTCACCCTGCCGCAGGGCGTGGAGATGGTCATGCCGGGCGACAATGTCACCTTCGAGGTGGAATTGATCACCCCCGTGGCGATGGCCAAGGAATTGCGGTTCGCCATTCGTGAAGGTGGCCGGACTGTGGGCGCGGGCATCGTCAGCGAGATCATGGACTAATGAGCGATCAGAAAATAAAAATCAAGCTGAAGGCTTACGACCACAAATTGCTCGACTGGTCGGTCGGGGAAATCGTGGAGACCACCAAGCGCACCGGCGCCCGGGTGGTCGGCCCCATCCCGCTACCGACCAAGAAGAACCGGTGGACCGTGCTGCGGTCGCCGCATGTGGACAAAAAATCGCGGGAGCAGTTCGAGATCCGGACGCATAAGCGCATCCTGGAAATCCTCGAGCCCACTCCGCAAACCGTCGACGCGCTCATGAAGCTGGACCTCAGCGGCGGCGTGGATATTGAAATCAAACTGTAAGAACGGTCGGGATCGATGAAAGGTTTGCTCGGTAAAAAATTGGGAATGACCCAGGTCTATCTGGAAAACGGCGATTGTGTTCCCGTCACTGTCATCCAGGTGGAGCGGTGTGTGCCCGTGGACAAGCGGACTCAGGATAAAAACGGGTACGACGCTGTGGTGGTGGCCTATGGCCAGCGCAAGCCGAAGCACACCAACAAGCCGCTGGCCGGGTATTACGGCAAGATCAAGGCGGAGCCCGCACGGATCCTTCGGGAATTCCGAAACCTGGAATTGGCGGACGACGCCATGGGCCAGCAACTCAAGGTGGATGCATTCGCCGAGGGTGAGCTGGTGGATGTGGTCGGCGTCTCCAAGGGGCGAGGGTTCTCCGGTGTGGTCCGGCGGTACAACTTCCGCGGCCAACCGGCATCCCGCGGCACTCATGAGTCGTTTCGCGGCGGCGGTTCCATCGGCATGCACACCTATCCCGGGCGCACGCTGAAAGGCCAGAAGATGGCCGGGCGCATGGGCGGTAAAACCGTGCATGCGAAGAATTTGAAAGTCGTCCGCGTGGATGCGGGCAACAACCTGATCCTGGTGCGCGGCTCGGTGCCGGGCGCCAACGGCCGGCTGGTGCGCATCACCGAAGCCAAGGCTGGCGGCAGGAAATAATTTAGAGCGAAAGAAGCGAAAGAGCGAAACATGGCGGAACTCGAAATCGTCAACACAGAAAACAAGAAGGTCGGAACGGCCACGCTGTCGCCCGAGGTGTTTGAAGGCCCCGTCCGCGAGCATCTGGTGCAACAGTACGTTGTCATGCAGCTGGCGGCCAAGCGGAGCGGCACCGCCTCGACCATCGAAAATCGCGGCGATATCAGCGGCGGCGGTAAAAAGCCCTGGCGGCAGAAAGGAACTGGGCGCGCCCGTCATGGCAGCACCCGCTCCACTATTTGGCGCGGGGGTATGACGGTGTTCGGTCCCCGTCCGCGTGCCTACACACACAAGCTTTCCAAGAAGTCCCGCAAGCTCGCCATCCGCTCCGTTCTCGCCGAAAGATTGCAAAGCAATAATATTCAAGTGGTCGAATCACTGAACCTGGAAGAGCCCAAAACCAAGCAGGCTTTGGCCCTGCTCGCCAAGCTCGGTTTGCCGGAGAAAACGTTGTTCCTGGTCGCCGAGAAAAACCCGAACCTGGAGCTTGCCGTTCGCAACCTGCCGCAGGTCAATGTGCTGTCGGTGGAAGGCGTCAATGTGTTCGACCTGCTGGTGCATCAGAAGATCGTGTGCACCCCCGACTCTCTCAAGAAATTAGAGGAGCGACTCAGCTGATGTCCACCGACCTTTATCGAATTTTAGAGAAGCCGCTCATCACTGAAAAGAGCACCATGATGCTGGAGGACGGCAACCGGGTGATGTTTCAGGTGAAGCGCGATGCCAACAAGCTTCAGATCAAGCAGGCCGTGGAGAAAATCTTCAACGTCACCGTGCTGGATGTGAATACCCTCAACGTGAAACCCAGGCAGAAACGGTTCGGCCGCAACGTCGGGTTTACCAAGGCGAGCAAAAAAGCCATCGTCACGTTGAAGGACGGCGACAAGATAGACTTTTTTGAAGGAGCGTAAGCGGCCATGCCAGTAAGAAAACTCAACCCGACTTCCGCCGGTGTTCGATTTCAGACGATTTCGGATTTCGGTGAAGTGACCAAATCCACACCGGAGAAAAGCCTGCTGGTGTCGATTTCCCGCAAGGGCGGCCGCAACAACAACGGTCGCGTCACCGCCCGTCGGCGTGGCGGCGGACACCGCAAGCTGTACCGCAAAATCGATTTCCGGCGAAACAAGGACGGGATCGAAGCGAAGGTGGCCGGTATCGAATACGATCCCAACCGTTCGGCGAACATCGCGCTTCTCGTGTACACGGACGGAGAAAAGCGGTACATTCTGGCGCCTTCGGAATTGAAGGACGGTGCCACGGTGATGTCCGGCCGGGACGCCGAGGTGCGCGTCGGCAACTGCCTGCACCTCGAAGACATTCCCGTAGGCACGACGATCCACAACATCGAACTCAGGCCGGGCAAAGGGGGTCAGATTGCGCGCAGTGCCGGAACCTACGCGCAGTTGATGGCGAAGGAAGGCGACTATGCCAACATCAAGCTCAAGTCCGGCGAGGTGCGGCTGGTTTCGGTGAAATGCCGCGCCACAGTGGGTTCCGTCGGCAACGCAGAGCACGAAAACGTGTCGCTCGGCAAAGCAGGGCGAACACGCTGGATGGGGCGCCGCCCGCGTCCGCGCGCAGTGGCCATGAACCCGGTCGACCATCCAATGGGCGGCGGTGAAGGCCGCTCCTCCGGCGGACGCCATCCGTGCAGTCCTTACGGCATGCCGGCGAAGGGGTACAAAACGCGCAAGAAAAAGAAACCGTCCTCTCGGTACATACTGAGTCGGCGCAAGAAATAATCAACTTTAGAAGGCAGGAGCGCTATGGCGCGATCACTGAAAAAAGGGCCGTTTGTCGATCAGCATCTGGCGGACAAGGTGGAGCTGATGAACCGGAAGAACGAGAAGAAGGTCGTCAAGACCTGGTCGCGCCGGTCCACCATTCTGCCGGATTTCGTCGGGCACACCCTGGCGGTGCACAACGGCAAGAAGTTCATTCCCGTGTTCGTCACGGAAAACATGGTGGGGCACAAGCTGGGGGAGTTTTCCCCGACCCGCACCTTCAAGGCCCACAGCGGCAAAACCAAAAAAGCGGCGCCGCCCAAGTAATTTAATCGAGAGCAACGGAAATGAGTGTCAGAGCCCAATTGAAACACGCCCGCACGGCCCCGCGCAAAGCGCGCTTGATCGCCGACATGATCCGCGGCAAGAACGTGAACGACGCAATGAACGTCCTTGTCTTCACGCGGAAGAAGGCGGCGGGTCTGTTTCAGAAACTTTTGAAGTCGGCGTTGGCCAATGCCGAGGAAAACCACAAGGTGCTGGACGTGGACGATCTGTATGTTCGCAAGGTCACGGTGGACGAAGGTGTAACCATGAAACGCCAGCTTCCGCGGGCGCGGGGGATGACGACCCTCATTCGCAAACGCACCAGCCACATCACGCTTGTGCTGGACGAAAAGGAGTAACCGACACATGGGTCAGAAGGTACATCCCTACGGGTTTCGCCTGGGCATCAACAAGCCCTGGAAATCGAACTGGTACGCAAAAAAAGATTACGCCGATCTTCTGCAGGAAGACATCAAGATCCGCAAGCATTTACGGAAAAACCTGTCGCACGCGGGCATTTCGAATCTGGAAATCGAGCGTTCGGCAAGCCGCATCCGCATCAATATCCACACCGCCCGCCCCGGCATCATCATCGGTAAGAAGGGGCTGGAAGTGGACCGGGTGAAGGAAGAGTTGCAGAGGATCATCGGTACGGCCAAGCAGGTCAACCTGAACATCAAGGAAATCCGCCGGGCGGAACTCGACTCCTCGCTCATCGCGCAGAACGTGGCCATGCAGCTGGAGAAACGGATTTCCTTCCGCCGCGCCATGAAGAAAGCGGTGGTCAGCGCCCTGCGCTTCGGCGGCAAGGGAATCAAGATCCGCGTGTCGGGTCGCCTGGGCGGCGCGGAAATCGCGCGCAGTGAATGGTACCGCGAAGGCCGCGTGCCCCTGCACACACTCCGTGCGGACATCGATTACGGCACCGCCGAGGCCCGCACCACTTACGGCATCATCGGTATCAAGGTGTGGGTGTACAAGGGCGAGATTTTTGAAGGAGCGGCGGATACCGCCGAAGAGGGCGAAGCCGCAGCGTCCTGACGAACACGAATAGCAAGCTGGGAGAGTTACAGTCATGTTGATGCCCAAGCGCGTCAAGTATCGCAAAAAACACAAAGGCCGGATGCGCGGCACCGCGTTCCGCGGCGGCAAGGTCAATTTCGGCGAGTATGCCCTGCAGACTCTGGAGTGCGGCTGGATCACCAACCGCCAGATCGAAGCGGCGCGTATTGCCATGACCCGTCACGTCAAGCGTGGCGGTAAAATCTGGCTCCGGATTTTTCCGGACAAGCCGATCTCCAAGAAGCCGGCCGAGACCCGCATGGGTAAAGGTAAAGGCAACCCGGAATTCTGGGTCGCCGTCGTCAAGCCCGGAAGGATTCTTTACGAAATGTCCGGCGTGGCGGAGGACGTGGCCAAAGAGGCTCTGCGTCTGGCGTCACACAAACTTCCGGTGGCCACCCGGATCATCGTGAACAAGTAACAGGCGGGAACCGACTATCATGAAGATGAAGGAAATCCGGGAGCTGTCCGAAAAGGAGCGCGAGGAAAAGCTCGCCGACCTGGAGGAAGAATATTTCAATCTGAAATTTCAGCTCGCTACAGGAAAGATTGAGAATCCGGGACGGATGAAGCACATGCGCCGGGACATTGCACGGCTCAAGACCCTTAACCGGGAAATGAAACAGTCGGCGGACCAGGCAGGCCAGCCGAAAGCCGAAACCCCCTCGTCGTAAAGACGGGTGAAAAGAAATAACCTCAGGAGTGCACGTTGAGCGAAGGTAAGCGCAAACAAACGCTGTTGGGCACCGTCATCAGCGACAAGATGGACAAGACGGTGGTGGTGCGGGTGGACCGGAAGTACATTCACCCCAAATTCAAGAAAGTGGTCAAGCAGACCCGGAAATACAAGTGTCACGACGAGACGAACCAGTGCAATGTCGGCGACTTTATTTCCATGAAGCAGGTGCGGCCGTTGAGCAAGGACAAGCGGTGGTCCCTGGTTGAAATTTTAAAGAAACGGGAAATTTAACGGCGATGATTCAACTGCGAACAGTTTTGGATGTGGCGGACAACTCGGGCGCGCGGAAAGTTCAGTGTATCAAGGTGCTGGGCGGGACCGGACGGCGTTACGCCTCGGTGGGCGACATCATCGTCGTGGCCGTGAAGGAGTGCGAGCCGAACAGCAACATCAAGAAGGGCGACGTGAAAAAAGCCGTGGTGGTGCGCACCCGCAAGGAAATGCGCCGCTCGGAAGGCAGCTACATCAAATTCGACACCAATGCCGCTGTGCTGGTAAACGACGCGAAGGAGCCGGTCGGCACCCGCATCTTCGGTCCTGTCGCCCGCGAGCTCCGCGCCAAGCGGTTTCTCAAGATCATTTCCCTCGCCCCGGAGGTGCTCTGATGGCCGGTAGCTGGTTGCTGAAAAAAGACGATATCGTGATGGTGATGAAGGGTCGCGAACGCGGCAAAAAGGGAAAGGTTCTGGCATTCTATCCGGACCATGACAGCATCACCGTGGAAAAGCTCAATCTCTACAAGCGTCACATGAAGCCGAGCGGGCAGAATAAGGGCGGCATCGTGGAGAAGGAAGGTAAGATTCATTACTCCAACGTGCTTTTGGTTTGCGACAAGTGCGGCAAGGGCGTGCGTGTGAAAAGCAAGAAACTGGATGACGGAAGCCGCGTCCGCGTCTGCCGTAAATGCGGCGACGCCATCGACAAGATTTAAGTGCCAGAAAGGTTGACGGAATAGAACATGGCAGTACCCAATGTCAAGCAGGCATACAACGAAAAGTACCGCAGTCAGATCCAGAAGGAACTCGGGCTGAAAAACATCATGCAGGTTCCGCGTCTGGAGAAGATCGTGCTCAATATGGGCCTGGGCGAAGGCACCCAGAACGCCAAGCTGATCGAGGCGGGTGTTGAGCAGTTGCGCACCATTACCGGCCAGGCCCCGGTGGTGACAAAGGCGAAAAAAGCGATCTCCAACTTCAAGCTGCGCGAAGGCATGCCGGTGGGTGTGCGTGTGACCCTGCGCGGCTCCCGCATGTACGAATTTTTCGAGCGGCTCGTTGGATTCGCTCTGCCGCGCGTGCGCGATTTCAAGGGCCTGTCGCCCAAGTCTTTCGACGGGCGCGGCAACTACACCATCGGCCTGCGAGAACAATTGATTTTTCCGGAGATCAATTTCGACAAGATCGAAAAGATCAAGGGAATGAACATCACCATCTGCACCACCGCTGAAAACGACGAGCAGGGGCGGGTGCTGTTGAAGACCATGGGATTTCCGTTCCGCAACTGAATCCCGATTTTTAGAGGCAAGAAATGGCGAAGAAATCGCTGATAGCCAAGGCCAACCGCAAGCAGAAATTCAGCGTGCGGGAGTACAACCGGTGCAAAGTGTGCGGCCGCCCGCGGGCGTTCCTCCGTAAGTTTGGTTTGTGCCGCATCTGTTTTCGGCAGCGGGCGCTGTTGGGGGAAGTCCCCGGCGTCACCAAGGCCAGCTGGTAAGGCAATGAGTTACGTAAGTTTAGGAGAACATTGATCTCATGATGACCGATCCCATAGCGGATTTTTTCACCCGGCTCCGGAACGGAATGCAGGTGCGCCACCCTTCGGTGGACATGCCGAATTCCAAGATGAAGGTCCGGATCGCCGAGATTTTGCAGGGTGAAGGATTCATTCGCAACTTCAAGACCAAGGAAGACAATAAGCAGGGGTTGTTGCGGGTGTACCTGAAATACCACAACGGTTCCCCCTGTGTACGCGGCATCAAGCGTGTCAGCACACCCGGCCGCCGTGTTTATGTGGACAAGGATCATATCCCGAAGGTGCTGAACGGTCTGGGGGTCGCTATCATCTCCACATCGCAGGGATTGGTCACCGATCAGATTTGCCGCGAAAAAGGTATCGGCGGCGAAGTGGTCGGATACATCTGGTAAGGCAGGAATCGATTATGTCACGTATTGGAAAATTGCCGGTTGAATTGCCTTCCGGCGTCGAGTGCACCATTCAGGGCAGTCACGTGAAGGTCAAGGGCCCCAAGGGGGAACTGGTGCGTGACCTGCACCCGGAGATGTTGATCGAGAAGGAAGAAAACCAGGTGCTGGTAAAGCGGCCGTCGGACAACCGGACGCACCGCGCCTTGCACGGCCTCACCCGAGCGCTTCTCAACAACATGGTGGTGGGCGTCTCTCAGGGTTACGAGAAACAGCTCAACATTGTCGGCGTCGGTTACAAGGTGGAACTGAAGGGAAAGGCCCTGGTGCTGAACCTGGGTTATTCGCATCCCATTGAGTACCCGAGCCCCGACGGCATCGAGTTCGAGGTGGATTCGAAAGCCAACACCATCAAGGTCAAAGGCATCGACAAGGAAAAAGTGGGACAAACATCCGCGGAAATCCGCAAAATGCGACCACCGGAGCCTTACAAGGGTAAAGGGGTCATGTATGCCGACGAGCGCATCCGCAGAAAAGCGGGCAAAGCCGCCGCGGGCAAATAATTTTAGCAAGACGGACCATGTCAAAAACAAATCTCAAAACCCGGCTGAGGCTGAAACGCAAATTCAGGGTGAAAAACCGGACCCAGAAAGATCCGCAGAAACTGCGCCTGTCGGTGTTCCGCAGCACCAACCACATTTACGCCCAGATCATCGACGACGCCAACCGCAAGACTCTCGCGTCCGCGTCTTCATTGACCAAGGATTTTCAGGCGAAAATGAAAACGGGCGGCAATGTGGAAGCGGCGAAACTGGTGGGTTCCATTCTGGGCGAAAAAGCCGCCGCACAGGGAATCAAGGAAGTGTATTACGACCGCAACGGATTCATCTATGCCGGCCGCGTGAAAGCGCTGGCGGAGGCGGTGCGGGAAAAGGGAATCAAGTTTTAAAAAACCAACCCGGCGGGGAAAAAGCCCGGCCAGGCAGGAGGAACGCTTTTGCAGGAACGAGCCGCCAAACAAACCGAATTCGTCGATAAAGTCGTCAAGATCAAGCGTGTCGCCAAAGTGGTGAAAGGCGGGCGTCGCTTCAGCTTCAGTGCCCTGGTCGTGGTGGGCAACCGCGAGGGCAAGGTGGGTTGGGGGCTGGGCAAGGCCAACGAAGTGCCGGAAGCTATTCGTAAAGGCGTCGAGCGCGCAAAGAAAAACCAGATCCGCGTGGCTCTGGACGGCACCACCATTCCGCACGAGATCATCGGCCGTTTCGGTTCCGGTGAAGTGCTTTTGAAGCCGGCGAGCCGGGGTACCGGACTGATTGCCGGGGGTGCCGTGCGAGCGGTCCTGGAAGCGGCGGGGGTGAAGGACATCCTCACCAAATGTATCCGCACCAACAATCCGCACAACGTCGTGAAGGCCACCATCGACGGCCTTGAGTCCCTGCGCGACGTCCAGCAGTGCCAGGAAGTGCGCGGTAAAGAATTGCATCATAAATCGTCCCGTTGAGTGATCCAGATATGATCGAGTTATCCAATTTAAAAGGTTTCCCCGGCGGCCGCAAAAAACGCAACCGGGTCGGGCGCGGACCGGGTTCCGGAAATGGCAAAACCTCCGGGCGCGGTCAGAAAGGCCAGAAGAGCCGTTCCGGCGGCAGCCCGCATCCCTGGTTTGAAGGTGGCCAGATGCCGCTGCAGCGTCGCCTGCCCAAGCGCGGTTTCACCAACATTTTCAAGAAAAGCTACGAACTGGTGAACCTGGGAGACCTGAAAGACATTTCGCTGGACGGCCCGTTGACTCCCGATGTGATGAAAGAAAAGGGCCTCATCCACAAAACCGAAGCGGTCAAGGTATTGGCCGATGGCGACCTCTCCGGGGCGATCACCATACACGCCCACAAGTTCAGCAAGGCGGCGGTGGAGAAAATCGAGAAGTCGGGAGGAAAGGTCGTAGTCCTTTAAATGAGTGGCGCCGAGAGTTTTGCCAATATATTCCGGATCCCGGAACTCAAACGCCGGGTGCTGTTCACCCTTGGCGTCCTGATCGTTTACCGGATTGGCGCGCACATCCCGACTCCGGGCATTGACGGCGCCGCCCTGGCGGAGATATTCGAGCAGGCCAAGGGCACGATCCTCGGGTTCTTTGACATGTTTTCGGGCGGAGCGTTGAGCCGCCTGACCATTTTTGCGCTGGGCATCATGCCCTACATCAGCGCGTCGATCATCCTGCAACTCCTCACCATCGTGTCGCCGCATCTGGCGCAGTTGAAGAAGGAGGGCGAGCAGGGCCAGAAAAAAATCACCCAGTACACGCGGTACGGCACGGTGCTGTTGAGCGTCATCCAGAGTTCCGGCATGGCGGTGGGGCTGGAAGCGATGAAGAGCCCCGGCGGCGCGCCGATCGTACCCGATCCGGGCTGGACCTTCCGCATGATGACGATGCTGACCCTGACCGCGGGTACGGTGTTCATCATGTGGCTGGGCGAACAGATTTCCGAACGCGGTATCGGCAACGGCATCTCGCTTATCATATTCACCGGTATCGTGGCGGGCCTGCCCTCCGCGATCGGCATGTCGCTGGACCTGATGGGTACCGGCGAACTTTCCGTATTGATCGGGCTGTTGCTGGCGTTGGTCATGATGGCCGTGGTCGGGTTCATTGTATTTACAGAGGGGGGACAGAGACGAATCCCAATCCAGTACGCCAAGCGCGTGGTGGGGCGAAAGATGTATGGCGGGCAGACCTCGCACCTGCCGCTCAAGGTCAACACTTCCGGCGTCATCCCGCCGATTTTTGCGTCCTCGATCATCATGTTCCCGGCGACCATCGCCCAGTTCATCGATCATCCGTGGATGCAGACGGTTTCGGCGGCCCTGGCTCCGGGCAATTTGATCTACAGCCTGATTTTCATCGGTGCGATCTTTTTCTTCTGTTATTTCTACACCGCGGTCATTTTCAACCCGACCGAAGTGGCGGACAACATGAAGAAGCACGGCGGCTTCATTCCCGGAATCCGTCCGGGCCCGAAGACCGCCGAATACATCGACCAGATTCTGTCTAAGTTGACGTTTTACGGGGCGATATACCTGTCTTTTATCTGTATTTTGCCCGATTATTTGATAAAATACCTGAACATTCCGTTTTATTTTGGCGGGACAAGCCTGCTCATCGTCGTTGGTGTCTCCCTCGATACCATGCAACAAATTGAATCCCATTTGGTGATGCGGAATTATGACGGTTTCATCAAAAAAGGGAGGTTACGGAGTCGCCGAGGCTGATCCATGCGGGTGATATTGCTAGGTCCTCCTGGGTCCGGAAAAGGCACCCAGGCGAATTTGCTCCAGGAGCGGTTTTCCATCCCCAAGATTTCAACCGGGGACATCCTGAGGGCCGCCGTCAGTGACGGTACCGATTTGGGCAGGCAGGCCAAGACCTACATGGATCAGGGCCAGTTGGTGCCGGATGAGATCGTCGTCGGTCTCATAAAAGAACGCATCAAGGAGCCCGATTGCGACAACGGATTCATTCTCGACGGCTTTCCCCGCACCATCGTGCAGGCGGAAAAGCTGGGTGAGATGCTGAGGTCCATGGGCCAGGACATCGATGTGGTCGTGGACCTGGAAGTGGACAAGGACGAACTGCTGGTCCGCCTTACCGGGCGAAGCACCTGCAAGGAATGCGGCACCATGTACCACAAAACCACCCACCCGCCGAAGGCGGCGGGCCGGTGCGATGCATGCGGCGGCGAGTTGTATCAGCGCGACGACGACAACGAGGAGACGATCCTCAAGCGCCTGACGGTTTACAAGCAACAGACCGAGCCGCTCAAAAATTATTATGAAAAACAGGGAAAGCTGAAGACCGCACCCGGCCGGGGTACGGTTGATGAAATATTTTCCCGGGTTTGCGAAATGGTCAACTGAATATGTCCAAAGAAGATTCCATCGAAGTTGAAGGCACCGTGCTGGAACCCCTGCCGAACGCCATGTTCCGCGTGGAATTGGAAAACGGACACAAGATTCTCGCTCACATTTCAGGAAAAATGCGGCTGCATTTCATCCGCATCCTGTCGGGCGACAAGGTGAAGGTTCAACTTTCACCGTATGACCTGTCCCGGGGTCGCATTACGTACCGGTACAAGTAATCACGTCAGTCACAGAGGTCATCATGAAAGTTCAGGCATCCGTCAAAAAGATTTGTAAGAATTGCAAGGTGATCCGCCGTCGCGGCGTGGTGCGCGTGATTTGTGAGAACCCCAAGCACAAACAGAAACAGGGCTGAGCCCCGTAGCGGGCAACCGCGTCGTTAGAAGAAAGGAAATCGTGTGGCACGTATAGCCGGTGTGGACATTCCCATGAACAAGCGCGCGCATGTGGCGTTGACCTATGTGTACGGCATCGGCCCGACCACTTCGGGCAAAATCCTTCAGCAGGCCAACGTGGCTCCGGAAACCCGGATCAAGGATTTGACGGATGATGAATTGACGCGCATCCGCTCGATCATTGAGAAAGATCACCAGGTGGAAGGCGATCTGCGCCGCACCAACAACATGAATATGAAGCGGCTTATGGACATCGGCTGTTACCGCGGGCTTCGGCACCGTCGCGGTCTGCCCGTTCGCGGCCAGCGCACGCACACCAACGCCCGCACGCGTAAGGGACCCCGCAAGACGGTCGGCGCCAAAGGCAAGAAATAACAACTGAGGTAAGGATCGATGGCAGACAAGAAACCCAAAGCTGGAAAGAAAAAGGGCAAAACCGCGCCGGAGATGGGCGTCGCCCACATCCGCGCTACGTTCAACAACACGATCGTCACCATCAGCGATCTGTCGGGGAACGTCGTGTCCTGGTCCAGCGCCGGTGCGCAGGGCTTCAAAGGCTCGCGCAAGAGCACCCCGTTTGCCGCGCAGGTGGCTGCCGAGAAAGCCGCCACCAAGGCCCGCGAAATGGGCATGCGCAAACTGGAAGTGCATGTGAAAGGCCCGGGTGCCGGGCGCGAATCCGCCATCCGGTCCCTGCAGGGCGTGGGCATGGAAATCACCGTCATCCGCGACCGCACGCCGATTCCGCACAACGGATGCCGGCCGCGCAAACGCCGCCGGGTGTAACCGCAATATTGATTTGATTCATTTATAGGAGAGAGTAGCTTTGGCACGATATATTGGTTCCGTTTGTCGTCTCTGTCGCCGCGAAGGGGAAAAGCTGTACCTGAAAGCTGAGCGATGCGATACCCCCAAGTGTGCGATCGACCGCCGAAGCTACGCCCCCGGCCAGCACGGCCAGGGCCGCACCAAGTTCTCGGAATACGGAGTGCAGTTGCGTGAAAAACAGAAAGTCCGCCGCCTCTACGGCGTGCTGGAAAACCAGTTCCGCACGTACTTCAAAAAAGCCGACCAGAAAAAAGGCGTCACCGGCGAGAATCTTCTGCAGAACCTGGAAATGCGGATGGACAACGTCATCTACCGGATGGGCCTCGCGGGGTCCCGTAACGCTGCGCGCCAACTGGTGCGGCACCGCTTTTTCACCGTCAACGGCAAGAAGGTGAACGTGCCTTCCTACGCGGTCAGGAAAGGCGATGTGATCGGGCTGGTCGCGTCCAAGAAAGACAAGCTGCCGATCAAGACCGGTCTCGAAGCCATGAAGGGCAAAACCCTGCCCAACTGGTTGGCATTTGATTTTGACAAGAACGAAGGAACGGTTCTGGAACTCTCCTCGCGTGAGGACATCACGCTCCCGATCAACGAGCAGTTGATCGTTGAATTGTATTCGCGTTGATGAGACCCGGATGGGGGCGCGCCCCCGCATTGCGCCGCCCCGTCGGCCATCACCCAATACGCAATTGACACAGAACCCAATCGGAGGATTGACTTGATGATGCAGGGAATCGTTAAACCCAAGCGTCTCGATTTTGACAAAAAGACCCGGTCCGACAATTACGCCAAGTTCCAGGCAGGACCCTTTGAACGCGGTTACGGCATCACCGTCGGCAATTCGCTGCGCCGCATGCTGTTGTCTTCCATCGAAGGCACCGCCGTCATCGGCGTGAAATTTGAAGGCGTTTTCCACGAATTTTCGTCCATTCCGGGCGTTATGGAAGACGTTACGGAAATCATCCTCAACCTGAAAAAACTGCAGCTGAAACTGCAGGGCAATGAGGACAGCAAACGCCTGTACTTGAAGCGCGATACCGCGGGCGAAGTGGTGGCGAAGGATTTCCAGGAAGACCCGGACGTCACCATTCTGAGCCCGGACCACAAGATCGCCACGCTCGACAGCAACGGCACTCTGGACATGGAAGTGCTCATCCAGCGCGGCCGCGGTTACGTTCCGGCGGACCGCCACGACATGACCACCGAGTCGGTACAGATGATTCCCGTCGATGCCTTGTTCTCACCGGTGGAAAAAGTGAATTACACGGTCGAGAAAACCCGCGTCGGGCAGTCCACGGACTACGACTCCCTTGTTATGGAACTGTGGACCGACGGCAGCATCACTCCCGAAGACGCCGTGGCGCACGCCGCGAAGATCGTCAAGGACCACATGCAGATCTTCATCAACTTCGATGAGGAGCCGGAGCCGGTTCAACCGCAGATCGACGAAAAGAAACAGAAACTGCTCACCAACCTGGCGAAAAGCGTTGAAGAACTGGAGTTGTCGGTACGCTCCTACAACTGCCTCAAGAACGCGAACATCACCACCATCGCCGAGCTGGTGCAGAAGGGCGACAGCGAAATGCTGAAGACCCGCAACTTCGGTCGTAAATCGCTCAACGAAATTAAAGAAATTCTCGAGGAAATGGGCCTGTCGCTGGGCCTGAAACTGGAAGAGGAAGACCTCCGCCAGATCCAGGCCATGCGCAAGAAAAAAGAAGTGGAACTCGAGGGAGAACGCGCCTGACGAGAAACCCATCGTTTCCCACGGGCCCCCGAAACTGAACGGAGAGATCACACCCCATGCGTCACCTGAAAGCGGGAAGAAAACTGGGCCGCACCTCGGCTCACCGGAAAGCGCTGTTCCGTAACCTGGTCACTGCGCTCATCGTGAAAGAACGCATCCGCACCACGCTGGCCAAGGCGAAGGAACTGCGCAGCCACGTGGAGAAAACCATCACGCTGGGCAAGAAAGGCACCCTCCACGCCCGCCGCCGCGCCCTGCGTGTGGTCCACGGCAAGGAAGCCTTCGTGAAGCTGTTTGACACGCTCTCCGACCGCTACGCCAGCCGCAACGGAGGCTACACCCGGATTCTGCACGTCGGCAACCGCCGTGGCGATGATGCGCCGATGGCCATCATCGAACTCGTGGACCGCGAGGAAGAACAGGCTCAGGCCGCTCCCGCAAAGGAGAAAAAAGCCAAAAAAGACTCCGGCGAGAAAAAGGAAGCGGGCGAAAAGAAGGACAAAAAGGAGACCGGGGAGAAGAAAGCCCCGGCTGCCAAGAAAGAAGACAAGGACAAAGCTCCGGCCAAGAAGAAAGCCGCTCCCAAAGCGGATAAGGACAAGAGCAAAGACGACGAAAAGAAAACCAAGGCCGCCACCAAGAAGTCCACCGCTTCAAAGAAAAAATCCGACGACAAGTAACTCCCTCCGTCGCCGGATTTCAACTCACTCAATCGAATGTTTCATTTCCCCCATGCGGGGGGAAGCCAACTCAACTGCCGCAACCAACCATGGCTTTCAGCTTGCGTCCCTTGGCGTTGGGCCTGCCATAATCCGGCTCTTTATATTTGAACCGGTAGCTGGTGTTGTCGTTGATCCAGTCCAGAAGTTCCTTGTAGCTTTTGAAATGCTCCGTCCAGCCGTAATCGTCGCCGGTGTATTCGCAATTTTCGATACTGTGCTCGCGGCAGATGTACGGCCGCGTTTCATAAATGGCGCACTTGTTGTCATCGCGCAGAAAATTGCACACCGTCTCCACCATCATGTACCAGCCCTTGCGGTAGATGTAAAACGAAACGCCTTTGTGCGCGATCTGCCACAACATCGCTTCGTAGTCCTTGCGTGACTCCGGTTCATCCACCTGCAACGCGAAATACGTACAGCACTTCGCCGGCAAACATTTTTTACATTGATCCCACGGATCCTTGATCTTCGCTTTAGCCATAATAACCTGTCCTCAGGATAAACAAATAGACGCCTCGCCCCTGCACGCCCCTATGCTAGGGGCAACGCCGAATAAGCGCAACCCCCCGCATCCAAAAAAAACAAAATTCTACAAATAAAAAACAGGAATGGTTTATGTCGAAAACATATGAAAGGAAGGTGTGTTCAGGTCGTTTTCCGGTAGCCGCACAACCAGCAGGAGGACGTGCCGGGATGAACACCTCTTCACCCGGTTGGGGACGGCTCACCGCGCCTTCGGTCTCATTCTCCATAAGGCCTTCCGCAACCATGACCCATGCGTCCACCTCGTGCACGAAGTCATCCCAGCGCCGGCCGGGCGGGCCGCGGAATTGGCCGAACGAATAGCCGCGGTGTTTTCAGTCACGGGCAATGCGGTGGGTGGTCCACCATCAGGCGAAGCAGTACAAGCAGGGTTCAGGGCAGGGCGTAGGCCAGAAACGCCTCCGGGTCGCGCGAATCGAAGCGGCGCAGGCCTTCCTCCTTTGCGATGCGCACCGCCTCGGCGTGTTCCTCGGATGTGGTTCTGCGGCAGATTTCGCGAAAGCGGCTTTGGGTCACCTTGCCCGCGGGGCGGTACTGGTCCATGATGTTGACGTAGGTGTCGGGCGATAGTTCACTGGCCAGCCAGCGCATGATCGGCCTCACGTTCTCGGCGCTGTCGGGCATCACCAGGTGCCGTACCAGCACGCCGCGTTTGGCGAGGCCTTTCTCGTCGAAAACCAGGTCGCCCACCTGGTCGTGCATGGCCTTGATGGCGGAGCGCGCTGCATCCGGGTAACTTTTGGCCTTGAGGTAGGTGGACGAGTCGGCCTCCTCCCAGTACTTGAAGTCGGGCATGAAGATGTCCACGATGTCGCGCAGGCTCTCGATGCTTTCCAGCGAATCGTAGGCGCCGGTGTTGTACACCAGCGGCAGGCGCAGGCCCATTTCCACCGCCATGGGCAGGGCCTCCAGGATCTGCGGCACCACGTGCTCCGGTGTGACGAAGTTGATGTTGTGGCACCCCATCGCCTGCAGGCGGAGCATGATTTGCGCCAGGGCTTCCGGACCGACCTCGTCGCCGTCGTGTTTCTGGCTGATGTCGTAGTTCTGGCAGAACACGCACTTGAGGTTGCACATGGAAAAGAAAATGGTGCCGCTCCCGTTCCAGCCGCGCAGGCAGTCTTCCTCGCCAAAGTGGGGGAAGAAGCTGGAGACGTAGGCGTAGCGACCCGTCTTGCACAGCGCGAACTCGTTGTTCAGCCGGTCCACTTCGCAGTCGCGCGGGCACACCCTGCAGTTCCTGAGCGCCCGCAGGGCTTCGCGCGAGCGGCGGAACAGCTCACCCGTACGGTGCAGCTTCAAATACGTAGACTCAAATTCCTCGGAGTTGATGGTAAACGGGCTGGACATGCGGACCCTCTTTGGTTGACAATCGCCCCATGATATCGATTTTTGGAAGCGACTTCCAGAGGAGGTCCCGGGCCCACCGCGGTCCAACGGACCAGCCCAGTTCCGAATTGCGAAGTTAATTCCACCGCCGGGGACGCCCTTTTGCGGAGGATTGAAATCCCATCGCCCCGTCCCGTTTCAGGCAAGTCGAAACCCGCGTTGCTGCCTTCGGAATCCGGCCCGATGGGTGCGGAAAGCATTTGAATTTGGGCCGGAAAGCGTAATAAGAAAATGATTGACAAGCGTGCGGGAAGCGTATAACTTGGTAATCGACCCCAAGAAGCAATGCTTCCTACAAAAAACCTCTGAACAACCGACGCCCGAAACCCTCAACCCAGTTCATTGAAGCGAAAACCCCATAAGCAGGACGGGCTCCAGCACATCCTCAATCGAGGAAACATCGCAAGGTCTTAAACCGAATCATCCACTCAAACCTGAATCCAACCACATACCATGCAAGCACAAACACAAGCACCATCCATGAACATCGAGGAACTCAAAACCAAGACCATATCCGAGTTGACCAACATGGCCAAGTCGCTGAAAATTCCCGGCCACAGCGGTTTGCGCAAGCAGGACCTCATCTTCAAAATCCTCCAGGCCCAGATCGAAAAAGACGGTTTGATGTTCGGACAGGGCGTGCTGGAAATTCTGCCCGACGGATTCGGTTTCCTGCGAGCGCCGACGTACAACTACCTTCCGGGCCCCGACGACATTTACGTGTCGCCTTCGCAGATCCGGAAATTCGACATGCACACGGGCGACACCATCTCCGGCCAGATCCGCCCGCCCAAGGAGAACGAGCGTTACTTCGCCCTGCTCAAGGTCGAGGCGATCAACTTCGAGAACCCGGACAAGACCAAAGACAAGATCCTGTTCGACAACCTGACGCCGCTCTACCCGATGGAGCGCATCCGTCTGGAAACGCCGAACTGCACAGACTACAGCGCGCGCATCATGGATTTGATGACGCCGATCGGCAAGGGCCAGCGCGGCCTCATCGTCGCCCCGCCCCGTACCGGTAAGACCATGCTGTTGCAGTCCATTGCGAACAGCATCGCCACCAACCATCCGGAGAATGTACTGATCGTGCTGCTCATCGACGAGCGCCCGGAAGAGGTGACGGACATGGAACGCTCCGTTCGCGGCGAGGTCATCAGCTCCACCTTCGACGAACCGGCGCAACGTCACGTGCAGGTCGCCGAAATGGTCATCGAAAAAGCCAAGCGGCTGGTCGAGCACAACAAGGACGTGGTGATCCTGCTCGACAGCATCACGCGCCTTGCACGTGCCTACAACGCCATCGTGCCGCCCAGCGGCAAAGTGCTCTCCGGCGGTGTGGATTCCAACGCCCTCCAGCGGCCGAAACGCTTTTTCGGCGCGGCCCGCAACCTGGAAGAAGGCGGCAGCCTCACCATCATCGCCACCTCGCTGGTCGATACCGGCAGCCGCATGGACGACGTCATCTTCGAGGAATTCAAGGGCACCGGCAACCTGGAGATCGTGCTCGACCGGAAACTCGCCGAAAAACGCATTTTCCCGTCGATCGACATCAACCGCTCCGGCACGCGTAAGGAGGAATTGCTCATCGAGGAGCAGGAACTCCAGAAAATCTGGCTGTTGAGAAAAGTTTTACTGCCGATGGGCATCCATGATACGATGGAACTCCTCCTGCAGAAAATGCGAGAAACCAAAACCAATGCGGAATTCATCCAGACGATGAATTCCTGATCGTTCGGAGAACGTAGAATGAAAGCGGATATCCATCCGGAATACTTCGAGACCACCATCACGTGTGCCTGTGGCAATCAGGTGAAAACCCGTTCCACGGTGAAAGACGTCCATCAGGAAATCTGTTCCGCCTGCCATCCCTTTTTCACCGGCAAGCAGAAGCTGATCGACAGCGCCGGCCGCATCGAGAAGTTCACGCGCAAGTACCAGAAAGCCCAGGAAGCGAAAGCCGCCAAGCAGGCCTCCCCCAACTAGCTTTTCCATCCTCCGGAAAGCCCGACGGCGAAGAACCCTCCTTTTCACCCCGAACCCGGCCTGAGGGCCGAATCCCATGTTTGAACAACTCGATGACATCGAAATGCGTTACGAAAAGCTCAATGAGTTGATGAGCGATCCCAAGGTGTACGGCAACCCTGCCGAATACCAGAAGTGCGCGCGCGAACACTCGGAATTGAGCGACATCGTTTCCGGGTACCGGGAATGGAAACGGGCGGACCGCCAGTTGCAGGAAAACCGCAGGGTGCTGGATGAGGAAAGCGACCGCGAACTGATCGAGATGGCGCGTGAGGAGGTCGAGTCACTCACTCTCCGGAAAGAAGAACACGAAGCGCAGTTGAAGTTGATGCTGCTGCCGAAGGACCCGCGTGATGACAAAAGCGTCATCATGGAAATCCGAGCCGGGACCGGTGGCGATGAGGCGGGACTGTTCGCTGCGGACCTCTTCCGCATGTATTCCCGTTACGCTGAAGACAGAAAATGGAAAATCGAGGTGCTCACCAGCAACATCACCGGCGTGGGTGGCTACAAGGAAATTGTGTGCAACATCCAGGGCAAAGGCGCGTACAGCCGCCTCAAGTACGAGGCGGGAACGCACCGCGTGCAACGCGTTCCGGCCACAGAAACACAGGGACGCATCCACACTTCGGCGGTCACCGTCGCCATCCTGCCGGAAGCGGAGGAGGTGGACGTGCAGCTCAACCCGGGCGATCTCAAGATCGACGTGTACCGCTCATCCGGCCCCGGCGGACAGAGCGTGAACACCACCGATTCCGCCGTGCGCATCACCCACGTGCCCAGTGGGATCGTCGTCACCTGCCAGGATGAAAAGTCCCAGCACAAAAACAAGGAGCGCGCCCTCAAGGTCCTGCGCGCACGTTTGTACGAGGAAGAACAGCGCCGCCAGCAGGAAGCGATGGCGCAGGATCGCAAGTCGCAGGTGGGAACCGGCGACCGCAGTGAACGTATCCGGACCTACAACTTTCCGCAGGAACGGGTTACCGATCATCGCATCGGCCTGACCCTGCACAAGCTGACGCAGATCATGGAGGGGCACCTCGACGAGTTGATCGATAAACTGGTTTACCATTATCAAACCGAAGCCTTGCAGAAAAGCGGCGCTTCCTGAACCGTAAGATTCCCGATGTCCACATTGAAATCCGACACTCTCATAACCGTCGGCGAAATTCTGCAAGAGGCGGAAAACCGCCTGCAAGAGACGGGCGTGAATACGCCCCGCCTCGATGCCGAGGTCCTGCTTGCGGAAGCGATGCACACCACGCGTACGGGATTGATGGCGGATGCGGGCCGGGAAGTGACCCCTGTTGAGAGAACGGCGTTCACCGCCTGGCTGGAGCGCCGCGAACAGCGCGAGCCGGTGGCCTACCTGCTGGGTCGCAAGGAATTCTGGTCGCTGGATTTCACCGTGAACCCGGATGTGCTCATTCCCCGCCCGGACACGGAGTGTTTGATCGAGCATTTCCTCACACTGGTCAAACGCGACGGCGTGGAGGCCCCCCGCATCCTTGACGTGGGTACGGGATCAGGCATCCTGGCCATCGTTGCCGCACGCGAGTGTCCCACGGCCACCGTTACGGCGATGGAATTGTCCGACCGGGCGCTGGACGTGGCGCGGCACAACGCGTCGGCGCACAATGTTCTGCCACAGATTCAGTTCGTTCAGGGCGATTTTCACCGCGAGTTCTGGGAAGGTGCGCCGTTCGACTACATCCTCAGCAACCCCCCTTATATCGATTACGAAACTTATGAGACCCTGGCGCCGGAAATCCGCGAGTACGAGCCGAAACAGGCCCTGCTGGCGGGACCGGACGGCATGGACGCTTACCGGAAAATCATTCCGTTGGCGGCCATGTTGCTTCGTCCCGGCGGATCGCTTTTGCTGGAGTTCGGAAACGACCAGGGACCGGGGGTCAATCAGCTCGTGGCGGAAAACAACGGTTTCGAGGCTATTGAGCGGGCAAGTGATTACACGGGCGCGGAACGGGTGCTTTCGGCGAAAAGGAGAGCGGTCCGTGGATAAGATCTGCATCGAAGGCGGACGGCCTCTCAAGGGGACGGTGCGCATCAGCGGTGCCAAAAATGCCGTGCTCCCGGCTCTCGCCGCCACGCTCCTCACCGGCGGCAAAAACGAAATCACCAACATCCCACGCGTGCGCGATGTGCTCACGCTGGTTCGCTTGCTTGAAGACCTGGGATGCAAGACGGAGTCGTTCGAAGGCGACCGGATAGTGCTCGACTCCGCAAACATCCATAATCACAAAGCGCCGTACGATCTGGTGAAAACCATGCGTGCATCGTGCCTGGTACTGGGTCCTCTTCTGGCGCGTCTCGGCAAGGCGGAGGTGTCGCTTCCCGGCGGCTGCGCCATCGGCGCGCGTCCCATCGACCTGCATATCAAAGGCCTGCGTGCCCTGGGTGCGAAACTCAGTATCGAAGGCGGTTATATCAAGGGCCACGCCGACAAACTGAAAGGCACGCGTTTCTGTTTCGACTCGACCACCGTCACCGGGACCATGAACGTGATGATGGCGGCGGCGCTGGCGGATGGAGAATCCATACTGGAAAACGTGGCACGCGAACCGGAGGTGACTTTCCTCGCGGATGTGCTGAACCGGTGCGGTGCGAAGATCGAGGGTGGCGGCACCGATACGCTGGTCATCCAGGGGGTCCCGTCGTTGAAACCGATTCATTGCTCCATCTTCCCGGACCGTATTGAAGCGGCGACCTACATGGTCGCAGGCGCCATCACCGGCGGGGATGTGGAGGTGACGCATTGCCTGCCGCAACACCTGGAACCGGTTCTGCACAAAATGAAAGAGGCCGGAGTGGAGTTGACGGAAGGGGATCACTCGGTACGGGTGCGCCGTTCGGGGTCCCTGAACCCGGCGAACATCATCACGCAGCCGTATCCCGGATTCGCCACTGATATCCAGGCGCAGTTCATGGCATTGATGACCCTTGCTGAAGGACAGAGTGTCATTACTGAAACCGTATTTGAAAACCGGTTCCTGCATGCGGCGGAATTGAAACGGATGGGAGCCAATATCCTTCTCGACGGGCATACCGCCATCGTCACCGGAGTGAAGAAGTTGAGCGGTGCGCCGGTAATGGCTACCGATCTGCGGGCCAGCGCCTCGCTTGTACTGGCCGGGCTGGCTGCGGAAGGGGAAACGGTTATCTCCCGCGTCTATCACATCGACCGCGGCTATGAGACCATGGAAGATAAAATGTCCCGGTTGGGTGCCGCCATTCGACGGGTGCGCGCCTGATGGGTGATGGTGGGCTGCGGGTAATGCTACCGAAGTCCTGAAATGATAAAACCATGCGATCCACCGATTGGAAAAAAGAAAATATCCATCACATTGCGTTGTGGATGCCAAACTGGCTGGGTGACGTGGTGTTTGCTCTCCCGGCAGTGCAGGGAATCCGCAAAGTGTTTCCCGAGGCCCGCTTCACAGCGCTCGCGCGCCGTCCCGCCGACGATTTTTTAATTCACCATCCCGCATTCGACAGCGTCCTTCCCATTCCCTACGGAGCCAGCGAGGGTGCATTGGCGTCCTTGCAGTTCGGGCGGGCCCTGCGTAAGTACCGGTTCGACCTCTCCATCCTGTTTCCCAATGCCATACGCACCGCCTTGTTGTCGCGGCTATCCGGTTCGCGCCGGCGCCTTGGTTACGGCACGGAATGGCGGGGGTGCCTGTTGACACACCCGGTTCAAACCATTGATTCCCGAAGTATGCATGCGGTCGAATATTATTACCGCCTGGCGGAAACTTTGGGGGCACCGGCATTGGAGCGCTCGTTCGAATCGGTACTGACCGATGACGATGTGCTGCGTCAGAAGACGATGCTGGCAGAAAAGGGAATCGGCGATACTCCCTGCCTGGTGGCGGTGCAACCGGGTGCCTCGAAGCCGGAAAAACGCTGGCACGCGGAACGTTTCGGCGAGCTGTGCCGCAGGCTGGCGCAGGAACAGGACGCGCAATTCGTGTTTCTGGGAAGTCAGGCGGAGTCGGGGCTGATCGATGAAGTCCGCGCCCTTTGCCCGCCTGAAAAATGCGTGGCATTAACCGGCCTGCCTCTGCACGAGGTTCTGGGTGTGATCAAAAATTGTCGGTTTCTGGTAGCCAATGACAGCGGCATCATGAACCTCGCCGCCATGGTGGGCACGCCGGTGGTCGCGATATTCGGTCCCGGTAACGTGCTCACCACCGACCCCGTCATCGCCCCGGAGAAAAAAGAGATCGTCACCAAAAACTTTCCATGTTCCCCCTGCCGCCACCGATTCTTTGAGGAATGCGAACCCTCACCCAACAATAAGCCGTACTGCATTGAAGATATTCAGGTGGAGGAAGTGATGCAGGCGGTGAAGCGCCTTCTGCAGCGCGTTTGAGGGGTTTGCAGGGTCAACTCTCTAAGCCGGTCTCTTCCGGTGCCGCCGTTTCGTCCCAGTAGGGCTCCAGATCGAAATAGCTCAAAATCACCTGTTCCTCTTCCCGCGTCAGGGCCTCGATGTCTTCCGGGTTGGGTGCCTGCTGAATGGCCTCGCGCGTATACTGGGCCTGTACTTTGGCGGAATCGATCGTTGCCAGGTGGTCGATGGGAAACAAAACGGTTTTACCGCGTGTGGACAGGAACCCGCCTTCGATGAATACAATGTAGCGTACGCGGTGTGTGTCCGGTTCCGCCAGCACACCGCGGATACGCGCCATTTCGCGCATGTCCTTGTCGTACACGTAAGACCCGACCAGGCGCTCTTCGCTGCGGAGGTCGTAAATGTTGTCGTCGTGGTAACGCAGGGGACTCAGAGTCATGTTGTGCCCGGATTGGGGTGGCTGTTTGATTTGCCGCAAATTATATCAAATTTATCAATAGGTTGTTGTATAATTCTGTGATGACCGTATTGCCCCGTGGCACCTGGTCGCAGCCTGTATGAACTCCCAACCGGAGCCGATCATGCGACATTTCCATGCCCGAATGCCTGTCCTCCTTATGGCACTCTTTTTTGCGGTCTCGTTCGCTCCACCCGCTGAAGCCCGTTACATCTACGTATACACCGACGATCAGGGTGTGGTGCATTACTCGGATTTTCTGAGTGGCGTGCCGCCCAGGTACCGTGGGAAGGCGCGGGCCAAATTCGTTCCGGACAAGAAACCGCAATCCAAAGGCGGAGAAGATCAGGCATCGAAAGGAAGTGGCGGCTCCGGCCCGTCCAAGTCAACCGGGTCCACGGACCAGGAGCAGGTTGGCCTCTCCGAAGAGCAGGAACGGTTGATGAACGAGGTCAAGTCGGTATTGAACCGAATGGTGCCGCTGGGCGGTAAGTATAAGGATGTCCAGAAAAATTTCACCAACGGGCGTCGAATGTACGGTGACATCCAGGGCAACCTGTCCGTGAAAAAAGGTCTGGTGGACAAGCTTGGCAAGGCAAAAAATCCGCTGCTGGTGCAGGCCCGGGGATTTCTGCAAAGCAGTATTTCCCAGGATGAAAACACGGTGGTGAACACCGGCACCCCCAAGCGGAAGATTTATGATATTTATGCGCGTTTCGAATCCGAATCCCAACAGGCGCAGAACCTGATTCAGAAAATCGATCAGGCGATTCAAAAATCAAACCAGGATAAAGCGGAAGCAAAGGCAAAAGCCGAAGCGGCAAAGAAGTAACTCTTTTCATTTCTTCCACCATGATGCGGGGTCCTGTTACCGGCAGCAAGCCTCCCCCCTTTTCATTTCATGCGTTCCTTCCTTTTAAACCATCTACCATCCACTCCCGTTAGACTGGCAGCATGACCGCGATCAATGAATTCTTTGCCGGCCTGAGCGGATTCCTTTGGGGACCGTGGCTATTGATTCTGCTTGTCGGCACCGGAATCTGGCTCACCATCTGCCTGCGCGGAATCCAGTTCCGCATGCTGGGGTACGCGTTGCGCCTCACGTTTTCACGCGAGCGGGAGGGGGAGGGCGACATCTCGCATTTCGGGGCACTCATGATCGCGCTTTCTGCCACCATCGGCGTCGGCAACATCGCCGGTGTGGCGACAGCGGTCGCTCTGGGCGGACCCGGGGCGGTGGTGTGGATGTGGATCACGGCGTTGTTCGGGATGGCCACCAAGTATTCGGAAGGATTCCTTGCCGTGCGGTTCCGCACCACCAACGCGCGCGGGGAAATCTCAGGCGGCCCCATGTACTACCTGGAAGAAGGACTGGGCTGGCGGTGGCTGGGTGTGGTGTTCGCGTTCGCGGGAGCCATCGCCGCGTTCGGAATCGGCAACATGGTGCAGGCCAACACCACGGCGGAGGCCATCGTCGGCGTGGCGGGGGTGTCCAGGACGGTGGTCGGTGGGGTGTTGATGGTTCTCACGGGACTGGTCATCTTCGGCGGAGTCAAATGGATCGCCGAGGTGGTGTCGTTTTTCGTTCCGGTCATGGTGGTGTTGTATTTCGGCGGATCGGTGCTCATTCTGCTTGGCAACTGGGAACAGGTACCGGCCGGACTGGCCATGCTGTTTGAAGACGCGTTGTCCGGCACCGCCGCCTCCGGCGGATTCGCCGGTGCGACCCTGGCGCAGGCGATCCGCTTCGGCGTGGCGCGCGGATTGTTCTCCAACGAATCCGGGTTGGGAAGCGGCCCGATCGCAGCCGCCGCGGCAAGGACCAACCAACCCGCCAAGCAGGCCCTGGTGTCGATGACGGGAACGTTCCTCGACACCATCGTCGTCTGCTCGCTCACCGGTCTGGTTCTGGCGACCACCCGGGTGTGGACTTCCGGCGAGACCGGTGTGGCGCTCACCATGCAGGCATTTTCTGCGGGGCTTCCCGGCCAATGGGGACAGTGGATTGTTACCCTGGGTGTCGTCACTTTCGCTTTTTCGACGATCCTGGGATGGAGCTATTACGGGGAAAAATGCTTTGAGTACCTGGCCGGGGTGAAGTGGGTATGGTATTACCGCGCGGTTTGGTGCGCGGTGGTGTTCGTGGGGGCGGTGGTGAAGCTGGATCTTGTCTGGAACTTCGCCGATGCGATGAACGCACTCATGGCCGTGCCCAACCTGATCGCCCTTCTCGCTCTCAGCAACCTGATCAGGCGCGAAACCAGGCAGTTTGAGGAAGGTCTCAAAAACGGAACCATCCGGCGATACGATTGAACCCGGGTCCTGCTCAACCCGTCAGGCGGAACTTGATGATGAACCAGATGGCGGCGACGCCGTCTTTCCAGTTGATCTTTTTGCCTTCCGAATAATCCCGTCCGCTGTAGGAAATGGGCACTTCATAGATGCGGAAATTTTTGCGCGCAATCTTGCTGGTGAATTCCGGTTCGAAACCAAATCGGTCGCACTTGAGCGTGATGGAATCCAGAACTTTTTTTGTGAATACCTTGTAACAGGTTTCCATGTCCGTCAGGTTCAGGTTGGTGAACATGTTGGACAGCGTGGTCAGCACCTTGTTGCCGACGTAATGCCAGAAAAAGAGCACGCGGTGGGGCCCGCTCAAAAACCGCGACCCGTACACGACATCCGCACGTCCGTCGAGGATGGGTTCGAGCAGAACGCCATACTCCGAAGGGTTGTACTCGAGGTCGGCATCCTGAATGATGATCACGTCCCCGGTCAGGTTTTTGAAACCCGTACGCAAAGCCGCGCCCTTCCCCCGGTTTTTGTCGTGGTAGACGACCCGGAACCCTTCCTTATCTTCATACTCCTTTAAAATCTCGCGTGTGCCGTCAGTGGAATAGTCATCCACAAGCACGATTTCTTTCTCGTACGGCGTGGCTTCCACGCGCTCAATCAGGGTGCGGACGGTGTTTTTTTCGTTGTAAACGGGAATGACGACAGAGATTTTCACGGAGCCTCAGCCTGTGTAACTCGTGGTTTTCATTGGGGTCAACTGTCCCAGTGTAAGGCATCAGGCCCAGGATGTCTAAATTAAATTGGGGCGGGAAACTCAGGGGACAGTGACGTTTTCCTCGCGCATGCGTTCGAGCACGTGGTTGGCGAGAACGCCGGTCAGGATGCCGGTGAGCAGTGAAAAGGTGAGGAACACGGGCAGCAGTTGCAGGAATGTTTTCTGCTGAATGAAGAAAAAGAACACGCAGAGGAATATGGCGGTGGTGTGCGCGTAGGCGGCGGATACGCTGACGCCGATCAGGCTGAACCAGCGCTTTCCAAGGTGATGCACGAGTCCCATGACGGCCATTGCCGCGAGGCCACCGGTCAGGCTGAGGAAAAACGTGGGGCCGAGGAACGTGCCGCCGAAGATGCCGCCCAGAAAGATGCGAAGCACGGTGACGGTGAGCGCTTCAGAAAACCCGTAGCGCACCAGCGTGACGAGGGTGATGACGTTGGCGAGGCCGAGTTTCACCCACGGGGAGGGCAGGGGGAGCATCGCCTCCACGCGGTGAAGGACCACTCCGAGTCCGACCAGGATGGCGAGCACCACGAGCTTGCGGTTGTCGGGCGTCGCGCTGGGCGGGGGTGTGGCGGTCATGATGCGGGCACCGCCTCCGGCTCGGCTTCCTTCGCGGAGAATACATACTCGTCGTCCACGTAATCGACGAGGATGGCGTGGCCCTGCGTGAGTTCGCTGTTGATGATCTTCATGGAGATCGCGTTTTCGATTTTGTCTTCAATCAAACGGCGCAGCGGGCGTGCCCCGTAGGTGTCGCTGAATCCTTCCTTTGCAAGCTGGGCTTTCACGCGTTCGGTCACTTTCACGCTCATGTCGTTTTCCTGCAAGCGCTTGTTGAGGTTGTTCAGCATGAGGTCGGCGATGGCGCGCACGTGCTCCGGCTCCAGTTTGTGGAAGACGATCAGGTCGTCCAGCCGGTTGATGAACTCCGGCTTGAACAGCTTCTGCACTTCGCTCAGAACGAGCGAGCGGATCTGGTTGTAGTCGCGGTCAGGATCGTCCATGGTGGCGAAGCCGATGCCCTTGGTCTTGCCTTCGGTGATGAACTGCGTGCCGATATTGGAGGTGCCGATGATGATCGCGTTCTTGAAGCTGGTGACGCGGCCCTGGGCGTCGGTCAGGCGCCCGTCGTCGAGCAGCTGCAGGAGTATATTGAACACATCCGGGTGCGCTTTTTCGAGTTCATCCAGCAGGATGACGGAGTAGGGCTGGCGGCGTACTTTTTCCGTCAACTGCCCGCCTTCGTCGTAACCGATGTATCCCGGCGGCGAGCCGATGATCTTCGACACCGCGTGCTTTTCCATGTACTCGGACATGTCGAGGCGGATGAGGCGGTTTTCGTCGTCGAGCAGGAACTCGGCAAGCGCCTTGGCCAGCTCCGTCTTGCCGACGCCCGTCGGACCGAGAAACAGGAACGACCCGATGGGACGGTTCTTGTCCTTGAGCCCCGCACGGTTTCGGCGGATGGCGTTGCTGAGCGCAACGATGGCCTGGTGCTGGCCGATGACCCGTTTGTGCAGGTTGTCCTCCATGTTCTGGAGTTTTTCGGTTTCCGTCTCGCGGATCTTGTTGACCGGAATGCCCGTCCACGTGGCCACCACATTGGCGATGTCTTCTTCCGTCACCGAGTGATCGACGTCCTTGAGTTCATCATTCCATTTTTGTTTTTCGTCTGCGAGTTTGTGGTCGATCTCGATGACCTCCTGCCGCAGTTCCGCCACCTTGCGGAAATCCTGTTCGTCGAACGCCGCCTTCTGCGCTTTCAGCAGATCGTTTTTCTCCTTTTCCAGCTGCTGGATGACTGGCGGCACGTAGATCAGAGCGAGGTGTTTTTTCGCCCCGGCTTCGTCGAGCAGGTCCACTGCCTTGTCCGGCAGGGCGCGGTCGGAAATGTGTTTCTCTGACAGCTTGGCGGCGGCGCGGACGGCGTTGTCGCTGTAAATGATCGAGTGATGCCGTTCGTACCGCGCCTTGATGCCTTTCAGCATCTCGATGGTCATCTCGACCGACGGTTCCGACACCATGACAGGCTGGAAGCGGCGTTCCAGCGCCTTGTCCTGTTCGATGGATTTCTTGTAATCGTCCAGTGTGGCGGCCCCGATGCATTGGAGCAGGCCGCGGGAGAGCGCCGATTTCAGGATGTTGGAAGCATCCACTCCGCCCGCGCCCGCACCGGCGCTGACCAGCGTGTGCAACTCGTCGATGAAGAGAATGACGTTGCCGTGGGCGCTTACGATCTCGTCCTTCACCGCTTTCATGCGTTCCTCGAACTCGCCGCGCATCTTCGCGCCGGCGATGATCTCCGACAGCTCCAGCATCTTGACGCGTTTGTTGAGCAGGCTGTTGGGCACCTCGGCCTTGACGATCTTCTGGGCCAGGCCCTCCACGATGACGGTCTTGCCGACTCCCGGCTCGCCGATGAGCACGGGATTGTTCTTGTTGCGCCGCGACAGGATCTGGATGAGCCGGTCGATTTCCTTCTCGCGGCCGATGACGGGATCGAGCTCGCCGCGCCGGGCCAGGTCGGTGAGGTCCGTGGTGTACTGGCTGAGCACGTCCATCTTGCCTTCGGCGTTCTGCTCGTCGATGGTGGTGCCGCCGCGCATGATCTCCAGGTCTTCGTGAACCTTGGCGTATTTGAAGCCGAATTCCTGCAGGATATCGGCAACGCGCCCGATGCGGGAGTCCAGCATGCCGAGGAACATGGTGCCGACGCCGATGTAGCGGTCGCCGAACTTCTTGGCTTCATCCTGCGCCACTTCAAACAGGATGTTGGTTTCCGGGGACAGGTGGATCTGCTGGATCTGCTGCATCTCCTCCGGGCTTTCCGGCGAGACGGTTTCGAACAGGCGGTCGAGGAGCTGCCTTGAGAGGTCCTTGTTTTCGGGATAATAGGTTTCGAAGAAACGTTTCAGGCGGGAATCCTGCGCCTCGATCAGGCCGATCAGCACGAACTCCGGCGTGAGCAGGGTCTGGCGCAGGTTCACCATTTCCATGGCGCCGACGTTCAGGGCGTCGATGACTTTATCGGTGAATTGCCTCAAATATTGTTGAAGCATGATTCAAGTCGGATGAATGTGGGTGAGTGAAATGATTTCTTTTTATGATAACAAATTTTCAAGATGGATGTACACCGAGTCCGCCAGTGCCTCGTAATTGTAGCCGCCTTCCAGCATGGATATCAGGCGGCCCTGGCAGATTTCGTCCGCCGCCCCGCGGATCAGCCGGGTCATCTCCCCGAAACACTCCGTGGTGAGCGACACGTTGGCCAGCGGGTCGTCCTCGTGAGCGTCGAATCCTGAGGAGATGATGATGAGGTCCGGTTTGAAGCGGAACATCTCCGGAATCAGCTTGTCCTTCACCACCGAGATGTAATCCGCATCATTGGAAAACGCGCGCATGGGGAAATTGAGCGTGGTGCCCAACCCGTCGCCCGTCCCCGTTTCGTCCTTGTCGCCGGTTCCCGGATAAAAAGGAAATTGGTGAGTGCTGGAATAATAAATGTTAGGATCGGCGTAAAACGAGTGCTGGGTGCCGTTTCCGTGGTGCACGTCCCAGTCGAAAATGAACACCCGGTTGAGGTCCTTTTTCGCCAGCGCGTAACGGGCGGCGACGGCGACGTTGTTGAACAGGCAGAAGCCCATCGACCGCGTTTCCTCCGCGTGGTGGCCCGGCGGGCGCACGGCGCAGAACACGTTGTCGCAGGCGCCGTCCACCACCGCATCCACGGCGGTCAGCCCCGCTCCCGCAGCCAGCAGGGCCGAGTCGTACGACTTCGTGCTGATGGCCGTGTCCATGTCCAGGCGGCTCATGCCGGACTCGCAGGCGCGGGCGATGGAATCCATGTATTTTTCCGGATGGTTGAGCGCGATTTCCTCCGCCGTGGCGGGTCGCGGCTCCAGCGTGGACAGGCGCGAGCTCAGGCCGGATTCCTCCAGCTTTTGCGTGATGGCGCGCAGTCGGCCGGGGTTTTCCGGGTGGCTTCCGGTTTCGTGCTCCAGGTACAGCGGATGGTAGATGTATCCGGTTTTTTTCATGGGTTTCCGGGATGAAAAGGGGGAACGGCAAGCGTGAGTCCCGAGAATAGCAAAATCGCCCACCCCCCGCAATCGGTTTGAACGGCATGCACACCGCAACCCTCCCCGAAAAAATGAACGCCCTGCGCGACCGCGCGCGGGAGCTGGGATTCGACGCGCTGGGCGTGGCCCCCCCCGATGTCGGCGAGGACGGGGAACGGTTTTTGGAATGGCTCGACCGCGGACACGGCGGCGAGATGGCCTACATGAAACGCGGCGAAGCCAAGCGTCTCGATCCCGCGCTCATCCTGCCCGGAGTCCAAAGCATCCTGTGTCTGCGCACCAATTACCACACACGGGCCAAATCCCTCGACTTTTTGAATCAGCCGCAGACGGGCGATATTTCCAACTACGCGTGGAACGTCGATTACCACGACCTCATCAAACCGCGCCTGCACAAGCTGGAACATTTTTTATGGGAACTGTTTCCCGGATGCGCCAGCAAGGCGTACGTGGACACCGGCCCCGTGCTGGAAAAAGCGCTGGCACAAAAATCCGGGCTGGGATGGATCGGCAAGCATTCGAACCTGCTCACCGAAGGGCTGGGATCGTATTACTTCCTCTCCGAGATTTTGATCGACGTGGCCCTGCCGCTCTCCGAGCCCGCCACCGACCATTGCGGCACCTGCACGAGCTGCATCGACATCTGCCCCACGCGCGCCATCGTCGCCCCTTACGTGCTGGACGCGCGGCGGTGCATCTCGTACCTGACGATCGAGCTCAAGGGCGTCATCCCGCTCGAGTTCCGCAGGGCCCTCGGCAACCGCATCTACGGATGCGACGACTGCCAGATCGTGTGCCCGTGGAACTCGTACGCCGTCACCACAGACGAACCCGCGTTCCAGGAACGCGACGGCACGCGGTTGCTGATCGACCTCATGCGCCTCGATGAGGACGGGTTTCGGGAGCGGTTCCGCAAAAGCCCGGTCAAACGCATCAAACGGCGCGGCCTCCTGCGCAATGCCGCCGTCGCCCTGGGCAACAGCGGCGACCCGCAGGCCGTTCCCGTGCTTCTGGAGGCGCTTTGCGACCCGGAACCGCTGATCCGCGCGCACGCCGTGTGGGCGCTGGGGGAACTGCTGGGCAACGAGGCCTGGCAGGCGGTACAGGGTTGCCTGACGGGCGAGGCCGACCCTGCCGTTCTGACCGAAATCGAGCGCCTAAAACCCGTTGATAATCTGGGCGGAAACGGCCTATAATCGGCATTTCCCCAAAATCAGGAGCACCATGGACAAAAACGGAGAATACCGCTTTCTGAAGGCCTGCCGGGGCGAACCGGTGGACTGCACCCCGGTCTGGTTCATGCGCCAGGCAGGCCGTTACATGAAAGAGTACCGCGACCTCAAGGCGAAGTACTCCTTCCTCGAAATGTGCCGCACACCGGAGCTGGCCACCGAGGTCACGCTCCAGCCCCTGGACGTACTGGGCGTCGATGCGGCCATCATCTTCGCCGACATCCTTCTGCCTCTGGAGCCGATGGGCACCGGGCTGGAGTTCACGGCAGGTGACGGTCCCTCCATCCCGCGGCCGGTGCGCACACGCCAGGATGTGGATAACCTGCGTCCGGTCAACAGTGAGGAGCAGCTGGGGTACGTCGGGGATGCGATCAAACTGGTGCGCAAGGAAATTGCGGGGAAACTGCCGCTCATCGGGTTCAGCGGCGCGCCGTTCACCCTGAGCAGCTACATGGTGGAAGGCGGCAAGTCGAAGGAGTTCACCACCACCAAGCTCATGATGTACAAGGAGCCGGAGACGTGGAACCTGCTCATGGACAAGGTGGTGGACGTGCTGGTCGATTACCTGAAGATGCAGGTGAAAGCGGGCGCGCAGGCCCTCCAGATTTTTGACAGCTGGGTCGGCTGCCTCAATCCAGGCGACTACGAACGCTACATTCTGCCGCACACGAAACGCGTATTCGAAGGCCTCAAGGAATGCGGCGTGCCGGTGATCAATTTCAGTACGGGCACCTCGACCATGTTGCCGCTGGTGCGGCAGTCCGGCGGGGACGTCATGGGCTTCGACTGGCGTATTCATCTCGACGACGCGCGCCGGCAGATCGGTATGGACACGCCGGTGCAGGGCAACCTGGATCCCAACATCCTGTTCGCGCCGATCCCGTTGATCCGTGAAAAGGTGCTCGATATCCTGAAACGTGCCGAAGGGCGGCCGGGCCACATCTTCAACCTCGGCCACGGCATATTGCAACACACGCCGGTCGACCACGTCAAAGCCGTGGTGGACATGGTGCACGAGTACCAGCATGGCTGATCCCACCGCACAGAACGTGAAGACGGGCGTCATCCTGCTCGCCCACGGTGCGCCCACGCGCGTCGCCGACATCCCCGAATACCTGAAACGCATTCGCGGCGGTACGGCGTCGAGTACGGAAGTGATCCGCGAAATCACCGAACGCTACGAAGCCATCGGCGGCAGTTCGCCTTTGCTCGAGATCACAGAGGCGCAGGCGGAGGCGCTGGAGCAGTTCCTCAACCAGGAAGGCGACCGCTTTCGCGTGTACATCGGCATGCGCAACTGGTACCCGCTCATTGAAGAAGCCGTACAGAAGGCGAAGGCCGACGGTGTGGACCGCCTCATCACGCTGTGTCTCGCTCCGCAGTTCAGCAAGTGGAGCACCGAGCGTTATCTGAACTCGTTCAACGAAGCTTTGGGTGCGTGCGATGCGGGCGGCATTCCGGTGCAGTTCATCAAAAGCTGGCCCAACCAGCCGTCGTTGATCGACGCCTTTGTGGAACGGTATCAAGCGGCCGAATCGGATCTCAAGGCCAAGGGTTATGACACGTTCCACACTGTGTTCACGGTGCACAGCATTCCCTCCGCGTACGTGGAGGAGGGAATCGATCCCTACGTGCAGGAATACGAAAAAACGCTGAACGGCATCCGCCAACAGGTGCCGATGGAGCCGTGGCATCAGGCGTACCAGAGCCAGGGGATGATCCCCTGTCCGTGGCTGGAACCGAGCGTGGAAGAAATCCTCGACAAGATCGCCAGCGAGGGCGGCAAGGCGGTGCTCATTTTCCCCGTCGGGTTCGTCTGCGATCACATTGAAATTCTTTACGATATCGACATCGGATTCAAGAAATATGCGGAAGAAAAGGGTCTTTCCCTGTTCCGCACGGAATCCCTCAACACCTCTCCCCTGTTCATCGAAGCCCTGGCCGGAGCCATCTGGGAACACCTTATCTGACCCCGTTTCCTTCTATGGATTTCCCTCTTCCAACAGTGATACTCTGTTGGTATTGAGGTGATTCGACATGAAATTTTCTTACCGATTTTTTACCTGGGCGCTGGCGCTTTTCGCGTTGAGCGCTTTTTTCTGTCCACAGATGGCCGCGGCCGAAGGAAAGGAAACCCGCGTTGTGCTGGGTGCGGTCCTGCCTTTGAGCGGCGAGAACGCGTCGCAGGGCACCGATGCCGAACGCGGTATTCAGCTTGCGTTGAAGACCCACGCTCCTGCCCTGGCCAGGAAGGGTCTCAAGGTCAAGATGGTGATGGTGGACGACCGCTCCGATCCCGAACAGGGCAAAAAGGTGACACGCGCGTTGATCGCCGAAGAGAAGGTGCAGGCCATCGTCGGTCCGTTCACTTCCCCCGTGTTCCTCGCCATGTCGCCCATCGTGCAGGAGAACAGGGTGGTGTTGATGTCGGGAAGCGCCACCACCCCCATGATCCGCAAAGCGGGCGACTACGCTTTCACGCTGGTCACGCCGGACGACCGCCAGGGCCGGGCGCTGGCGCGGTTCGCCTATGAAATCCTGCGCGCACGGCAGGGCGTCATCCTCTACCTCGACAACGATTACGGGCGCGGGTTCCAGAAGGTGGTGCACCGAGAGTTCACCCGGCTGGGCGGGAGTGTCGACTGGGTGCACGGCATCGCCAAAGGCACGACGGATTTTTCGGCAACGCTGGAAAAAGTGAAGGACCTGGACCCGCACGCGGTGTTCTTCCTCACGTATCCGGCGGAAGGGGGACTGCTTCTCAAGCAGGCGCGGGACATCGGGCTGGAAGCGCCGTTCCTGGGCGGTGACGGGGTGTACAGCCAGGACCTGATCGACATCGCAGGCGAGGCGGCGCGCAACACCTTCGCTTCCGCCATGAACTGGCGGCTCAAATCGCCGAAACCGCACGTGCGGGAATTCGTCAAACATTTCACCACGCAGTACGGCGTGCAACCCAACCTGTATTCCGCCAGTTATTACGACGCTGCGACCATCATCCTGCAATCCCTGCTCGCGGGCAAACTCGATGCCGAATCCATGCGCCAGCACATCGAACAATCGCGGTTTCAGGGCGCCACAGGGGAAATCCGTTTTGAATCCATTCACGCTGTGAAAAAACCCATCGACATTTTCAAGGTCGAGGATTACACTTTCGATTACTTTCAAACCATCATGACGCACTGAACGCGCGCGTGATGCGTGGAGCGTGACGGGTGCCCGCCCTTCGAGATTCTCCCGCCCTTTTTGTTACATGGATACCAACGAACTCAATCCGCAACAACTGCAGGCCGTCCGGCACACGGAAGGTCCGCTCATGCTGGTTGCAGGCGCCGGGTCAGGCAAGACCCGCGCCATCACATTCCGCATCCTGCACATGATCCGCGACAAAGGCATTGCGCCGGAGAACATCCTGGCCATCACCTTCACCAACAAGGCCGCGGGTGAAATGCGCGAACGCGTGCTGGGCCAGATGGGCGACGGCGGCCGTGCACCCTGGATCAGCACCTTCCACTCGCTGTGCCTGCGCCTCCTGCGCCAGCACATGGAGTTTTCCGGATACACGAAAGATTTCGTGATCTACGATGCGCAGGACCAGTTGTCGCTGGTCAAGAAATGCATGAAGGCGGCGGAGGTGAATGAAGAGGCGTTTCCGCCCAAAACCATCCTGAACCACATCAGCGGATTCAAAAACGATTACCAGTTGCCGGAACACATCAAGCTCGATGCCCTGCCCTACGGCCACAAGCTGAAGGCGGCGCACGTGTACCCACACTACCAGAATGCCCTCAAGGAAAACAACGCCCTCGATTTCGACGACCTGCTGATGATGACGGTGAAACTGTTCAAGACGAACAAAGAACTGTGCGATCACTACAACGACCGCTTCCGCTACATCCTGGTCGATGAGTTTCAGGACACCAACCTCACGCAGTACCATCTCATTCAACTGCTGTCGCGGGCGCATCACAACGTGTGCGTGGTGGGCGACGACGACCAGAGTATTTACCGCTGGCGCGGCGCCAACCTGGAAAACCTCCTGCATTTCGAGAGGGATTTTCCCGGAACCACCGTCATCAAGCTGGAAGAGAACTACCGCTCGACGCAGACCATCCTGAACGCGGCCGGAGCGGTGGTGAGGCAGAATGCGGCGCGCCGCGAGAAAAATTTGTGGACGCGCAACGAGTCGGGCGAGCCCATTTTGTATTACCGTGCCGAGGATGAAATCGACGAAGCCCGCGCGGTGTGCGAACGCATCCACCAGTGGGTGAAGGACGGTGCGTCGCTCAACGACATCGCCATCCTCTACCGCACCAACGCGCAGTCGCGGGTGCTGGAGGACCAGCTTCGCCACCTGGGTGTGACCTACCAGGTGATCGGCGGCCTCAAGTTTTACGAGCGCAAGGAGATCAAGGACATCCTGAGTTACCTGCGCGTGATCCTCAATCCCAACGACTCCGTGTCCCTCAAGCGCATCGTCAACACGCCGGTGCGCGGCATCGGCAAGGCCTCTGTAGACAAGGTGGAGGCGTACTGCGGCGAACACCATCTGACGTTACTGGAAGGGTTCCGCAAGGCAGGGGGGATTGTGGGCACGGGCCCGGCCAAAAAAATCGCACAGTTTGTCGCCATGATGGACCGCTTTCAGCAGGTGGTGGAAGATCACTCGGCGGTCGATCTGCTGAAGGAGGTGTTCGAAAAAACAGGTTACCTCACGGCCCTGCAGAAAGAGAACACGCAGGAGGCGAAAAGCCGGCTGGAGAACCTGAACGAGTTGTATTCCGCCGTCGAACAGTTCGTGGACATCGACCGCAAAGGCTCGTTGCGGGAGTTCCTCGACACCACCACGCTGGTCGCCGACCTCGACAACCTGGACGACAGCCGCGGTGTGCTGGCGCTCATGACACTCCACACCTGCAAGGGACTGGAGTTCGATTCGGTGTGCATCATCGGTTTCGAGAACGGGCTCCTGCCGCACGCCAGTTCCCTGTCGAGCAACGACGAGTATGAAGAAGAGCGGCGGTTGTGTTACGTCGGCTTCACCCGCGCGCGCAAGCGGCTGATGGTCAGCAATGCGCGCAGGCGGCGCATTTACGGAAGCACCTTCACCTACCAGCCCTCCGATTTCATCAATGCCATTCCGCGCGAGGTGATGACGATGGAGTCCAGCGCCCCCGCAATGACGACATCGTCTTCCTATTCTTCATCCTACGCGTCAAGAAACGGCGGTGACGAGTGGTCACTGCCCGCGGGCGCATCGCCGCCCGCCACCGACACCGGGTTCGCCGTCGGCACGAAAGTCCTGCATCCGAAGTTCGGCTCCGGCGTGGTGGTCAACCGCGAAGGCAGTGACGACGACATGAAGGTGGTGGTGTTTTTCAAAAAGGCGGGAAAGAAAAAACTCGTCGTCGCCCACGCCAACCTCATCGTGGTTTGAATTTAAAAGGCGGTCTGCTTCAGGCGTAGCCGTTCAACAGTTCCATCAGGCGGGCCTTGTGGTGCGGCCAGATGCGCAGGTCGAGCGTCATGGTCTCGTCGTGGTAGCGCTCGTCCACCACCAGCGCGTGCTTGCGGATTTCGGGAATGAGGTCCGAGCGCGTGTAGTCGAGCTCCACCTGGTAGGGCACCAGCCGCGCTTCGTAGTGGTGCACGATGGCGTGGCGCAGGTCGTCCAGTCCCACTTCCTTCCGACAGGACACGAACACCGCATCCGGATACAACCGCCGCATCTCTTCCACGTCCTGCGCGTTTTCGATACGGTCGATTTTGTTGAACACGTTCACGGTGGGGGTGTCGTGCATGCCGAGTTCGTTGAGCACGTTCTCCGCCGTCGCCATCTGCCGGCGGTAATGCGGGTGGCTGATGTCGATGACGTGCACCAGCAGGTCCGCATTGCGCACTTCGTCCAGCGTGCTTTTGAACGACGCGACCAGATCGTGCGGCAGTTTGTCGATGAGCCCGACGGTGTCGGCAAGCAGGATCGGGTACGGAAAATTCTTTTTCACCTTGCGCACGGTGGCGTCCAGCGTGGCGAACAGTTTGTTCTCGACCAGCGTGTCCGCGCCCGTCAAACAGTTCATCAGCGTCGATTTGCCGACGTTGGTGTAGCCCACCAGCGCGACCTGGTAGGTGGTCTGCCGGCTTTTTCTCTGCGTCTGTTTTTCCTTGTGAATGCGGTTGAGCTTCTTCGTGAGCTTGGAAATCTGGTCGCGGATCATGCGCCGGTCAAGCTGGATCTGCGTTTCACCCACGTCGCGCATGCCGATGCCGCCGCGCTGGCGCGACAAATGACCCCACATCCGTGTCAATCGTGGTAATGAGTATTTCAACCGCGCCAGCTCCACCTGGGTTTTCGCCTCGCTGGTGCGCGCGTGGTCGCTGAAGATTTCGAGGATGATCCACGACCGGTCCACCACGTTGCACTTGAGCAGGTTTTCCAGGTTGCGTGTCTGTGCAGGCGACAGGTTTTCGTCGAAGATGACGATCTCCGCATCGTGGTGCTTCACTGCCTGGTGCAGTTCCTCCACCTTGCCGCTGCCGAGATAGGTTTTTGGGTGGATCGTGGCCAGCCGCTGGGTGAGGTGGGCGACGGGATCGTAATGCGCCGTGGTGGCGAGCCCGGACAACTCGTCCAGCGAGTCGCCGACCGGGGGACCCGAGCCCTGGTTCGTCTCCACGCCGACGAGGATGGCGCGGGGCTGGTGGTTGTTCACTTTCTGTGTATCAAAATAGACAGGCTTCATTCGCTCCCATTATATCGCGGCACCCGAGGCCGTGCCAAACAATTGCAAAGCTCCCGGCCTGGAAAATTCGTTTGAAACCGGTCAGCGCCCTCCGGGGTGTGGATAGTATTGCTTTTCAAGCAGTTGCCCGTCGCGGCCGTAATGTTCGCTTTCCAGCATCCGGTCGTTATCGTGGCGGTACACGAACTGCACCTGCCCGTCTTCGTAATACGTTTTGCTCTCGCCGTGGCGGCGGCCTTCTTTGAATTCGAGTTGCGCCTTCACCGTGCCGTCGGGATGGTACAGCGTCACCGGACCGTGCAGAAGGTCGTTCTGGTAAAACCCGCGGTCCTTCACCGCCCCGTCCTTGAAGTAGCCGATGCTTTGGCCGTGCCGCTGGCCGTTCTCGTACACCCACACGGTCATCAGTTCGCCGCTGTCATAATAAAAACGGGCCAGCCCCTGTTTCACGCCGTGTTCGTACATGTACTCGCTCATGAGCGACCCGTTCCTGCGGAACTCGCGTGTCCAGCCGTGGCGGAACCGGTTTTCATCGATTTGGATCTCGAAATGCACCGCGCCGTTGGGATAGGATTGAATGATGGTTTCCCGTTCGGCCGACGCCGGGACGGGACACGCCACCGCGAGCCACAGCAAGGTGGCGGCGAAGGAGGCGGGCATGAAAGCGAAGCGAATCAAAATCATCCTGCTGGTTGTGGGGGGTGTGGTCTACGCCGTGTGGGCCTGGCGCGGTCCCATCCAGTCGCTGGAACTCAAGTACGGCGAAAGCGGTCTCACCTGGGGCCTGCTGGTGTTCGGCGTGTTGATTCCCTACCTCGTCTATTTTATCACCGGCCTGTTCAAACCGGACACCCCGAAGGAGTGACGCTTCAATCGTCGGCGAACAGGTGACCGACCCACAACAGGACGACCATCACCACCGACAGCGTGTGCTGGGTGTGAAGCAGGCGCGTGACCTTCGCGCCGGGCTGGTCGGCCCCTTGCAGTTTCATGGCGAGACCCGACAGACACAGCACACCGATCAGGCCCCACCCCGCCCACAGCACCCAGTTGCTGTCCTCCGCCCACCAGCCGTGCAAGTAGCTCAGTCCGAGCATCACCGGATTGCCCCAGTAGTGGTAATTGCGCCAGCGCACTTTCCATTGCACCGGCTTGCGGACGACAAAATCCGGAAGCGCTTCGCGCACACTGCGGGGCAGTTTGCGAACCCCCATGTGGTAATACCAGAGCGCATTCAGCAGAACAAGGCCCCAAAGGGAAAGCACGCCCAGTGCGTCGCTCACTTCCTCCAGGAACGAATCGCCGGATTCATGGTCGTGATCGTCCCCGTTGGCGAAAGCGGGCAGGGGCGCACCGATCCAGAACCAGGCCACGAAAGACACCGCCGTTTTCAGAAAACGTCGGCAGGGAAAGCGAAGGTCCATTTATTTGTGTGTTGCAGGATGTTGAGGTGAGGGTTCGACGGGCAGGGTGATGGATTTGCCGCGCCACTGCCGCCAGAACAGGCGGAGGAACACTTTCAGGTAATTGGGTCCGGTCCTGTGCAGGTTGAAGCTGGAGAAGCCCATGTCCACCGAGCGGTTGATCCACGAGATGGGCACTTCCTCCACCTTGTACCCGAGCAGGAGCGGTTGCAGCCCCGTTTCGGCATTGGCGGCAAAATCGTGCGCTTCCAGCTGAAGGTTTTGCGCTACCTCGCGTTTCATCAGCTTGAGGTTGTTGGTGAGGTCGCGCAGGTACTTGCGGAACAGGATGCGCGCCAGCAGGTGAAACGCGCGGTTGGCGAGGATCTTGGTGAACGCGTAATTGAGCAGAACGCTGTCGCGTGAGAAACGGGAACCGATGGCCACGTCCGCGCCACCGGCCACCGCGTCGAACAGCCCCGTCAACTCCGGCAGGATATGCTGGAAATCACAGTCCATGAGCAGTACGTAATCGCCTTGAGCGGCGGCGAGTCCGTCGCGCAGCGCCCGGCCCACCCCGTTTGGCGGCGTGCGCCTCACCAGCCGCACGCGCGGGTCCTGTTCATGCAACGTTTCGCCCACCTCCGCCGTGCGGTCGGTGCTGTTGTCGTCGACCAGCACGATCTCCTGGATGTAGTCGTCAAAGTAACCCGTCAGGTTGGCCACCAACGGTTTCAGGTTCGCTTCTTCATTGTGGCACGGCACCACCACCGACACCCGGCCCTTGAGCGACGCGTGTTCGGTGAGCGGGACATACGGACGCTTCCAGTCTTCCGGCGCGGGATTCTGTCCGTTGAGATACAACTCGCCGGCGAAGTTGCGCACGTAAGGCATGTTTTCCAGGATGAGACTCAGATTCTGTACCGGCCACAACAGGGCTTTCGGCAGGGGGGGGAACAGAAAATCGTAGGGAAGAATGCGGATTCCGGTGAAGCCGATTTCCGAGAGGATCGACATCATCTCGATGCGGTTGAAGCGCGGTCCTTCTTCCCGCAGTTTGACGAACGGGATGAGGCGCGTGACCAGGCGGCGCAGTTGCGAATACGGGTTCCACGGGTTGGGCTCGAACAGCAGGAAGCGGCCGCCGGGTTTCAACAGTTTGCGCGCTTCGTGCAGAAACGCGCCGTAGTTTGGGTTGGGAAGCATGTGCCACGCGACCACGGTGTCGAATTTGCGTCCCGCAAGCGAGCCGGGGAATTCGTTCAGCAGGACCGGCTCGACGTTCTCCGGTTTGTTCGCGTTGAGTTCATCAAAGTAATCGGGATTGAAGGTCGCCGCGGTGACGGGGTGTTTGTGGTCGTGCAGTTCGGCGATCTCACGGGTCCAGCGCCCGTCGCCGCAACCGAGATCGAGGATCGATTCGCCGGGCAGGAGATGGAACAGGTGGCGCGCCATGTGCGCCCGCCATTTCAGGCGGTGCGGGATGAAGTAATCCTTGCGGTCCCAGTAATGCATGCGCGCGCGTTCGCGCTCACGCAGGGCGTCCACCACATCCATCGGGCAGGTTCCTCATGCGGTTTTGAACAGGCGGCCGAGCCGCGCCTTGAGCAGGCTGAAGGCGTCCTTGAGCATCGACTTCACCATCTTGTTGCTCTTGTTGGCGGCGCGGTCGGAGAAGAAATCGCGGAACAGGTAATAGATGCGCACCGGCTTGCGCAGAAAATAGAACACGTAAAACAGGCCTTGCCCGAAAATCACCAGGAACGACAACTCGCGGTGACCGAAGCGCGGGTTGTACGACGTCTTGCGTGCGCCGAAATCCTGGAACGTGAACAGGCTCATCAGGTAGTCGTCGTCGAGCTCGGGGATTCTGCCGTTTTCGCGAAGCTGGTTGAACGACTCGGTGTTCGGTTGCGGCGAGTAGGCGTTCAGGTTCACGTTGGTGAATCCGAGCATGGCGCATTTGATCATGGCGGCGTAGGTTCTGAACACGCTTTTGTATGTGTCCTCGGGAAAGCCGATGATGAAGAAGCAGCCGACGTTGATGCCCGCCTGGAGCGCCTCGCCCGCGGAATGGAACATCTTGTCGAGATCGACCTTCTTCTTGATCGCCTGCAGCACTTCCGGGTCGCCGGATTCCGGGGCGAAAGCAAACTCGTGGCATCCTGCCGCCTTCAGTTTTTTTGCGAGGTCGTAGTCGATGGCCTCGCTGCGCGTGCCCGACGGCATCTGGAACGTGATCTTCATGCCGCGTGCCAGCACCTCGTCGCAGAAGGCGTGCATCCAGTCGCGACGGACGATGGCGGTGAGGTCCTCGAACTGGAAATCGGTGACGCCGTAGCGTTCCATGTACGTCTGCATTTCATCGACCACGTTTTTGTGGTCGCGCGCCGTCCACTCCGTTGTCCACATGTGCGGGCTGGTGCAGAAGGTGCACTGGAACGGGCATCCGCGTGTCGCCAGCATGGGCATGAAGCGGCCCTGCGAGGCGCCGTGCGGCTGGTTGACGGCGTTGTACTGCTCGATGTCGAACAGGTCCCACGCCGGCCAGGGAATGGAGTCGATGTCGCGGATGCGGTTGTGACGCGGGTTGGTCTGGATGGTGCCATCGGGTTGGCGAAACGCAATGCCCGCGAGGTCGTCAATCGGTTTATTTTCCTGCCAGCGGTCCAGCAGACGGACGATGATTTCTTCGCCTTCGCCCAGCACCACCGCATCGAGCGGCGCCTGTTCCAGGGAAAATTCGGGAAAGCCGGTGACATGTTCGCCGCCCATGAGAAGGCGTTTGTGGGGGAACCGGTCACGGATGCCTTTCACCAGGTCGCGCACGTACACCCAGTTGGAACTGAACATGCAACCGAGGCCGATGACGTCGGCGTCCTCCGGAATGCGGTCAATGATCTCGCCGTTCTCCAGGCCGCGGATGTTTATGCCCCGGAACTCGAAAAACTTGCGCGGCGCGGAGCCGGGTCCGTCCACCACGGCCACCTCGTGGCCCGCCTCCCGCAGGGCGGCGGCGATGTAGGCCAGGCCGATGGGCGGCATGCTGATGGTCGAGACGAAGTTCGTCAGCGATACGAATTTGGATGGCTCGATCAGGCAAATTTTCATAAAAAAAGCGGTCCCGGCTGCGGGCGGAGTGTGTGAACGGCTGTCTTTTCAGTGTAACAGGATAAATCCCCATCTCAAGCGAATCGTGAGCCAGGAGGATAGGGTCGGCGGGAAGAACGGCGGCCACCGGGAGGGGGGAGGACCGGGTTCCGCTAAAAGGGGATTTTACAGGGGGTTCAGCTTTTGCTGTTTCCGGGGGCAAACTCGCCGGGATCGAGTTTGAATTTGTGGTACAGCTCCTGCGTTTTGGTGCGGGCGGTTTCTTTCTGAACGGGCGCGTTTCTCTGCGCGAACAGGTTGCCCGCCTTGATCATGTGCACGATGGCGTTCCTGCCGTCGCCCACCTTTTCGTACAGGCAACCGAGGTTGAAATGCGCTTCCGCCGAGCCTTCATCCAGGCGCACCGTTTCCTGAAACGCCGCCAGCGCCTCCTGGTTTTTACCCAGCCGTTCGTATTCCACGCCCAGCTCGAAATGCAGGCGCGGGTTTTCCGGATGGTGCCGCAGGCGTTCCTGGCATTCCTTGATCTTGTCTGTTTTAAGCCAGTCGAGAAGTCCCATGGATTCCTTCTTCACCCAGTTCGTGTAGGAAATATGTCGTCGTGCGTTCGGGTTTATATAATGTTAGGATGCATCGGACATCGATTCGTTTTACTGAAAATTTTATTGGTTGAAGGAATGAAAATGAAATTCGGAGTATTCAAGCGGGCCCTTGTGGCCGTGTGGTGTATGACGGCGGCATGGGTCGCCTTTCATCCGGGGCTGGTCCGCGCGGAGGCCCCACTGCAACCTCCGGCAGGCATGGTGTACATCCCGCCGGGGACGTACACCATGGGTCTGGAAGGAGCCAGCAACAAATACCCTCACAAAGTGTTCGTGGATGGATTTTTTCTCGACAAATTTGAGGTGACGCAAAAAGAGTACGTGGCCATTCGCGGGGCCAACCCTTCGAAATTCGAGGGGGAAAATCATCCTGCCGACCAGGTCACCTGGCTGGAAGCCAGCGCCTACTGCAAACAGGTGGGCAAACGCCTGCCCACCGAAGCGGAGTGGGAAAAAGCCGCCCGTGCGGGCACGCAGACCGTGTATTTCTGGGGCGACGAACACAGCGGGGAGTATGCCTGGTTCGAGGACAATTCGGACGAGACAACACACCCGGTCGGCCAGAAAAAGCCCAATGCGTTCGGTCTCTACGACATGTCCGGCAACGTCTGGGAGTGGGTGTCCGACTGGTACGACAAAACCTATTACGAACGCAGTCCCCCCGCCAACCCGCAGGGGCCCGAGACCGGAACGGAAAAAACATTGCGCGGCGGATCGTGGTATTCCGGCGCGCGTCACCAGATGAGCGCCACCCGGTTCTGGTCGGAGCCACACCTGCGTAATTCCAATTTCGGGTTCCGTTGTGCCATGGATGCCCCAAAAACGCCATAAGGCCTGAACCAAGGATGGTTCCCCGCGCTGACCGGGTTCCCAATCTGGTACAATCGAAATGAAGATAAATTGTCGTTTCAGGTGAGAATGGGAACTCAATCCGAACAGCCTTCTTTCAAACTGCGCGGTGGCGGCACCGTGACCCCGGAGGACGTTGAATCCCTGTTGGCCCTGTTGCGTGTGTTTGTGGAAGGAACCGCGCGGGGCCTGCCCCAGGATCACGACCTGCACGATAAGCTGGATCTGCTGAAAAACCGGCTGCCGCCGGTGGCTCCGGGTCTCGATGCTCCGCTGCAAAAGGAGCTCGAACAGGGCTTTGATTTTTTAAAAAAGAACACCGACTTGCGGCTGCTGGAAAGGGCCGGATTGGTGGAGATCATCCGCGCCCTGGCCCGGTCTCTCACATCGATGTTCGGCAAGGGAAGCAGACTCGATCAGGGCCTGGAAAAAATCATCGACGAACTGGAAGAAGCGCGCGAACTGCGGCACACCCTGGCCATCCGCGACAGGATGCTGGACGTCACCGAACAGATTCAGAAGCGGTTCGGCATCGTGCGGCAGGAGGTCGAACGTCTGCACCAGCATTGCCTCACCCTGCAGGAGCGTGCCGACACGCAGGGACAGGTTGTTCTGGACGGATTGACCCGGGTCCTGAACCGGTCGGCCTACGACATCAAAATCGAAGAGAATTTAAAAGCCTTTCACAAAACGCGGGAACCGTTTTTTCTCGCATTGTTCGACATCGATGATTTTCTATCGATACAGAACAAGTACGGGGCGGAAGCGGCGAACAACGCATTGTGCAGTGTGGCGGCGGTGATCCGTGACGGAGTGCGGCAGTCGGATTTTGTGTACCGGTACACGCAGGACCGGTTTGCCGTCCTGTTTCATAATTCCTCGTACAAGAATGTGCGGGGTGCCGCCGAGCGCCTGCGTGATCGCGTCGAGACCGTGCGGACGCACCTGATGAACGACATCAACGACAAGTTTGGAAACCGCGTGCGTGTGACCGTCAGTGCCGGACTTGCGCAGGCTAAGGAAGGCGATACGAAAACAACATTGTTCAAACGAGCGGAAGGCGCGTTGGAACGGGCCAAGCTTCAGGGAAAAAACCGCGTTGCCAGCAGCTAAAATCAATCGATCCTGAAAAAAGCTTGCGGCCCTTCATGATTCCATCGCCGGGTGCAGTCTATGAAAACCCTACGCGTAATCAATTTCCTGTTTCTGGTTCCGGCTATGACTCTGGCCGCCTGTTCCGGCGAGCATAGCATCGAAGGCACGGTGGTCGATTACGATACCCGCGAGCCGGTATCCGATGTGCGGGTTCAGACTCGGCAATACGGCTGGAAGATCAGCCGCGACAGCATTGTGTGGGATCACCCCACGGTTTACGATACGCGGACCGACGCCCAGGGGAGGTTCCGGCTGGAATACGAAGGTGCGGACAGCGCCAAGCTTCAGGCCACCCGTGAGGGATACGTCCCGTTCATACACTGGTATGAAAGCGAATCCACCGCCGTCATCAAAATCAAACGGAAAGATCCTGTCCGCCACCCGGTGAAATCCGGTCTCATGCGGATCGGGGTGGAAAACCATCAGCCGTTCGGGTGGTCCTTCAAGGATGGGCGACGCGCTTTGGATCCCGAAGAGGCGGATGTGTTTCCCATGTTTGGATCGAGGACGGATTGGAACCACATCCGGCTGGCGGTAACCGGTGGGGGTGGGCTGCAATTTGTCTCCGGCCCTGAACTGGAAGTGGAAAGCGATTTCCTGGTTTTCACCGACCGCGCTCCGCCGGAAGGGTACGCTGAAAATCTGTCGATGGATTTTGACAAGCCGGGCGGGGTGTTTTACGTGCGGACCCGTGACGGGCGGCACTATGCGAAGTTTGAATTCGATCCCACCCGGCTCGCCACGGAGGGGGGGACGACCGGCTACACGCAGGGCAACTGGGCTCTTCTCCTGATGTACGTTTACAACCCCAAAGGAAGCCGTAACCTGAAGTACGAGAAGTAACTTTTATCCTGCCTCCAGCAGTTTTTCCAGTTCGGTATGCCCGCCCAGGCGGGCGCTTTGGGCGGCGGTCCACCCATCCTGTGTGCGCGCCTGCGGATTGGCTCCCCGTTCCAGAAGCAGTTGCACGATCTCGCGGTTGCCTTCAAACGCGGCGCTCATGAGAGCGGTCCAGCCATTGTCCGCTTGTTGATTGACTTTCGCGCCTTTATTCAACAACAGACGGACCGTATCTCCATGATTGCCGAAGGCGGCGCTGATCAGCGGTGTCAGGCCGCGGCTGTCCGCCTGGTTGACGTCGGCCCCCTTGCTGAGAAAGAGTTTGACGATCTCGAGGTTTCCTCCGAATGCGGCACTGTTGAGCGGAGTGAACGGCTCGTTCTTCCCGAACCGGGGCATGGCCCCGTGGTCCAGCAGCCACCGCACCAGCCCGAGGTGTCCGCGTGAGGCGGCGATCTTGAGCGGTGTCATGGCCTGTTCGTCACGTGTGTTTACATCCGCCCCGTATTCGACGAGAAGGCGGACCACCGGTTCGTGTTCCCCTCGCACGGCACCCGCCAGCGCGGTTCTGCCGAAGCGGTCGCTGGCATGCACGTCGGCTTTCTTGTCCAGTAAAGTCTGTACCGTTTCCGCGTCGCCTCGCAGAGATGCGGCCATCAAAGCGGTCAATCCATCGTGGTCTTTCAGGTTGACATCCGCACCGTGTTCTAAAAGGAGGCGGACCATATCCTGACGGCCGCGGTAGGCGGTGTCGATGAGCGCGGTGCGGCCGAACGAGTCCGTCGCATTGATGTTCGCGCCATGTTGAAGAAGAACGGGAAGGATGTCCATTTTGCCACCGACGGCCGCATCCATGAGCAGAGTGAAGCCGTCGTTGTTTCGCACGCTGGCTTTGGCACCGTGATCCAGAAGCAAGTACACGATTTCCGACTGATCGCGCATGGCGGCCAGCCATAAAGCCGAATACCCGTTTCGGTCGCGAAGATCCACCTCGGCCTTGTGGTCGATCAACAATTTGACCATGGCCGGGTCGCCCATGGTGGCGGCCCACATGAGGGGAGTGAAGCCGAACTGGTCGCGGTGGTTGGGATCGACTTTCAGGGGGAAAAGAGTCTGTACGAGATGGTGATTGCCACCGGCAACCGCGCTCATCAAGACCGTGCGCCCGTCATGATCCCGCGCAAGGGGATCGGCTCCCAGTTGGATCAGGGAGGTTGCCAGCTCGGCGTTGCCATTGAGGGAGGCGTGCATGAGAGCGGTGAAACCGTTGGAATCGGAAGCCGTAGCGGGAGCGCCGCGGTTGACCAGCCACGAAGCCGCACTGCGCGCGTCGGCTTCCACCGCTGCGAGAAGGGCCACCGCCAGTGCGTCGGGGTCCTTGCCGTGTCCGGCCACCCACATGTCCATTTGGGCAATATCCCCGGCTCGGGCGTACTGGATCAGTTCCTTAACGGCTTCGGGGGGAATTCCGCCGTCCTTGCGTTCCGAAGAAGGTCCGCAGGCAAGCAAGGTGAAACACAGGATCAAAACAAAAAGATGGGACCGACGTCGGATAAAGAGGCGGGATATCATACGAGTGTCTCAACGGGTGAATCAACCGCGATCACTTCTGTCCCGAGTTATACTCCTTCGATCCGGTTGATTCAACCATTGTTTTGAACAGGCATCTCGTGGGGAATCTGGAATAAAAGGGGAAGGCGACGCCGGGCCGAAGCCCGGCGCCGCACCAGGGAGGTTCAGGGGAGGTGACTCACTTCGAAGTCAACTCGAAGTCCAGATTCGCGGTTCCGTCAGCGCCGACGGTCACCTCCTTCGTTACCTCACCGACGTAAGGATGCCACGCGGTGATTTTGTAGGTGCCTGCAGGAACCTGATCCAGCGTGAACGCACCATCCTTGCCGGTGACTGCGTAGTACGGATTCCACACCACGCGCGCATCGGCTTCCATGAAGTTGTGCTGGTCGCACTGCAGGAAGAAATGCTGGTCGCGTCCCGGCCGCATGCGCATCAGGTTCTTCGTGACATCGGCCACGTCTCCCTTGCTCGGCAGCGGTTTGTTGAACAGCGTTTTCCTCTGTGCGCCCTTCACTGCATAGCCGTGCGGGTTGTGCAGGATATCCGGATCCTGGTTGACGATCTGCACGAGGCCTTCACGAACTCCGCGCGGGGGGCGGCGGACGACAGACACCTTCGGGAAGATGTCGCAGTCCTTGAAATCGAACTGGATGATTTCTGCGTTCCAGTCCTTACCCTTGTCAATGTTTTGAATGAACACGACGGCGCCGTTCAGTTTGCCGTCGGTCACCTGCACCTTCTGCCGTGGACGCATTCCGTCCTTCGTGGCGTCGGGGTGCTGTGCGCAGAACTCGGCGTTCTTGCCCTTGGACAAGTCCTCCATGATCGGGTCCGGAGGCGTGCCTTTGAACAGCACGGTGCCGGTCAGCGTGCCGCCGTTTTTCACGTCAATGGCCTCATAGCCTTTTGCCTGCGCGAGGCCGGTTCCGGTGGCGAGCCAGAGCGCCATCGCTCCGGCGAGTGTCGGAAGCATTTGGGTCTTCATGATGACACCTCCTCTTTGGAAGCGGGTTGGCATTGCGGTTTATTTTGCAAGGGACGTGTTGATGTACTTCACCAGGTCCCAGATTTGCTTGTCGCTCAGTTGTTTTCCGTGGGCCACCATGCCGGTGCCGGGAGAACCGTTTTTAATGACCCAGAACATCTGCCCCGGCGAAATGTCATTCATCGTTTTGGCGCAGGTGAAATTGCGCGGAGCCGGTTTCAGCGCCTTGCCCAGGGGCCCCTTGCCGTCGCCTTTGTCTCCGTGACACATTTTGCAGGCCATCGGCTTGGCGGATTTCTGGAACAGGGATTCTCCGTTCTGGGCACTGGCGTTTTTGGGAATCTCCATTTTCTGAAACTTGGACGGAGCGGTTTTGGTCTTGCGCGGTTGCGGACAGTCCTTGGCCGCAAGCGCCGGGCCGGCGGTCAGCATCAGGCCCAGCGTCAGCAGAGCCAGCACCGTCGTTGCCCGGGTTCCCTCAGTCCGTTTCAAACGGGGTCGGTGAGAAAGCATGATCGATTCCTTTCCTGTGGGTGAATGATCTGTGACTTTTTGCGAACTCCCTTTGTTGCGTCGAGTGTCCTTTTCACCTTTCAATATAGAAGGTGAAAATTAAGAGACCCTTAAGGCGGGCTTAAAACTTTTTAATTAGGGACGGTTAATGTGGTGAACGCATGACCGTGAAGTACGGTCAGAAAAGAAATGAAAAAGCCGAGATAAAAGGGAGTGGGAGGAGTGAGAGGTCAGTAGCCGAGCTGGCGCAGGGCTTCGTACACGGCAATGGAGACGACATTCGACAGGTTCAGCGACCGCACGCGGTCATCGTATTGCGGGACACGGACGGCGGTCTCCGGGTGAGCGTCGATCAATTCTTCCGGCAATCCCAGCGTTTCCTTGCCGAAGATCAGGTAACTGCCCGGCTGGTAACGGTGCTCGGAATACAGTCTTTTCGCTTTTTTGGAGAAAAAGATGCAGGGCGCGTTGGCAGGCAGGGTTTGCAGAAAAGCATTCCAGTGGGCGTGCCGCATGACATCCAGGTGTTGCCAGTAATCCAGGCCGGCCCGTTTCAGTCGGCTGTCCGTGATTTCGAAGCCGAGCGGTTCCACCAGGTGCAGGGTGGATTGGGTCGCCAGGCACAACCGGCCGATGGACCCCGTATTCGACGGGATCTCCGGTTCCAGCAAAACGACGTTCAGGTTGTGCGGCATGCCTGCGGGTGCGGGTCAGCTGCGGGGACGGATGCGGTAGAAGTATCCGTCCAGGGCGGCGAAACTGCCGTTGCGGACCACGCCCAGAAAGGTTCGGACCTTGTCCTCCGGCACCGTGTCCAGAATGGATTCCAGCTCCTCGTGGGGTACGTCCTCCCATTCCTGGCAGTCGGCGGAGCGTTCTATGGGATAGGGTGATATGTCTTCCATTTTGATCTTGTACCTGTCCATTCGCATTTCGGGTTCACATCCTTGCAGAGGGGATTTCGTCGTGGAAACCACGATATATATACCACAACCCGAAAGGAATGGAACGGATAACTGCCGGGATGCGAGCTGCCTGTCGGAAAACCGCCCAATCCTTCAGGCACCGGACCCGGACGGTTTGTGTTTGAGCGAAGCGGAATTGATGCAATACCGCAGGCCCGTCGGGGCGGGACCGTCGTTGAACACGTGCCCCAGGTGAGCGTCGCATCGCGAGCACAGCACCTCGGTTCGCCGCATCCACAGAGTCCGGTCCTCTTTTTCCGACACCGCGTCCTCCGCCTGCGGAGAATGAAAACTCGGCCAGCCGGTGCCGGAGTCGAACTTGGTGTTTGCTTCGAACAACGGCTGGTCACAACAGATGCAGTGGTACATGCCGGGGGTCTTGGTGTCCCAGTACTCCCCGGTGAAGGCCGGCTCGGTGCCGTGCTGGCGGCAGATGCGGTACTGTTCCGGGCTCAGCTGGTCCTTCCATTCCTGATCACTTTTCTGGATTTTATCCATTAGAGGAACTCATGCGAACGGGTGATTTCATCACTTCAACTCCCGCGCCAGGATATTTGCGTAGTCCCGTATGCGTTGCACGTAGCGGACCGGTTCCCGGCCGCGGGCGTATCCGTATTTCAGTTTTTTATAATACTTTTTTTGGCTGAGCAAGGGAAGCACCTCCCGCAATTCCGTCCAGGAGTGGGGGTCCTTGCCCAGATCGCGTGCCAGTTTTTGAGCATCGTGCATGTGGCCGCGGCCCACATTGTAGGCGGCGAGCGCCATGAACGTTCGGTCGGGTTCCGGAATTTCCTTGCGGAACCGTTGTTTGAGTTCATGCAGGTATTGAGCGCCGGCCATGATGCTGGCTTTCGCATCCATGCGGTTTTTCACGCCCAGCGATTTGGCGGTGACCAGCGTGAGCATCATGATGCCACGTACACCGGTGGGGCTTTTGGCGCGCGGATTCCAGCGGGATTCCTGGTAGGCCTGCGCCGCGAGCAGGTTGTGCGGCAGGCCGAATTTTTCCGAAGCCTTGTCGAACAGTTTCCTGTATTTGGGATAACGCTTGCGAATATGCCGGTTGAAGGTGGCGATATTGACGTAATCGAATTTGGGAATGTACTTGTAGTACTTCGCCATCACCGAGTCGAAATCGCCACTGTGACTGAACTCTTTCAGCCAGCTGTCGATGGCATCGCTTAATTCGTCTGCCCCCTGGGGCAGGACCCATGCCAGAGGCTCGGGCGGGGTGATGTCGAACTGCACCGTGAGTTCGGGATAATAACGGCGGTTGATTTTCACGATGGTGGAGTCGGCGACGGTGCAGTCGATTTCCTTGTCCCACACCTGTTCAAAGATTTCCTCGGTATCCATGTCGGTGGTGGCTTTCCAGCTGAGACCCGGATGTTTGGATTTCAAGCGTTCCAGGTTTTCCTCGTAACTGGTGCCCGCCACCACCACGAGGTTCACCTTCTGGTCGATCAACTCCTCCAAAGATTCGGGCCGTACACTGCGACGGCGGCACACGACCTGTTGCGTCACTTCCTGGTAAGTGGGACCGAACAGAAACTGTTTGCCACGCACATCGGTTTTGGTGATGCCCGCGGCGGCGAGGTCGGCTTCGCCTTTCTTGATGGCGTCGAGGATTTCGGTCATCGAATTTTTAATGATGAACTGCGGCTCGACGCCCAGCGATTGGGCGAAACCGGCGACCAGGTCGTATTCGGGCCCGGTGGGATTGCCCTGCGCATTGAAATGATACGTCGTGGGCGCGTTGCGTGTGAGGACCACCAGCTTGCCGGAATCCTTGATTTCATCGAGGCTTCGGTGGTCGCCTCCAATCGGACTCCCGCATCCTGAAAAAATCAGGAGGAGGATGCCGGCCGGAAAAATGCGATTCAAAATTGGCATGGTCGCGTGATGGATGGTTTCCGTTGCCCTTCGTAAATAAAACGTTCTTATACAGAGTAAAAAAAGAAACCCGTGAAAACAAGAAGGGAAAGGTAAATGCGGTCAGGGGCATGATCACGGTACGCAAAAACAATTGTTCTGGTAAAAAAAACAGCGGACGGGTATGGTTAAAATCATTCGCGGTTTGTTTTATGCCGGATATCACCGCTTACAATTTTTGGGAGAAAAACGCTGGATGCCGGAATGGTCGGTGTACCTGGTGCGGGCGCAGAATGGGAGCCTGTATACGGGGGTCAGCAATGATGTCGAACGCCGTGTGGCGGAGCACGCTTCCGGCGGTTCGCGCGGGGCCAAGTTCTTTCGCGGCAAGGGACCGCTGGAGCTGGTATTCCAGGAGGCTGTAGGGGACCGCTCGCATGCGCTTCGTGCTGAAGCGGCGATCAAAAAACTGCGCAAGGAAGATAAAGAGAGGCTGGTGCGCAGGGAAGTCGCGTTGCACACCCTGCTGTCAACGCCTCGTTCCGGGAATTAAAGAGTCCCTTTATTTCCTTGTGGGAATGGAGAGGCGTGCACGGTTCATTCCGGTTGTGATCCGTTCCACCATCGCCCCCATTTGACGGAAGAGATTTTCTGGCTGAAATTGGGAGCGGGCTGGTAGTACACGTGCAGTCCCCCCGACCGGTCGATGGGTCCCCGCTTCACCCAGCTTCCTTCGGGCAGCGATTCGAGGTCGATCAACCACACCTTGCGGTCGTCGGTTTTGCGGATGACAAGGAAACCGTTTTCTTTGCCGAATTCGCTGCGGCCGAACAGGGTCACCACGTCCCCGCGCTTCCCTTCGAGCGTCAGGGTGTAGCGTCCCTGGCAGGCATAGAGCCGGAAACCGCGCAGGTGCTTGATATCCTTTCCGCGGTGGACCTCGTAAATGCCGCTGCACGTGGTGCCGCTGAAGGTCGGGTCCAGTCCTTCCTTGATCAGGGACAGCATCCCTTCCTGCGCCGAACCCGGAAACGGAAACGCAAGCACCAACCAAACAACCGTAAAAAGTAAAATCCGTTTCATATCCATTTTCATTTTTTGATGAACACGAAATCGCCGCCCTCGTGGCCGGAGTTTTTGATGATGTTGTATTCCGGCACCTGCTGGGCAGACCCCGCGACGCGTTCCTTGATCTGGTCGTGGAACAACTGCTCGGCAGTGAACACGGGGTTCTCCGGTTGTTGCAGCGCTTCAATGAAGGCGCGCGCGAACACCGAATGCCCACCGCCCCCACCGTCGGCCACAGGCTCATTGCCGCCACTGGCCATCAGGGTACGCGAGGGACGCGACCTCATCTTGTCCAGAAACCGTCTTTTCTCTTCAGCCGTACTCAGCCGCGTGATGGCGGAGCGTGTCAGCGTGCCGGAATAACAACTGTCCGCCACCACCAGCACGTGCCGCGCCGCCATGCGCTTGATGTTGGAGGTGATGTTGTCCACGATGATCCACTTCGTGTCGCTGTTGGGGCGGGCGTCAGCGGGAAGCCAGTATGCCTTGTTGACGGTTTTGTCGAACTCACCGTGGCCCGCGTAATAAATCAGAAAATGATCGTCCGCGGTCAAACGGAGACGGATGCCGTTGAACGCGTCCATGATGGCGTCGCGGCCGGGATCGATCAACAGCGTGGTCTCAAATCCATACTGATCGCGCAGGATGCGGTCCACTTCCCGCGCGTCATGCACCGCGGTTTTGAGCGGTGGCAGGTGGCGGTACTGGTTGATGCCGATGATGAGTGCATGGTAGTGGCCTTTGCCGGGAACCCCCGATTGGGATTTTTCCTTGTCTGCCACCCGTTCTTTTGAAACGGGAGCTTCTCCTTCCACCCAGAAAGTTTCCCATGCCAGGTTGCCGCGCGTGTCCTCGGCCATGACCACGATTTTGGTTTTGCCTTCCTCTAACGGCACCCCTGCGGAGAAGTTGCCGGACACGTCTACGCGCGCCGGGCGGTTGTTGACGGTGACGCGGGCGATGCCGCTTTTGTCGGTCACGCGTCCTTCGACGAAGGTTTCCGGCAATGCGGGCACGACCACGATGCCGCGCAGGATTTCATGCGACGTGATGACGATGTCTGGCGGGTCGGTGTCGGGAGCCTCCACAGGCAGAGTGGGCGCCGGAGTTTTGGGGCCCGTCTCGGGGACGGGTGTTTCCGTCGTTAGCGGGGTTTTCGATTCAGGCGCTTCCGCCACCACAGCCGGTTGGACGTGCGATGCCAGGTCCCACCACCGCACCGTTTTGTCGATGCTTCCGGAAACTGCAAAGCGGTTGTCCGGCGAGAAGGCAACGGAGGTCGCGCCTTGTGTGTGGCCTTCGAACGTGTGCAGGAGCGCGGCATCTTCCGCATTCCACAACCGGACCGTGCCATCGTCTCCGGCAGAAAGCAGGTGCGCACCGTCCAGGGAAAACGTGATTGCATTGACTTTCCCCTTGTGGCCTTTCAACGTATGCAGGAGTTCTCCGGTGGCAGTGGAAAACAGCCGCACGACGCCGTCCTGTCCGGCGGAGACGATGCTTTTGCCGTCGGGAGAAAACGCTGTGGCGAAGAGTTTGCCGTTGTGACGCGAGAAGGTCCGCAGGCGCGTTCCGGTCGAGGCATCCCATAGTTTCAATGCGTCTCCCTGAGCGGTGATCAGGGTTTTGCCGGAAGGAGAAGCGGCCACCGATCGCACCGGTTCCAGTGCAACAAACTCGGGCCCTGAATCGTTTTCATCGCCGAACACGCGCAGGGGCTGGCCTGTTCGGACGTCCCACAAGATGATGGATTCCCCGAGTCCGCTGGAGACGAGGCGCGTTCCATCGGGAAAAAAGGCAAGGCCGGTGACCGCATCGAAATGGCCCGACAGCGACCGCACCTCGTTCCCGGATTCCACATCCCACACCTTGACCAGCGTGTCCGCTCCGCCTGTCGCCAGCGATCTCCCATCAGGGGAAATTGCGACAGCGTTCACTGCGCCACTGTGACCGCTCAAGGTTTTCTGCCTGTCGCCTGTGCGGGCGTCCCAAATGATGAGCGTCCCGTCGTCTCCCCCTGAAATGATATATTTGCCGTTCGGAGAGACCACCACGCCCTGAACTGCAGCCGTATGTCCGCTCAGAATTCGAGGTACTTCGGCGGAAGAGGTGAGGGGCGTTGACGCGAAAAGAAAAAACAGGAACGCCACGACGATTTTTGGAAATGCGGCGTGGTGCATCCCATTTCGGGGTGGAGGCTCTATTTGTCGAATCGGGTTCGGCATCGTCTGCCATCCAGGTTGAGCGGTTGTTCTAATATACACCTCTTTTGGATTTGGAGGCAACGCAGGCGGGCGGGTATGGCTCATTCAGGCCGGGACCGGGCCGGGAGGCAAAGCTTTTTTACCGAGGGCCGAATGGTATCGAGGGCGTCAGAAGTTGGTTTTCTGATGCATCTTGTAATAGAACTTTTCGAGGTCCTTCACCGAAAGCATGCCGACGATCTTGCCGTTATCGGTGACGGCGAGGTGACGGATGACCTTCTCTTCCATGATCATGGTGGCCTTCCCAACGGTTTCTTTGCGGTCGATCGTGATGATAGGCGAACTCATCAGGTCGCCGACTTTCACCCCGTGCGGGTCGGCCTGGCCTCCCATGGTCAGGTGCATCCAGTCGGTTTTGGTGAAGATGCCTTTGAATTCTCCGTCAATCTGAATGAGCAGGGCGCTCACCTTGTTGTGATACATCTTGTCCACCGCATCGAAGGCGGTGGTTTCCGGCCCCGTGAAGAACAGGGTTTTGCTCATCTGATCGCCTACGGTGTTTCCGGTGGTCATACCGACTCCTGAGTTAAAGGTTGTCGTCCATGTTCCATCCCCGCGTAAAGGGGTCGTTTCCCCAGTGAAATGGCGCGCCTGGGGCGATTCGAACGCCCGACCTACGGATTAGAAGTAAACTAACAAATTTTTCGGGAAATTTCCCAATGATTCTAAAACCTTCGGAATAATTAGAGTTAGAGCCTTTCGATGGTTTGCAGGGAGTCCAGCGAAATCCCGGAAAATCGCCCCTTTTCCGGGAAGGATTACACAGGAATTACACACAAAATTTTATTGAAAAAAGTACTGAAATGGGTCCAGCAATCCGCGGTATATTACTTTGCTTGCCGAAGCCCTTAAACCTTTCTTTCAACACCTTCACCCTTTGTAACCCATATCTCGACAATTTAAAAGCTTTTCAGGGATGGGGAAGGGTTGGGGGCCGCGTCCTTACAAAGGGGAAATAAAACTAACGGATTTCGCTCTCAGGGTTTTGGCGAGCATGAGGCCGTCCGGGGTGTAGGTGAAGCTCGTGGTCTCCGGCTCGGGATTGGTGAGCGCCGCGAGGTAGCCGTTGGCGTCCAGCATGACGGTGGTGTCCTGCCCGTCGGCCGAGGTGATGGTGATGAGGTCGCCCGACGCGTTGCGCGAGAAGGTGGTGACATCTCCGTCGCCATCCGTGACCGACGACAGGCGGTCGTCGGTGCCAGGGGGATACCATCACTGCACACATAATAGACGCGGTACATGACCACTGTTGTGCTAAAACCGCGGCTATAGCATAGAAATGTTGTAAATAAATATTTTCAGCCAAAGAGACCTATAGTTTTGGCCGTTTACCACTCAAAATTGATTTAATTTCAATAATATTCTGACTTTTAAAAAAAAGCACATACAAAAAAGCAATTGCCTGCGGTGCTATCAACCAGTAAAGAGAAATCTTTAAAGCTAATTTAGAAAAAAAATATGCCAAGATTACTACAGTCAAAGATATAAATATTAAACTTCCAAGTGCTAAAAAAAACTGTTTCAGAATTTTAATATTCTCTGTATTGTCACCTAATGCAATTTTATATAAACATGGAATATGGAATTTATTGACATATAAAATAATTAGCCACAATACGACCACACATACTAATAAATAGATTACAATAGGGGACATATTTTAATCCTTTTCATTAGAAAGGATTCCTGAGACAAATTTGCCCATTTTCTTTCCCGGATAATTGCCCTCCGACCATTTGACCGGCTCGAGCACCACCCCCGGAGAAAATTGCATCCAGAAATTGAATACCCCCACCGAAATCGGAAGGTTTGGCTAATCCCCTACCAAAGAGATTGCCTAATCCAGCAAATACAGCCTCAATAGGGGTCAAATAAAAAAGTACGTTGCCCTTGAAAATGCCTAACAATATTACCTAAAATTTGGGCCGCAATATTTTCAGCAGAAGCTATCGCAGATTGAGCTAAAGCGCCTGCAAAAAGACCGAATTCTTTCGATCCAAGAGGATTTACAATTGCTACAAACCCTCCAACGATGCCACCTATCACCGCTCCCACCTTGCCACCAGATATAGCGCCGCCTGATGCCCCCGCAAAAACCCCAAACGCAACGCCCCCTATCGTTTTCCCAGCACCCACAATCGCTGCAATCGCTGCAGGTGGAACCTTGCCGTTGGGATCTACGGAATTTATAGGGTCCGCAAGGACGTGATACCGTCTGAAAACCCCGGATGATCCAGTGCTGGCGTGGAGATGCCGGGAGTTTTGGGTGTGCCGGGCCTGATGATTTCGACCTCGGCCTATCTTGGCTCTCCGGGTTCCTCTGTTTCACCTCCGTTTCTTTGTTTCCTTTTGTTGACTTAGTATGCGTTCGGGATTTTTTTCATCTTGATCAAGTTGGAGCGGGATCGGGCGGGACTTTCAGTCTCTCCATCTCCAGCTTGATCCACCGCTTGATGTTCACCGCCACCGCCGTGAAGTAACATTGCAGACCGACCTTTCTTATGCCCCGGTACCGTGCCCGCGTCAGCCCGTGGTACCGCTTCATCTCGGACAACTTGCCCTCGATGCCCGGCCGCAGTTTC
>NZ_JBQKUN010000006.1:0-194553 GCF_052156615.1 Nitrospina sp. P1_D6 | reverse complement strand
TGCTTCCCGGCTCAGCCGGGCTGGTCTTCGCGTTGGATGAATACATTTTGGAACGGACCCTTCGGCCATCGTTCGCCCACCGGGCATTACCCCATTGCTTCCCGGCTCAGCCGGGCTGGTCTTCGCGCTGGATGTTCATCTTCTTCAGTTTTTCCACCAGCGTGGTGCGGTTGAGGCCAAGCAGGACGGCGGCCTTGTTCTTCACCCAGTTGGTTTTTTCCAGTGCTTCCAGGATCAGTTCCTTCTCGAACTCCTCCACCATTTTTTTCAGGTTGATGCCCTCGTCCGGGATGCCGACGAAGCAGGACGAGTTCATGGTGTTGCGCAGGAATTCGGCGGGGGTTTCGGTGGGTTCGGCCTGCACCAGCGGTTCCCATTGTTCGCGCGGCACGTCGCCCAGTACCTTCTCCGGCAGGTCGCGCGGCGTCAACGTGCTGGCCGTGCTCAGCACCACCATGCGTTCCATGAAGTTGGCCAGTTCGCGGATGTTGCCCGGCCACGGGTAGCGGCAGAGGATTTCCATCGCCGCGTCGCTGATGCCGGTGACGCTTTTGCATTTCTCTTCATTGAACCGCTTCAGGTAATGGTTCACCAGCAGGGGGATGTCCTCCTTGCGCTCGCGTAGCGGCGGCAGGGAGATGGGAATGACGTTCAGTCTGTAGAACAGGTCCTCGCGGAACTTGCCCTGCCCGATGGCCTCTTCCAGGTTGCGGTGGGTGGCGGCAATGACGCGCACGTCGATCTTGATCGGCTTGCTGCCGCCGACGCGGTCGATTTCGCTCTCCGCCAAAACGCGCAGGAGTTTGACCTGAAGCAGGGGCGGCATGTCGCCGATTTCATCGAGGAACACCGTGCCGTCCTGCGCCAGTTCCATGCGCCCGACGCGGTGATTGACCGCTCCCGTGAACGCGCCCTTTTCGTGCCCGAACAGTTCCGTTTCCAGAAGCTCGCCCGGGATGGCGCCGCAGTTGACCGGCACGAAGGGTTTGCTTTTGCGGTTGCTGTTGTGGTGCAGGGCGCGGGCGATCAGCTCCTTGCCCGTGCCGCTTTCGCCGGTGATGATGACGGTGGAATTGGAGTCGGCGGCGCGCTCGATCAGGTCGTAAACCGTGGAAATGGCGTCGCTGTTGCCGATCAGGTGGTAGGAATCGTTTTTTAGTTCAAGCCCCATAAATCCAATATTTTATACAAAATTTTCGCTTTGTCAAAAATTTGTCGAAAAATGTTGGTTTTTTAACGAAAATTTTGTAACCGATTGATTTTTAAATAAAAATTTGTGGGTCACTTGCCGATGCAGAAGTCGTCGAAAATCTGGTCGAGGAGGTCCTCGACGAAGGTTTTGCCGAGCAGGCCGCCCAGATGTTCGAGTGCGGTGTTGAGGTCCACGGCGACGAGGTCTTCCGACAGGTCGCCGTCCAGCGAGTGGACCACGTTGGCGAGTGCGTCGGTCGCGTTGGCCAGCGCCGCACGGTGACGCTCGCGGGTGATGATGGCGCCTTCGCCGGAAGGCACGCCCTCCAGCATCCGGGCGTGCAGGCGGTCGACCAATGTGTCCAATCCCGAACCGGTGGTGGCGGAGATTGTGAGCGGCGTCTCACCGGGGAATGTTTGTTCGAGTTCCTGGGTGTCGAGTTGCTGAGTCCGGTCGCTTTTGTTGAGCAGAAGGAAGCACGGCCGGCCTTTCACCTCGTCCAAAAGCAGGGTGTCGTTGCCGTCGAGTGGCGACGAGGCATCGAGCACCACCAGCGCCAGGTCGGCCTTCTCCAAAGCGCGACGCGTTCGGCGGATGCCTTCTTCCTCGATCTCTTCCGGCTGGTGCCGGATGCCCGCCGTGTCGACGATGTTGAGATGCAGGTCCCTGATGCGCACGCGTTCTTCCAGCACGTCGCGCGTGGTTCCGGGGTGGGGCGTGACAATTGCCCGGTCCTCTTTCAGCAGGGCGTTCAGCAAACTCGATTTGCCGACGTTGGGCTTTCCCACCAGCGCGACGTTCCAACCTTCGCGGTAAATGCGTCCTGCGCGGAAGGTGGCGATCAGCGTTTCGATTTCTTTCTGCACGGAGCGCACCTGTCCGGCCATGGCCTGCTTGCGTTCGAACTCCAGCCCCTCCTCAGGAAAATCGATCGCCGCCTCCAGTTGCGACAAGACCGCCAGCAGCCGGTCGTACATCCCGTTCAACGTCACAGAGAGTTGGCCTTGCAGTTGCGAGACGGCGGACGCGAGGGCTCTGTCCGACGCGGCATGGATGAGGTCGGCCACCGCTTCGGCCTGGGTGAGGTCGAGGCGTCCGTTCATAAACGCGCGGCGGGTGAACTCGCCGGGCTGGGCGAGCCGGGCTCCGGCATCGAGCACGTTTTGCAGGATGCGCGCGGCGACGAACGCGCCACCGTGGCCGTGGATCTCCACCACGTCTTCGCAGGTGTAACTGCGTGGCGCCTCAAACCGGATCAGCAGCACTTCATCAATCACACGTGTTGTTTCGGGATCGACGATGTGGCCGAACGTGGCCTTGAGCGGAGGGATGGAGACGGTCGCCTGAGGCGGTGCGGCACGGAACAGTTTGGTCGCGATGGGCCAGGCGTTTTTGCCGCTGATGCGGACGATGTGGATGCCTCCTTCTCCCAGCGGTGTGGCGATGGCGGCGATGGTGTCGTCCATTACGGCCCTCCAAAAACGGTCAGTCTTTGGCGACGTGGTAGATGTAGTACTGCTGGGCGATGGTGAGGAGGTTGTTCACGGTCCAGTAAACCACGAGCCCCGCCGGGAAGGTGATGAACAGGAACGTGAAGAGAATGGGCATCATCAGGAAGATTTTCTGCTGAACGGGATCGGCCACCGTCGGCGTCAGTTTCTGCTGCAGGTACATGGTCGCGCCCATGAGCACCGGCGTAACGAAATACGGGTCGCTCTGCGACAGGTCGTGGATCCACAGGATGAACGGCGCGCCGCGCAACTCGATCGAGAAAAACAGCGCGTGGTAGAGCGCGATGAACACCGGAATCTGCAACAGCATCGGCAGGCAGCCGCCCAGCGGGTTGACCTTGTGCTTGCGGTAGAGCCCGATCATCTCCTCGTTCATCTTCTGCCGGTCGTCCTTGTACCGTTCCTGCAGGACCTTGACGTAGGGCTGGATCTTCTGCATGCCTTTCATCGACTTGAAGCTCTTGTGCGTGAGCGGAAAGAAGATCAGTTTGATGACAAAGGTGAGCAGGATGATCGCCCAGCCGTAGTTGCCGATCAGGTCATAAAAATAGTTGAGGCATTTCAGGATGGGTTTGACAAGGAACGCGAACTTGTTGCCGAACCAGCCGTAGTCGATCAGCCGAACCAATTTGTGGCCGAGGCTTTCGAGCAGTTCCAGTTCCTTGGTGCCGACGTACACCTGGTAGGTGGCGGAGGAGGCGGCCTGCACCGTCTCGAAATTCAACCCGACGTACTGAGTGCTGTCGTCGATTTTTTGCACGAACGCCGACTTCACGCCCTTTTCGGGAATGAGCGCGGCAGCGAAATATTTATTCTGGAACGAGGTCCACACCAGGTCGCCCTTGTGGGTGACGGTGTTCGTCATGTCTTCGGCGGGGTTTTCGACACGGTTGTTGTTGACGAAGGTGGTGGGACCGGAAAAGGAGATGTAGTTGGGACCCGCAGTATCCGCACCGCCGATGCCGGGTCCCCAGATCACGGCGTACTTCAAATTGCTGTCGGCGAAGGGCGGCGCACGCAGTTGTGTGCGCACCTGGAACAGAGGCTTGCCGTACTCGAAAGTGAGGTGCCGCACCACCTCCAGCCCCGACTCGTGTTTGAGGTGGAGCGTGATCTCGCCCTGCGGCTGGTCCTTGGTCAGCACCAGCGATTTTTTGGACGGTTCGAAATGACCGTTCATCAAGATCGGGTCCAGCTTCGGCTCGCCGGTGATGACGGTGAGCGGGTAGAGCGATCCTTCCGGGTGGCGCACCAGGTTGAGCGGTTCGCCGTCCGGGTTCTTGTTCTTATGCAGGAGCGCGTGCGTCAACACCCCGCCTCTGGTCGAGAAGCGGTAGGTGACCGACTGGGTTTCCACCTCGATGGTTTCACCCGGCTGGGAAGTGAGTTGAGTGGCCGTGCCGGAATCGGGAAAGGCTTCCGTATCCTGGCCGAACGGCATTTCCATCGCACCGCTTTCCTGTGTGTCCGCAGGGGGGATGACGGTGCCGGGCGTTTCGGTCCCGGTCTGGGGCGGCTGGACTTTCTGTTGTTGTGTCTTCTGCGATTTCTTCGCCTGTTGTTCCGGCGGCGGCTGGAATTGCGCCATGATCCATCCCCAGACGATGAACACCCCGAGCGACAGAACAAAAGCGAGAAGCAATCGGTTTTCCAAGACTCAGCCTCCGCTTAACGAACCGGGTCATGCCCGCCCTGGTGGAACGGGTGACATTTTGAGAGACGGGTGACGATGCGCCACGCGGCTGTAAACAGCGGCAGGCGATCGAGTGCCTGGCATGCGTATTCCGAACAGGTGGGATGAAACCGACAGGCCGGCGGAAGAAACGGCGCGATGCCGATCTGGTATCCGCGGATGCACTGTTTGAAAAGGTATCGAATCATGATGGTTATTTGGGGCCGGGAAGGAGACAGCCGGATCGCCGTTTGGTTATTTCATCCTGCGCAAGGGTTTGGACAGTTTGCTTTCCAGTTTCGTGCAGGGCAGGGGGACCAGGTTTCTGCCGGAGACCACCACGATGTCCATGCCCGCCGGGCCCACCTGTTTGTGATGGCGGAAAACTTCCCGGATCTTACGCTTTGCCCGGTTGCGTGCCACTGCATTGCCGATTTTTTTCGATGCAATGATCCCCAGCCGATGGTGGCCCAAACCGTTTGGCAAATAAAAAAGAGTGCAGAGATCCTCCACTCTTTGCTTGCGGCCTTCGGCCATGATCTTCTTGAACTGGGGTCGGTGCAACAGTCTTTCGTGCTTGCGAAAGGATTGGTCCGGCATGCCTTACACGGTCAGGCGCTTGCGTCCTTTACGGCGGCGGTTGGCCAGCACCCGTCGTCCGCCCACCGTGGCCATCCGGGCCCGGAAGCCGTGGGTGCGCTTTCTTCTGAGATTTTTCGGTTGATAGGTTCGTTTCATGACAGCAGTTCGGCAGGACAGTGTTGCCTGCGTAATCCCTTATTTTTTAATTGATTATGATGTTCTGCGAGGCACTCGGGAGTTGGCAACGATTATTCCATTGGCTTGACAAGTTTGTCAAGCGAAATTCAAATGAAACCAAGGTTTTTACCGCCACCCCTCCGGGAAAACCCTGACCTGATGCGGGCCTGGTTTATATATGTTTGAAAACAAGATGGTTGTGCCAACTATTTTGTTTACAAATAGTGGATTTCTGCTATCCTGTTTTCACCCCAAAAAACAAAGAACCCAAATTATATCAAAGGGTTTCCAAATAACCGCTTGCACCGGTTCAATTTTCTGGAAAGGGATTGCCCATGTGTTACCAACCCCGATTTCTGTGGAGTGCTCTGCTGGCCGCAGGGTTGATGCTGAACGGATCGCCCGCATGGGCGGCAGGTTCCGATTCGGAATCTTCCAGCTCTGCCGGTGGCGTGCAGGTTGCCAAGATGAACCCCACGTATCCTGTGGTGCTGTCCAGGGGACTGGTCGGGCAGACGGGATCCCAGCAGCAGGCAAAGAAAAAGAAGAAACGCGTAATCCGGATCACTCCAGGCAAGAAAACCGACACCTGGGTTACCTACCCCACCTTTTTCCGTATGGGGCATGTCGCGCAGGAAGTCGAGCCGGTGGGCGAGGTGATTCAGGGCATGCGGCATCACATCGCTTTCAGCCCGATTCAATTCATCTTTGCCGAGTTTGAAGAGGTGGAAGACGGGGGCGTGAACGTAAAGATCGGCGACCGCTTTCGCGTGGTGGTGAACAATGAAACCGTGCGTCATCCCAAAACCACTTTCGGCATCACCGACACCAGTGAAGTCAATTCACTGGATTTCGGTTACAACGGCGAGTTCGCTTACTCCGTGGAGTTCCGCACCGACGCCGTGGGCAAGAAATTCATGATCAACGGTGTGGTGGAGGTGGTGGACCTCAATTCCCAGGGCCGGGTGGCCAAACTGAAAATCATTGAAGGATTCCAGGCCATTCAGGTTGGGAACTGGCTGGTTCCCATGCCGCGCGAAAAACCGGAAATGGTCAAGCTCAATCACCAGCCTCAGGCCAAGGACATTCAGGGTTTCCTGGTGGCCAACGACCGCACCAGCAGCGTGTTCAGTTCTTATGGAGATGAGGTGTATATCGACAAGGGAGCGGTGGACAACGTGGCCGTCGGCGACCACTTTGAGGTGTACATCGTGCCGGAACGCGAAGGCTGGTTTGTGGATGACCTGACCCCGCACGTGATCGGGGAACTGGTGGTGCTGTCCACTCAGGAGCACACCGCCACCGCGATGGTGGTGAACCAGACCGAACCGCTTCTGCCGGGACACAAGATCCGCTCGAAACGCTGAGCCAGGGTCAGGGCGCGGCGATTTTCAGAAAGCGTTTCTTGCCGACCTTGATCAGGGTTTCACGGTTTCCCGCCAACTGCATTTTTTCATCGGAGACGCGTTCGCCGTCCACGGTGACGGCCCCCTGCTTTATGAGACGCCTGGCCTCGGACGTGCTTTTGCACAGTTCGAAACCGGCCAGGACGCTGGCGATTTCCCGCGCTTCGTCGCCCCAGCCCGGCACGGTGGGAATGTCCGTCGGCAGGTTTTTATTGCTGAACACGTTCCTGAATTCTTCCACCGCCCGGTCGGCGTCTTCCTTCGAGTGGTATTTTGCCACCAGCTCGTGCGCCAGTTCGATCTTGATGTCGCGCGGGTTTTCCGTCTCGCCTCTTTTTTTCAACGCCTCCAGCTCATCCACACCCAGGTCGCTCAACAGTTCGTAATAACGCCACATGAGGTCGTCGGAGATGGACATGACCTTGCCGAAGATGTCGCCCGGTGGTTCCAGGATGCCGATGGCGTTGTTGAGGCTTTTGCTCATCTTCTGCACGCCGTCGGTGCCTTCGAGGAGCGGCATGGTCAGCACCACCTGCGGTTCCTGTCCGTAAGCGCGTTGCAGGTCGCGCCCTACCAGCAGGTTGAACTTCTGGTCCGTGCCGCCCAGTTCCACATCCGCCTTCATGGCGACCGAGTCATAACCCTGCACCAGCGGGTACATCAACTCGTGCAGCGAGATCGGCAGGTTTTGATTGAGCCTTTTGGTGAAGTCGTCGCGTTCCAGCATGCGCGCCACGGTGTACCTGGCGGCGAGGTTGATCATGTCGGTGGCGGTGAACGGCCCCATCCATTCGCTGTTGAACATGACGGTGGTGCGTTCGCGGTCAAGGATCTTGTACACCTGCTCGAGGTAGGTCTTGGCGTTTTCCGCGACCTCTTCGGCGGTGAGGCTTTTGCGCGTTTCGGATTTGCCCGTCGGGTCGCCGATCATGCCGGTGAAGTCGCCGATCAGGAACACCGCTTCGTGGCCGAGTTCCTGGAAGTGTTTCATCTTCTGAAGGAGCACCGTGTGTCCGAGGTGGAGATCGGGGGCCGTGGGATCGAACCCGGCCTTGACGCGCAAAGGCTTGCCTGATTTAATGGACCGTTCCAGAATGCGGGCGAGTTCCTTTTCGTCGATGATCTCGACCGCGCCCCGCTTGATGACTTTCAACTGTTCTTCGACTGGTAACATGATGGTCTATTGTTTAACGGATGGGAAGGGACCGGCCCGGGACGGGACCGGAATGTTGCAAGCTAGCACACCCCCGGTTTCACTGCAACGCCTTTGGAAATCCCCTCATGATACCGGGTGCCCTCAAGAAACCCCGTTTCCGATGCAACCCGCATGACCGCAAAACCAATCTCGGAATCCCACCTGAAAAAATACCGGCAGGCAGGCTGGGCGTTTTTGCTGCTCAACCTGTATTACGTCGCCATGGTGTACGTGTTTCTTCCGCCGTTCAACCTGAGTGTTGCCGAGGGCGCGGGATACACGGCGTTGGCGCTGGCTTTGTTCGGCACGCTGTCGTATTTTATATACAGGGGTGGACGGATACTCGCTGGCATCCTGATTTTCATTTATACCGTGCGCGTTTCCGGGTCCATCTACACGCTGGCCACCGGTGACGCGTTCGAGGCGGTTCCCTACGTCCTTCCGTCCACCATCGCCGCCTTATACATGCTGTGCCGGGCGTTCTTCAACTGGCGTTGACGCCCGAACGGGAGCGCCCATGGAACCTCTGCAACTGGACGGCAACAACCTGACCCTGGAGCAGGCCGTCCGCGCCGTTCGAAACGGCACGCCTTTATCCCTCACCAAAGAAGCCCGCGACCGGGTCATTCATTCCCGAGAACAGATCGATGCCGCCGTGCGCGAGCGCAAGGTGGTCTATGGCGTCACCACCGGTTTCGGTGCGTTCAGCAACGTGGTGATTTCGTCGGAAGACGCGCGCGCCCTTCAGAATAATGTGCTACGGAGCCACGCCGCCGGGGTGGGGCCGCCGTTCGACGATGAAGTCGTGCGCATGACGCTGCTGCTCATGGCCAACAGCAAGGCCAAGGGCTATTCCGGTCTGCGCCTGTCCACGCTGGAAACCCTGATGGATTTGTTCAACAAGGGGGTCGTGCCGGTGGTGCCCCGGCAGGGATCGGTGGGCGCGAGCGGCGACCTGGCTCCCATGGCGCACCTTTCGCTGGTGCTGACCGGACGCGGCCGCGCGCGGTATCAGGGGGAAGAGATGGCCGGTGCCGAAGCTCTGAAACGTGCGGACATCGAACCCGTCACGCTGGCGGAAGGGGAAGGGCTCGCGCTCATCAACGGCACGCAGGTGATGACGGCGCTGGGCGCGCTCACCCTGTGCCGGGGGTTGAAGCTGGCGAAGATCCTGGACATTGCCGCCGCCATGAGCCTGGAAGTGTTGCTCGGCACCAACACGCAGTTTCACAAACGCATCCATCATATCCGGCCGCACCCGGGGCAGATCGACACCGCTTCCAACATGCGCAAGATCACCGACGGCAGTGAGATCATCTCCTCGCACAAGGACTGCGACCGCGTGCAGGACGCGTACTCGCTCCGGTGCGTGCCGCAGGTGCACGGGGCGACGCGCGACACGCTGGCGCACGTGCGCCGGGTGCTGGAGACGGAGATGAATTCGGCGACGGAAAACCCGCTGGTGTTCGAAAACGGCCAGGTGCTCTCCGGCGGCAACTTCCACGGCCAGCCGGTGGCGCTCGCGATGGACTTCATGACCATCGCACTGGCGGAACTGGCGAACATTTCCGAGCGACGCATCGAGCGCATGGTCAACCCGAACCTCAGCGGCCTGCCGTCGTTTCTGATCGAAGGCGGCGGGCTCCACTCCGGTTTCATGATCGCGCAGTACACCGCGGCGGCGCTGGTGTCGGAGAACAAGGCGTGGGCGCATCCCGCGTCGGTGGACTCCATCCCCACCTCGGCCAACAAGGAGGACCATGTCAGCATGGGCACCATCGGTGCGCGCAAGGCGCGGCACGTGGTGGAGAACCTGAAGTACGTCGCGGCCATCGAATTGTTGTGCGGCGCGCAGGCGATGGATCTGTTCACCAATCTCAAGCCGGGGCAGGGCACGCTGGCGGCCTACCAGGTTCTGCGCCAACACGTGTCGCACATGGACGCCGACCGCGAACTGAATCCTGACATTGAAACCGTTGCGCGCCTGATCGACAATGATGCCATTCTGGACGCGGTGGAAAAAGTGACCGGCCCTTTGCTCTGATGGCTCCCGTGATTTGTTGAGGACTTGACCGAATGGAAACACCCGTGTTTGAAACCGGTCCGGACCGGCTCCCTTTGGTGACCGACACCGGCCGCGTTTATTTCGGCCTGCAGCGTTCGTCCGCGCCGGACCTCAACCGCCGCGTGGTGGAGTTGTTCGAATACCTCAACCGGCACATCGGTTTCCGCGACAATGAATCGGGCCGTCACCAACAGCAGTGTTTCAACCTGATCCTGCGATACGCCTACCCGGAAATCATGATCGATCTCGCCGACCTGGTGTATGTTCAGCACGAGCGTCCGATGGTGTTTTTGAACCTGGACCACATCGACGGCAACCGCCGCGCCGACCGCAATGCGCCTCTTCGAAACCTTTCGGACGAGGACATGAACCACGAGATGGAATTTCTGTTCCGCTCGCTGGCGCATGCCATTCGTCACAACCGGAATCTGGCGGAAGACCCGGTGGTGGTGCGCCTGCTGGCGGAAAGCTACAGCACGTACCTTGTGATTACGGAGAACTTTCCCTGGGACCAGGGGCTCGCCGACCTAATCCCGCCGATCAACGAACCCGTGCTGGACGTGGCGACGGGGCTGACGGGGTTCAGCATCCTGCACGACTGGCCGGAGGACCACCCGCCGCTGTATCTCAGCGATTCCATGCCGTTCATCATTGAGGCGCTCACGCATTACCGCGACTGCATCGGAAAAAGCAATGTTGAGATCGTGGACGCGCGGTTTCCGCAGGGCGTGGATGGAACCCCTGCGTTCGGCTGGATGCAGGTGAGCAAGTTCCTGCACCATCTCCAGAGGGAGGATCGCCGGGCATTCCTCAAGTGGGCGCTGCGCCAGCTGAAACCGGGCGGCCGCATGATGATCGTGGACACCGATCTCGAATACCGCATCCTGAAAGAAGCGGAGAAGCCGGAGTACCGGGACAAGCTGATGCCGGGTTACCTGGAGACGCTGGTGGACATCGAGGACAAGTTCTGCCACAACCTGGTCGAAGACGTTCGCGAGGCGGGATTTGTGGTGGAGGATTTCGAATACCACGAGTTCTTCGACGAAACCGATGCGTACAGCTATTATCCCGGCGACAATCTGTCGCTTCAGTTTCTGGGTTTCGAGATCGTCGCCGAAAAGGTTGGCTGACGGAGGGTGCCGAAATTCGGCATCATTTTGTATTGAGGTGTTTGCTGAGAGACTTCCACTCCGCCTGAACCGACTTCATGGCTTTGGTTTCCATGGCGCGGTATTGGTCGATGACGCCCTGGCCGAGTTCAGTGAGTTCCGCTCCACCCCCACCCGCCCCGCCTTTACTGCGTGCCACAAGCGGGCTTTTGAAGCACTGATTCATGGTGTCGACCATTCCCCAGGCGCGGCGGTAGCTCAGGCCGATTTCCCGGGCCGCTGCGGAAATCGACCCGGTGCGCCCGATGGCCTCCAGCAAATCCACTTTGCCCGGACCGAGGGCGATATCGCCGTGGAGGGTGATGCGGAAGCGCGGTTTCAACTGTGCGGTTTTGCAGGAGGCTTTCGACATGGGGTCTCACTGTGAGTCGGGGGCGGGGAGGCGTTCGATCCCCACCACGTTGGGTATGGGCCAGGCGATCCGGTTGGCATCGTTCTCGTTGGAGCCCGTGGAATAACTGCCCAAAAATTCCATTTGTTTTCCACCGGAGGCAATGAACAACTGCGCTTCCGGTCCGCCTTCCACATACATGGCGCGCTTCAGTTGAATCGGCAACTCCAGTAAAATGTTGATGAGGTCGTGGGTGCTGTAGGGTGAACGAACGTGAATGAAAAGGATGTGGCCGTCTTCATCCATGCCGATCGCCGCCGTGCTCCAGATACGTTCCTGCTGCTTCCATACGTTTTCCCCATCGCAGGAAATCATGCGGATGCTCTGGATCAGGGTCCGGTACCGGGTGCGGAGAGATTCCACATCCTGGCAGTCCCGGTCCAGAATCTGAACCGGGGGCAGGGACTCTCCTGTGGGGTGGAAAGCGAGCAGGGCCCGGTCTTTCGAGTACCAGGTGTTATTGGTGTGCCCGATGGTTTTCATGAGGGACACGCTGGTCAGGTTGTCGATCTGGTACATGCTGGCATTGATGGCGGCGACAAGCCGATGTTCCACCACCCATTCGCGGGCCGAGCGGCGTTTGTTCCGGTCCGCGGACGCGTTGAGCAGGCGAAAACGAAAATGGGACGGATTGATGCGTAACACGCGAACCAGCGAATCCCCGACGGGGGATTTCCGGGAAGAGAGAAAGGTGCCCAGTTGCAGGCCCGGCTCCAATTCCACCCAGGGGACCTCAACGGGATTTTCTCCGGAGGGGACGGCCGTTGCGGTTCCCAAAGTCAGGGAGACCAGAAGGGCGCCGATGATCTGGGTGTGAAAGCCGAACTTCATGAATCCGCCAACTCTGGGTTGCAACCTCATTCCAACCGGGAAACCGGTGTGGGGTGGCCAACAGCTTGTTGAATTATAACAAATTTCCCATTCGATCCTCATCCCGGACCGAATTCTTTCAACTGGCCCCTTTTGAGTGTTTTAAGCCGGGGGGGTTATCTTTGATATAGCGGTAATCTAGATAATTCAAGGATTTATTTGTCGCTGTGAGTTGATTTTGAATGGTTTTTGTTTATAATGGCCTGACTTCGTAGGAATTCGAATTCACTTCTAAAAATCGATATGATCGAGCCTCGTTTTTCAGGCAGGCTCCCAGAATAATAATCTTATCCAATATAAGAAAGGGCGCTCTATCATGAATAAAACGGTTCGTTTGGGGGTTTTGGCGACATTGGTATTCTCGATAGGTTGTGCGGCACAGGGAGGCTCCGGAGGAGGCGATACGGGCAGCATGGACCGGGTTTCCAGCAGCGGAAAGGGCATTACAATCGTTAAACCGAGAACCGCTGAGAGTGTGGGCAACAAGGTGGAGGTCTGCATTGAGGCGGACGGTTATACCGTGGAACCCGCCAAAAACGGCGTCAACGAGGGCAAGGGGCACCATCATTTGATCATTGATGTCGATCTGCCGCCGGCCGGTCAACCCATTCCGAAGGACAGCAATCACGTCCACATGGGTGACGGCTCCACCTGCAAAACCCTCGAATTGGCAGATGGTATGCACCGGATTCAGGCGCTGTTCGCCAAGGGCAATCACGTTCCTTATGATCCGCCGGTTACCGATTCCATAGTTGTGTTTGTTCAGTAATAACTTTTGAAAAAACGTTAATTCTGGGAGTCTGAAAATGAAAATTCTCACACGGGTTTTTGCAATCATGGCCATTTTTATGCTCATCGGCTGTGCTTCGAGCGGTGGAACCGGCAGCTCTTCGTCCTCCTCGTCTTCCTCGTACTCGGATGTCAAACAGTTGACCGCTGAGGATTACGAACGGCTGGGAATCAAGGAAACCAACCGGGACTGATTGCACCCGTTCGTTCCAAAAAACAAAACGCGGAGGCAAACGCCTCCGCGTTTTTTTATGCGCGAATTCCGGTTTAAAGGTGGTCGAGAAACTCCGCCAGGCCGGATACCACCACATCGGCTTCCGAAAAGTCGATGTTCTGGTTGAGCGGGTTGCGTACGATTACGCAGGCCATGCCCGCGTCCTTCGCCGCCTGCAATCCCTTGAGGGCATCCTCCACCACGAAACAGCGTTCAGGCTGCAACTCCAGTTGTTGCGCTGCCTGCAGGAAGATATCCGGAGCCGGCTTTTCCCGCCGGGTGGCCGGGGATTTTCCGAGAATCGTCTTCACCATGTGCCCGGCGCCGGCATTCTCAAGTATGGCACGGATGTCATGCTCCCAGGACCCTGAGGCAATGGCCACCTTGAAGCGTTCGGTCACAACTTCCATGAACCGCATTGCGTCGGGAAACAGCTTGATATCCCCTCCCTGGCAGAACCGCGAATAGATCTCGAACTTCTCTTCCCGCATTGCCTCGGGGGTGACATCGAGTTTCAGGTTGTAACGTTCGATCTCTCCCTTGAGGCCTTTTCCCTTGGATGTGAATTCGACCCAGTATTCATCCGGGTCGATGCTGTGCCCGTAGCGCTCGAACACGGCATTGTAGGCCTTGTAGTGGAACGGTTCCGAATCGGCGATCAGGCCGTCGAAGTCGAGGATGACGCCTTCGCTGTTCCGGGTCAATTCGGTGATGCGGGTTTTGAGATCGTTGCTCACGGTAATAAATCGCTACGGTTTGGCCAGCTCGGGGCCGGTGTGTTCATGATCGTAAACGGACAGGCCGATGCGGTCGAACCGCACACTGCCGCGGTCGCCGTTCCAGGACCAGTAGATCCACTGCGCCTTGCCGCGTACCTTGTCGAGGTCGAGGAAGCCCCACTTCCTGCTGTCGTGGCTGTTCTCACGGTTGTCGCCCATCACGAACACGTGGCCGTCCGGAATCAGCAGGGGGCCGAGGTCGTCGCGTTCCGGCACCGGTTCCAGGCTGGGCGGTTCCGTGTGGTGCACGTAGGATTCCTCCATGCGCTGGCCGTTGATGTACACCTGCTGGTGGCGCAGCTCCAGCTTTTCACCCGGAAGACCGATGACCCGTTTGATGAAATCCTTGGTCTCATCGAGCGGGTATTTGAAAACGATGATGTCGCCACGCTCCGGCACTTCCTGGAACAAAAGGATGTCCGGAAAAAACCGGATGCCGACGAACGGGATCTCGTTCGGAATGTGGATGCCGTAGCTGAACTTGGTGACCAGCAGGTGGTCGCCGATCAGAAGGGTGTCTTCCATCGAGCCGGAAGGAATTTTAAAGGCCTGCACCACAAAGGTGCGGATGAGAAGGGCCAGCACCAGGGCGATGACGATTGCCTCGGTGTACTCCCTCAGCGTGCTTTTCCGGGGTTTGGGATTGGAGACCGGGGGCGAAGCGGGGCCGCGTGCGTTCTGTTCGGTATTATTTGACATCAGTCCTCAGCACCGCCAGAAAGGCCTCCTGCGGAATTTCCACCTTGCCGATCTGCTTCATCCGTTTTTTCCCGGCTTTCTGCTTTTCCAGAAGTTTGCGTTTGCGGGTGATGTCGCCTCCGTAACACTTGGCCAGCACATTCTTGCGCAGGGCTTTGACGGATTCGCGGGCGATGACCTTGCCGCCGATGGAGGCCTGGATGGCGACCTCGAACATTTGCCGGGGAATCTGCTCTTTCAGTTTTTTAACCAGTTCGCGGCCCCGGTAATAGGCCTTGTCACGGTGAACGATCATGGACAGGGCATCGACCGTCTCTCCGTTGAACAGGATGTCCAACTTTACCAAATCCGACGCCCGAAAATCCAAAAATTCATAATCGAACGATGCGTAGCCCTTGGTCGATGATTTGAGATGGTCGTAGAAGTCGAACACGATTTCACTGAACGGCAGGGCGTACTGGAGCATGACGGTTTTGGGTGTCAGGTACTCCATTTTCAATTGAATTCCGCGGCGGTCGCGCGCCAGGTTCATCACCGCACCGACGAACTCGTCGGGTACGATGATGGTGCCCCTCAGGTACGGTTCGAGGATGGTGTCGGTGCGGTCCTGCTTTTTCAGGTTCGACGGGTTGTCGATGACCACCATGTCGCCGTGCTCCGGTTTCAGGTGAAACACCACTGTGGGCGCGGTGGTCAGCAGGTCCACGTTGTATTCGCGCTCGAGCCGTTCGCGCACGATTTCCATGTGCAGGAGGCCCAGGAAGCCGCACCGGAAGCCGAAACCGAGGGCGGCGGAGGTCTCCGGCTCGTAGGTGAACGAGGCGTCGTTGAGGCGAAGCTTCTTGAGGGCGTCGCGCAGGTTTTCGTACTGGTCGCCGTCGATCGGGTACAGCCCGCTGAACACCATCGGTTTGACGTCCTTGTAGCCGGGCAGGGGGTTGGGGCAATTGTTCTTGAATTCGGTGACGGTATCGCCGATTTTCGTTTCATCCAGTTTTTTGATGCCGGCGATGACGAAGCCGACTTCGCCCGCGCTCAGGCTGTCGATGCGTTTCGGTACCGGCGTGAACGCGCCCAGTTCTTCCACTTGGAAGGTGTGGCCGGTGGCCATCATCTGGATGGTCATGCCTTCTTTCAGGTGGCCGTCCACCACGCGCACGAGGATCATCACGCCCTTGTACAGGTCGTACCAGGCGTCGAACAGAAGCGCCTTGAGCGGCTGGTCCCGGTCGCCTTCCGGGGACGGGATGCGCTCGACGATGGCTTCCATGATCTCCTCCACGCCGATGCCCTGCTTGGCGCTGGCAAGGATGGCCTCGGTGGAATCGATCTGCAGAATATCCTCCAGCTGCTCGCGTACCATGTCCGGGTCGGCGCTCGGCAGGTCCACCTTGTTGATAACGGGAATGATGGTCAGGTTGCCCGCCATGGCCAGGTTGACGTTGGCGATGGTCTGCGCCTGGATGCCCTGCGACGCGTCGATCAACAGCAGGACGCCCTCGCAGGCGGCAAGGCTGCGCGACACTTCATAGGAGAAGTCCACGTGGCCCGGGGTGTCGATCATGTTGAAAGTGTAGTTGTCGCCTTTTTGCGAGCGGTACGGCAGGCGCACGGTCTGTGCCTTGATGGTGATGCCGCGTTCCCGCTCCAGGTCCATGTTGTCGAGGTACTGGTCCTTGAACACGCGCTGTTCGAGCGCACCGGTTTTCAGGATCAGTTTGTCCGCGAGGGTGGACTTCCCGTGATCGATGTGGGCGATGATTGAAAAATTGCGAATGTGTGTTTGGTTCATCTCGGGGTATTGGTTCGGGTGTGCTCTGGGCAGACCCGGTATTGTAGCAAGTTATGGGAAGCGCCGTATTTCTTTTTACGAAAAGGGCGGGTTCGGCCGGTGTGGTTCAACGGACCGTCTCGGTGTCTTTTCCGGAAGCCTCCATCCGGGAAGGAACCGGAACCCGTGGCATGGCCGTGTGAGGGGACAATTCTTCCGGCAGGGGGTACCGTTCCACCAGCCCGCGCAGGTATTGCCTCCAGTCCCGGAACCGGAGCTTCATCACTTCGAAATCGCGGTTGTTGTCGATGTCCAGCGTGGTTCCCGGAAAGGGAGTGACCAGGCCCATGAAACGCGTCTTGAGGCCCTTCGACACCCAGCCCTCCAGGTGGCGTTTCGGCACCCAGCGGCGAACCCAGTCCGCCACCCGGTCCAGTTTCAGGCGGGCGCACATCAGGCACACGAGCAGGCACAGGTAAAACCGGTAGCCGCGATAGCAGTCCTTTTTGAACAGCTCGATGCTGAAACGGACCACGTTCTTGATGTCGCGCTGGTAGCGGTACCGGTACATGGTCTGGATGTAATGCCGGTTCTCGATGCGTCCCGGCTTCACCAGGTGCATGTTGTTGATGCGGAATTTGTCTTCCCTCAAATGCAGGTAGGCCATCTTGATGCCGGGCTGGCCCTTCTTAGGGTAGAACGGACGCATCGCTTTCTCCGGCGTCAGCCCCAGGACGTAATCGAAATTGTCCGTGTCCGCGTGCGCGATGAAATAATCGATTTCGTGAGGTGTGATCAGCGGCGAATCGCACGGCACCACCAGGATCGCCTTGTCCTTGTGAATGGAGTTTTCGAGGTGCGATTCCGGCACCGGCTCCGGCAGGCTTTCCATATAAGCGAACCACACGTTCTCGTACAGCGACTGCTTCTGCTCGAGCAGGGTGATGGTTTTCGGGTGATTGAAGTCGATCCCGTCCCTCCGCAGGTGCTCGCGCAGTTCTTTTTTCTTGCCGACCACGTAGATGTTGCGCACCGTCCGTGCGTTCAACAGGGCGTCAATGACGTAGCTCACCACGGAGCGGTTTTCGATTTCGAGAAACGCTTTATGCTGGTGAAGGACCTGGTAGCTGTGCAGGCCTTCCCCCGCCACCACGACGGCATCGAATTGTTTGTACTGGTAAGGAACGTCCATGGCTTTTGTCAGGCGATTGGTGGTACCATTATAAATATGAAACAGAAAAACAGGGAGTCAATGTGTCCGCGCTGAAAAAAAGCGCCTAATATACTATGAATTAAGGATAAATCCAATTCCGGGTTGATCTCCCGCCTGAATTTCATTATACAAGTCGTTTTACATGCAGCGAATTTTTTGTCATTATAAAAGCACATGTCCGTCAACACGCCTTTAAAAAACACTCCCCTTCACGCCATCCATGTCCGCCTGGGCGCCAAAATGGTGCCGTTTGCCGGGTGGGATATGCCCATTCAGTACAAGGGGGTCATGGACGAACACCGCGCCGTGCGCGACGGCGTCGGTATCTTTGACGTGAGCCACATGGGCGAGGTGGAGGTCAAAGGCCCGCAATCCATGGCCTTTCTGCAACACCTGGTCACCAACGATGTGGAGAAGATGGCCGACGGCGGCATTCTCTACAGCCTGATGTGTTACGAAAACGGCGGCGTGGTGGACGATCTTTTGATACACCGCTTCAACGACAACCATTTTTTCCTGTGCGTCAACGCTGCCAATACGGACAAGGATTTTGACTGGATCGAACAGCAGGCAAAGAAATTTGACGTCAGCGTCGAAAACACGAGCGACCAGACAGCCCAGTTGGCGGTGCAGGGCAAGCACGCCGAAGCGTTGCTGAAACCCATGCTGGACATCCCGGTCGGTGACATCGCCTATTACACGTTCCAGAGCGGCAAAATCGTAGGTGCCGACTGCATCATTTCCCGCACCGGTTACACCGGGGAAGACGGGTTCGAGGTTTACCTGTCGGTGGACGACGCGGCGGCGGTTTACGAAAAAATTCTGGAGGCGGGAAAACAATACGACCTGCAACCCATCGGCCTGGGTGCACGCGACACCCTGCGTATCGAGATGGGGTATCCGCTTTACGGGCAGGAGATCGACGCCGAGCACAACCCGCTCGAAGCGCGGCTTGGATTTGTCATCAAGCTGAAAAAAGAAGCTGACTTTGTAGGCAAGGAAGCGCTTAAAAAACAAAAAGAAGCTGGATTGCAACGGAAACTGGTAGCGATCAAGATGAAGGAACGCGGCGTTCCCCGGTCGCATTATAAAATCCTGAAGGATGGCCGGGCGGTGGGCGAGGTCACCAGCGGCACCTTTTCCCCGTCCTTGAATACCGGGGTGGCTCTGTGTTATGTACCCACAGACATGGCTCAGGTGGGCAACGCGCTTTCGGTGGAAATCCGCAACCAGGCGGTGGCTGCGGAGATCATCCCTCTCCCCATGGTGCCCAGCAACGTCAAGAAAAACTGAAACAGGACGGCGTGCCGGTCCGGACAGGGATCATCCGGCCGGGTCGCGATGCAATGAATAACAGGAGGCGACAATGGAAGTCCCGAAGGACCTGATGTACACGCGCGAGCACGAATGGCTCCGCATAGACGGCAACAAAGGGGTGATCGGCATCACGGCGTTCGCTCAGGACCAACTGGGCGATGTGGTGTTCGTTGAGTTGCCGAAGGAAGGCTCCGACCTGCAACAGGAAAACACGTTCGGTGTGGTGGAGTCGGTCAAAACCGTGTCGGATCTCTACGCCCCGGCAAGCGGCAAGGTGACGAAGATCAACAAGGAACTCGAAGCTCATCCGGAGTTGATCAACCAGGAGCCCTACGGCAAGGGGTGGATTGTAGAAGTGGAGTTGAAGGATGCCAGCGAGAACAACGGCCTGCTCTCCGCCGCCGACTACGAAAACTTCCTGAAAGAACAGAACCAGTAATCCTCAAACTCCCTCTGTACTGAAATGCGCTATATTCCGCACACAGAAACCGACATTCAGGACATGCTCACCGCCATCGGCATTGGCGAGGTATCTGAGCTGTTCCAATCCATCCCCGAAAGCCTGCGGCTGGTGGAACCCCTGAACCTGCCCGCTGCACTCTCCGAGGCGGACATGGTGCAGGCCATGCGGCGGCTGGAGGCGCGCAACCTGAATCCGGACGAATACTCGGTGTTCCTCGGCGCGGGAGCGTATCGGCATTTCACCCCGTCGATCGTGAACCACATGATCCTGCGGGGCGAGTTCGCCACCTGCTACACGCCGTACCAGCCGGAAGTCAGCCAAGGTACTCTGCAGGCCATCTTTGAGTTCCAGAGCATGATCTGCATGCTGACGGGAATGGAAATCGCCAACGCGTCGATGTACGACGGCTCGACGGCGCTGGCGGAGGCGGTGCTGATGGCGCATCGCATCAACAACGGGACCGAGGTGTTGATGGCGAAAAGCGTGCACCCGGAGTACCGGCACGTGTCCCGCACCTACACGCAGGGCCTCGGCATCACGTACAAGGAAATCCCGTTCGGCGGCGACGGGCGCATCGATCTTGAGTTCATCAAAAAGAACCTAACAGACAACACCAGTTGCGTGGTCATCCAGAGCCCGAATTTTTTTGGCGTGGCCGAGCAGTACGCGGAATTGTCCGAGCTTTTGAAAGAGAAGAACACTCGGCTGGTGGTGGCGGTGGCGGAGGCCACGTCCCTTGGCATATTGAAACCACCGGGCGAACGCGGTGCGGACATCTGCGTTGGCGAGGGCCAGGCGCTGGGGTTGCCGGTGTCCTACGGCGGCCCGTACGTCGGCTTCTTTGCGACCAAGGAAGAATTCTTTCGACAACTGCCCGGGCGCATCGTCGGCGAAACGCTGGACCGCGAAGGCCACCGTGCGTATGCGTTGACCCTGGCCACGCGCGAACAACACATACGCCGCGAAAAAGCGACATCCAACATCTGCACCAACCAGGGCCTGTGCGCGCTTGCGACCACGGTGTACATGGCGGCGATGGGCAAGGACGGCATGCACGAGGTGGCGAAACGCAACCTGCTCCACGCCGATTACATGAAGAACAAACTGTCGAAGCTGAAGGATTTCAAGATTCGTTTTTCAGGCGAAACGTACAACGAATTCGTGCTGGAATGCCCGAAGCCCGCAGAGGAAGTGCGCGATCAACTGTTGCAGGAGAAGATCGTTGCCGGCCTGCCGCTCGGTCAACATTATGAAGAACTCACCAACTGCCTGCTTCTCTGCGCCACCGAGCTCACCCCGCAGGACCAAATCGACCGCCTGGCCGATCAACTGTCCCGCGTTTAATTCTCCGGCATTTTGTAACGTTTTTTGTAATCGCCGATTCGTTTTTTTGTCGTCTCCGCCTCCTCCCCGTTCACGCGCAACCAGTCGATCGCCAGTTTCTCGGCGATGACCTTGCCGATCCTTTCGCTTTTCCAGTATCCCCAGTGGCAGAAAGGAGTCCACCCCAAGAGAAATGATCCCACCCCGATGTTGATATCCGCCGTGACGGCTTCCCTGCAATGGGCGTTGATCGGGCGGATGGGGTAACCGACGATGTCGTCTTGATCAAAAATGTTCACCCAGACGCCCTGGGGGTCCTCCACTTTTTGCGGTAAGAATTTATCGAAGGGATCCGAGCCGCTATTGTGATTATAAAACCGGTTTGCGTAGAGGGCGATGGGGCTTCCCAGAGTGAAAAAATTGGTGAAGATCAACCGTCGTTCGGGTTTCAATGTATTGCGGGTGTCGTAAAAATAGTCGGATAGAATGACTGTTCCCAGGCTGTGCGACACGACGGTGAGCAGGGTGTTCTGGTCGGGGCTGGTTTGATCGGAAATCTCTTTGATGAGCTGGCCGATGCGTTCATGGATTCTGCGGTACTGGGAGTAGGGGCCTTCGTTGGGTCCCTTGCAGTAAGAGATGGCATCCCCGAAGTAGTCGATGGAAAACCGGCGACAACAAAGCCAGTCGACATCCGTGTGCGGGTCGCGGAACAACCTTTTCTTCAATTCATCTTCTCCCTCTTGAACAATGTCCGCCCACAAGCCTTCCTTGAAGATCAATGCGTCGCGGACTCCGGCCCGATGGTCCTCACCCATATACCGGAGTGCTTTTTTGAAGTTGGAACGCAGGTTCTTCTCTATGTGCTCGCTGAATCCTTCTATTTGAGAGCCGATTCCGTGAACGATGAACACCGCTATTTGTTTGTCCATAACGATCCCTCCCCGAGAATGTGCGTCCCGGATCGGGTGAACCGTCTTGCCGCCCGCCCGGGGCGCTTTGGATAGGTTATTGAACCGTGCTGACGATGATCACGCTGGTGGTGTGCAGGTCGTACCGTTGGTTGTTTGTATCATCGACCAAAACGATCCAGTCGTCCTGAATGGTTTTGATTTTGACCGGAATTTCCCGGCTCCCCAGCACGGTGACGAATTCCTGGTCCTGTTCCTTGAGTTTCTTCAATACATCCAAGAACGCACTCATTGCAACCTCCTTTCGTTTTCCATAAACCGCCGGTCAGGGACGGGTGGGGTTTTCCATCCCTTCAAGCAGGGACCCGGTGCTCTTTTTGATTTTTTGCAGGGTTTCCAACCGTTTGGTCTCCGCTTCCGTCAAACGCGCCTGACTTTTGCTGGCTTCGGACTCGGCCAGGTTCAGAGCGGCTTTCAGGACATCCTTGTACAGCTTCACGTGGTCTTCCGGTTTCAGGTTGGAGTTCATGCTCAATTCGCACAGGCGGAACAGGGCCTCCCTCAGGAACATGATCATCTGCGTGCGTTCGGCCAGGTTGACCACATCCTGGTTGAACTCCGCTTTGCCTTTGCCTTCGACCCCGGCGTAGGTGCCCATGGCTTCCAGCTTTTCGGCCAGCTTGTAAGCCACGTCCGGTGAGGGCTCGGCACAGGTTTTATAATTGCCTGCACTGTCCTTGAAAAAAAACGTGCCGCGGCGGCTGGCGTCGTAATCCAGCCAGTATTGTTTGTCGGTTTCCAGTTCGTGGTCGCGCGCCGGATCCACGAAGTGCGCACACCCCACGGTGGACAGCAGAAGGAACAGGGCGATCGATCGGCGTTTCATGACGGACTCCTAAAATTTTTTTTCCGAAACGGTTCCCGGGCGGGGAAGTTCCGAAACAGGGCGGGTGAATGGTAATGATGGGTTCAGAATGGTTCGGAAAGGCGAAAAAATCAACTAAAAATGAATTCGCCCGTGTGGTCAACCGATTTTATCGGCCAGTTCCTCGGCGGGGTAGGTGAGGATTTCGGACAGGGTGGGATGGTAGTACGGCATCTGGAGCATGTCGTAAACGGTGCCGTGGTAATACATGACCGCGGTGAGGTGGTGGATCAGCTCGCCCGCTTCCGGCCCGGTGATGTGCCCGCCGATGAGTGTGCCGTCGTCCGGACGGCACAATAGTTTCACCAGTCCGTGCGTCTCACCCAGGCACAGCGACTTACCGTGGTCGTCAAACGGGTACGACGCAGTGAGGTAAGGCCAGTTGTTCGCCCGGCATTCCTTCTCGGAGTAACCGACACTGGCCACCGCCGGGTCGGTGAACACCACACTGGTTTTCATCCGTTCCTCAAACCGTTGTTGCGCGCCGTCGGGATTCAATGCGTTGTGCGCTGCGATCTCGCCCTGCTGGATGGCGATGTGCACCACCTCGTGCATGCCGTTGACGTCCCCTACGGCGAATATGTTGTGTTTGCTGGTGCGCATGGTAGCGTCCACGGCGATGCCCCAGTCTCCCATCTTCACGCCTGCCGCTTCGAGGTTCAACCCGGCCACATTGGGCGTTCGGCCCAGCGCGTTTAAAATGGTGGAAGCCGACACGGTGGTTTCTTTCCCCTCATGCAGAAAGTGGGCACAACGTTTTCCACCCTGTACGCTGATATTCAGATCGCGCGTGCCGGTGTACACCGTCATGCCTTCTTCCCGAAAGCGCGCTTCCACCGGGCGTGCCATATCCTCATCCTGCGACGAAAGAATATGACCGCTTCGCTGCACCAGGGTCACCTGGGTTCCGATGCGCTGGAAAAACTGGGCGAGTTCCACGCCGACGAATCCCGCACCCAGCACGATCATCGAATCCGGTTGCTCGCGTAGTTCGAGTACGTCGTCGCTCGTCAGGAACCCGGCCTCATTCAAACCGGGTACGGGAATGTCGGCGATAACGGATCCGGTGGCGATGATGAAAGAACGTGCACTGTAGCGTTTCCCCCCGGCTTCAACGGAGCTATACGAGATAAACCGTGCGGGTTGTTCGATCAGCGTGAACCGCGGACTCTTCAACTGCTTGATGCGGTAACGGGTGAAGTCGTCGATCAGTTTCGTTTTGCGGTCGATGATGGCGGTGAGACTGGCGCGCGGGCTGTCGGCGGCGAGGCCGAACTCCCCGGCCCGGAGCATCAGCGCCATCACGTCCGAGGAACGCAGGATGGTTTTGGTCGGCATGCAACCGCGCAGGATGCAGAGTCCGCCCAGGGGTCCCGGATCGAAGATGGCGACCTTGGCTCCGGCGCGTTCGGCGGCGCTTGCCGCGGCGTATCCCGCGGAGCCGCCGCCGATCACGATGATGTCAAAGTCCATGACGGATGCGAATCGGTTTGGAAGAGTCGGAAAGGGACGTCACTCGAAGTCTTCCGGCGACATCTTGAACTCGTGGTAGCATTCACGCAGGAGGTCCTCCGCCGTTTCCGTCATCACCGTGTCGCCCTGTTCCTTGAACAGGTCCTTGGCGATGCGCAGGTGGTGGATGGCCTCGCGTCCGCGTTTGACCGAGTAATGCACGGTCGCCAGGTTGCTGTGGGCGCGTGCGAAGTTGGGATTGATCTTGAGCGCCTCTTCATAATGCTTGACCGATTCGTCGATCATGCCCAGCAGGTTGAGGATGAGGCCCAGGCTGTAATGCGCCATCACATCGTCCGGCTTCAGCTCCACGGCTTTCTGAAAGCATTCCATTGCCTTCACGTTCTTGGGGATCTTGCCGTAGCGGATACCCTTGTTGAACCAGGCTTTGAAGTGGGCCGGGTCCTGTTCGGTACATTTATCGTACGCTTCAATCGCGCCATCGTTGTCCCCGGCACGACCGCGCTCAAGGCCAATTTGAAACCATTGCTCCGCAGACCGCGGAGTTTCACTTTCCGTCGTCATTCGAATTCCCTTATTAGTGGATCGGGATTGCAGGATTGCAAGTCGTTGATATTCTGAGGACCCTATGCTAACTTATTACCCAACCAATTTTCAACACCCGTACCCGCAATTCCCCCACGGGGTTTCCGGTCGTTTCTTTTCAAATCATTACGCCCTTATTTTATCCGATAAACCGTAAGAATAGAGGAAGTTAGGAAAAACATGAGTATTGAACCCGGTTCCGAAGAAGAACGTCTGTTGCTGGGTCGCTGGATCCGCAAAGGACAGGACCTGATCGTCGCCTCCTCCGCCTTGGGGGACTCCTACCTGGACCCCAACGTGAAGCGCGCGGACGATGTCCAATCTCTTTCAGAAGAATATGTGCAATTTGACCACGATGTGGCTGAGAAACTGCCGCACCTCAAAGGCCGGTTCCGCTGGGACCTGGAAAAATACTTCCGCGACCATTTCGGTCCCTATCTGCCCAAGGAATAACCGAATCCATGTCCGACGTCAAAATCTCCGGGCTGGACGACACCCCGGCCGAAAACGAAGGCCGCATCATCCAGTTCAACCATCCATTCACGGAATACCCATATACCCTTGCCCTTTTCCAGAGTGCAGGCCGCTTTTTTGTCATCACCGATGCCTGCAAAATGTGCGGATCGAGCCTGGGACGGGGCTCCCTGAAAGGCATGTACGCTGCTTGCGCGAGAGAAGGTCACCCCTGGCACATCAAAACCGGGTTGTGCAAGTTCGACCGCACACAATCCCAGCCCACCTACCGCGTGCAGGTACGGGACGACGGACTCTACATCGAAATCTGAAACCGAAATCGTTGAGGCGTAAAGAGCGGGTTAACTGCGCCGCCAGGCGTGGAATTTCTGCACCCACTTGAGAAGACCCTGAGGGGCGTGCGCCTGTTTCCAGACACCGGCGGCGAACTTGTTGGCCTCTGCCATGGTGGGGTAGATGTGAATGGTGCCAAGGATTTTGTTGAGGCCGAGGCCGTGCTTCATGGCCAGCACGTATTCGGCGATGAGGTCCCCCGCGTGGAAGCCGACGATCGTCACGCCTAAAATCCTGTCTTTACCGGGCACGGTCAGCACCTTCACGAAACCGTGGTCCTCGCTGTCGGCGATGGCGCGGTCGAGATCGTCGATTCCGTAGGTCGTCACTTCATACGGGATGTTTTTCTCCTTCGCTTCCATTTCGTTCAAGCCGACCCGGGCCACTTCCGGATCGGTGAACGTGCACCACGGGATGACGCGGTAATCGACCTTGAATTTTTTGAACGGGCTGAACAATGCGTTGACCGCGCAGTACCACGCCTGGTGCGCCGCAGTGTGGGTGAACTGGTAAGGTCCCGCCACATCGCCGCAGGCATAGATGTTCTTGTGCGCGGGAGTGCGCAGGTAGTCGTCCACTTCCACCGTGCCGCGCGGACCGAGTTTCACACCGATCTCCTCCAGCCCGAATCCTTTCGCATTTGCGGCCCGCCCCACGGCGACGAGGACACGGTCGAACTCGATGTCTTCCGTACCGTTCCGGGTTTCAACCCGCATGAACGTGCGCCCGCCTTCTTTGACCACTTCCTTGCACCGGGTATTGACCCGCACATCGATGCCTTCCGCCATGAACTTTTCGCGAACAATTCGGCTGACTTCCTCGTCCTCCCGACTCAGGATGTCCGGCAGCATTTCCACCTGCGTCACCCGGCTGCCGACGCGGGCGAAGGCCTGCGCCAGCTCCGAACCGATGGGCCCGCCGCCCGCGACCAGCAGGCGTTTCGGCAATTCACGCAGATTCCACAGGGTGTCGGAGGTGAGCGGTTCCACCTGGTCGAGGCCGGGGATGGGCGGCACGGCCGGGCGCGCCCCGGTGGCGATGATGATGTTCTTTGTCGTCAGGATCTTGCCGTTCACTTCCACTTCGTGGGGGGACCGGATTCGTGCTTCTCCGGTAAAGCAGTCGACTCCCAGACGCGTGTAACGTTCGATGCTGTCGTGCGGCTCGATTTTGCTGATGACCGCCTGCACGCGCTCCATGATGTCGGCGAAATCGAAATCCGCGGTGGCGGACTTCAAACCGAATTTTTCATGACGCTGGATATACGAAAGGATCTTTCCGCTTCGAATGAGCGCCTTGCTCGGCACACAACCGGTGTTCAAACAGTCGCCACCCATCTTGTGTTTTTCGATGAGTGCCACTTTTGCTTTCAGCACCGATCCGATATACGCCGAAACCAGGCCCGCGGAGCCGCCGCCAATCACAATGAGGTTGTAGTCTTTTTTCGCCATGCAAGTTACCCGATTCATTAAAACATAATTTTCAGTGATTCGCAGGTTATGTCGCAGGAATGACGGAATCCCTTACATGAATGGATGGGGACGGGGTATTCAACGATTGGTGGCGGGGGGCACCGTACGGTGCTGGCTGGTGACGTCCGGGTTGCGTCCCAATGCCCTGATGGTAAGTACTTTTTGCTGAATGGGTGCCTGAACGAGTCCGTAAAACTCCTGGATGTTTCGGGTGACCCGGCTTCTTTCTTCCTGCGATTCATTTCCGAAATGGTGATCGACATAGAGCATGATGGATCGATTCAGGGTCCGGTCATCGATGCCGAGTTCCTGGCGGATGTCATCATCCCACAGGGCTTTCTTCCAGTTTTCCGCTCTGGAGATGGTGGGCTGCAAATTGCCTCCGGCGTCCCTCAGGTTGCGGCCGTTGCGGAAGTCGGCGAACTTGAGGTTGGCTCCGGTGAATTCGACCGAATCGAGGTCTGAATTCTGAAAACGGGAGCCGGTCAGGTTGGCCCGGTAAAACAGCGTTCCGGAAAGATCGGCACCGCTGAAATCGGTATCCAGGGCGGTGCTCTCCGTAAGATCCGCCAGATTGAGGAGAGCATAGGCCATGCTGGTGTTTTCAAATGTGACACCGTAAAAATTGTTTCCGGAAAGATCCGTCCCTTCCAGTATGGCGTGGCTGAAGTCCACATTTTCAAAATCGGTTTCCGCAAAACTGGAATGGCTGAGGTCGGCCCCTTTGAACTGCACATCGGTGAGATAGGCATTTTGAAATACAGTCTGGGCGAGATGTGCATCGTTGAAATGGATATTCTTCATTTCCGTTCGAACAAACTGGGTCGAATCCATCCGGGCTTTTTGGAAAATCGAGTCGCTGATCATGGATTCGGAAAAATCGGCACGAAGCAGGGAGGCGTTGGAAAAGATGGAGCCTTCGATTTTTGAAATATTGAACCGCGTCCCTTCCAGATCCGCGGAGCTGAAGTTGACCTGGTTCAACTGTGCCTTGGTGAAATCCGCATTCTTCAACAAGGTGCGATGAGAAACGCCTGATTGGGATGCGAGCTTTTCCGATTGGTTGCTGGTGGTGTCCGGTTGTTTGGGTGCGCCCTTTTCATTTTCAGCGTCCGGGGAAGAAGAGGAGGGTGCTGTGAGACCGTATTGAAGGCCGGATGCCACCTCTCCGCGGGCTTTCGATTTGCGGGAGTCGCTGCGGAACAGGTTGATAAAGGAAAAACCCCCGTGTTCGATTTCCGCCGGAACTGTGAATGGAGAGAAATCGCTTCCCGTCAATTTCGCTTCCTGAAACACGGAGTCGTTGAGATTGGCTCCGCGAAAGCGGGTTCCGGTGAGATCGCATTTGCGAAAACTGGATTGGGACAGGTTGGCTCCGGAAAATTGGGCGTTGGTTAGAAACGCATTGTTGAACAGGGCGTGCTTCACGTTCTGGTTGCGTGTGAAATCGGAATGCTCCAGGTGCGCAAAATCGGCGTTCATCCGGTCCAGCATGAAATTCCGGAAATTGGTGTTTTTCAGGTCGCTTTTTACCAGCTTGATGGGACCGACAAACGTGAGATTCCCGGGAACCGCCGAAACAATGAACACCGCAACCAGGACCATCAGCGGAAAAGGTTGACGGCGGAGCGATCCCCCTTGCACCTGCGTGGCGCAATGAAACAGCCACACCAGGGCCAGGCACACTCCCAGCGCCACCAGCGACCACAAGGTCACGTGCTCCGAAGCGCGGATCGACCAGATGAAGGAAAGGAAAACCAGGGGTGTCAGGAAATAAAAAACGAAAAACGTGATGGCTTTGGCGAACCAGTTGTCGAGGTTGAAAACAAATGGCAGTTTGCGCGAGGCTTCCAGCTCACAACGTTGGAGCTCGTGAATGAAGATGTGCAGGTAAAAGGTGAGGACGATCAGGATGATCGGGCCCACAATGAAAAACGTGCTGAAGTTGACGACGATGCCGCCGGAGAACGGGATCTGGATCTGGCCGGTTTCCTTGAACACGATGTTGTCCGACTGGCCGAGCGTGAGGAAACAGAACAGCGCGTAGGACATGAGTGCCAGCGCCACCGAACGGATGTTGCGCGAGATTTCGTCGTGCCGCGCCTTGATGGCCTCGAATGTGTCCTCCAGCCCCTTCGGAACTTCAGCCGGAACAGGGTCTGAATGGCTTTCGGAATCGTTTTGCGAAATCTTCGGGGAGGACATGGCGATCGCCTCATATCTTTGGCTTACCGATATCGGATTCTAGCAGATTCCGGCCGGGAATGGGAAATAGTTGGGTCTTTGCGAGAGCGTTTCTACCGGGAGAGGGCTGGAGGCATTTATGGTTTGAAAAACTGTTTGCGCAGGAACCGGCGGGCGGGGACCTCGAACCCCCGGTATACCAGCCATGCGATGCCCACGGTTCCACCGACGTACAACAGGAAGGTGGCAGGGGAGGTGAAATCGATCGCCACTTTTTGAGCAGCGAAGAAGAACAGAAGCTGAACCGGAAAATGCAACAGGTACACGGCGTATGAGATATCGCCCAGAAACGCAAGTTTGCGAAACACGGCCTCGGCTCGTTTCGAATTGTCCACCAGTCCCAGGAACAGCACGGTCACCGGAAACCCCAGGACCACCGTCCAGAAAAACCAGTTGCCGAGGGAAGCCGCCCACGGTCCGGGATGGTAGGTGAGGAAATAAACGATCCCCCAGAATGCCAGCATGCCGGCGGCCGAAAGAGCCAGCGCGGCGGGGATGCGCGGGCCGTTCTCCCGCGTGATGCGGTTGTAAACTTTGTACGCCAATCCCCCCATGAAAAACGACACCAGTCCCTCGCCGATGGTTGCTTTCAATAAAATCCAGTCGTAATAGTTGGCGTACAGGAACCAGCCGAGCGCCGCCAGCAACACCGCCGCCAGCGCGTTGCGCCGCCCGAAGGCAAACACCACGCCGAAGAACGCGATGTAGAGAAACATCTCCACGGAAATCGACCACGCCGGACCGTTGAAAGACAGTCCTTCTTCCAGCCCCCATTGCGAGACCATGAACAGGTTCAGCACGAAGTGCCGCACGTCGTTGAACTGGTACACGAAGGTGGTGTTGTGGGTGGAATGGATGAAGTACTGTGCGATGGCGACGAACAACAGTGTGGCGAGATGGAGGGGATACAGCCGAGTCCACCGCAGGTAAAGAAATTTTCGGAACCCGATTTCGCGTTTCTGGATGCTCTCCGCATACTTCCAGAAAAAGATGAACCCGGAAAGGCAGAAGAACAGGTCGACCATCACAAAGCCGGAATTGTAAAAGAACAAGAGAGGAGCATTGAAAGGACGTTCGGTTTCGAGCGACGGTGCGAACGGCGTGAAATGACGGTAATGCCACACCACCACGCCCAGGGCGGCGAGGCCGCGTAATACATCCAATGCCCAGAAACGGGCGACGGCGGGTTCCATCGCGGCAGGCGGGCGGGCCGGGGATGGGGCCACAGGGACTGGGGTCTCGGATGCGGTCGGCACGCGTCGGCAATCCTTTCGTTGATGGAAAACGGCGTTTCCATCCAGTGTAAGGGCCGGGGTGCCGCTTGTCATGTTTAATGAGGCGAATGAAAGGATGCCTGCTGTTCGGCCGCGAAAATCAGTAATCGAAAATCTCGCCGCCGGGGATGCGCCGCGGCTGTTTGCCGAACTCGAGCGGGTGATCCGTGCCGGGCAGGATGGTGCCGTCGGGGGAGTAGGGACCGATCTTGCTCCACGTGCCGTAGGTCACGCGGTCCACGTACTCCATGCGCAGGATGGCCTTGGGGTTCTTGTAGCCGTACTTGAACGGGCAGATAACGCGCAGGGGAAAACCGTGCTCGTCGGTGAGCGGCGCGTCGTTCATGTGCGTGACCATCAACGTGCGTGCGTGGCGCAGGGCGTCGAGGGAAAGGTATTCTTTATATTCGTCGGCGCAGTGGAAGAGCACGCCGACCGCCTCCGGTTTCGGTGGTGCGAGCTTCTCGATCCCGGAAAACGGGAAGCCTGTCCACACGGCGCGCGCCGACCAGCACTCGACGCACTTGAGGCGCGAGTCCATGGATTGGGCGGGGAAGGTTTTGAGGTCGTCGAAGCACAGGGTGGTCGGTCGTTCCGTCAGGCCGTCGATGTTGAGCGACCATGTGGCCGGGTCGATGCGGCGCATCGGCTGCCAGTAGTTGATGTAGAAATCGCGGTAGCGTCCGGCGCGCGTCTTGCCGACGAAGTTGGTGCCGTCGAAATAGTTGGGTTCGCTGGCGAGGGTTTTGGTTGGACGCAGCGCCGCCGCTGCCAGGGTGGCGAGGCCGCCTGTGATCCGAAAAAAACGTCTGCGTGTCAGTCGGCCGAGCGCGCGCATCGGAATCCTAAAAAGATGAACCGCGAGTCCGCCGGCAGGCGGTTGCGGTCGAAGGTTTTACTGTATTCGAAATCGAGGTGCAGGTTCCACAAACCGCCGCGCGTTTCGCGCAGAGCGCCGTCGCCCGCATCCGTCCATTCCCACACCGATCCCGCCATGTCGCGCACGCCGTAAGGCGAGACGTCCCGGCGGTTCGATCCCGCGGACTTTTTGACCACGCCGGAGTAGAACGGGTGCGGTTTGCGCCGCCCCAGCGTGTTGCCCCACGGGTAGATACGGCCGTCGGTGCCGCGCGCCGCCTTTTCCCATTCGTCGCCCGTCGGCAGGCGCGCCTTACGTTTATTGCAGTAGGCTTTCGCCTCGTGGAAAGTAACGTGCGTCACCGGATGCCCCGCCGCCCCCTCGCGGTATTCGTGCGTCGCCACCACCTCCGCATACTCCGCATTCGTCACCTCATGCTTGTCGATGAAGAAGGTCTCGACCATCACCGTGCGCGGACCATCATCATCGGTATCATCAACAGCACCCCGCACAAACTCCCCGGCGGGAATTTCGATCAGGGGGGAGGCGAATGTGGAGCGAGCGAGTGCTAATATAAGGAATTGAAAGCAGAAGAGAGCGAGTGCGGGAATTTTATTCCCACTCAATCGTACCGGGGGGTTTGGAGCTGATGTCGTAGACAACACGGTTGACGCCCTGGACTTCGTTGATAATCCTGTTTGATATTTTACCAAGAAGTTCGTAAGGCAGGTGAACCCAGTCGGCGGTCATGCCGTCGGTGCTGGTCACGGCCCGCAGGGCCACCACGTTCTCGTACGTGCGGGCGTCGCCCATCACGCCCACCGTCTTCACCGGCAACAGCACGCCGAACGACTGCCAGATTTCGTTGTACAGCCCCGCGCCCTTGATCTCTTCCAGGATGATCTTGTCCGCTTCCTGCACCATGCGGATGCGGTCGCGCGTGATCTCGTCGATGATGCGGATGGCGAGACCCGGTCCGGGGAACGGCTGGCGGTTGATGATCTCGTCGGGAAGACCCAGTTCGCGCCCGAGTTTGCGCACTTCGTCCTTGAACAGTTCGCGCAGCGGTTCGACCAGTTCCATCTTCATGTTCTCCGGCAGGCCGCCCACGTTGTGGTGCGACTTGATCACCGCCGATGGGCCGCCCTTGAACGACACCGACTCGATGACGTCCGGGTACAGCGTGCCCTGTGCGAGGTAGGTGAAGTCGCCCGCCTTCTGCGCCTCCTCCTCGAACACCTCGATGAACGTGTTGCCGATGATCTTGCGTTTCTGTTCCGGATCGGTGACGCCCTTCAGCTTGTCGAGAAACGTTTTCGACGCGTCCACCACGTACAGGTTCATCTTGAAATGCTCGCGGAACGTGTCCACCACGCGCGCGCGTTCGTTCATGCGCAGCAGTCCGTTGTCGATGAAGATGCAGATCAGCCGTTCCCCCACGGCCTTGTGCAGCAACGCCGCCACGACCGACGAGTCCACGCCGCCGCTCAGCGCGCACAACACTTTTCCGCCCTGCACCTGTTGGTTGATTTTTTCGATGGCGTAATCGGCGAACGATTCGACTTTCCAGATGGGATCGCACCCGCAAATCTTGTACAGGAAGTTTTCGAAAATCTTTTTGCCTTCCTGCGTGTGTACGACTTCCGGATGAAACTGCAGTCCGTAGATTTTGCGGACGGGGTCTTCCATCGCCGCCACCGGCGAGTTGCTGGTAAACGCGGTGACCTTGAATCCGTTGGGCAGGCGGGTGATCCGGTCGCCGTGACTCATCCACGCGATGGAGTTGTTGTTGACGTTGCTGAACAGGTGCGAAAAGGTTTTGAGAACCAGCTCAGCACGGCCGAACTCGCGTTCCTTCGCCGGGTTCACCTCGCCGTCGTTAAGGTAGGTGATCAACTGCATGCCGTAGCAGATGCCGAGCACGGGAATTTTGAAATCGAACAGGACGGGATCGAGCACCGGCGCGTCTTCCGCCAGCACGCTGCCGGGTCCGCCGGAGAGGATGATGCCCTTCGGCTTGAACTCGCGGATTTTCTGGATGCCGATGGTGCACGGATGGATTTCGCAGTACACCTGGCATTCGCGCACCTTGCGCGCGATGTTCTGCGTGTATTGCGACCCGAAATCGAGGATCAGGATCCGCTGGGAATGAATGTCTTCGCCGATGGTCATTGCGTGTGTTCGGTGATGGGTTGATGAAAGCGCGGCCGCGTCAGCCGGTGATGGCGCGGCGTCCGCGGGGCGTTCATTCGATGTGGTAGTTGGGCGATTCCTTGGTGACGATGACGTCGTGCACATGGCTTTCCTTCAGGCCCGCCATGGTGATCTTGATGAACTGCGAATCGTTGCGCAGCGCGTCGATGGTCTTGCATCCGCAGTACCCCATGCCGGCGCGCAGGCCGCCCATCAGCTGGTGCACGCTGTACGCCAGCAGGCCGCGATACGGGATGCGCGCTTCCACGCCCTCTGGCACCAGCTTGCTTTCGTTGAGGCCCAGTTCCTGGAAGTAGCGGTCGCTCGATCCCTTCTGCATGGCGCCGATCGACCCCATCCCGCGGTATTCCTTGTAGCTTCGTCCCTGGTACAGGATTTTTTCGCCGGGGCTTTCCTCCGTACCGGCGAACAGGGAACCGATCATCACCGAGTGCGCGCCCGCGGCGATGGCCTTGGTGATGTCACCGGAATGACGGATGCCGCCGTCGGAGATGATGGGGATGTTCTTCTTCGCCGCGACCGCCGAGCACTTGCGCACGGCGGTGATCTGCGGCACACCGACGCCGGTGACCACGCGCGTGGTGCAGATGGAGCCCGGCCCGATGCCGACCTTCACCGCGTCCACCCCGGCCTTGATGAGCGCCTCCGTGCCTTCCACCGTCGCCACGTTGCCGCCGATGACCTGCAAATTGGGGAACGACTTTTTGATCTCGCGGATGGTGCGGAGCACTTTTTCCGAATGACCGTGGGCGCTGTCGATGGTGAGCACATCCAGTCCCACCTTCACCATGTCGGCGATGTGGTCCATGTAATCGGTGGACGCGCCCAGTGCCGCGCCGACCAGCAGCCGGCCTTTTCTGTCCTTCGCCGCGTTGGGGAACTCGGTGACCTTCAAAATGTCCTTGAGCGTGAGCAGGCCCTTGAGGTTGCCCTTCTTGTCCACGACGGGCAGCTTTTCGATGCGGTTGTCGTGCAGGAGTTTTTTCGATTTGTCGAGGGGTGTCTTCTCCTGGATGGTGACCAGGTTGTCCTTCGTCATCAACTCCGAGATGGCCTTGTCCGTCTTGGTTTCGAAGCGGATGTCGCGGTTGGTCAGCATGCCGACCAGCTTTTTGTTTTTGACGATGGGGATGCCGGTGATGCGGAACTTTTCCATCACCTCAAGCGCCTCGTGCAGTTTCTGCTCCGGCTCCATGGTGATGGGGTCCGGGATGATGTAGCTGACCGAACGCTTGACCTTATCCACCATCTTGCGTTGCAACTCCGGCGGCAGGTTGCGGTGGATGATGCCGATGCCGCCCTCCTGCGCCAGCGCGATGGCGAGGTCGGCCTCCGTCACCGTGTCCATCGGCGCGCTCACCAGCGGGCAGTTGAGGGTGATGGTCTGCGTCAACTGCGTCTTCAGGCTCACCTCGGAAGGCATCACCTTCGAGTAAGCGGGCAGGAGCAGGACGTCGTCAAAAGTGAGATAGGTTTCGATGTCTTTCTGTTTTCTGGCCATGAAATCGGGGGGAGAGTGTGGTTGCCGAACAGTCCAAAACGGGCGGCACGATGCCGGGCGCCGTGTGTAAAGAGGTTATCTTAGCACGGCCCGAATCGGGTTTTCACAGGAAAAATGGAATGCTTTGAGAAGCGGGCGGTCAACCCGGCCATGCCTGTGATTTTGTGCCGGGTTCGGATTGCCTGTGTTACTCTGGGCGCATGTTGAAACGATTCACATTTTTTGTGGTTTGGGTTGTGGCGTTGCTGGTGGCCGGGGCCGTGGCAGCCGCGCCCATCGTGGAGCGCGACGACTGGTCCGGCACCTACTTCAACGGCCAGAAACTGGGCTTCAACCGCGCCGTGGTCGAGGTGGAAGACGACGAGATCCGCGTCCACACGCAGATGTTCCTGCGGCTGGAGGCCGGCGGCATCGAGCAGGTGACCTCGGTGTCGCAGGACACGCGCCTCACCCCGGACCTCAAGCTCAAAACCTTCAGCCTGCTGCAGGAAATCATGGGGAGCCGCCAGCGCATCGAGGCGCGGGTGGAGGACGGCAAACTCCTCTATCACATCACCACGCAGGGCTACAGCAAGGACAAGGAAATGGACCTGCCCGCCGATGCCGTGCCCGCGTCCACCGCGTGGCTGAACCTCGTCCATGCCGGGCTGGAAGTGGGCAGAAAGGGCACGATGACGCTGTTGATCGAGCCGTTCCAGATGACCGCCCCCCTCAAATACGAAGTGCTGCGGCAGGAGACCATCGACCACCGCGGCAAGCCGGTGGAGACCTACGTCATCAAGCAGGAGTACTCCGGCATCAAGACGTTCACCTGGGCCACGGTGGACGGCACGGTCCTGCGCGAGCGCACGGTGCAGGGGTTTGAGTCGGTCAAGGAACCCGCCTCGGTGGCGCGCGAACTGCCGCCGGAGGCCATGTCGGTGAGCAACTTCATCACGTTGAGCCTGGTCAAGGCCAACAGGCCTATCGAAAAGCCGCGCACGGTGAAAGCGCTCAAGCTGACGCTCCGCAACCTCACCGGACCCGACTCCCTGCCCAGCGACCACCGGCAGAAGGTGCTGAACACCGCCCCGATGAAAGGCGGCGACTACCAGGCGACCCTGTCGATCGAGCAGGAGGCCCCGGCTCCGGCGAAACCGGTGTCGTTTCCCTTCAATGATGAGGCAACGCGGCCTTACCTCGAAGACACATCGCAAATCCAGTCCGAGCACCCCATGATCCGCGCCCTGGCCCGTGAACTGAAAGGGCAGAGTACCGATCCCTGGCGCGTGGCGCTGGCTATCAATAAATGGGTGTATTCCAACCTTGAGAAGGTGCTGGTGGACGCGTTCACCGCCGTGGACGCACTCCACTCACGGCGCGGCGAATGCCAGTCCCACACCAACCTCTACACCGCCCTGGCCCGTGCCGCGGGCATCCCGACCCGCGTCGTGAACGGCATCGTGTACTCGGAGGACTTCCAGGGCTTCGTCTATCACGCCTGGCCGGAGGTGTATGTCGGCGAGTGGCGGGCGCTCGACCCGACCCTCGGGCAGGAAGGGGTGGACGCGACGCACATCAAGCTGTCCGAGGGCAACACCGACGGTTCCTTGAAGCTGATGGAGTTCGTCGGCCGCCTCGACATCGACGTTCTCGAAAATTAGCCCCTGTGGAGAACCCGGCCTCTTCCGGAACCCCGCTATGGGAGGCGGGTTGCCGACCCCATGCAGCCGGTTTCCCAATATTCATGCTGTGATTTAGCCTTTCAATTCCGCAAACCCAAGCCCCGCCTGCGTGAGGTCCCGGTACAGGACGCAAAGGCGCGGTTTTCCGCGTTGGTAATGGCCTCAACCCGGATGGGTAAAGCCTCCCTATCTATCAGATTTTAAAAACCTTGTTTCGCTAAATCCTGATTTCTTGGGCAGTTCGGAAAACTCCGACAAGGGCATTCCAATTTTCCGTTGACATCACAATATATAGTGCTAAGTTATAGCCTCCACTACTAAATATAGTGGAAACTGGGTCAAAGCCATTGAAACTTGGTCCATTGGAATTACATTGAGAATTGGGGAAGACAGTCACCCACCTACATTGAGTCTGGAGAGAAGCTTATGGATATCCCCCGCATATTTACCAAGAGCCGCAAGGACCCGTACGAAGGCCTGAATTTTGTCGAGCGGTCTTCTAAAATCACCAACGCAAATGGGTCAGTAGTCTCTGAAATAACGGGGGTTATGGTTCCGGACTCGTGGTCGCAGGTGGCCGCGGACATCATTGCGCAGAAATACTTCCGCAAGGCGGGCATTCCGGCCGTCACCAAAAAACGCTACGAGCACGACGTCCCCGAATGGCTGTGCCCGTCGGAACCCGACCTCGAAGCCCTCGAAAACCTGCCCGAAGACGAGCGTTTCGGGCGCGAGACCGATGCGCGGCAGGTGTTCAACCGTCTGGCGGGATGCTGGACCTACTGGGGCTGGAAGAGCGGTTACTTCAGCAACGAGGAAGCGGCGCTCAATTATTACGACGAGATGTGCTGCATGCTGGCGCGGCAGAGCGGCGCGCCGAACTCGCCGCAGTGGTTCAACACCGGCCTCAACTGGGCCTACGGCATCGAAGGCCCGCCGCAGGGGCATTACTTTTTCAACGAAAAGACCGGCCAGACCGAAAAATCGCAGAGCGCCTACGAGCGCCCGCAGCCGCACGCCTGCTTTATCCTCTCCATAAATGACGACCTGGTGAACGAGGGCGGCATCATGGACCTGTGGCAGCAGGAAGCGCGGTTGTTCAAGTACGGTTCCGGCACCGGCACCAACTTCTCCAAACTGCGGAGCGGCGGTGAGTCGCTTTCCGGCGGCGGCCAGTCCTCCGGCCTGATGAGCTTTCTGAAGATCGGCGACCGCGCCGCGGGCGCGATCAAGTCCGGCGGCACCACGCGCCGCGCAGCGAAGATGGTGACACTCGACGTCGATCATCCGGACATCGAGGAATACATCCAGTGGAAGGTGAAGGAAGAGCGCAAGGTGGCGGCGCTGGCGGCGGGGAGCAAGCTGTGCCGCAAGCACCTGAAGGCCGTACTCGATGCCTGCTGGGACTGGGACCACGCCAGCACCCGCTTCGACGTCAAACAGAACAAGAAACTGAAAAAAGCCGTGCGCGATGCGCTGGCGGTGTTCGTCCCGCAGAACTACATCTACCGTGTCATCCAGCTCGCCGAGCAGGGCGTCCAAGACGTCGAGTTCGAGGAGTACGACACCAACTGGACGTCGGAGGCCTACCAGACCGTCTCCGGCCAGAACTCGAACAACTCGGTGCGCCTGACCAACGAATTCCTGCACGCGGTGGAATGCGACGGTGACTGGAACCTGGTGGCCCGCACGACGGGCAAGGTGGTCAAGACGGTGAAAGCGCGCGATATCTGGCGGCTGGTCAACGAATCGACGTGGGCGTCCGCCGACCCCGGCGTGCAGTTCGACACCACCATCAACGAATGGCACACCTGCCCGCAGGGCGGCCGCATCAACGCCTCCAATCCGTGCTCGGAATACATGTTCCTCGACGACACGGCGTGCAACCTGGCGTCGATCAACCTGATGAAGTTCCACGACGCGGAGACGGGCCAGTTCGATGTCGAGAAATTCATTGCCGCCTGCCGGCTGTGGACGCTGACGCTGGAGATTTCCGTGACCATGGCGCAGTTCCCGAACAAGGCGATCGCGCAGAAAAGTTACGAGTACCGCACGCTGGGTCTCGGGTACGCCAACCTCGGCACGCTGCTCATGGTGTCCGGCATTCCGTACGACTCCAAGCAGGCGCAGGCCATCACCGGCGCCATCACCGCCATCATGACGGGCACCAGCTACGCCATGTCGGCGGAGATCGCGGGAGAGGTCGGGCCGTTCCCGCAATACAAGGAGAATGCCGAAGACATGCTGCGCGTCATGCGCAACCACCAGCGTGCCGCGCACAACGCAGACGCGCGCGAGTACGAAGGCCTCACCGTGTACCCGCAGGGGATCGATCCCATGAACTGCCCGGTGTACCTGCACGAGGCGGCGCTCGATGCGTGGAAGCAGGCGCTGGAGCTGGGCCAGAAGCACGGGTACCGCAACGCCCAGACCACCTGCATCGCGCCTACCGGCACCATCGGGCTGGTCATGGACTGCGACACGACGGGCATCGAACCCGACTACGCGCTGGTCAAGTACAAGAAGCTTGCCGGTGGCGGGTATTTCAAGATCATCAACCGCGCGGTGCCCCTGGCGCTCAAGAACCTCGGTTATCCGCAGGAACAGATCCAGGCCATCGTCGACCACTGCGTCGGTGCGGCCAGTTTGAAAGGCGCCCCGTACATCAACTACGAAGCGTTGAAAGCGAAGGGCTTCACCGACCACGTGCTGGGTGCGGTGGAAAAAGAACTGCCGCGCGTGTTCGATATCACCTTCGCCTTCAACAAGTACGTGCTGGGCGAGAACTTCTGCACGGAAGTGCTGGGCATCGACGGCGATCAACTGGACGCGCCCGACTTCAACCTGCTCAAACACATCGGCTTCACCGACGAGCAGATCACGAAGGCGAACGACCACATCTGCGGCACCATGACCATCGAAGGCGCTCCGCATCTCAAAGAAGAACACTATCCGGTGTTCGACTGCGCCAACCAGTGCGGCAAGTACGGCAAACGCTACATCCGCCACGAAGCGCACATCCGCAAGATGGCGGCGGCGCAGCCGTTCATCTCCGGCGCGATCTCCAAGACCATCAACATGCCCAACAACTCCACCATCGAAGACGTGGACAAGGCGCACATGCTGTCGTGGAAACTGATGGTGAAGGGCACCGCCGTGTACCGCGACGGATCGAAACTGAGCCAGCCGCTCAACAGCGTCGTCGCCGCGGAGTTCAACCTCGAAGACTTGGAAGATGAAACCGAACGCGACACCCTGAAGGTGGCGGAGAAACTGACGCGCGTCTTCGTCGATCAGCAGAAAAAACGCATGCCGCTTCCCTTCCGCAGAAAAGGCTACACGCAGAAGGCGGTGGTCGGCGGACACAAGGTGTACCTGCGCACCGGCGAGTACGAGGACGGTTCGCTGGGCGAAATCTTCATCGACATGCACAAGGAAGGCGCTGCCTACCGGAGCCTGATGAACTGCTTCGCCATCTCCATTTCACTCGGTCTCCAGCACGGTGTGCCGCTGGAAGAGTTCGTCGATGCCTTCGTGTTCACGCGGTTCGAGCCGAACGGCATGGTGACCGGCAACGACACCATCACCATGGCGACGTCCACCATCGACTACATCTTCCGCGAACTGGCGATCAGTTACCTCGACCGCTACGACCTGGCGCACGTGACCCCGGAAGACCTGCGTTCCGATGCTTTGCAGAAAGAAACGGAAGTCTCTCCGGAGGCGGAAGGTGAGGAAGGGGAAACGAAACCGGCCGCCGAATCGAAAGTCCCCCGCACGGAAGAGCCAGGTGAGGCAGGAGACACGCCCCTCACTCACGGTAACGGCGGGAACGGAGGCAACGGCCACAGCACACCGCAAAAAACCGGAACCACGACAAAGGAACTGGGTACGGTGGTGCTCCAACTTAGCAAGGAAGCAAAAAACTCTGCCGCCATCGCCAAGATGAAAGGGTATGAGGGCGATCCCTGCGGTGAATGCGGTCAGTTGACCCTGGTCCGAAACGGGACCTGTCTGAAATGTATTTCCTGCGGTGCCACTTCGGGGTGTTCCTAATCCTCGCCCGCCAAAACGCCCCGGGTCACCGTATTGCGTAAGGCCGGAGTTCTCATCCACCCTGCCAGGATGAGGGCTCCGGCCTTTCTTTTTTATTCTGGAAACTATTTAGTGGATCAATTCGCCGATTTGGCGCAACGGAAGCCGAAGGTGGAGTTGACGGTGGTGCCATCGACGGGATTGCGGATGGAGATGGCGCCGAGCAGGGGCTGACTGCTCCAGCTTCCACCTTTCAACAGAAACGATTGCGACGGTGCGGATGAAGGCCGGGTCGGGTCCGGTTCTTCCGGATTCGATACCGGTTTGGGGATGCCGGTGGGATTCGGCACGGGCGTCGCCACCCATTCCCACACGTTGCCCGCCATGTCCAAAGCCCCCGTGGGGCTTGCTCCCAATGGAAACGATCCGGCCGGGGCCACGCCGAGAAACCCGTCTATTTCACCCAGCAGGTTGGCACGTTTGGGACCGGATTTGCCCTCCCACGGCACGAGTCGTTGGGTTTGCCCGCGTGCCGCCGCTTCCCATTCCTCTTCCGTCGGGAGACGTTTTCCCGCCCACATGCAGTAATTGCGTGCGCTCGTCCAGTCGATGCCCATCGCCGGGCACTCCGGGCAATCATCGCCGCCCGTGTGCACGGTCTCGTCGTACTGGGGTTTGAAGAGCTTGAACTGTTTCACCTTCACTTCTGTCAGGTCCATGTAAAAACCGGGGAGCAATTTTTTTGCGAGGCCGCGCGAGTTGTCGGTGAGGCGGTGCTGCCCTGGGGGATCGAGAGGCACCAGGTACTCCCCCGCAGGGACATGCACCATGATAGATCCGTCCTTGCGGTTGATACGGGTTGGAGGAAGCAGTTTCGTTTCCAAAACCGGTGCGGGTTTCAATTCCTTCACGCTTTTCTTTATCGGTTCGAGTTGCGGCTTGGGAGGTTGGGTGTTTGCCTTGGTGGTTGTCGGGGCGACAGGTTTGGAGTTGCCGTTTGCGGGCAGAACCGGTGTGTTGTTTTTCTTTTTGGTATGCGGGTTGTGCGCCGGTTGCAGGTCTGCGGAGGCACAGCCGCCCATCAGGAACACGATCAGGACTCTGGATATAAGGGACTTCAACGTTTTGCCTGCTCGTCTTTCATGAATTGGTCGTACCGCTTTTTGAGCCGTTTGTAGGTGGTGAATTCCTTTTGCGCCTTGTCTAGGTCTCCCATCTGTTCATAGGTGTATCCCAGGCTGTAGTGCGCGTCCATGTGTGCCGGATCGTAGCGCAGTGCGAGTTGAAAGGATTCTTTGGCTTCCTCGTACCGGCCCTGAAAATTGTATACACCCCCCAGACCATAATGCGCTTCGGCGTTTTTTGGATTTTTTTCGAGTGCCTGTTTGAAGGACAACTCCGCACGTCCGAAGTCCTGGGCCTCAATGTGGTTGAGGCCTTCCTTCACGTATTCATTGCTTTTTTTGTCCGTGCATTGGGGTAGAATCGCAAGCAGAAGGAGCAATGCCAAAAGCTGGCAGATCCGGGTCACGGTACGCATCGTGCTCTCCTTTTGAAAGAGAGGATAAGAAGAATCCGGCCCCTGCGTCCGCACCGGTTTCTCAACCGAAAGGTTCGATTTAATCATAACATTGTCCGATGGGAACCGCCATACCCGCCGGGTCCAAACGGCCCGGTTTCAGGCGGTTTGCGAGAGGGTGCGGGGCGGAGGAAACACGATGGCGGACTGGGTGACAGGGCTGGGCGTGGGCGGCGCGGCGCTCCTGCTTGTTCTGCTGGCCGTGCTGACGTTGAAAGGGTATGGCGTGGTCCGCGTCGGGTGGTTGAACCTGTCGCGCCTGAAACGTTTGCGCGAGCGTTTGGAAGCCAGTACGGATACGGCGGAAAAGGCGGCGTTGGAAGCGGTGGTGACTCGCTGTGACACGCTTCGCGCGCGCTGGGTGCTGGATGAATCCGAGTTGAAGGTGTGGGACCATACCCGTGCGCTGCTGGAGTCGGTCGCCGCGCCGTTTCATCCCAAATCGCATCACCCCTTGCGCGAAGCGCGGCTTGGCAGACTGCTGGACGCGTTTCTGGAAATCCGGGATCAGGCGGAAGCGCTTTCCCGCCAGCGGGGAGTGCGTCCTTTAACCCGGTTCCGTCTGCACCACCTGCGCTCCTTCCTTCGTGTGTGGAAACAGAAAACCCGGTGGGATGAATCCAAGGTGGGCCGCGCCGCCCGCCGTTTCAGGTTTTTTTCGATCACCCGCTGGGCGGTCATGGCGGCACGGCTTCTCGACCTCACGTTCTGGTCGATGAAGATGGCGTTTTATTTCGTGTACGACATTGCTTTCCGCGTCCTGCTTCTGCGCTGGTACCTGTCGGTGGGCGAGCTCGCCGTCCAGGTGTACCGCGATCGCGACCCCGACGCGACGGCGCCGGATGAAGACGCGCTGAAGGATCTGGACGACCTGCCGGAACCCGAACCGGTGGCGGAAAGCGTCCTGCCTCCGGATGTGAAGGAACTGGTGCGCGCCTCGCGCAAACAGATTTTATTTCACACGCGGCCCCTCAAGTGGAGCGAGACCCGCGCCGTGTATCAGCAAATGGCAGCGGACATTGCGCGGCACCATCACCCGCACTCCGACGATCCCCTTTTGGAAGCCCGCCCGTACGATCTGCTGCTGGCCCTGGCCCGGTTCGCCGAGCAGGTGGCCGCCTTGCGGGAACAGCCGGTGCTGAGCAAACTCCTGGACCTTCGCCTGTCGCACATGCTGAGAATGAAAGACACCACCGACTGGATTCTGGAAAGCCAGATCTTCAATCTTCTGCGTAAATACAAGGTGGGCACGGCGGTGAAATATTCGACCCTCATCTATAAGGCGTTCCGGCGCGGGCACCCGGGCATCCTGTTCCGTGATTTTGCTTTCACGATTGCGCAGGAAGGGTTGAAACGGTGGCTCATGGTCTATCTGCACGGCAAGCTGGCTGTGCAGGCGCATTGGATTTACCGCACCCCCTCCGGGGCCGTACCCGAAACCTCCTCCTCATCCGCCAGGGAACCGGCTCACGCCACATCCAGCCGGTAAGCCGCGCGCACCCCAGCCGAATACACATCCGCCCAGTGCGACGCCTTCTTCTGCTCCGGCGTCCACAACTCTTTCCAGTGACACGGCCTTTCGATGTAGGCCGACCAGTCCATTGCCGTCGCTTTCAGGTTCAATGACTGGAACCACGTTTCGAGAAGCGGAATGCTGGGAAAGGTGGTGAGGCTCAGGTTGCGGTCCTTGTGCAGAAACGATTCGGGCAACGTGTAATCCTTTTTCTCCGCCTGGGTGAGCGTGGTGAACAGGATGGGGAGATTCAGCACTTCATCGGTCACATGAGGGTGGATACTCAACGCATCCTTGCCCTGCAGAGCCGCATACGCGGCGGTGAAGGTGTCAAGCAGGATCGTGCGACGCGCGGCGCGTTTCATCAGGGTGAGCAGACGGTACGGCTCCGCCGTGTAGTAGAGCATGCCGAAACAGAAAATCGTATCGTACGCATCTACGCCGCAGGTCTCCAGCAGGTCGAAGGCATCCCGCACTTCAAACCGGAATCGTTCCGTGGGCACCTCGTGACGGGCAAACAGGGTCTCCGCGCGGCGGATCGTGTCTGCTTCAGTATCCACGCCGTGCACGGAGGCCGCATCCATCTGGAGCGCCGCATACGAAAACGTGCCGATGTGCGAAGCGAGGTCGAGCACTCGCGCACCTGTCACGTTAACCCGGTTCCGGTTCAAAAGGACATCCACACGCCCGTTGAGACAGGCGTGGTGGTAGGGAATGGCCCAGCGGGTGGCGCGGGTGTCGGTGGTCAGGAATTCGGAGTCGGGTGCGAAGAGCTGGAAGGATGCGGCCACGGCTGAAAATTCAAAAAGGGTTGAGGGCAACGGCCTTTCATCATAGTCGTAACGGCGAAATTTGCAAGCCGGACGGGTGCTGGGGAGGAATGCCGTTTCAGGATCTGTCCGTATTCAAAAAAACGCGTAAGGTAGCACCCCTGTCCTGCGACGAAAAAACCGATTGCCCCGTATATATAAATATATGAATATACAGATATACTGGCAGGAGGCGGGTCATTCAATCTGAAGGGCGAGCCAAAAGGGAGGTCTCATTGATTTTTCGTGTGCTTGCGGGTGCGCTGGCGATCCTGTTCATGAATGCGGTCCCTTCACCGGCGCAGGACAACACACTCATCCGTGTCGGGGGGTCGACCACGGTGCTGCCTGTCCTCACGGTTGCCGCCGAGCGTTTTCAACGGCTGCATGAGGGTGTTCGCATCACCGTCAACGCCGGCGGCAGTGGCGTCGGAATCCATGGCGTCGGGACCGGACGGCTGGACATCGGCCTCGCCTCACGCCAGGTGTCGCCGGAAGAAACCGCGCATTATGGCGACGCGGGTTTGCAGGTGCATGTGGTGGGACGCGACGCTGTGGCCTGCGTTATCTCGTCGGAAGTTTACCAGGCCGGGGTGACATCGCTCAGCCGCGATGAGATCCGCGCCATTTACCAGGGTCGCATCACCAACTGGAAAGAGGTTGGGGGACCCGACCGCCGCATCATCGTTATTGACAAGGAACCGCATCGCGGTACGCGGCATGTGTTCATGCGGTTCGTGTTCGGCGACGAAAAGGCGCGGGCTCCGGGGGCGCGGCTGGTGACCGGATCGAATAACGAAGAGCAGGCCAAGATCGCGCAGAGCGATGCCGCGATCGGCATGTTGTCCCTGGCGTGGATCAATGCTGACGTTTCCGGTGTGGGCATTCGCACCGAAGGCCGGGTTATCGAACCCACGCTGGAAAATGTAAGAAACGGGTCGTTTCCCATCGCGCGCAACCTGAACCTGGTCACTGCCGGGCGGCCCCGGGGTGAGGTGAAAACGTTCATCGATTACCTGCTGGGGCCGGAGGGACAGGCCATCGTGCAGGAATCCGGCTACATTCCGGTCAACGGCCCTGTGCCCGTCAACTGATTATCCATCCGCAGGAGGTCCTCTGCATGCAACTCCGCACCCCGTCCATCGTCGTTTCTTCATACCGGGGCCCGGCGTTCTGGGTGACCGGGGCGATGGCGCTAATGGCGGTGTTGGTGGTGGCGGTGTTGTTCTCCTTCCTTTTATGGGAAAGCCTTCCCATTTTTTCGCAACAGGGCGTTTCTTTCCTGACCGGTACCGAATGGTTTCCCGGTGAGGTGTATGGTGCACTGCCGATGATCACCGGCACTTTGTGGGTGACGGCGATCGCTTTGGCGTTCACGTTGCCCGTGGCTCTGGGTGCGGCGGTGTTCACGTCTGAATTCCTGCCGTCTCGCGCGCGCCTCATGGTGAAGGCGGTGATGGAGCTGCTCGCCGGGGTGCCGGGCATCGTGTATGGCCTGATGGGCGTCACGCTGGTTGCGGTCTGGGTGGGTGATGTCTTCGGATTGATCGACGGCAACACGCTGTTCACGGCGGGACTGTTGCTGGCGGTGATGATCCTGCCGACGGTGATGACGCTTTCCGAAGACGCCCTGCAGGCGGTGCCGGGTGAGGTGCGTGACACGGCACTGGGCCTGGGCCTCACGCGGTGGGAGACGGTTCTGCGTGCGGTCCTGCCGCAGGCTGTACCCGGCATCGCGGGTGCGGTGTTCCTCGGCATGGGGCGCGCCATGGGCGAAACCATCGCGGTGATGCTGGTGATCGGCGGACTCGACCGCATCCCCGACCCCTTGTTCGACGTGTTTCTTCCGGGCCAGAGCATCCCGTCCAAGATCGGCCGCGAAGCGGCGGAGTCGTTGGGATTCGGTCTGCAATGGCACGCACTCATCGGACTGGGCTTGATCCTGTTCGTCATGGTCATGATGCTGTCGTGGCTTGGAAACCGGCTTCTCAAAAGGGTGAAAGCATGAACCGGCGCGCATTTGAAAAGCTGGGCATCGCCTTCTCCGGTGCGCTTGCTGTTTTCGGCTGTCTCATTCTTGGATTCATTCTGGTGACGGTGTGGATGCGCGGCGCTCCGGTTCTGGATTTGGATTTTCTCACGGAACCGGCGTCCGGGTTTGGCCAGGCCGGTGGCGTGCGGTATCAGATTCTGGGTACGGTGCTGTTGATGACAGGCGCGGCCCTGGTGTGCCTGCCGGTGGCGTTGGGGTCGGTGTTGTTCACAACAGAGTTCGTGCGCTCCCCGCGTTTAAAGAAAAATTTTCGTTCGCTCATCTTTTCGCTGAACGCCATGCCGACGGTGTTGTTTGGCCTCATGGGTTATATCGTGTTCGGGGTTTTATTGGACACGGGGGTGTCGTGGCTCACAGGCACGTTGATCCTCGCCATCATGATCCTGCCCACACTGCATATCAGCCTGCTCGAGACGGTCGAGTCGATTCCCACGCACTATCGCGAGGCGGGACTGGCGTTGGGGTTGACGCCGGGGCAATTGATCCGGTCCGTCATTCTTCCGCACAGCGTGTCCGGGTTGGTTACGGGGACCCTGTTGGGTCTTGCCCGCGCGGCGGGCGAAACGGCGGCAATCATGTTCACCGCGACGGTGTTCTCCGGTGTCACCGTACCGCGCTCGTTCACCGAACCTGTCACCACCCTGCAGACACACATTCTGGTGCTGGCGCAGGAGGCGCTCGACCCCCAAGCCGTGTCTCAGGCATGGAGTGCGGCGTTTGTCCTGTTAATGGGGGTGATGGGGCTGATCGCACTTGCGTTGTTCTGGCGTACGCGAATTCAAATGGAGGCCCAACGATGAGCGATGAACCGGTGCTGTCGCTGGAAGCGGTCACTCTGCGCTACGGGGACCGGGTGGTGCTCGAAAACGTGTACGGGGCGTTCCCACGGAATTCGGTCTGTGCCCTGACCGGTGCTTCGGGCAGCGGCAAATCCACGCTGCTTCGCGCGTTTTGCCGAATGAACGACGCGTTGCCCGGTTTTGTCGTGGAAGGAACCGTCTCGGTCCTGGGACAGGATATTTACAACGATCCCGTGGATGAGTACGCCTTGCGCCGCCGTGTGGGCCTGATTTTCCAGAAACCTTGTATGTTCCCAAAAAGTATTTACCACAACGTGGTGTTTGGGCTGCGTCACCATCTTCCGGAAAAAAAGATCGAGTTTCCCGAGCGAGCCGAGCAGGCGCTCAAAAAAGCATTTCTCTGGAATGAAGTGAAGGATCGATTGGACGATCCGGCACCGACGTTGTCGCAGGGACAACAGCAACGCCTCGCCATCGCGCGAACCCTGGCGGTCGACCCGGAAATACTTTTGATGGACGAGCCCACCTCGGCGCTCGATCCGAAATCCGCCCGGGCCATTGAGGAATTGATCCTGTCCCTCAAGTCACGGCACACGATCGTGTGGGTGACTCACCAGGTAGAGCAGGCCCGGCGCACCGCCGACTGCATTCTGCGCGTGGAAAACGGGACGCTCCGGGTGGACAACGGGCAACCTCTTTAACCCGCCAAATATCCCCTGAATTTACGCTTTGACCCGGCTTTTTCGCGTTGTGCTTTTAAAGCTCTGCACTTCCTTTTATAATCGGGGAGATTGACAATCTGACCGGAATCTTACGTCCATCATGAAAAAGCCGCGCACTGAACGCAAATCCAGTTTCTCCCTTACGTCGGGAGACGAAGCCCTTTCCACACTGGGCGAGGAATTGCTCAAGAAGTACCCCGACATGCTGGAAAAAGTCGAACGGTTTCACCGGACCGACAAGGCCGTGCGGCGCAAGGCGGAACCGGTAATGGAGCTGTTTCCTTACGACTGGCAGGACCCGGAGTATTTTCTGGACGGGGTGATGCACTGTGTGCGCGGCAACTACCTGGGGGCGCTCGGCGTGTTCTCCGATGTAATGGAAAAAGAGCCGGAGGCCTACCCCGTCTATCACATGCTGGGTTACGTGTGTGGAAGCATGGGCAAGCACAAACTGGAAGCGGATTACTACCGCAAGGCGCTCAAGCTGAAACCCGATGCCGTGCAGGTTTATTACGATCTGGCTATTGCCTGCTGGTTGATGGGGAAGGACCAGAAAGCCTATTCCGCCATGAAGGACAGCGTTCAGCGAGTGCAGGATTTCAACGTGGCCGATCACTGGCTGACCTACGCCTCGGACAACCTGGGGCGGTACATCGATCCCGATACGCTGGCTGAGAAAGAAGAAGGCGAGAAAGTGCGATGCCTGGCACAGGCATATTACATGCTGGGGCACGCATTCATCGAATACGAACTGAACGCCGCGGCGCGCACGGCGTTCAAGAATGCGGTGCGCATTCAGCCGAAGTTCGCGGACGCCTATTACGAACTGGGTGCGCTGCATATCAAAAAACTGCGCAACAAGGAACGGCGCAAAAAGTACCTGGAGGAAGCCGAACACCTTTATGTTCAAAAAGGCGATTTGTTGCGTGCGTCGATGGCGCAGCAGTTGAACCAGTCGCGCGAAGAAGCGCCGGAAGAAGACTCCGCAGAGGAATGGATGAAAGAAGGCCTTCGGTTGCAAACGCTGGGACTCTACCAGCGGGCCATCGACGCATACAAGATGGCCATCGCGTTCGAACCGAACTTTCTCGACGCCTATTACAATATGGGCGTTGCCTACGGCAGCCTGGAAGAACAGGGGATGGACACGCTGGTCAGCGCCATTGGCGCGTTCAAGCAGTCGATCCGCCTCAAGCCCGATTTCATCCATGCGCACATCGCCCTGGCTGCCGCCTACCTGCGGCGGGGGGAATACCACGATGTGATCTATGTGCTGGAGAAGGCAAGAGAAGTCGATCCGGACAATTACAACGTGTACTATTACCTGGGTACGGCGTATCGCTTTGAGGACCAGCTGGAAACCGCGCTCGACATGTTCGAGCGGGCCGCACGGTTGGCGCCGGATTCCCTGCAGGTCCGGTTTTCTCTGGGACTCGCCTGCATGGACTGCGGAAACCATGATGCGGCGCGCGACGCGTTCGTCGAAGTCCTGCGCATCAAGCCGGATTTTCCCGACGCACATTATCTTCTGGGATACCTTTACCGCGAAGTATTTCACGTGGAAGAACCGGCGGTGGCGCATCTGAAAAAAGCCGAAAAGTTGTACCTCAAGTTGAAGGACCACGATCGCGTGGCGAAGATCCGTCAACTGCTTGTTGCCGCCCCCGAATGACTCTGCTTTTATGAAAACTTCCCAGACCCCTATGTTGCAATCAGCAAGACAACCCATAATCCCCTGGTTGATGATCCTGCTCGCGGTTGTCCTTACCGGGATTCCGGTTTCGGTGAGTGGGAAGGAATCGCCCTCTCAGCCAATGTCTGCATACGAGATGGCGGAGAAGGCGGTGATCGACACGCTGTATTACCGTTTTGATCCGTGGTTCGACCGGTTCGCACACCGCATCCGCGAACTGGAATCGGAACCGCAAAGCATTCCCCATCAACTGGAACTCATGAAGTTGTATTTTTATTCCGCCGCTCTGCATGCAGAGCTCACGCACACCCTGTCCTTCACCGAAAGTTACCAGATAGAATCCATCCGGAAATCCTTTCAATCCAATTCGCAGAAGACCATCGATATCGCCAACAAACTACTGGAACGCGAAAACCTGAAGCAGTCAGACCGAGCCGATGCGTTTTTCTTTCTCGGGGTGGCGGAAGGGTACGTGGCCCTTCTCGAGTATGGTGAAGGACACATCCTTTCGGCCCTGATCGACGGCCTGCGCGCCGACAATCATCTTGAAGACGCCCTCAGCCTCGATCCGCATCACGCCGACGCGCATGTGGGGCTAGGCGTATACCGCTACGGCAACACGCGGCTGGGGGGATTGGGCAACTTCATTCTGCAGGGGGGGCAGGACCTGCGACTGACGGGACTCAAGCACATCGAGCGTGCGCTGGAAAAGAAAATTCTGTCCCGGCCGCTGGCGCTCAAAACGCTCATCTGGTTTTACATTTCCGAGCAGATCAATCCGGCCAACGCAGGGCTTGCCGACAGCGATTCTTTATCACCCAAAACCGCACGCCGCCGGGCGCTGGAGTTGATGAACGAATATGAAACGCGTTATTTCACCGATGTCCCCATTGAAGACTTTCCCGGCAACAAGGGATTCGAAATGATGCTCGCCATCCAGGCGGTGCTGGACGGCGACTATCTTTCGGCGAAGAAGCATTTCACCATGGCGCTTGAAATCAGCCGGCACCTCATTGATCACCGTGGGCTCAAGGTCAATCCCAAGTATCTGGACACGGTGAAGGCGGGCATCGAGTTCTGCGACCTCATGTTGCTGGAGAACAAAGTCAACCTCGCCCGGAAACCCAATCCCCTGTGCACCGGGGTCATTCAGCAGATCCGGTTCATTGAAAAAGGCGGAAGCATGGTGGAATACCAGTCGGCGAAGATACGTCGGGAAATCCAGGATGTGTTTTACAACCGCCTGAAACGGATGTCCAAAGAACACGGTTGCTGAGCCAGCCTTCGCCGGGTCCCGTCTCCCAAATGTCTCCCATTTGTAAGGAAAAGCCTTACCTGACGACTCAACCGCACGATCCATATCCATTGCCGGCGTCTGGTATACTGAAGCGGTTTCAACACTTTTTTGAGAGCAGAGGGTGAAAAGCCAGGTATGAAAAAAAAGATCACACTGCTGCTGGTGTTTGCGTTGGCCATCGTCGCGTTTTATGTTTTCGATCTAGGCCGGTTTCTGTCGCTGGAAAGCCTGAAAACGCATCGCGACCAGTTGGATGCATTTTATAAAGCCAACACGTGGTCGATGATCCTGGGTTTCATCGCCGTATATATCGTGACCGTGGCTTTGAGTCTGCCCGGTGCGACCATCCTCACGCTCACTGCGGGGGCGATCTTCGGTGCCTGGACGGGGACTCTCATCGTCAACGTCGGGGCGACCGTTGGGGCGACGCTGGCGTTCCTGGTGGCGCGGTTTCTGCTTCAGGAATGGGTGGAAAAGAAATTCGGCGACCGCATCAAGACCTTCAATGACGGTTTTTCCAGCAACGCACTGGGATACATCCTGTTTTTGCGGCTGGTTCCGCTCTTTCCGTTTTTCCTCATCAACCTGGTCTCCGGACTGACGCGCGTTCGGCTCGGCACGTATTTCATCGGCACCATGTTCGGAATCATGCCAGGTTCCTTCGTCTACGCAAACGCCGGGGCGAACCTCGCTTCCATCGACAAGCTGGGCGACATCGCCTCGCCGGAAGTGCTGGGGTCGTTCGCCCTGCTCGGCCTGTTCGCCCTCATTCCAACACTCTACAAACAATTTAAAGGTAAAAAGAATCTGCCGCCGGAAGTGAAGGAAGCGGGAAGCGCCAACGACCCGTAAGGGGAGAGGTTTTTCTTCGTGACTGTTGTTTTAGCCTGAATGATTGTTCAGGTGCTCGCGGAAGGTAGCGAAGATGCTCTGGATGGGTGGGATGAGTTTCGTCTGGAGCTCATCGGGAACGAAATTGATCTTGCCCACCGGCCAGTGTTCCATTGCACGCACATCGAGGCGGTAGGGCTGATAATGCATCTCCAGGGTCTGCTCGTATCCATAAATGAGCAGATACTGGTGCACCTTGTGGTACCAGTTCAGAATTTCGTCCGGTTCGGACAGGCCCTGGAGGAAGGCTTGAGTCATGTCTTTTATTAATCCCTCCGCGTGCTCGATGAAATCCGGATCGTGCGCCTGCTCCAGCGTTTTGTAAAGAATGATGATGTCCTGGAGCAGGTATTTGATCTGTTGAGGATCCTTGAGCGGCGGTTCGCGGTCGCGGTGCAGGTTTTGCTTCAATTCCTTCACCAGACGCAGGGTGTCGTAAATGATGGACTGCTCCCATGTCGCCGTGTTCCACACGAATATGGGCCTCACCCAGCGCACGGTTTCGGTGGCGTCTTCCATGTGCATGGTGATGTTGGGTTTGACCTTGTTGGTGTAGGGCAGGCGGCCGCCCCACATCTTGAGTTTGAGGTCCAGACCCTCCGGCATGAATGCCTGGCGAAGGGTGGTGGAATACACACCGACCAGTTTTTCCAGGTTTTCGTGTTCCTCCAGCGGACCGCCGGATGGCAGGTTGACGATGCAGTAATACCTCCAGATGCGCCGCTTGGATTTGCCGTTGGGTTCGGCGATGAGGTACGTACCGCCCCAGATCCCGGACGAAATGGGGATGTCCATTCCGTAACGGCTTTGCATGACGGCGGAAACCGTTTGGGCGACGTTGCCGTACAGTTCATTCAAATGATAGAGGTTGGTGTGCTGGTCCTCAGTGAAGACCGGGCCGGATGTTGGGGGAAGTTCCATGGGTACCTGTCAACTTGCGGATGAATCTGGAAAATGAAAACGAACTCGAAAATGGCAGAACGATTTCAGGTGCCGAAATTGTATTCTGATTCCGGAAAAAATTCAAAGCCTGCTTTTCCGATGTAGACCGTGCAGGGTATATAATGAACACATGCAGGCACAGAACCCGGACCACCCGAAAGGAGGGGATATGAAGATCGGATTTGTGGGATTGGGAAAGATGGGCGCGAACATGGTCCAGCGGCTGGTTTCCGCGGGACACGAGGTGGTGGCGCATGACCGTTCCGAGGAAAGGATGGCGTTTGCGGTTCGGCAGGGGGCGCAGGCCGCCGACTCCCTCAACACGCTGGTACAGCGATTGCCGGAGAGAAAGGCGGTGTGGATCATGGTGCCCGCCGGGACCCCGGTTTGGGAGACGGTGGACGTCCTGATGGAATTGCTCAATCCCAATGACATCATCATCGACGGCGGCAATTCCAACTGGCGGGATACGGGAAAGGTGGCGGAAAAAGTACATGACCGCGGCCTGCATTACATCGACTGCGGCACCAGCGGGGGTGTGTGGGGATTGAAGGAAGGCTACTGCCTGATGTACGGCGGCCATGATGAACCGTGCCGTTATATGGAACCCGTCTTCGAAGCGCTGGCTCCGGAGAACGGCCACCTGCACGTGGGCGCCAGCGGTTCCGGGCATTTTGTCAAGATGGTGCACAACGGCATCGAGTACGGCATGATGCAGGCGTATGCCGAAGGCTTCGAGATCATGAACAACTCTCCCTTCGACATCGACCTCCATGCGGTGAGTGGGGTGTGGCAGAAGGGAAGTGTGGTGCGGTCCTGGTTGCTGGATCTGGCGGAGCGGGCATTGAGGGACGACCCGAACCTGTCGAATCTGGAGCCGTACGTGGAAGACAGCGGAGAAGGACGCTGGGCGGTGCAGGCGGCCATCGATTTCGATACCCCGGCACCTGTGATCACGCAGAGCCTGTTCGCGCGGTTTCAGTCGCGTCAGCAGAACTCGTTCGCCATGAAGCTCCTTGCCGCTCTTCGCAACCAGTTCGGCGGTCATGCGGTGAAAAACAAATAGGGGGTGAAGGATTGTTTCAGGCCGGGGTTTCCGTTTTATAATGAAACGGATTCCAGTCATCCCACAAACTTCAGTTCACACCTTTTCGCGGGCAGGGGGGTATGGTCAAACTCGATAACTGCATCCTCGTCATCTTCGGCGCCTCCGGCGATCTGACCCGGCGTAAACTTGTCCCGGGATTGTTCAATCTTTACCAGAAGGACATGCTTCCGGAAAAATTCGCCGTTCTGGGTGTCAGCCGCACCAAAATGACCGACGCCGCCTTCCGCAAATCCCTCGCGGAGGGCGTCGAGGACGCCGAAGAAAAACCCCATCCCGAAGACTTCCGTAAGTTCGCCAAGGCCCTGTATTACCAGTCCATCGATCCGGGAGAGTCCCGCGATTACGACAAGCTGGCAAAACGTCTGAAGAAACTGGACGAGAGCCTGGGTACCAACGGCAATTTCATCTACTACCTGTCCATTGCCCCGTCGATGTATGAAATCATCATCGAGAACCTGGGCGCGGCGGGTCTGCAAAAAGAGAAGAAACCCGATCAGGCCTACAAACGCATCATTGTGGAAAAGCCGTTCGGCTACGACCTGGCCTCCGGACAGGTGCTCAACAAGAAACTGCTCAAGGTGTTCCGCGAGCCGCAGATTTTTCGCATCGACCATTACCTCGGCAAGGAAACCGTGCAGAACCTCCTTGTGTTCCGCTTTTCCAACGGCATCTTCGAGCCGCTGTGGAACCGGAACTTCGTCGACCATGTGGAGATCACCGCCGCGGAAACCGTGGGCATAGGCACGCGCGGCCGGTATTACGACGCCTCCGGTGCCCTTCGCGACATGGTGCAGAACCACCTCCTGCAGATTCTCGGCATCATCGCCATGGAACCGCCGCCTTCGTTCGATTCGTTTTCCGTGCGCAACGAAACGGTGAAGGTGTTTCAATCCCTGAAACCCATTACAGAAAGCAATGTGGAGGCGTCGGTTGTGCGGGGCCAGTACACGAAGTCGCAGATCAACGGACAGATCATTCCCGGGTACCGGGAAGAGGAGCACGTCGATCCCTTTTCGCGAACCGAAACATTCGTGGCGATGAAGGTGTTCATCGAAAACTGGCGGTGGGGTGGGGTTCCGTTTTTCATCCGTACCGGAAAACGCCTGCCCACGCGGGTGACGGAGGTGGTGATCCATTTCAAGAGCACGCCGCACATCCTGTTCCAGCACAAGGGCGAGCATGTCTCCGTACCCAACCAGCTCATCATCCGCATTCAGCCGGACGAGGGCATTCTGCTCAACTTCGGGATGAAACGTCCGGGTGCCGGCTTTCACGTGGAGAAAGTCAACATGGACTTTCATTACTCCGACCTGGGTGATACGAGCCTGGCGGATGCCTACGAACGCCTGTTGCTGGACTGCATCCAGGGCGATCCCACGCTGTTTGCGCGTGGCGACGCGGTGGAATCCTGCTGGCGGTTCGTCGATCCCATTCTGAAACACTGGGCCTCCAAGCCGGACGAAGCCATCTACGGCTATCCCGCCGGAACATGGGGACCCCGGCATGCCAACGCCCTCTTCTCCGTGGCGGGCATGGACTGGCATTACCCCTGCCGGAACCTGGTCGAAGACGGCCTGTTCTGCGAGCTGTAACCTTCCTCATGAAAGATTCACAAATCCACTGGGTCGTACAAAAGGATGCGGAGACCACCGCTCACGCATTGGCCAAGGAGTGGGTGCGGCGCGCCGGCGTGGCGGCGTCCAACGGGTTGCCGTTTCGTATTGCGCTTCCCGGCGGTTCGACTCCGCGACGCCTGCTGGAGATCGTCGCGCATCCGGACAATGCGAAGGCCATCGACTGGTCCTGCGTGCACCTGTTCTGGGGGGATGAACGGTGCGTGCCGCCGGATCATGCGGAAAGCAACTACCGCATGGCGGACGAGACATTGATCCGGCACGTTCCTCTTCCCGAGACCAACATCCACCGCATGCGCGGCGAGCAGGACCCTCAAAATGAAGCCCGGCGTTATGCGGAGGAACTCCGCCGCGCATTTGGAATTTCTGCGGATGCCGTGCCGCGTTTCGACTGGGTCCTGCTCGGCATGGGGACGGACGGACACACGGCGTCGCTTTTTCCCGGTCAAACAGAAGTTCTGGAATGCCGCGAGCTGTGCGCCGTGGCCAGGCAACCGGAGAGCGGCCAGGCGCGCATCACGTTGACGCTTCCCGTATTGAATGCGGCCGCGTGCGTGTCGTTTCTGGTGACGGGAGAAAGTAAAGCGGAACGACTGGCGTCGGTGCACCACGCTCCCGACCGAAAGGAACGTTACCCCGCCGCGCTTGTGGACGCGGAGCGGGTGGAGTGGTGGGTGGATTCCGCTGCCGCCAGGGAGCTGGGATAGGACTCCGTTGGGGCGGAACCCGCCGCACCCGATCACATCACGTTGACATCGACCCGGTGAATGCCCGAAACGCCGGCGGGAAACGGGTTGCGGTGATCGTCGCGTTGGATGCCGCTGTACTGGTCCGCCGCGCGTACGGCGATGCGGTAGCGTCCGGAGCGCGGAAAGGTGACGGGATACGACCAGAACACCCACGAGTAAGGCGACAGCGGTTTTTCCAGCTTCGCCAGCGACCAGCTTTTTTCTCCGTCCAGCGACACCTGCACGTACTGGATACCCCGGTCGCCCGCAAACGCCACGCCACGCAGAGTTGTTCGCCGGGCCTCCAGCCACTGCCCCTGTTGCGGGTGGTCGATGCGGCTGAAAATCTTTACCTTGCCGCTTTGGGTCCAGTTGAGTTTCTGCCAGTATCCCGTGTGCGCTCCGTTCTGGATGCGGATTTCCTTCAGCCACTTCACCTGCTTGATCCCGTAATACCCCGGAACCAGCACGCGCAGCGGGAACCCGTGGTCGCGTGTCAGCGGTTTTCCGTTCATGCCGTGGACAAGAAGCGCACCGGGATGTCTGGCCGCACGCAGGGGCAGGCTGTCGTGGTAACCGTCCGCGCCTTTCAACACCATCGTGTCAGCGAGGAAATCCGGGTCGGCTTCTTCGATCAGTTGCGCGAGTGGCAAACCGGTCCATTTCGCATTCCCTATCGCGTAACCGCCAATGGGGTTGCCGATGCAGTTGAGTGTGATGATGCGTGTGACGGACGGGCGTTTCACGATATCGTCATAATCCAGGGACTGCGGTCTGGCAATGTCACCCTCGATGCACAGGGTCCAATCAGACGCATCGCGCGGGAGCGATTCCGGTGGGCCGGAGATGTCTTCTACGTAAAACCGTTTGACGGGTGTGATGGGAGGCAGCTTGCCCGTGGGGCGGGCGATGTCCGGCGTCATTCCGGAGACATGCAGGACCGATCCTCGGCGCGCTTGAGAGTGCATTGTACGCCACGGACGCGCCAGCGCGCGAAAGGGCGCAATCAGGCACAGCGCCATTGACACCAGAACGAATCGTAAAAAAGCACTGCGGGTCATGGCGCGAATGTCATCCCGGCGGGTTACTGGTAGTACTGCGCTTTCTTTTCGCCGAAGGGCACCAGCTTGAGCGAAGGCGTGCCTTCGTGGTCAAGGAAAACCTTGTACGTGTAACGTTCGGTGGCTCCGCTTTCCCAGTAAATGAACAACTGGCCGTTGGCGGCGGAGTAGCGTCCGGTCGTTACATTCGGGCTTCCTTCCGAATGCGCGTTCACGCCGAGCCCCGTGGTGTTGCCGTCCACACGTGTTTTTGATGAATACAGCACCGTGCCGTCCTGTTGAAACGTCCACGTGACCGTCGAATTGGCGAATACGGAGGCTCCAATGCCTACACTGCCTTCGGTGGTGCTTTTCGACCATCTGCGGAGCAGCGCGGAGTCGATCGAAGGCGGTGTGGACGCCAGGCTGGCGAACACCTTGCGGGCCGTGTTTTCGAGGCCGCGTTTGCTGTTTTGGGGAGCAAGGTGAATCATGTAGATTCCCTGGTCCTGGTGGATGGTGAGGAACACCACATGCCTGTGCGTCACGCCGGCAGGGAGCTTGCCCTCGAAAGTCATCACCGTTGCCGCACCGAGTTTGGTGGTGAACGCCTTCGGCTGGTTGGAGCGTTTCATGCCGGGGAAATTGGTGGTCCAGATCTGGTCGAAGAACTGCGCCACGCGCGGGTCCCTGGGGTCGGTGATGCCTTCCGCGGCAACGCTCTGGAACAGCAGGAACTCTTCCGGGATGCCCTGCGGGTTGAACTGCACCGGCTGGGGGATGACGTAGATACCGGATTCGTCCTCTTTCAGCAGCCAGTCTCCGGGATAGTCGAACTGGATTCCGGCGGGATGCTTGAAGGTTTTCCAGCTTTCCGCCCGCGCGGAAACCGCGAAAGAGGTCAGGATAAACAGGGTCGCTGCCAGCGACCAGATACAAAACGGGGTGGGCCGGATTGGATTCCGCATGATCTCTCCTTGGAGAAAAACTCCTGCGCCCCTTTGCAAACCGGACCGGGGCGGGAAGCGTCCTTGCGGGACGGTGGGTAATCGATTTGGGTCAACCGCAACAGGAATCGTCGCCGCTGTCCTCCACCTGTTCGGTTTCCGGGTCGATGATGTTGAACAGGCCGCGGTAGGGCCCGTGACTCAATACCTCTCCCAGTTCTTCCTTGATTTCCACCGCGCGGCCAACCGGAAACGTGATGCCCTCGCAGGTGACCTCGTTGAACGGTCCGGCGTAAATGGCCAGTACGTTGCCGCTGCAACAGGACTCCTCGATGTTCAATGGCTTGTAACCGGCGAGCAGGTATGAATAAAACCGGATGCCTTCAACCTCTTTCCACAGGTAATCTTTGGTGACCTGGAATCCGTGGAACCCTGCCTGGCGGGCATAGTCGAGAAACTCGTCGAGGGTGAGCGCTCCGGAAACGCACTCGCCCCACAGCTCGCGGTTCTCGCGCATGGCGGCCGGGACGGGCTGGTCGGAGACAATGTCGGCGATGACGAAGCGCCCTCCCGGTTTCAGGATGCGGCGGATTTCCTGAAACACGTCACCCTTGCTGGGTGACAGGTTGACCACGCAGTTGGAAGTGATCACGTCGGCGCGGTTGTCCTCCACGGGTATCGCTTCCAGAAAGCCGTGGTGGAATTCCAGGTTGTTGTAGCCCAGGTTTTCCGCCACGCGGCCGGCGTTCTTGCGGGCGACGTTCAGCATCTCTTCGGTCATGTCGACGCCGATGACGCGGCCCGTTTCGCCGACGCCCCGGGCGGCGATGAAGCAGTCGATGCCGCCGCCGCAACCGAGGTCCACCATGGTTTCACCGGGCTGGATGTCGGCGCGGCTCACCGGGCTGCCGCATCCGTAGGAAATGCCCAGCACCTCCTCGGGAATGTGGGAGAGGTCGCCGGGGTCGTACTTGACCGGGCAACACAGGTTTTCCTGGGTGGTCGCCGCGGCTTTGGAGTAAAACTCGCGCACATCGTCGTGGGAGACTTTCGCTTCCGTGTCCATTTCCGATCGCCGTTCGTTCATTCGCATCATCCTTTCCAAATTGAGCCGGGGTTTTCGCCTTCGCTCACAGTCCCTGGTGTTTTTTTAATGCAGCCTTGAGGCTTTCCCGGCAGTCTTCGGACATTGTGAACTGCGGGCCCAATGGTGTGTCCTCCCGTCCCAACCCCCGCGCCAGCACCCGTACCGTGTTCAGTTGGCGCTGGTACGCGCGGCACATCCTGCAAAGAGACAGGTGCAAGGCCACACGCAGCCGCTTGGACAGGGGCAGGGTGTGATCCATCATCTCCGAAATGAGCGGAGAGGTGTCTTCACACCGCAATTTCATGAATCGCATCAAGGTACTCATTCAATGGCATTCCAAAAAAAGGCAGTCATCCTGCTGCCGGGTTCACCGCCTAAAGTGGGTTTCCAGGCACTTTTTCAACTGGTTCCGGGCCCGGTGCAGAATCACCCACAGGTTGGTCGGCTTGATCCCCATTTCCTTGCAGATATCCTCTGACGACATTCCCTCAATTTCTTTCATAACAAAGATGTCACGGAACTTGTCGGACAGCCCGCCCATGCAGTGGTTGAGTGCTTCCAGAAGCTGGGTGTTCTCCACCGCTTTTTCCGGATTGATTTCCCAGTTTCGCGGCGGCGAAATCCAATGCCCGGTTTCATTATAGGCGTTTTCATACGGATCGGCATCGTCATCAGGGGTCAACTCGTAAGTCCGTTGACTTTTCTGACTGCGGAAGTGGTCCATGATCTTGTGCTTGAGAATGCCGAACAGCCAGCTTTTTTCCGACGATTTTCCGGCAAAAGTGTGTTGTGCCTGCAGGGCCGCAAGCAGGGTGGTCTGGATGATGTCGTGGGCGATCATCGGGTCTTTTACCCGGACAAGGGTAAAGCGGTACATGGTATCGCCGTACCTGTCCACCCATTGTTCGCTGTCGATATTCGGTTTGCTATCCACGCCACCTCATGCTGCCGTTCACGCTCCAAGTTGACTTCGATCCGCCGGATTTCCTATACTGCCGGTATGGACAAGACCTTCGACACAGCCGAATGCGCCCGCATTCTGAAATCCCTGGGCGAAGAATCCCGCCTCAAAATCGTCCAGTTGTTATTGCAGGGAGAATGCAATGTTTCGAAGGTGGTGCAGTCGCTCAACATGGCCCAACCCCAGGTCTCGCATCACCTTGCCATCCTGCGCGGGTGCGGCCTGGTGAGCACCCGCAGGGAAGGCAACCGCATCATCAATTTCATCGATCCCGAAGTCCGTTCCATGTTGAAAAAAAATGAACTGGGGCTGGACCTGGGATGCTGTTCGATCACCTTCGAATAGGATTCCCTTGCCGTTTTCACAGCAGGAATACGCATTATACCCGCCTACATGCTCATGAACCAAACCTAAAAGGTCTTGTTGCTTTCCGTTTCGGTCTGGGTCGCTCCCGCATACAGCCGTTTGTACAGATCGTGGTTTCGCGACACAAGCTTGACGTACTTGCGTGTTTCGGGGTAGGGAATGGATTCGATGAATGCGTCGTGATCGTCCAAATCGCCAAACCGTTTCCTCCAGGCATCCAGCACGTGAGGCCCGGCATTGTATGCGATGAGGATGTGAATGCGGTTCCCGGCGTGTTCCTGCATGAGGTGGCTCAAGTAACGCACGCCGAGGCGAATGTTCAGGTTGGGATCGAACAGCTCCTCGATGTCCAGGTCTTCGGCATTTCCCGCCTGCCGGTGCATGCGTGAGGCCGTCTTCGGCATCAATTGCATGAGCCCCCGTGCTCCGGCCGGGGAAACCGACCACCGGTCGTACAGGCTTTCCTGCCGCATGAGGCTGATGACCAGCAACGGATCCACTTCAAAGGACTGGGCCCAGTTGCGCACTTTCTGAAAGTAGGCGGGAGGATAATAATTCTTCCAGAACGCCTCCGGCAGTTCCTTTTCCCCGTGGCGCGATTTGAAGCTGCGGTACAAACCGAGCACGCGCTGCGAATCGGAAAACGCGTGCGCGCGGTTGAACCAGTGCGACAGCCACATCACTCCCTCGAAGTTCTTGCGCACCGAACCCGCGACCTCGCGTAATTCCTCGCGGGCCCGGCGGTGAAAGCCGAGCTCGATCAATTCCAGTGCGCGGGAAAAATGCAACCATTCGCCGTCGTCCAGCGGCCGGCCGGGATTGCCCTGAGAATCGGTTTCCGGGGCCAGGCCGGTCTGCACTACCGGAGTCACGGCAACCTGGGTCAAGGTATGGGGATCGGTCCCTGCGTCCAGTTTGTTTTGTGCCTGCAGGCCGTAATAGGTGTAGGGGTACTGGCGTGCCAGGTCCTCGTAAACCTGCCGGACCTCGTCCGTTTTGTTCTGTTTCTCCAAAGACTTCGCCAGCCAGAAGGCATTCTTGTCGGCAAAGTCCCCTTCCGGAAGCCGCTGGAGGTTGGTGCGAAACTGGTCTGCCGCCGCTTCCCAGCGTTCGGCGCGGTAATGAACCCAGCCGATCTGCCACGCCGCCTGCTGGCCGAACTCGGTTTTCTCATGGCTCTTTACAAGCGTACGGTAGGCCGTCAACGCGGCATCCTCGTTTTTCGCTTCTTCATGAATTTTCCCGACGATGAATGCCGCCTCGGTTTTCAGGTCCCGCCGCCCGGCGGTTTTCACCACTTTTTGAAAATGCTCCAGCGCCGCATCCCGGTTGCCCAGGTTCCACAGGTTGCGCCCGACGATGAACGCCGCCTTCGGTACCTTGTCGTGCAGGGGGTAACGACGCATGAACTCGTTCAGCACCTCGTTTGCCGCGGCGCGGTCGCGCAGTCCCTGGTGGGCATCGGCCAGAATGAAATAAAAACGGCCGGGCAGGATGCGACTGGAAGCGTCCATCAGGGACCGCACTTCATGAATCACGGTTTCGAACCGCGCCTGACCGAGCAGTTTGCGCAGCCGGCGCGAACGTTCGCGTAGAGACAGCGGTTTTGGCGTGACGCTTTCGTTTGCAGTAAGGCGGGCCAGTGCGGCTTCGGCATCCTCCGCTTTGGGGTGATCGGGATAGACTGCGTACAACGTACGCCAGGCATCGTATTCCCCTTGCAGGTCGCCGGTTTTTTCGTACAAGGTGATCTGTTGAGTCACGATGTCTGGCAGGGTTTCCATGTAATCTTCCATGCTGACGCGGGAGCGGATCAGCCGATAGGCTTCCTTCAGGTGGCGCAGAGCGGGTTCGGGATGGTTCTGCAGGCGATGAATGTCCGCTTTCAACAGGTGCACGCGCGGCAGCAAGAGTGAGGAGGGAATACGCACCGCCAGGCGGTCCAGTTCCGCCAGCGCTTCCGCGTATTGGCCCAGCGCGGTCTGGGAGCGGGCACGCTGATAGCGGATGTCGTCTTCCACCTCCGGGTACAGGGTGAGGCTTTTATCAAAAAACTTGAGCGCCTGTTTGTGGTCCAGGCGGTTTGAATGAACGCGGGCGAGGAGGTAGGTGACGCGTTTGCGGGTGATGGTATCCAGTGTTTGCTGTTCGAGCGGCTGGAGGATTTGGAGCGCCTGGTCCCACTTTCCGGATTGCACCATTTCCACCGCCTGGCGGTATTCCTCCTGCACCTCGCCGGCCTTCACGTTCCCGGGCAACAGGGTCAAGCAGAAAGCCAGGAGCAGTGCCACGGTGCTGGGCAGGAGGCGCAGAACTTTTTCCGCCAGGGTCGAACCCGTGTCCGCAGCGTGGACCGGGACGGGGCGGGTGGCCTCCATTTTTTTGAACCAGGTGATCTGCCGTTTGGCGAAATGGCGCGTCTCCCGCTGGATTTCATAGCACGCCCGATCGAGGGAAATGGCGCCTTCAAGGTGACGCACCATTTGCGCGTAGCCAATGGATGAAAACGGTTTCCATTCCTTTTTGTAACCCCGTTCCATGAGCCGTTCGACCTCCTCTTTCAATCCGTCGTCGATCATTCTTTCGACCCGGCGATTGATGTGGGTGTACAGGTCCTGCCTCTCCCGTTCCAGAAGAAACAGGTGGATGTCGAAATTGTATCCGGGTTCTTTATTGTCCATGTCGGTCTGGTGAAAGGAGGACAGGCGCCGCCCGCTTTGGCGGAAAACGGTGAGCGCGCGTTCGATTCGGATGGGGTCGTTGGGTTCGATCTGGGCCGCGTATTCGGGATCGACCTTTTTTAATTCATCGTGCAGGGCGGCCGGGCCGCGCTGTTCGATTTCGCGTTGGACCTGTCTGCGGACTTCGGGATCCGGCTGCACGGCGCACTCGTAGTTTTCGATGAAAGTTTTCAGGTACAACCCGGTGCCGCCCACCATGACGGGGATCCTGTTGCGCGCGAGGATATCCCGCACCACTTCCTGCGCCCGCTGTTTGAAGTCAAATGCGGTGAATGGCTCGTGCGGGTCGAGAATGTCGATCAGGTGATGAGGAACACGCGCGCGGACTTCATGAGACGGCTTGGCGGTGCCGATGTCGAAGTGGCGGTATACCTGCATGGAGTCGGCACTGACGATTTCCACATCCATGTGACCGGCCAGAGCGAGCGCCGTATCACTTTTCCCGGAGGCGGTGGGACCGGCCAGAATAATCAAAGCGTTCATAAATGGCCTGCATCGGCCCGGTGTACGAGCCGTCGGGGTTGTACATGACCAGCGTCTGGTCTTCGCACCGGCCGCAGAGTTCCGCTTGCGTCGCCTCCATGATCAGGATGCGCGGCTCGGTGTCGTGATGTCCATGAACGGTGAGGCGTCGCCGGGGGACGAGTCCGTTGCGTTTCAGTTCGGTCACCCATTCATCCCGCCGAAGCGGCGGGTAGGCCAGCACCAGTTTGCCATGCGGTTTCAATAGCGGCGCGGCGGCGGCGATGAGAGCGGGCAAAGAGAGTTTCAGTTCATGGCGGGCAATGGCTTTTTCCGGATCCGGATTGATACGGCCGCTGTTGCGCTTGCGGTAGGGCGGGTTGCTGACGATCCAGTCGAACGACGACGGAGGATGATCCCTCGCCATTTCCAGAAAATCCGCGTGTTGAATGCGAATGCCTGCCCGTCCACTCTGCGCCACGTTGCGAATGGCTATGCGAACCAGTGATTCCTGGATCTCAACACCGGTGATATCTATTTTCGGTTCGCGTGTGGTGAGGAGCAGAGGCAGGATGCCGCATCCGGTTCCCACTTCCAGCACGCGCTGAGCCGGTTCAGGATCTACGAAATGCGCCAGCAGAAACGGTTCCACCGAATAACGGTAACCTGTTGGATTTTGCTCGATTGATAGGGAATGGGGCATCGGACTGTGGCACCAGGGTCGTTTTTAAACGGCTCCAGTCTATCCCAAAGCGACCTTTCCGGCAAGGTTCCGTGCCTCTGATTGAGATCGATCTTATTGTTTTTTAACGTGCATTCTGTTATACTTTATTTACACACTTGTTGTAAATCAAATAAACGGATTCTCTTAATATATAGGAGGGGGACCCTTGGACGGCATCATTACTGAACAGTCGATCATGGGCGCGGTCATCATGCTTCTGGGAATCGGCCTTTTGAACTTGTGCAACCGGATTGAACACAAGGAATACATGGCCCGCACCGATCCCCGCGAAAAATGGGGGTTCCTGGATGGTCAAAAGAAAGATGAGATGAAAAAGCGCTCGATCCGCGGCACACTCATGGCCCTGGCGGGAGCGGGTTTTTCACTTTGGGGATTCGTCATTCTGGTCATCCATTTCTCCTCGTTGGAGTGACCTTGATTTAGAAAGGCCAGAACCACTTGGAATGGCCCCCGGTGAGAAGGATCGCCACCGCCTCTTTTTCATGGGCCAATGGGTGAACACGCTGGCTTACGAGAAGCCCCCCCTGCGGGGCGACCACCGTTTCCAGCAACTGTCCCCCATACAGTTCGAACACCTCTCCCAGTTTCTGGCCGGCCGCCACCGTTTCTCCCACTCTGCCACAGGGTAGATACAATCCTGCCACTTGGGTATTCACCCACACTTCATTTTTGGATTTGTAGAACATCGCCTCCGTCCCGACCGTTTCCCCGTCCGGTTCATCACAGGAAAGGAATTCCATCTCGCGCAGGAAATGCATCATCGCTCCGAATAAGGCGTCGATGGCAAAGGAATCGCATACCTGCGGGCGCCCGGCGGACAGGGTGAAGGTCTGGATGTCCATTTCGTGCCATTGGCGGCTGAGTTGCAGGTTGACCGATGGAATATCGGGAACCTCACGGATCACCGACAGGTTGAACTGGCGGCTGGCCTTGCGCATGGCGAGGCTCGGACGGTAGACCCTCACATGCGGTGCATCCTCGAAGTGGGCCGATCCGGTTTGAAGAATGATTCCGTAGTCCGACCCGGCGGTCTCGTGAAGCAGACGGTTGCACAACGTTTCGGTGAGGTCGCCTTCCTCGCTGCCGGGGAAGGCGAGGTCGGCGTCCAGGTTGTCGTACCACCATGTAGCGGTTCCGGATTCCAGAGCGCGGTGGTTGACGACCGGGAATACCTGCACGGTGCCGGAAAGTTTCAGGCCGGGCTCGTTGCCGTCGGCGACGCTTTGCAGAAAGTGCGCGATCCGGCCCGCGGCGAGCAGGCCGTTCAACCGGTCGCCCTGGATACCCGCAACGATGGACAGCTTCTGTCCGCCCTCCGGTCCCTCCCACATGTTTTTGTAGAGGGCGAGCGTATCGCCGAGCGGCGTGGTGGTGGAATAGATTTCCTGCTTCACGATTCCGGATCCAGCGCAATGCGCGCCAGCAGAGCGCCGGAATGGACCAGCGGATGCTCGCGCAGGGTGAACAGCAGTCCCGCGGCGGGTGCGGTGACGTCTTCCAGCACTTCTCCTTCCACCACGTCCAACACCTGTCCCAGGGGCTGACCCTGGCGGACCGTCTCCCCCGGCTGAACCGAACTGACAAACAGGCCGGAGTGCTTTGCTGTCGCCTGCATGACCTGCTTCGGGTAGAGCACGCGTGGTGACCGGACGCTCTCCGGTGACAGGTAGTTGGCGTCGAGAATACCCAGGTGAAGCAGGTAGTGCATCATGCCCTCGAACAGGGGATCGATGAGATGGGTGTGGATTCGCTGGCAGATGCCGGTCTCAATGACGAGGGTCGGAATTTTTTCCTGGTTGAGGTTGTAACCCAGTGTTGATTCGAACAATCCCGCCATCGGGTGGACCCAGACAAGGTCGGCGTTCGCCTCGCTTGCCAGCGGTAAAAGGTCGACTGCGAATTCCTCGATGACCCGGATCTGCGGCAGCTCCAGAAGGTGCAGGTTGCTGGCGTGAATATCCACCGCATACTCGCTGTGGTTCAGGATGTCCTTGTAAAGCAGGGAGGCGGCACGGGTTCCCACGGTATGACCGTTTTCCTGGCCAATGACCCGGTTCATGTCCAGTCCGTAATACGGCCAAAGACGGTTGGAACTGTGTATGCCCGCCGGGTTGGCCGCGGGATAAAAATTGATCTGGCCGAGAAACACCTCCGGCTGTGTGTCCTGCAATTCCCGTAGCGCGCGAATGATACGGTGACACAGGTAGAGCCCCGCCAGTTCGTCCCCATGCAGTCCCGCGACAAACGAAATACGCCGGGTGGGTTTGCCGTTGTGCGCCGGGAAGGTTTGACGGACGATTTCCAGACGACCACCCATTGCATTTTTGATGGATACGATGGCTTCCGTCTTCACAGTGCGGACTTTCTAGTGCGAGAGTGGGTTGGAGTCGTTGTTTTTCTTTTTGGGCTCGATGCCCATGGCGTCGATCTTGCGCTTGAGGGTATTGCGGTTGATGCCCAGCGATTTCGACGTGGCCACCTGGTTGCCGCGTTTGCTCTCCAGCAGTTGTTCGAACAGGTGCTTTTCCACGGCCTGGATGAGCAGGTCGTAAAGCTGGCCATCTGCGTTTTCCTGGTTTCCGGCGAGGAAGTCGCGCACCACGTTGTCTAAATGTGTCTCCCAGGACTTACTGGTCTTCGGTGTTTTGCGTGCTTCCGTGAGGAGCGGGTCGGGCAGATGTTCCGGCAACACCGGGCCCCGGGTCACCAGCACCAGGCAGCGCTTTATGATGTTTTCCAACTCACGGATGTTACCCGGCCAGGGGTACTGCATGAGGAGTTCCGCCGTTTCCGGGGCGAGGTAAATGCGGTCCTGCGTCGATAACTTCCCGTACTTTTTAAGGAAAAATTCCGCAAGAAGGGGAATGTCTTCCGCGCGGTCGCGCAACGGGGGCAGGTGGATGTTGATGACGTTCAGGCGGTGGTACAGGTCCTCGCGGAACCGGTCGGCTTTCATGAGGTCGGGAAGGCGCTGGTTGGTGGCGGCGATGATGCGCACATCCACGCGGATCGAGTCCTTGCCGCCGACACGGTAAAATTCGTTGTTTTGCAGGACCCGCAGGATCTTGGCCTGGAGCGGAAGTTCCATGTCGCCGATTTCGTCGAGCATCAGGGTGCCGCCATCGGCGAGCTCGAACTTGCCTTTTTTGGTTTCCACCGCCCCGGTGAACGATCCTTTTTCATGACCGAACAGCTCGCTTTCCAGCAATTCGCGGGAGATGGCGGCGCAGTTGATGAAAATGAACGGCTTGTGTGAACGGTCGGAATAGTGATGCAGGGCGCGCGCGACAAGTTCCTTCCCGGTGCCGCTCTCGCCGGTGATGAGCACCGGAAACTGTGTGGAGGCGGCCTTGCCGATGACCTTGAAGATGTCCTGCATGCGCCGGTTCTTGCCGATGATGGCTTCCAGCGAAAAGTCATCCTGCTTTTGCTCTGCCTTCGGTTCCGGAGCTTGGACCCCGCGGCTTTTTTCCACCCGGTCGATGAGTTTGAAAATTTCGTCGAAGTCGAACGGTTTGCTTATGTAATCGTACGCTCCGTGGCGCATGGCCTCGATGGTGTTGTTCATCGTGTCCTGCGCGGTCATGACGACGATATGCGGGCGGTGATCCGTGTCACGCACCTTCTGCAGAAGCTCAAGGCCGCTGATGCCTTCCATGAAGATGTCGGTGAACACCATGAAGTAGGACTGGCTTCGGATCTTTTGCAGGGCTTCCTCGCCACTGCAGGCCGTATCCACATTGTAGGGCGAATCCTCCAGCGCCTGGGTGAACAGCCAGCGGATGTTCTCCTCGTCGTCCACGATCAGGATGTCTATCGAACCGTTCATGCATTCTCCTGTTTGACCGGCAGGTACACCTGCACCCGGGTGCCGGAACCGGGTTCGGAAATGACTTTTATCTTACCGTGGTGGTTTTCGACAATCTTAAGTGAAAGCGGAAGCCCCAACCCGTTTCCCTGGCTCTTGGTGGTGTGGAAGGGGGTGAACAGGTGCTTCATGTTTTCGGGCGTGATCCCCAGCCCCGTGTCCACGATCTCGACCAGGATGGTCTTCCGCCGGTCGGGGCGAATCTGGGAGCGCACGGCATAATCCGTGTGATAGCGCGTCAGGACCTTCAAGGTGCCGCCGTCCGGCATGGCTTCGACCGCGTTCTGGATGAGGTTCAGGAACACCTGCTTCAGCCGGTCGCCGTCGCCTTCTATCGGTGGCAGGCTGGGATCGTAGACGGACTCGAACCGGATGGCCGCTTCGTGCGACTGTTTTTCCAGCAGGAGGATTTCCTCCAGAATCTGGTGGATGTTGATGGTCTCGAGGTCGAGGTCCAGGGGCCGCGCGAAATTGAGCATGCGGTCGATCATGCGGTTGATGCGCTCCGATTCCTTGATGACCACGTCGAGAAATTTGTGATGTTCCTCCGGCAGTTTTCTGCGGAGCAACTGTGCAGATCCGGAAATGGACACGAGCGGGTTCTTGATCTCGTGCGCCATGCCCAGCGACAACGTGCCCAGGTGGGAGATGGCGTCGAAAGGGCGGCTGATCTCCTCCAGTTCCTGCGCCAGCGTGCAGTCGCGAACGTACAGCACCGCCCCTTCCGGCTGGTTCTGGTCGTTGATGTAAGGCGATACGGTGATGCTCACGGGAAACGTCGTGGAATGGGCGCGTCGGTGACCCTGTCCTTCAATCTGGTGATAGGCCACCCCGTTTTGCAGGGTGTCTTCGATCTTGTTCTGCAACTCCGGCTGGCCGGGAAACAGGTCGCCCGCCGGGCGGTTCAAAAAATGATCCCGGGATTGCTGGAACATCTCCTCCGTGGCCAGGTTGGCGTGGAGGATGGTTCCCTCCCGGGATATCAGGATGATGCCATCGACGATGGACGCAATGATGTTTTTGAAAACAGGGTTTGCTTCCCCCATATAAACGCGGGACCTCAGTTTTTGGATTTGGCCCCGGACTTTTTGGCTTTTTTCTTGCCCCCGGAGTACGGGTTTTTGCTGGCCTCCGCAATCGGGTTGGACTTCAGCTTGGGCGCGGTGGTGGTGGCCGGGTTGGCGCACCCGGGGCTCGAACAGCTCTCGCCCGAAGGAGCCGGAGCACTGTTGCCATTGTCCTGCTTGCTTTCCGCCTCCCAACCTTTTTTGCGGGATTCGGACGGGTAGTCCGTTGCATACCAGCCGCTGCCCTTCAGGATGAAGCCCGAAGCGGATATTTTGCGCCGGGGCTTGCCTTTGCATGCAGCCGTCTCGCATTGCTTGGGTGCCTTGGCGTTTATGGACTGCATCAACTCAAACGTGGTGCCGCAGGATTCACATTCGTATTCGTAAATGGGCATTTATTCTAACTCCTTGAATTGTATGGGACCTATCGCCTGGCCGGGTGAGGAGGCCGTCTCCCCGCCGCTGTGGCGGCAAAACCTGTTCAGGAATAAGATGCCCGTTTGCGCTTGGCAAGTTGTATGCCGCATTTTAATGCATTTTTTCCGGTAAATCCAATTTGTTTAACGGGTTTTCGTCCGTGATTTTTTCGTCGATTTCGGGCCGGACTGCGTCCGGGGGCAATAGAGTGGATTCAGGATCGGGCCCACGGACCATCGATCGCCAGAAGAGCAGTACCCGGTTTCCTTCCCCTCGTGGAGGGGCGGACTGCGTCCGGGGGCAAAAGAGTGGATTCAGGATCGGGCTCACGGACCCTCGATCGCCAGGCGAGCAGTACCCGGTTTCCTTCCCCTCGTGGAGGGGCGGACTGCGCCCGGAGGCAAAAGAGTGGATTCAGGATTGGGCTCACAGACCATCGATCGCCAGGAGAGCAGTACCCGGTTTCCTTCCCCTCGTGGAGGGGCGGACTGCGCCCGGAGGCAAAAGAGTGGATTCAGGATCGGGCCCACGGACTCTCGTTTCGCCGGGAGGGCAGTACCCCGTTCTCAGTCCACTTGGTGGACTAGACTTCGGTGAGCCAGTGTTGGAACTTGGCCTGCTTGCCAGCGACGGTCTGGAAGAACATATCCTGGATTTGTTTGGTGATCTTGCCGCGTTTGCCGTCGCCGATGGTGCGGTTGTCCACCTCGCGCACCGGGGTGATCTCCGCCGCGGTGCCGGTGAGGAATATCTCGTCGGCGATGTACAACTCGTCGCGGGTGAGAACGGCCTCTTCCAGCGGAATCTTGAGGTGCTTGGCGATCTGCACCACCGCGTTGCGCGTGATGCCGTCGAGGATGCCCGTCGATAGCGGCGGAGTCATCAACGTACCCTTGTGGTAGAGGAAGATGTTCTCGCCCGAACCTTCGGTGACGTAACCGTTGGTGTCCAGCATGATGGCCTCGTCGTAACCGTCGCGTACCGCCTCCGCCTTGGCAAAGATCGAATTGATGTAGTAGCCGCAGGCCTTGGCCTTGGTCATGGTGACGTTGACGTGGTGACGGTTGAAGGACGAGACGCGGACGCGGATGCCTTTCTCCAGTCCGTCGTCGCCCAGATACGTGCCCCACGGCCAGGCGGCGATGGCGACGCGAACGTGAACGCCGGTCGGGTTCAACCCCATCTTGTTGTCGCCCAGGAAGACGATGGGGCGGATGTAACATTCCTCGAGCTTGTTGGCCTGCACCGTCTGGATGATGGCCTGCGTGATCTGTTTCTCACTGTAGGGGATTTCGATGCCGAGGATTTTCGCGCCGTCAAACAGCCGTTTGACGTGTTCCGGCAGGCGAAAGATGGCGGATTTTTTTTTGCCCGAACGGTAACAGCGGATGCCTTCGAAGACCCCGTATCCGTAATGGAGTGTGTGCGTGAGGACGTGAACATTGGCCTCCGCCCACGGGACCAGCCTGCCGTCCATCCAGATTTGTTCCGATTTTTCCACGTCTTGCCTGCCTGATAAAGGGGGATGAATAAAGGAAGTAATTGTATGTAGGGCCCCGGGCAAAATCAAGCCTAATAAAATCAATTGACATGATACAATGCATTTGATACATCTTAACGCTTTGTGAACGGGAGCCGCTAGCTCAGTTGGTAGAGCAACGGCCTTTTAAGCCGTGGGTCGAAGGTTCGAGCCCTTCGCGGCTCACTTTTTGTCCACAAAGAACAAACAGGGCGTCCCCATCGTCTAGCCAGGCCCAGGACACCGGCCTTTCACGCCGGCGACGGGGGTTCGAATCCCCCTGGGGACGCCAAGTTTTCTCCTTCCTTGCGGTTTTCTCCACCCCCGTACTAATCCTGAATCAGGAAAAGTTATCCGTATCATTGGGATTACAAAAAAAAAATTTCTGAATTGGTACGCCTTGAAAACCCCTCCCAGTTCTTCACTTATGCGCAATGCCCGATTTTTATGCGCCTGAAAATGAATCGATTCCGCTTCTCTCCTGTCTCAATATAAAGAACGAATTTTAATACCGAAGGGGACTTCTTTTGAATCGAGGGTTCCACCTTGAGCATTCCGGAACCCGTAAAAGAGAAAGGAGCAATTCATGTCCAAACCGTTTGCAACCCGCATCTCCTATATAGCCATTTTTTCTGTTCTGTTCCTCGCGCTGGGTGTCGCCGCGCCTTCGCTTGCAGAATCCAAAGCGAAGGACAAAACCACTACCGGGGACATCGGTAAAAGGTTCGACGCGCTGACCGAGTCGATCAAAAACTATTCGGTGCAGGAAAAAGAAGAAGCCGTCGCCGAGGTCGAGAACAATCTCGAGTATCTCGACCGCCGCATCGACGCGTTGCAGAACAAGGCCGACCGCAAGATGGAGTCGATGAGCGCCGAGGCGAAAAAGGATTTGAATGAAAAACTGAAGGCGCTGAAACGCGAACGCGACGAGGTCCAGAAATGGCTGGGCGAGATGAAACGCAGTTCCAAAGACGCGTGGGGGGACATCACCGACGGTTTCTCCGACGCCACCTCGCGGCTGGGCAAAGCGTTCGGCCGGGCTGCGGATGCGTTTTCCGAAAAACGCTGAGTATTGGAAGCTGATTCAGTTGTGAAAGAGGGTGGGGCGTTTCGCCCCGCCCTTTTTTATTTTGTGTGCGTCCGGTTTCCTCAACCCGGGTTGCCGGACAGGCAGGAGGGTGATCACTCGTCGCGGTGCACGGTGTCCGGGGAAAACGCCGGCAGGCACACGGCAACATACTGGGCTCCACCGGAGCGCGGTGTGCTGTAGCGCACCCATTCGCCTTTGGGGGTGATGACCGCCTGGCCTGCGCTCACCTCAAACGTCTCCTCCTTCGTCTCCACTTTCAGCATGCCCTGCAGGACGAGGGTGTATTCGTCGAACTCCGGCGTCTGCCCCGGCTCTTGCCAGCCTTCGGGACTGGTCATATAGGCGATGCTGACGTCCGATGTTTTCGAATTGACCTTGCCGATGTATTCCTTGATGACCTTGGGCTTGGTGCCGGCGGCTTCCACCAGGGTGGGTTTGTCGATGAGTCGGGCCATGCGCGCGTTTCCTCCGGTTGAAGGAGCCCTTCCACCGGGGCCTGTAAAAGCCTGCGGACTGGGGCTCAAGTATTGAAAAAAGCTAACGATAAAGACTTACACTCAAGAGGTCAAGAAAGGCGTTTCCCACCGGGCTTCCGGGCGCTGAGGAGCGTCCCGGAAAAGACCTTTAAATATTGGGATTTGCGCAGGATTTTCACGCAGCACCGCAAACGGGGTTTGTGTTTGACGGTATGGGGGATTTTGGTTATGATTGAGTATCCGTTTGAGAAAAATTTGAGGGCAAACAGTGCCCGCATGTCCCCCGGACCCCGGAAGGCAGAGGGTCTGCAGAGGTCGTCCATGGAAAGGACCCTGGAATTCGTGAGAGCCGTTCGGTTTCATCTGGGAAGGTGGGTGTTTCCGGTGGTGGAGCCGATCTGCATCCTGATGGAAAACCTGCGTCCGCAGGTTCGCCGGCACTTCGAGCAGGCCATCAAGAACCTGGAGCGACACAACCTGGCCGGGGGCCTGATGAACCTGAACATGGTCCTCAGCCTGAAACCGGACCATTTTCTGGCACGGGTGTATCGCGGACGGATTTACCTGCGCGAAAAACAGTTCCGCCTCGCTTCGGAAGACTTCGTGCAGGCCGGGGAAATCAGCGCCTACCGGTTTTCACACTACAACGTACGCCGGGAATACCTGGACGCCCTGCACGAAGGAGCGCGCCACCGAAAAGAGGAAATGGAATCGGTCAACCACGAAACCCTCTCGCAGGAGGAATTCGAATCGCTTCTGGAAATGGACGACGCCGATGAAATGCTGCAGGAGGAGGATGTGGCGTTGTTCGAGGAGGACCTGGAGTTGACCGGTGATGAGCGGGAGAAATTTCAGGACATGGGTCCCATTACCGGAACAGAGGCCGACAATACGGATTGGGACAAAGTCATCAAGCAGTTGACATCCCGCTTCAAGTGACCTCCAACCCCTTCAGCAGCAATTCTTCAGCCCGGTGGGCTTCCAGCGGTTTGCTGAACAGGTAACCCTGCCCTTCATCGCAGTCGATCGTCTGCAGAAAACTTTTTTGCTCCTTCGTTTCCACGCCTTCCGCAATGGTTCTCATTCCCAGGCTCCGTGCCAGCGCGACCACCGCACGCGTGATGGCCTCGTTTGTAGGATCGGTCAGGTCGCGGATGAAGGATTGGTCGACCTTGAGGTAATCGATCGGCATGCTCTTGAGGTAGCTCAATGAGGAGTAGCCGGTGCCAAAATCGTCGATGCAGATTTTAATACCCAGATCGTTGAGGTTCTGCAGGATGTTGATGGCCAGCGTGCTGTCCTGAATCAGGATCGACTCCGTCACTTCTACCTGGAGTTTTTGCGGATCGATGCCCGTGTTCTGAATGATGCCTTTGATTTCGGAGACGAGGTCCGGCGAATTGAACTGAATGACCGACAGGTTGACGGCGATACTGATATCCGGATTGATCTTCTCCAGCCGCTTGATCTGCTGGCACGCGCTTTCGATGATCCAGTGCCCGATCTGGATGATGAGCCGTGTCTCTTCGGCGATGGGGATGCTTTTTTGCGGATTGACAAATCCCAACTCCGGGTTTTCCCAGCGAAGGAGCGCCTCCATGCCCACCACCTTGCCGGAGCGCAGACAGATTTTCGGCTGGTAATACAGTTGGAACTCGGTGCCGCCCACCGCCTTGCGCATGTTTTTCTCGATAACCATGCGTTCCACTGCGAGCGTGTTCATGGACTGCGCGAAAAATTGGAAGGTGTTGCGGCCGCGTTCCTTGGCCCGGTACATGGCAAGGTCGGAGTGTTTGAGCAGAGTTTCGATCTCCTGTCCGTCGTCGGGGAACACGGAAATGCCAATACTGCATGTGATGTACAATTCGTGATTCTGGATACGGTAAATAGGCGAGAGGACTTCAAGCACCTTCTGCGCGCGGTCCACGATTTCATCTTCTTTGGTGAGGTTGGGCACGACGATGACGAACTCGTCTCCTCCCATGCGGGCCACCGTGTCCTCCTGCCGCACCACCTTTTTCAACCGGTCCGCCACCTGCTTGAGAAGCAGGTCCCCCAGGTCGTGACCCAGCGTGTCGTTGATGGTTTTGAAATGATCCAGGTCGAGAAACAGGATGCCGACTTTTTCCTTCGCGACAGAGGCGGCGGTCAGGGCGACTTCCAGCCGGTCATTCAGCAGGTTCCGGTTCAACAGGCCTGTTAGAGGGTCGTAGTACGCCATCTGCCGGATCTGTTCCTCCAACTGCTTGCGCTCGGTGATGTCCTGCGACCACACCATCACCTGCGGATGGGTACCGAGATTCTTCACCAACTGGCAACGGCACTCCACCGGATAAGTGGACCCGTTTTTCCTGCGGTACACGGCTTCGAAGACCGTCATCGGGCGGATGTTCTGGATGAGGGGCTCGAACAGACGGTCGATGTCTTCCTGGTCCAGGCTGATGGCCAGGTCGAGGAAATGCATTTTGAAAAGGTCTTCAGGCGAGTATCCCACTTCACGGCAGACGGGAGCATTGGCCTGGGTGAATTTGAATGTTTCCAGATCGAACAGCAGCACGTCGAGATAAGTGTCGTTCATGAACGCGATGGGATCCACCCCGGACTCCTCGTCCATCGACGGCAATGAAGCCGCCAGGTCCGAGGAAATCTTTCGCGAGCGGGCGGACAGGTTCCGCATCATCGCCATCAGCGCGCGAGGCTGGTTGGCGAAGTAGCTTTCGAACAATTCTTCGTTGATCTCGATCAAAGTGGAGGGCATGAGCGTTTTGGCGCTGGCAGTGCGCGGCTGGGATTCGATCATCGACATCTCGCCGAAATACGCTCCGGGTTTCAGCGTGGCGAGGTTTTTCTTCTCGATATAGATCAACACCTCGCCTTCGAGCAGGATGTACATGGACTTTCCCGTGTCGCCCTTTTCAAACAGGACGGTGTTGGCGTCCAGCACAATCTCACTGCAATCAGAGGCCAGCGCATCGAGGGTGTCCTCTGAAAAGAAAGTCATCAGGTCGATGCGCTTGAGGAAAAGTTTCTTTTCCTCTGCGGCCCGGAACGCAGGCACACTGGGGGTCATGGGGTTCCCATTCGTTAGAATTGTTATGTGTTGTTAAAGTCTAACAGATTTTAGTATGAAGCCAACCAAAAAAGGGAGCAATTCCTTGTTTTTAATGGCCTTTTGATTAAAACCATCTCAAAAGGATTGATTAAAAAGAGTTGAATTTGGCGTCATAAAGAAAGCACCATCAATTCGGATTAAGACCTGTTCCTGTAGTGGGATTTGAGTTAAATTGGGCAATGGGAAGGGGTGACACCATAATCCCTCAGCTCCGGGCCACGGTGGGCCGGTTGGCCCGATATGCTTTCCGGGCTCCACTTCATTCAATTTGCTTGAGGTTTCCGTTTCATGGAACCGTTGCAACGATCGCGCCTTTGGTGGGGACTGGGCTATCTGCAAATCGGCCTGATCGTGATCGTATCGTTGATGCCCGCGCCGGAGCTGCCGGACCTCGGTATCGACCGGCTTGATAAGATCCTTCACTTCGCCGCTTATTTTATCCTGATGCTGTGGTTCGTGCAGATCAATCCGCCGGACCGCTACGGTTTCTGGATGCGCATGTTTATCAAGCTGGGGCTGGCTCTTGAGGTGGTTCAGGCGATGATCGGCTACCGTATGTTTGATCTCTGGGACATGGGCGCGAACTTATTGGGTGTGGTTGCCGGGTGGGGACTGGGCCGCGCCGGGGTCAATCGTATTCTGGTGAAAGTGGAACGGGCCTGGCTGGGGTGATGCGGATCACGCCCTGGTGGGGCTGAGAATGTCCCGCCGCTTCAAACCGTAGTGAGCGAGATCGCTTTCCACCATATCCCGCACCAACTGCTCGAACGGAATTCTTGGTTTCCAACCCAGCCGGGTTTGCGCCTTGGTGGCGTCGCCGATCAGGGAGTGCACTTCCGCCGGGCGGTAAAACCTGGGATCGATTTTTACTTTTACCCGGCCGCTCGCCTTGTCGCGCCCGACTTCTTCCGTTCCCTCTCCCTCCCATTCCAATTCCATGCCGCAGTGCGCGAACGCCGTTTCCACGAAATCGCGAACGCTGTGTTGTTGCCCGGTGGCGAGGATGTAGTCGTCCGGCTTGTCCTGCTGGAGCATCAACCACATCCCTTCCACGTAATCGCCGGCGAACCCCCAGTCGCGTTTCGCGTCCAGGTTGCCGAGTGACAACACGTCCAGCTTGCCCGCCAGCATCTGCGCCAGGGACAACGTGATCTTGCGTGTCACGAAGTTTTCGCCGCGGCGCGGGGACTCGTGATTGAACAGGATGCCGCAACACGCGAACATGCCGTACGCTTCGCGGTAGTTGACGGTGATCCAGTGCGCGTACAGCTTGGCGCATCCGTAGGGACTGCGCGGGTAAAAAGGGGTGGCTTCGGTCTGCGGTGTTTCCAGCGCGTGGCCGTAAAGTTCGCTCGTCGAGGCCTGGTAAAAGCGGACGCGGTCGGTCTGTCCGGTGCCGTGCAGGGCGTCGAGCAGACGCATGGCGCCGATGCCCACCACTTCGCTTGTGTATTCCGGCATCTGGAAACTGATACCGACGTGGCTTTGCGCCGCCAGGTTGTATACTTCGTCCGGGCGAATCTGCACCACCAGCTTGTTCAGGCTGGAGGAGTCGGTCAGGTCCGCGTAATGCAATGACAGTTTGCCTGCCCCGATTCGCCCCTCCCGCAGGTGTTCGATGCGCCCGCGGTTGAACGTGCTGGAGCGGCGCACGATGCCGTGAACGTGGTAACCCTTTTCAAGCAGGAACTCTGCCAGGTAACTGCCATCCTGTCCCGTGATGCCGGTGATGAGGGCCTGTTTCATGGTCGCGTCCCAAAACGTTTTGTCGAGAAGTTCAGTATAAAGGCAAAAATTATTTTTCGGAGAGTTTTCCGCCTGCCGCCAGCTTCTGAAAGTAGTCCATGTCCGCCCACACCATCTGCCGCACCCAGTCCTCGAACGGCATCTTCGGTTCCCAGCCCAGCCGCTTGCGCGCACGGGCGGCATTCCCCACCAGCGGAACGTTCTCCGTGGGGCGGAAAAACTCTTCATCCTGCACGACGTATGGTTCGACTTCCAGTTCCAGCTCTGCAAACACGCGTTTGAGGAAATCGCGGATGCGGTGCGTCTCCCCGGTCGCGATGACATAATCGTCCGGCGCATCCACATTGAGTGCGGCGTGCATGGCGACAACATAGTCGCCGGCGTAGCCCCAGTCGCGGACGCTGTCGAGATTACCCAGCCGCAGCTCCTTTTGCAAACCGAGCTTGATGCGCGCCGCGGAAGCGGTGATCTTGCGGGTCACAAACTCGAAACTGCGACGCGGCGATTCGTGGTTATACAGCAAACCGGTGCTGACGAAGAGGTTGTGATGCCGCATGTAATACTTCACCAGGTCGTACGCCGCGACTTTGGAGACGCCGTAAAGATTGACGGGGCGAAACGGGGTCTCCTCCGTCTGCGGCGAGTGCGGCGCATCGCCGAACATCTGCGCCGACCCAGCGAAAAATACGCGGCAACGGGGCGCGGCATTGCGGATGGCGAGCAATACGCTGTGGGTGCCGTCCACATTGGTCTGGATGGTTTCCATTTCCGAATGCGGTGAGTCTCCGGCGAAACTTTGTGCGGCGAGGTGATAGCATTCGTCCGGATTCACGTCTTTCAGTATCCCGGTCAGCGCCTGCGTGTTGAGAAGCGGAGCGGCGTGCAGGGTAATGCGGTTCCGCACCGCGTGCAGACGCCACAGCGATGGCTCCACCTGCTCCGCCGGACCCGGCCGGATCAATCCATGCACGACGTAGTTTTGTTCAAGAAGACACTCCGCCAGGTAACTGCCGTCCTGCCCTGAAATTCCGGTGATGAACGCGGTCTTCATGCCGTCTCCAATTCCATATCGAACAGGTATCCACAGTGCAGGCATTTCCTCCGGGTAAGAATTTCATTTCGCGCCAGTTCCATGGAGTGGGGGGATCGACAGTGCTTGCACTCGGCAATGGCAAGGGGATGCGTAGCCTGAAGGTATTTGCCCGTCCACGGCAGAACGAAGCACCGGCGGAACGCCACGCGCAACAGGTTGAGCATGGCTTTGAGGATTTCGCGCTTGGAGATTTTCGACTGCCCCGCGCGCCGGTCCTCGAAATGAATCGGAAACTCCGCCATTTTTTTGGTTGCACGGTGAACGAGGAAAATCGATTCCATGAAAAACGAATAGCCTTCCGACCGCAGTGAATTGAGATTCATGCGCTTCAGCAGGCTCACATGAAAACCGCGGTAGGAGGTGGTGGTTTCATGCGTCGGGATGTGAAGGAGCAGGCGTACCAGCGTGTTGGCCGTACGGCTGACGAAGGTTCGGACAAACCCGTAATCGCACTGCCCCCCTGGCATGTAACGTGAACCGATGACGAAGTCGTTTTCCTCCAAAAGCTTTAACAGTGTGGGCATGTATTGCGGATTATGTGAGAAGTCGGCGTCCATCGTGATGAGGATGTCGTAATTATGCTGGATCGCAAACTGCATGGCGAACAGGTGCGCCGTACCGAGACCGAGCTTTCCCGGACGGTGCACGATGTGCAGGCCTTGCTTGCGCTCGGCGATCCGGTCCAGCAGGTCGCCGGTGCCGTCGGGCGAGGCGTCGTCCACCACCAGGATGTCGGCATCGGCGACGTAGCGGCGAATGCTCTCGATCAACTCTTCAATGTTGTCCGCCTCGTTGTACGTGGCGGTGAACACCAGGATGCGCGCCATGATTCTTTATAGGATTGCGGGTGAATGGGCTCGATATTCCATAAAAACAGGTTAACGGGCGATTCGCAATCTGACAAATGAATCTTGAAGGATGGAATCAGGCGGCGGGGTCGGACGCCGTCTGGTTGTTCAGGCAAAATGTCAGCGCGCCTTGCCAGTCGGGCAGGATGATGCCGAACTGCTGGCGCAGTTTTTCGATGGACAATACCGAATTGGCCGGGCGCGGTGCGGGTGTGGGGTAGTCGCCGGTCGGGATGGGTCTCAGTCGCGGACGTTCGTCCTCCGGCAGGGCGTCGAAAATGGCCCTGGCGAATCCGTACCAGCTCGTCCAGCCGGTGCAGGTCAGGTTGTAAATACCGGAGGCCTTCTCGATTCCGCTCACGTCTCCCGATTCGCGGTCGCTCAACACCTGGTCGAGGATGTTCGCCGTGGTCTGTGCGATCAGGCGGCTCCACGTGGGGGAGCCCACCTGGTCGTTCACCACGCGGATTTCATCCTGCTCGCGGGCGAGACGCTGCATGGTCAGAAGAAAGTTGTGGCCGTTGAGACCGTACACCCAGCTGGTGCGGAAAATGAAATGCGGAATGCCCGCCTGCTGGATAGCGGCGTCGCCCGCGGCCTTGGTGATGCCGTACACGTTTTTGGGATTGGGCTCGTCGGTTTCCCTGTAAAAACCGTGTTTGCTTCCGTCGAACACGTAGTCGGTGGAGAAGTGCACCATCGCTGCGCCCAGTTCCGCTGCGCATTCGGCCATGACCTTGGGTGCAGTGCCGTTGATGGCCATGGCACGGTCACGTTCCTCCTCGGCGCGGTCCACCTGTGTGTAGGCGGCGGCGTTGACGATGAGGTGCGGCCGCCATTCCGTCAGGTATTGCTTCAAGGCATCGGGAAAGGCGAGATCGAGTTCGGAGGAAGAGGGTGCGCGCACATCGCCGAAAGTGTCCAGAAAGGACCACAACTCGCGTCCGATCTGCCCGGTTTTCCCGGTCAACAGTATTCGGCGTGGGGCATTGTGCGTGGAGTTGGTCATCGTTTTATCATTTTAAAATCTGCACGCCCGGAGGCGTGTTGCGCCCGGTCAGGCTCAGCAGGTACGCGCCGTAGCCGTTGTGACCGTACAGCGCGGCGAGCTTCTCCAGCTGCCCGGCATCGATCCATCCGTTCTGGTAGGCGATCTCTTCCGGGCACGCGATCTTCAGTCCCTGCCGCCGCTCGATGGTTTCGACAAAGGTGTTGGCTTCGAGAAGGGCTTCGTGCGAGCCGGTGTCCAGCCACGCAAAGCCGCGCCCCATGATCTGCACCTGGAGCGCTTCCCTTTTGAGGTAATGCTGGTTGACATCGGTGATCTCCAATTCACCACGGGCTGACGGTTTCAACCCGGCGGCGATGCGCACCACCTCGTTGTCGTAAAAGTAAAGGCCGGTCACGGCATAATTCGAACGCGGCTGTTTCGGTTTTTCCTCCAGGCTCACCGCCCGGCCGTTTTTGTCGAACTCCACCACTCCGTAATCCTGCGGGTTGTTCACCCAGTAGCCGAACACCGTTCCACCGGAGGGCTGACGGCTCGCCGCCTGCACCATGCGGTCGAGTCCTTCACCGTAATAAAAGTTGTCGCCGAGGATGAGGCTGCACCCGTCGTTGCCGATAAACTCTTTACCGATGATGAATGCCTGTGCCAGTCCTTTCGGTTCCGGTTGCACCGCGTATTGGAGGTTGAGCCCCCACTGGCTTCCGTCTTTCAGGAGATTCTGGAACTGGGGCTGGTCGTGCGGTGTGGTGATGACGAGGATGTCGCGGATACCCGCCTGCATCAAGGTGGAGAGCGGGTAATAGATCATCGGCTTGTCGTAAAGCGGAAGCAACTGCTTGCTGACGGCCAGCGTCAGGGGATACAGCCGGGATCCGGTTCCGCCTGCCAGGATGATGCCTTTGGTGATCATCGTTGAAACCTCAGGGTTTGGAGAGTCCGAGCCGTTCGCCGCGATACGCCCCGCTGGTCACGCGTTCGACCCATTCGGGGTGGTCCAGGTACCACTTCACGGTTTTGCGCAAGCCGGAATCGAAACTCTCGTCCGGCTTCCAGCCGAGTTCGTTTTGGACCTTCGTGGGATCGATGGCGTAGCGCCGGTCATGCCCCGGCCGGTCCTCGACGAAGGTGATGAGTTTTGCATTGGGTTTGTGTGGTGAACCGGGAACCATCTCGTCCAGCAGGCGGCAGAGCGTCTGCACCACTTCGAGGTTCGTTTTCTCACCATGGCCGCCGATATTGTACACCTCTCCCGGTTTGCCATTGGTCAGCACGCATTCCACTGCCTTGCAATGATCTTCCACGTACAGCCAGTCGCGAACCTGCCTGCCGTCGCCGTAAACCGGGATCGGTTCGCCGCGCAGGACTTTCTGGATGGTGAGCGGTATCAGTTTTTCCGGAAACTGGTACGGGCCGTAGTTGTTCGAACAGTTGGTGGTGAGCGTCGGCAGGTTGTAGGTGTGGTGGTACGCACGCACCAGGTGATCGGCCGCCGCTTTCGACGCCGAATAGGGCGAGTTCGGGGCGTAGGGCGTGCTTTCAGTGAACGCATCCGTCGGTCCGAGCGATCCGTACACCTCGTCGGTGGAAATGTGCAGAAAGCGGAACATGTTCTTTCCCGGGTCCGGCAGAGAATTCCAATACGTTCGCGCGGCCTCCAGCAGTTCGAAGGCGCCGACGACGTTGGTCTGGATGAAATCTCCGGGCTGGTCGATGGAGCGGTCCACGTGCGATTCGGCGGCGAAGTTCACCACTGCCTGCGGCTGGTGCTCGGCGAACAGCTGGTTGAGGAGCGTGCGGTCACGAATGTCGCCGTGGACGAACACGTGATGAGGGTCGTCGAGGACGGACGACAGGGTGTCCAGGTTGCCGGCGTAGGTCAGCGCATCGAGGTTGACCACCTTCACGTCACCACGGCGCAGCAATCCCAGCACGAAGTTGCCGCCGATGAATCCCGCGCCGCCGGTGATGAGGTAAGTTTTCATGAAATTCCCAATGAGTGCACCCGATATGTTTCTTTTCGGAAAATTTTGGTTTCTACATTAGATTTGTGAAGCCAAACCCCGGAATTCCCGGTCACATTGTACCACGGGGCAAGTTATGATAAACAAAGCTATCGGGTCTATGTCCAGGGGGACGGACACGATCTGGAATCTCCTTATATAAGGAAAGCTTTTTTGAAGATCGCACTGGCGCAAATCAATCCCACCATTGGCGACCTCGAGGGCAACGTGCGCAAGATCCGACTGGCGTACGAACGCGCCAGGGAAACTGGCGTGGAGATGGTGGTGTTCTCGGAGCTGGCGGTCTGCGGCTACCCGCCCAAGGACCTGCTCAACAAAACCGATTTCCTCATCCAGAACCGGCGTGCGCTGGACGCGCTGGTGCAGACCCTCACCGGTCCCGCCGTGGTGCTGGGTCACGTCGGCGAGAACAACGGCGCCGCGGGCAAACGCCTGACCAACGCCGCCACCGTTTTTCAGAATGGGAAAATTCTTTTGCGTGCCGACAAGCTGTTGCTTCCCGACTACGACGTATTCGACGAGTCCCGGTACTTCTCTCCCGGGGAATGCGTCCGGCTTCTCGACTGGAACGGTTTGAAAGTTGGCATCACCGTGTGCGAAGACATGTGGAACTACGCGGGCTTCTACGATCACGGGCCCTACCACCGCAACCCGGTGCAGGAACTGGCCGACGCGGGCATGCAGGCGTTGATCAACATCTCCGCTTCGCCTTACCGCACGCGGCGCTGGCAAACGCGGCGGGAACTCGCCCGGCACATCGTGAAGGAAACCGGTGTGCCGCTGGTGCTGGTCAACCAGGCCGGCGGCAACGACGACCTCGTGTTCGACGGATACAGCTTCGCTCTCGATAAAAAGGGAAATGTGCTCGCGCAGGCGAAGGGGTTTGAAGAAGACCTGGTGACGGTGGATTGGAAGACGGGCGAAGGGACAGTGCACCCGGCATGCGAATCGGAAGAGGAGGAGATGTTCCACGCCCTGGTGCTGGGCGCACGTGATTATTTGAGCAAGTGTGGGTATTCAAAAGCGGTGATCGGTTTGTCGGGCGGCATCGATTCCGCCGTGGTCGCCGTGCTTGCGGTGCACGCGCTGGGTGCAGACAACGTTCAGGGCGTGAGCATGCCGTCGCATTACACCGACCCGGTGAGTGTGACCGACGCCGAACAACTGGCGGCCAACCTCGGCATTGCCTATTCGGTGGTGCCGATCCGTGAATTGTTCGACACCTATAAGAAAACCCTCGCCCCCTTGTTGGGAGAAGGACCGGAGGACGTCACGGAGGAGAACATTCAGGCGCGTATTCGTGGCAACATCCTGATGGCGGTGTCGAATCGCACGGGGAGCATGGTGCTTTCCACCGGAAACAAAAGCGAGATGGCAGTCGGTTACTGCACGTTGTATGGCGACATGGCTGGGGGACTCGCTGTGATCTCCGACGTACCCAAGATGAAGGTGTATCAGCTGGCGCGGTGGATCAACCGTGACCGGAAGGTCATTCCGGCGAACATCCTGGAACGTCCGCCGACAGCGGAGCTGCGTCCCAACCAGACCGACCAGGACAGTCTGCCGCCGTATGAGGTCCTCGATCCCATCCTCGAAGGCTATATCGAAGGCCACCTGTCGCCTCAGGAACTGGCGGAAAAAGGATTCGACGCGGAGCTGGTGCGGGAGATCATCCGCAAGGTGGACAACAACGAGTACAAACGCAAGCAGGCCGCCCCCGGCCTGCGCGTGACGTCCAAGGCCTTTGGCAGTGGACGCCGCCTGCCCATCGCCCAGCGGTACCGTCCGGGCGAATGAATTTGTTTCCTTTATTTGAAGAAAGCGCGGATGGCGGCGACCACGTGTTTCTGCTGGGCTTCGGTCACCTCGTTGGCCGCGGGGAGCGCCAGCACTTCGTCGGCTGCCTGCTCGGAGACGGGGAAGTCGCCCTTCTTGTGGCCGAGATCGGCGAAGCATTCCTGCAGGTGCAGGGGCACGGGGTAATAAATCTCCGTCATGATTTTCTTTTCAGCCAGGGCGGCGCGCAGGGCGTCGCGTTTGCCGTCACGCACGCGGATGGAGTACTGGTTGAACGTGTGTCCGGGTACCACTTCCGGCGGAAGGCCGATGACCGTATCCAGCCCCGCTTCTGTAAACAGCCTGGTGTAACGTTGCGCGTTGGCGCGACGGAATGCCAGCCAGGTGTCGAGGAAAGGGAGTTTGGCGCGGAGCACCGCCGCCTGCAGGGCGTCGATGCGAAAGTTGCCGCCGATCAGTTTGTGGTAGTACTTGGGTGCGCCGCCGTGGACGCGCAGGATTTTGCATTTTTCGAACAGAGCCGCATCGCGTACCGTCACCATGCCGCCGTCGCCGAAGCCGCCCAGGTTCTTCGTCGGGAAGAAGCTGTAGCAACCGAAGTCGCCCATCGATCCCGCCTGCTTTCCTTTATAGGTCGCGCCCGTTGCCTGCGCCGCGTCCTCGAAGACCAGCAGGTTGTGTTTTTCCGCGATGGCGTTGATGGCGTCCATGTCCGCGCATTGACCGTACAGGTGCACCGGCATGATGGCCCGGGTATTCGGGGTGATCGCCGCTTCGATTTTTTTCGGGTCGATGTTGAACGAATCCGGCTCGATGTCCACGAACACCGGTTTCGCGCCGGTGCGGGAGATCGATCCCGCCGTGGCGAAGAAGGTGAAGGGGGTAGTGATGACCTCGTCGCCTTCGCCGATGTCCGCCGTCATCAGTGCAAGCAGCAGCGCATCGGTTCCTGAAGAAACTCCCACCGCATCGGTCACGCCGCAGTACGCCGCCATTTCCTTTTCCAGTTGTTCGACCTGCGGGCCGAGGATGAAGTATCCCGACCGGATGACCGACATCCACCCCGCCTCCGCGCCTTCCATGATCTGCGGATAGGTAGCGAGGATGTTGAGAAGCGGCACCGCCGGTTCCGGTTGTTCCGCCTGTGCAAGAACGCCGTCCAGTTGTTCCGGGGTGATCACGGTGATGTCCGATTTGGGGAACGCCGCCGGTTGTGTGGTGATGATGCCCTGCAATTTGTGGCGCGCGGCCAGTTCGAGCGCCAGGGCGTGGGAATAGGCAGGGGCATTGGATTTCAGGCCGGACTTCAATTCTTCGCCGGTTACGGGCATCAGGGTGACGGCGGAGAGGAAATCGCCCAGCGCTTTTCGCGATTCATCCGCCTTGCCGGTGGCCGACAGCCGTTCCAGGATGAGCGGTACGGAAGAAGCCATCACCCAGGCCTGCATGTCGCGCCGGTTGCAACGCTCCAGCACCTGGGTTTCCTGATTTTGCACCGCGTGAATGACGTAATCGTCGAACAGAAGAAATTGCATGGCGAGAAGTGACTGGTAAAGGGTTTGTGGATGTGCCGGGGACGTGGCACAATGGTTATTCAAGCCGAAGATTGTACCACGCACTGTCGTGAAAACGGGAAGGAATCCCGGAGGCCTTTGTTATGATCGACGAAATCAATTACTTTCCCAAGCGCGACCGCTTTCAGAAAAAGAAAAAGCCGGAAGACGACTGGAACGAGTTGAAAAAAAAACGGGCCCGGCAGGACGCGCGCAAAAAGTCTGAAAAAAATCCACCCCCCGCCACCCCGGACTCCCCGCCCGAGAAATAATCCATTCTGAAACAATGAGTTTTGTTCTGTTCAGCGGCTGTTTTTTTACCCTGTCTTGGTTGTCGCTGTTATGGGGATGGTATATACTTCCCTGAACTCAAAAACCGAATATCCATTCACCAGCTTTGGAGCCTCCCATGTGGTTCAACAGGAAAGACCGTTCATTCTCCTTTTTGCGATGTCTGATGTTTGCCGGAGCTGCGCTGTGGCTTCTGGGTTTTCCTATCCCGTCTCAGGCTACCGCCGATAGCGCGGAGGCGTTGATCCGGGAGGCCGATGCGGCCTTTGACAAAAAAGAATACCCGGTGGCGGAAAAGCTCTATGAGCAGGCGCTGGAGTTGGACCCGGACAATCCTCGGGTCATGCACTCGCTCGCCCAGGTCAAGACCGTTTTCAAAAAGTACGACGAGGCGCTCAAACTGGTGAACCAGGTGCTGGACATGCCCATCTCCGGCGGCCGCACGGTGATTGTGTACCGCAAGGGATCGTCGGAAGGCGAGGAAGCGGAACTGGTGGATGAAATCGTGCTCCCCCCCCAACGCACCAACAGCAACATGCGCAATTACGTGGACATCAAGGGCAACGACCCGATTCCGCATTACCGGCTGTTCTTCAAGGAAAAGAACCGCATGGAACTGGTGCCGCAATCGGTGGTGACCCTCAAGTACAAAGGGGTCCTGCGTGCGGTGTACCAGCAGGTGGCACTGCTCAAGACCCAGATCCAGAAAGCCATGATTGCCAAGGCAGGTTCTTCCGGTGAAGGGGAAATGGTGACTATCAAAGGAGGGTGTTTCCAGATGGGAAGCAAGCAGGGAACGCCCGCCGAGCAGCCGGTTCACGAAGTGTGCGTGGATTCCTTCCAGATGGACAAGTATGAGGTGACGCAGGCCCGGTTTCAGGCGGTGATGGATCGCAATCCTTCGGACCACATCGGCGCCAACCTGCCGGTGGAGAGCATCACCTGGAATGAAGCCAGCCAGTATTGCCAGAAGCAGGGCAAGCGTCTGCCCACCGAGGCGGAATGGGAATACGCCGCGCGCGGAGAAACGCAGACGCATTTTTACTGGGGCGACACGGTGAAAGGCAACGAAGCGAATTTCTGTGACAAGGCCTGCGAGCTCAACATCCGTGTCGCGGCCATCGACGATGGCTACCGGACCACCGCGCCGGTCGGCCAGTTCAAACCGAATTCCTACGGCCTGCACGACATGGCAGGAAACGTGGCGGAATGGACCGCCGACTGGATGGATGAGAACTACTACCGGTCCAGCCCCAAGGACAATCCCAAAGGACCGCGCCCGCTGGACAACAAGGTGGTGCGGGGCGGCGCATGGAACACCACCGCCGGGTTCCTGCGCAGTTCCAACCGCGCGGCGTTCCTCCCGGACTTCCGCAACCCGGGGGTCGGGTTCCGCTGTGTGAAGCCGATGAAATGAGGCTGGAGGGAAGGCGGGCTCAGTCCCGCCACCAAAGGCTGTAGAATCCGCTGGGAATGTGGTAACCCTGCTCTTCGTTATGCAGGTACATCTCGCCCGCGTCGAACTGTCCCCGGTTCGGCTCCACAAGATAATTCAGCATCATGTTCTTGAGCGTGAGCGCCGAGAAGCCCGGCGAGTGCGTGGTGAACAGGATGAAGCGCGGTTCGCGGCTGAGTACGTTGCGGCACCGTTGCAAAAGTTGCGGCAGGTCCTTCTCGATTTTCCAGACTTCCCCCTTGGCGCCGCGTCCAAACGTGGGCGGGTCCAGGATGATCCCTTCGTAAAACCGTTCGCGGTTGTGTTCCCGCTTTAAAAACTTCAATACATCGTCTACATACCAGCGCACCGTGCGGTCGCCCAGGCCGGACAACTCCAGGTTCTTGCGCGCCCAGTTGACCGAGGCTTTGGACGAATCCACATGCGCCACGCTCGCGCCTCCCGCGGCGGCGGCCAGCGTACTGGCGCCAGTGTAGCCGAAAATGTTGAGCACGTTTTTGGGATTGTCCTCTGGCAGGGCTTTCAGAAAATCGCGAATCCACAACCAGTGCGCCGCCTGTTCCGGGAACAAGCCCATATGGCCGAAGCCGGTGGGCTTGATTTCGAAAATCAAATCCTGGCAGGTCAGCCGCCACGCGTCTTTCGGCAGGCCGGGACGGTTGTGCCATTCACCGCCGTAGTCCTTTCCCTTGGAATAGGTGTACTCGGAGACGGCTTCATCCCATTCCTCTTTCGGCAGGGTGGCAGGCCAGATGGCCTGCGGTGCGGGACGGATGAAGCGGTGCAGGCCGAACTGCTCCAGCTTGCGCCCGTTGCCGGAATCGAGGAGACGGTAATCGAACCCGTCTATGGGATAGCGTTCCGTGTAGGAAAGAAGAGTGGATGAAGACAGGCGATTCATGCGTGGAATGATATCACATCAAACGAAAGGGAAGGGACTGCCGTCAATCAGGACGCCTGCCGAACGACCGAGGGAATATTTTTTCCGGGCTCGGGCCAGCTTTTCAGGATGAGGTCCACCACTTTCAAAAGCTGTTTCTTGCTTGCGCCGCTTTTTGCCTGTACGGCCAGGCCGGAGTTGATGGTCATGAGGTAACACGCCAACGCTTTGGGATCGCAGTCGGGCGGAAGGTCGCCTTCCTGTTTCGCCTGCTCGAAGCGTTTGGCGATCCATCCCTCCGCCGTGCCGCGCATCCTGGCCATCATCTTGCAGATTTTTTCCGATTCCGGGCTGGTCACCAGAGCTCCCTGGATCATGAGGCAACCGTTCGGCGACCCGCGGCGGGTGATCAGCTCCACTTCTCCCGTCAGAATACTTTTCACCACTTCGCGGACGGTTTCTTTCTTTAGCGCGTCGTGGTAAATGTGGCCGTTGACCTCCGCGTAACGCTCGATCGCCTGAAGAAATAAATCTTCCTTGTTGCCGAAGGCGGCGTACAGGCTGGGCGCTTTCACCCCGATGGCTTCCGCCAGAAGAGCGATGGATGTGCCTTCGTAGCCGTGCCGCCAGAACAGGTGCAGGGCGGTGTCCAGCGCCTGGGTCTTGTCAAAATTTCTGGGGCGTCCCCGTGTCATGGTATTTCTTGAATATCTGTTAAAAAAATGGATTGACTTCGAAAGCAGGGTAGCATATATTTTTAATGATTGCTAAAATATTTGCCGGGTACCTGGCTTGCGCTCAACTTTATACCGACGCGTCGGCCATAGAGGGTGCAGGTGCGAGGTCAAGTGAGGTGCGGTGTCGCCGATAAGATTTCAGAGCTTCCGATACCCGGTTTTCCCGCGTTTCTTTACCGGTCCATCCCGATTGCACAATACAACCCCGCAGCCCTGAGTGCCAACAGGAACACTGCGTGGTGAGGCTGCAGCGATTTTTTTGTATTTGGTGTTCCAGTAGCCGATAATAAAATCAATCACTTATTATGCAGGATTTGAATTGAACGACAACAGCCAAAAGCCGAGCCGCTGGATTCCTCTTCTGTTTCTGGGTGTTGTGTTGGGGGCTGTTCTGTTTGTCGCCGCCTGCCCGCAGCCGCAATCGGAAGAGGTGCGTCCGCAACGGCGGGAGTTGCAACTGCCGGTGCAGGTGGGCCATGTGATCATCAAGGATGTGGTTGATGAAATCCGAACCGTTGGGAACATCGCCGCCGAACAGCGGGTGCTCATCACCGCCGAGGTGGAAGGCCGTGTTCGCCGTTTGCCTGTTGAAGAAGGACAGACCATCCGCGCCGGCAGCCTGATCGCGTTGATCGATTCCCGCCAGTACCAGCTGAAAGTCCAGCGGCTGGAGGCGGACCAGCGCACGGCGCAGAAGGAATACGAAAAGACGCTCACCGGGGCGCGGCCGGAGGACAAGGAAAAGCTGGAAGCGCAGTTGAAAGCCGATGAAAGCGCACTTGAGCTCGCCATTAAAGAAGAAAGGCGTTTCCGCAAGCTGGTGGAAGACGGCGTGGTGCCGCAGTCGTCTCTGGACGAGGCGGTGGACCGCGTGCAGCGCGCGCGGGAACAGCTTCGTTCCAGCCGGGCGGCGTTGAAGGCGGGAACGCGCTCCCGCGATGAGGACATCCTGCAGGCGAAATCGAATCTCGACAGCGTCACCCAGCAGCTGCGGCTGGCCAAACTGGATTTGTCGAAAACGAAAATCCTCGCGCCGTTCGACGGGGTGGTGATCGGCAAACGCATCGAGGTCGGTGCCTTCGCCTCACCGGGCACGGCGGTGATTGAGATGATCGGGTCGTCCAAGCTGAAAGCGGTGCTGGAGTTGCCGCAGAGCTACCGCAACAAACTGCGGAACATTTCCTCCGCCGAGTTCCACGTGGTGGACCTCGGTCTCCGGTTTGAACTCAATCACAATCTGAGCAATACGGTACGCGTGATCCCGGACGCCAACATTTTTTCGGGCAACATCCAGGTTCAGATCGACCTGCCCGATGCCAACCCGGCGCTGTTCCCCGGCCTCACGCTGGAGGCGAAGATCCGTTTCGATACGCGAAAGAATGTGAAGCACGTTCCCTCCATTTCGCTGGTCATCGGCGAGCAGGGAACGGTGGTGTACATCGTGGATGAAGGAAAAGCGAAACTGGTGCCGGTGCGCGCCTTCAAGGAACACGAAGGATTGGTGGAAATCGATGACTTCACACACCAGCTGACGCCGCAGGCGGATCTGATCATGCGCGGTTCCGGTGCGGTGTTCCCGGGTGCGAAGGTGTTCCTCACCAACCCGGAACCGAAGGCGGAACCCCCGTTCAATTCTGCGGAAACCAACAAGGCGCCGAAGCCTTCCCAGGACTCTGAAACCTGATGAAGCTGGTCGACCATTCCATACGCAACTACCACACGGTGACCGTCGCCGTGGCCCTGGTGGCGGTGATCGGCGCCATTTGTTACAACATCCTGCCGCGCCAGCTGACCCCCACCGTGGACAAGCCGCTCATTGAGGTAACGACCGAATACCGCGGCCTGTCGCCGAACGAAGTGGAACGCAACATCACCCGCCGCATCGAAGACGAGCTGGAAAACGTCGAGGGCCTCAAGAAGATGACCTCCACCAGCAAGCACGGCGAGAGCACCATCACGCTCGAGTTCGACTGGGGCGTGGACAAGAACACCGCGACCATCGACGTCAACAACAAGCTGCAACAGGTTAAGGACCTGCCGGTGCTCGCCGAAAAGCCGGTGATGAAGTCGGTCTCGACGGACAATTCGAATCCCATCATGTGGATCATTGTCGAGAAACCGAATCCCGCCATGCCGGATATCAGCCAGAACTACATGTACAAGGTGGGCGAGGACATCATCGTTCCCTTCCTGCAACGGGTGGACGGGGTGTCCGAAGTTTGGCACTTCGGTGGCGAGGAGCGGGAGATGCGCGTCGAGTTCGATCCTTATGCCGTGGCACGCCTGCACCTGACGTACGACGACATCATTAAACGCCTCTCCGACGAAAACCAGAACACCCGCGCCGGATTCCACGATGAAACGCACCGCGAATACACGGTGCGCACGCTGGGCGAATTTACAAGTCCGGACGACATCATGAAAACCGTCATCAAGCGCGATGGCGATAAAACGATCAAGGTGAGCGACTTCGCCACCGTGGTGGACGGGTTCAAACGCACCACTTCGTTGGTGCGCATCAACGGACGTCTGTCCAATGCGTTCGGCATCATCCGCCAGCCTGGGGCCAACGTGGTCCAGACCTGCAACCTGTCGGCGCAGGCGGTGGACGAATTGAACCGGGAACTGCTCAACCGGGGTATTCCCATGCGCCTCAAGGTGGTGTACCAGGACGTGACGTACATCAATGAAGCGATGTACCTGGTGAAATCCAACCTCGCACTGGGGGCGACGCTGGCGGTGGTGGTCCTGCTGTTGTTCCTGGGATCGCTCCGCTCGGTGCTGATCGTCGCCATCAGCATACCCACCAGCCTGGTAGCCGTGTTCATCATCCTCAAACTGCTGGACCGCAGTATCAACATCATTTCTCTCGCGGGCATGGCGTTCGCCGTGGGCATGGTGGTGGACAACTCCATCGTAGTGCTCGAAAACATCTACCGCCACCTCACCATGAAAAAGGGCGTGCTGAAAGCGGCGTACGACGGCACGGTGGAGGTGTGGGGGGCGGTGCTGTCATCGACGCTCACCACCCTCGCGGTATTCCTGCCGATCGTGTTCATCGAGGAAGAGGCGGGGCAGTTGTTCCGCGACATCGCCATCACCATCAGTGCCAGCATCGCGTTGTCCCTGCTGGTGTCGATCAGCGTCATCCCGACGTTGACGACGCTCCTCATCCGCCTGAAACCCGGCGAGGAATACAAGCCGGGATTCTTCCACCGCAAGGTGTTGTGGCCGGTGGTGCAGTTCGGCAAGGGAGTGCACTGGTCGTACGGACGCATCATGCACCGCCTGCTGGCATACGGTCCGGGAAAAACGGTGCTTAAAATCGGGGTCGTGGCCGGAGTCGTGGTGCTTCTCATCTGGAGCGTGACCATCCTGCCTCAACGCGACTACATGCCGTACGGCAACAACAACATGGTATTCATGTTCATCGAACCGGTGGCCGGCACGCGCGTGGATGAAAACATGAAGTACATCGCCGACTACGAAAAGGAAATCGTGCAGATGGATGACGTGGAAAACAATTTCCTCGTGTTCTCCACCGGATTCAACGGCGGCGGCGCCATCATCAAGGAAGAACTCGCGCGCGGCCAGCGCGGCGAGGTGAAGATGGCGGTGAAATCCGACGAAATGGGAAAACGCATCTTCGCCATTCCGGGTTACCGGTTCGCCTTCGCCGTCCAGCGGCCCATCTTCCAGTCGGCGTCGAAGCAGTTTGACCTGGAGATCACCGGGCCGGACATGTTCAAACTGAAGGACGTGGCCCTTCAGATGATCGGCAAAATCTCCGGCATGACCGGCGTGCACTCGGTGAGGCCGGAGTTCAAGTTCGGCAACCCGGAGCTGCGCTTCATCCCGCGTCGCGCCAACGACGCGCGGCTGGACATGGGCGTGCCGGAGATTGGCGACATCATCGAATCACTGAACGCGGGAACGTACCTGGGCGAGTTCAACGACCAGGGGGAGCCCATCGACTTCGTTCTCGTGCAGCGCAATCAGGGCACGCTGGGGCTGAACGATTACAAGGCCCTGCCGGTGTGGACGGACAACGGCCTGATGACCAACCTCGGGCACCTGGCGGACATCGACATCGCCGCCGGTCCGGCGCGCATCGACCACATCGAAAAAGAACGCGCCATCACCCTGCTGGTGCAGGTGAAAAAATCCTCGCCCATGCAGCAGGTCATCGACAACATCGAAAACGAGGTTCTGAAACCGACGCGGCAGACCCTGTCTTCGGATTACGGCCTGCGCGTCGGCGGTTCGGCGGACGATCTTGCGGCGACGGAGTCCTCCCTGCTCAACAGTTTTTATTACGCGGTGGGTTTCATCTACCTGCTGCTGGTGGCACTGTTCAAATCGTTCATCCGGCCGTTCATCGTTCTGCTCACCGTGGTGCTGGCGGTGTCGGGGTCGTTCTTCGGCATCGTGCTCAACAACGAATACCAGAAGACCAACATCCGCGAATACCTGAAAGAGTTCAATGTGGAAAACCCGGCGGCCATGCTGGAAGACTGGAACTGGATCACGTTTGACATCCTGACGCAGCTGGGCGTCATCATCCTCGCGGGCATCGTGGTGAACAACGCCATCCTCATCGTGCACCAGATGCTGAACAACGTGCGCGCCGGGATGGACGAACGCGAAGCGCTGGCGACCTCGTGCCAGACGCGCCTGCGTCCCATCATGATGACGGTCATTTCCTCCGTGTCGGGCATGATGCCGCTCGCGTTCGGCGAAGGTGCGGGGACGGAACTCTACCGCGGTATGGGCACGGCGCTCATCGGCGGGCTGGTGTTCTCGACGTTCTTCACGCTGTTCCTCGTGCCCGTGCTGATTTCACTGATGGCCGACCTCGGCATCCACACGCGAAAAGAGGACCTCGTCAAAGATTCACTGGAAGACTCGACTCCCCCCACCGCCCAGCAACCGGCGCAATAGTTTCCGCTGCGGTCAAATCTTTGGTCAATCTTCCAGGATGGCCAGCACGAGGTCTTTGCGGCCTTCCAGCTTGGGAAGCTGTTCCTTGTCCGCCACCCGGCGGGCCATGTACGGCACTTCCTGAATGAGATACTCGTTCATCTCGCCCGTGGTGATGGTGCGGTCCTGATTGAGATCGGCCTGCCCCTTCAATCCCAGCAGGAAAAAATACGTGAACAGGCTGTGGCCTTGCTTGTCCAGCCAGGTGCTGACCTGGTCGTTCTGCGCGCTGGTGAGCACCGCCGTGTTGGACAGCGGCATCGGTCGCGATTGCGGAACGGGGACGATGGCGCTGGCCCGATTGAACAAGACGCCGTCGGGAGTCCGGCCGGAGAAACAGGTGTCGAGCACGATCACCGTTTCCTGCGAAGGAATCTTTTTCAGGTTCTCGTAGAACAGCGAAACCGAAAACCCGGACTGCGAAATGTAGTCGAGGTCGGCGTCCACCGGCACGAAGTACAACTCCTCGCCCGTCACGCCGGGGATGCCATGCCCCGTATAATAAATGAACACGCGGCTCACGCCAGGCTTCACCCAGCGGAACAGTTTGCCGCGGTGGTCCTGCGCCGTGCCGAACAGCGTGGCGAAATCGCCTTTGGTGGCGTCTTCATAGGTGATGATGTTGTCCGGGTAAAACCCCATGGTGCGGATGAGGTAGGTCTTGATCATCTCCAGGTCGCGGTGCGCGTGCTCCACCTTCGGGATTCCTTTTTTCAGGTACGTCCGGTTGCCGATGAGGAGGGCGATGTCGTCCCGCCCCGCCGATTTGCCGATAGGGATCTGCTCGCGGGGATCGTTCAAAAAGCGTCCGGCCGTGGAAAGGGTGCCGGGCGCAAGGCGCGTTTTCTTTTTTTGATGGAACGCGACCTGCGTGTCCTCCGGCTGGACGCGCGTGTTTTGCGCCAGGCTGGGATGCGTCGAGACCGCGTTGGCCAGCTTGATGGCGGCGGCGATGATGGATCGCTCCAGGCTGATCTTGGTGCGGTACTGGGCTTCGCGGTAGTCGTCGATGCTCGACGGGGTGGAAAGCCCCAGCGTGCGGAGTGCGGCGGCGACGTCCATCGCCGGGTTCAGGGTGCGTTCGTTCAGCGTCGAGCGTCCGTGGGTTTCGACCTGAAAGATGGTTTCCTGCGTTAAAGGATCTTTGCCGGTCAGCTTCAGTTCGAAATACTGCGTTTCACCGACGAATTCGGGATAGAGCAGGATGCCGTAACCCGAAGCCGTGAATTCCTTGTCCGCATCCTGCACGACCACGTCCACGAACACCTCTTTCAACGTTTCCCGGAGCAAATGAGTGAGGCCGTCGCCGATTTCCAGTTCGTTGAACACCTTGTCTTCCATTTCTGCCGGAATGAGAAGGAGGGCGGTCAAATCGTACCGGGTTTCGGGAAGCGATTCCTCGACCGGGTATTTGTTGTGAGTGAGTTCGGAATCAATGGTGCCGCCGCAGGCGGTGAGGAAACCGAATATAAGGAATAACAGAATGGACTTTAAAATTCGGCGCGGCGAGAGGCCGCGGCCGGTTGAGCAGACAGGCTTGGTGATGCCGTTTCGGGAGCGCATGGCCGGTGGTTATCCAATTCAGGGCTTACTAAAAAGTATAAGGCCTGCGCGGGGGTTGTCAATTCAGGCAGAGGCGAGTGGCCAGTCTTCGGGTGCGGGGCTTTCGAGGGTGAGGGGCTTGCCGGTGGTGGGGTGCTGGACGATCAGTTTGGAAGCGTGAAGGGCGATGCGGCCTTCGGGAAGAGTCGATTGGGCGCGGTACTTGGCGTCGCCCACCAGCGGGTGACCGAGAAACGCCAGCTGCGCGCGGATCTGGTGAAAGCGTCCGGTGTGCAGTTCCACCTCCACCAGGCTGGTCCCGCCTTTTTTCTCCAGCACGGTGTAGGTCAGTTCGGCCTGTTTCGCCTGCGGCGTGGGGCGCGGGAACACAGTCGCCTTCATCGACTTCTCTTTCCTCAAATAATGCACGAGGCGTTCGGTTTCCTTTTCCGGCACGCCTTCGACCCACGCCAGATAAAATTTTTGTGCCGTGTGATTGCGGAACTGTTCCGACAATCTGGAAGCCGCTTTCGAGGTGCGCGCGAACAGGACGACGCCGGAGACGGGTCGGTCCAGCCGGTGCACCAGTCCGAGATACACCTTTCCGGGTTTGCCGTATTCGTTTTTGATCCAGTCGCGGGTCCGGTCGAGCAGGTTCGGCGCACCGCGTACGTCCGATTGTGTCAGCAGGCCCGCCGGTTTGTCCACGGCGACGAGGTGGTTGTCCACGTACAGGATGGTGAGGTCGGGGGTGGCGGAATCCTTCACACCGGCAGGTTCCGTTTGGCTTCCGCTTCCTTGCCCGGAATGTACGGCGGGGTGACGATGCCGCAGGAGATGATGAACTTGAGGCCTTCCTCGACGGTCATGGAGAGCACGGTGACGTCCTCCTTTGGCACGAACACGAGGAAGCCGGAGGTGGGGTTGGGCGTGGTGGGCACGAACACGTTGATGAGGTCTTCGTCGGTGAGCGCCTGCACCTCGCCGCGGGTTTCGTTGGTGACGAAGCCCAGCGAGTAGATGCCCTTGCGCGGGAACTCGACCATCACCACCTTGCTGAAGGCCTTGGTGTCGGTTTGCGCGATGGTGGTCACCACCTGCTTGGCGCCGGTGTAGATGCTGCGCACGATGGGGATTTTTTCGACAATGGTTTCCCACACCTGCACGAGTTTCGCGCCGAAGATGTTTTTGGTGAAGATTCCGATCAGGAAAATGAACAAGAGCGTCATGATGACGCCGAGGCCGGGCAGGCGGAAGTCCGGCGGGATGGGCGCGCCGGCGAAGATGAGCAGCTTGGTGAACATCGGCGACAGCCAGTTGTCCAGCGTCTTGAACAGGAAGTTCAGGATGAAGACGGTGAACGCGATGGGCAGGGTGACTAGGAGCCCGGTGATGAAGATGTTGCGAAGTCGCCGTTTGAAGTCGGTAATCACGAAATTCCTGGAAAATATCGGACGGCCGGCGGGCCGGGATGACGCTCCCCCGGAGGGTGGATTCCGGGAAGCGGTACGGTCTTCATTATATAGAGGCGGTGAGCGGCTTGGCAAGCGGGAAGGAGAAGGGGGCAAGGTCCCGAAAAAATTGGGCTTGCAGGAACGAAAAGTTCTGGTAAGATCGGGGAAAACGAACGCAAAAACTGGAATTCGGGGCTGTGGCGCAGCTGGGAGCGCGCTTGAATGGCATTCAAGAGGTCAGGGGTTCGATCCCCCTCAGCTCCACTTTTGTTTATAAGGGGTTACGGCGATTGCTGTAGCCCCTTTTTCGTGGACTGTAGCCAAATTGTAGCCAGCTTACCCGGAAGCGCTTGCATTGTTGCCGTTTAGGGCTTCAATGGCTTTGCGTTTCATCTCCGGGTTGAGGTGAGCATAGCGTTGCGTGGTGGTGATGTTGGTGTGTCCCGCCAATTCCGCCACCACCTGCAACGGCTGACCGGCCTGCACCAGGCGGGAACAGAAGTCATGGCGCAGGTCGTGGAAGCGGAAGTTCTCCACCTTGGCCCGCTTGCACAAACGCCTAAACGCCAGCCCCACCCACCCGCGATGCAGTCCCCTGCCGTCGATCCAGAAGACCCGGTCGATTTTCAGGTTGCGCACCTTATTGAGCGCTTTCAATTCCTGATAAACCGCGTCTGATAGCGGAATCCAGACGGGGTTTCCGTTCTTGGTATGCTCAATCTCAATGGCACGCTTGAACAAGTCCACTTGATCCCAGGTCAGGTTGCAGATGTTGGACAGGCGCAGGCCGGTTTCGCGGGCGATGATCACCACGGATTTGAGCCAGTCGCCCCGTTTGTCCAGTTCCGCGAACAACCGCTTTTCCTCTTCCGGCTTCAGGTAGCGCACGCGCTTTTTGGAGCCGGGAGGAATAGTGACCTTCTCGAAGGGATTCTTGTCCAGCAAATCCCATTTCTTAAAGGCCAGGTTGAACGCATGGCGGAGCAGGTTCAACTCGTGGTGAATGGTGACGTCCGACACGCCGTCATCCCGCCGTTTGGCTATGTAATCTTCCAGCCTGCCCGGCGTCACTTCCGGAAGCAAATCCTCTCCCAGAAATTCGTTGAGCTTTTTGGCCAGATAGCCGTCGGTTTTGAGGGATTCGGGACGTTTGTTGGACTTGGCGTAGCGGTGCCGGTACATCTCCAGAAGACCGGCTACGGTCAGATACTCACCCTCTTGCTTTTCAAAGAACTTCCCTTCCTGGATTTCCGCCCTGATCTTGGCTTCAATCGCCTTGGCCAGTTTCTTATCCTTGCCGAGGCTCTTGCAAATGGGCTTTTTGCGTCCAGGAATGGTGATTTTACACCAATAGACATTTCCTCGTTTGTACATAGGCAACTCCTAGTCACGAGGCGTCTTTTGGCCACTATCACAAAGGATTATGACCAAAATCGAGAGGCCTTTCCAATGATTTTTTTCGCTTCCCGCTCCGCGTCCACAGTTTTGACGCGGCTTTGCTTAACAAATTCTTTGATTTCTTTTATATGGAACCGCAACGCTCCGTTGAACTTGTAGGCAGGGATTTTCCCGGACTCCACCCAGCTATAAATGGTCTTCTCCTTAACCGACAGGTAGCGGGCCAGGTCTTTTACTGTGATGAAGTCGCGTTCGGTCATTTATGCTTTACCTGATTTGTCGTTTTCATCCGAGGACCAGAACGTATCGTTCCACTCCCTCTTTTCTATGAACATGTCCGTGGCTTTTATGCCGACCTTATAGGCCAGAGTGAAAAAGGCCACGAGAACAATGGCGCGTCCCAAACCATGATCCAAAAACACGGCCCGGAGAAAATGGCCGGTGATGGGATTATCCAGTAGAAGCAAAGCCACAATGCAAAGGAACACCGACACGCCAGCAGATACAATAAAAACCATCCCTGTCATGACGTTCCTGAAGAGTTTTCCGGCCTGAGTTTTGATAAGTGCCGAATCAGGTTCCTTCTTGTGATTTTCAGTCAAGGATCTGGAAGACCTCTCACCGGCCATCTTGACTGAGAAGTTTCTCGTCAACAGACCCGCCAGGACCAAAGACAGGATAAAGGCGAAGCCTTCAAATATGGTTTTTGCAGGGCTGGACGTTTGAGTCAGGTCGATGGAAAATAAAACATCGGCCAACACAGTGATCGAGCCGAAACATAACAAGCACAGGAAGAAGCAAAAGATAAAAATAGTGGCTTTGACCAGGGTTCTAAAAAGGGTTGTGAGCAGATTTTGGATCGTTTGCATCATATGTCTCTCCTTTCTGTTAACGTTTGAACGGTCATTGGCCTTCCGCCCACTGAAGGTTTAAGAGGGCCGGGAGCAATCGCTCCAGGTTGGTCCGCGCAAACGCCCAGGGATTGCCCCCTTCCGGCACGGCGAATGCGGGAAAAAGATGAAAGTCCATCCACCGGCAGGTTCCCGTGAAGAAGGACACATTGCCCGTTTTGGGATCGTATTTTCCAAAATTCAGGTCCCTGACATTTTCATAATGGAAAAGCATCCATTGCGACAGCCCCGCCACCACACGGTAATACTCGGTGCGTTCAGCTTCGAAGCAGAAGTCGTTAGAGAAGTCTGCATCAGGTGGTGACTCAGCCAGGATGCACAGTTCCGGAAAATACAAAGTCTCACCACAGAACGGGCAATTCCCCCAATTCAGAGCGGCGCTGATCCGGGAGGCATTCCAGTTTCCGGAAAGCTCCAGAGTGTCGCCGTCGGTGATGGTTATTCCATTGACGTCCAGGCCGCAGGCGGCACAGATGGTCTTGAGCCGCCGGTCCGTTTTTTCCAAACGGACATTGAATGGAAACGGTATTTTGCTCATAGTGTCTCCTTCTTTACCGGAAGCCACGCTTCCACGTTTGCAGATCGCGAATTGCTAAAACATCCCCTCATTGCTCACTGTCCCGTTCAAACAGTTTCCCGAGCAACTGGATGACTAAACCAACGCAGGCACCCCCGGCCAGTCCAGCCCAGGGGCGAAGGTGTTCCGGAATGCCCGCGACGAATCCGTCCACGTCCTGTCTGGAAATCCCGAAAAATTTAAAAGCGGCAACCCCGATGATGAGGATCAGAAAGGCCGCCAAAGCCCGGGTGATGACCCATTCGAAAAATCGCACCACCCGCCACCGGATACCCGAAACGACATGCTCCACAGGCGGAGGCGTGTTCCCAGCTTGATTGCCGTCGCATAGTTTTGAGACCTGGCGGGCCGTCATCGATTTTGTCCCTAAAATCAGGAGAACCAGGGCAAGCAAGAGCAAAAAGAGGTAAATCCCTGAACGGTTTTCTTCTTCGACCACCATATCCACCATTTGGGAAAGGCCTATCAGGACAATGACGGCGTAAAGTCCCAGGACGAACAGATTCCAGACAAGTACCGCCCCATAGATTGCGTTCCGCTTCCAGCCGGTGACCGGTGTTTGGGAAGCCTGTAAATTTGGATTGCTGCCGGGCGTTGAATGCTCTCCATGACCCCACACCTGAGGCATGACGTCGCGAATCCAGATGTCCACACCCTGAAGCCGGTTGAATAATTGATTGGCCCGCTCCAGTCCAAAGATTGGCGGGAATTCAAAGTAACCCTGGTAGTGGTTTAAATAAATTCGATACGAATCCCGGTAATAGCGGTTCTTTCCGGGTCTGTTCAGCATCTCTTCCTTTTCTGCTTCCGGATGCTGGATGATCTTGAATGCGTAGCCTTGATGTCCCCGCTTATAGGCCTTCCATCCGGTGAAGAAAGTCCGGATGCGAATGGAATCTTCGGAGAAGATGATCCTCACGCGGGCCTTTAGGAGGAACGGAAGAATGACATAATGCAGAATGGTCAGGCCCAGCCCCGCTTTCAGGACTTGCTGTAATTCCACCGTGATTCCGAATTTGTATTCAAACAGCAGTCCGGCAATCACCATGCCCCAGAACAGGATCAGCGTGAGGGTGTCACGCGCTCTTTTCATCAAGGGGGTCATGTAATCGGCCTGAACCCGAACCTGCCTCTTTCTTTGATGGGTCGTGGCTTTGGGCCAGCCGACGAAATCCTGATTATGGTTATTCCAGGTCATCGTATTTCCCCTTGAAGGAGGTGAAGGACGGATCGTTTGAATCGAAATAACTCACGCGTTGTAAAATCATGGGTGCTTTCCCGGCGGCGATGATCAATTGCCGTTTCAAAACGTCATCCCTGGCGAACAACCGGGAGGCTTCCTCACCGGTCAGCAGATCATGCAGGGCCACGTTATCGGCCCGCGTGGCGGACATGTCATGCGCGGTATGGGTCGTGCGCTGTACGGGCAACGCCGTTTTGCCCAGGCGTTTCTGGATATAGTCCAAAGTGGTCAAATCGGCGTTTCCAAAAAACTGAAGCACGCCCGCGTTGCCCATGAAGGTTTCCCACCGTTCGCGATAGAGGCTTTTCAGTTGATTGAGGTCCTGTAAAACCGGCCAGAGCTTCACGCCGAAGCCCGCAATCTGCCCCGCCGCGTCTTCAATCTGTTTCATGTGGCCGAGGATGGGAAATTCATCCAGGCACAACAGGACCGGCGGATGCGGTTTGGCCGGTTCCCGCTCCATGGCCTCCAGAGCGAGATTGACAAACAGCCGGAGCCACCGGTTGCAGGTGCCCATCCGCCCCGCCGGAAGGCACAGATAAATCGTCAGGCCACCGGCGGCGGTCTTGAGTTCCGTCAGATCGAAGTCATGACCGCGCAAAACAGTTTGCATCGACTGATAGCCCAGAAACCGGATATGCCGCCGGATGGTGGACAGCACGCTCCCCTGCTCCCGGTCCGGTCGTTCGGCAAAATCTAAAGCCGCCGCTTCAATCGCACCGGCCAGAGTGTCGTGTTGCAGAATCCGGGCGTTGTGGAGCATTTCTTCCACCAGTCCTTCCATGGAACCCTTGCCCTCTCCTGAATCTTTGCCCTTGGAGAGCAGGTCATAGACGGTGACCAGATCGCGGATGCCTTCATAGCCGCCATAGGTCAGAACATGCAGGATCACGCCCTCGATGAACATCCGCGCGCTTTCATCCCAGTGCGGGTCCGCATTGGCACCCGTCACCACCAGGGCATCCGCGATCAGTCCCGCATCTTCCAGAACGGTGGGGCTGTCCACCTTCAGGATGGAAAGCGGATTGAATCGCGCCCGGTAAGGCGTCACCCAGTCCGGCGTTTTGGCGAACGGGTCCAGCACGCAAACTTTTTGCTTCAATCCATCGGCGCGCCGCCTTGCCGTGATACCGGCCAGTTCTCCCTTGGGATCGATCACCAGCACGCTTCCGGCGTAATGGATCAGATTGCAGGCAAGGAGTACGGATTTGCCGGAGCGCGAGCCCGCCACGGTGATGACATGGCGGTCGTCGCCGACACCGATGAGGTGCCCGTCCAGCCGCCCCAACAACACCCGGTCCGGCTGATAGGCAAAGCTTTTCAGAATGGACTCCGCCGGGAGCCATTTGGCGTTCGGCACCTGATCCAGCTCATAACCGGGACCGGTACCCTGCTTGTGGCCCGGCACCCCACGCGGGATGCCGGAGAAAACCAGGTTGGGATTTTGGGTTGTTCGATTCATGACAGCCTTTGTATAATCCTTCGATTTATTTTTTCTGCCTGAGCCAGTATCGCCAAACCGCCTCACCTGCGCATGAGGCTTAGGTCCTATAAACCCAAAAATTTTTTCTTCATGAATTTCCGGGAATTTATTCATTCCTTGTTGGAAAAACCTGCTTTTCGTTTTGGGTTCAAGACTGCGGGCGTGCTTCTCCTGATTCTGGGAGTGGCCGGTGCGGCGGCCTTTTTGGGAGATGTTTTAAAAGGAGGGGAATTTCAGTTTGCAGAGTCTTCAGAAGCTTATGGTCTAGTCCTGCTTTGGCTGGGGGCCATGCTTATCTGGATTTACCTTGAAAAAATGCGGAAAGAATTTGATGAACGTTTAATAATCCGCAAAATGTTCCAGAAGCTTTACCGGGCATACGACATCGGGCTCGATCCGGAACGCCTGTACGAGATTCTTGGTACTACCAAGGTTCGTTTTTTCCGCATTGAGGACCTTAAAAAATACGACCGGGATGGGTTTGATCCTGAAAAGTGGCATCATGCGTTCAAGACCGTTTTCGATGAGGAATTTTCTAAACTGGGCTTCACGAAAGCGGAGAAGGAGGTGGGCAGTTTGCTGGTGACCGGCATGCCTCAGGAGCAAATTGCTGAAGTCCGGAAAACCTCATTGAAAACGGTGAAAAATCAAACCACCGTGATTTACGAGAAGGCGGGAGTTAAAAACGGCAGGGAGTTGATCGCTTATTTCGTTCAGGAATTGCTCCCGTCCCCGACGGAACGCCCGGACTAAAAAAATGTCTGGCCTCATCGAGGCGCAATAATAAGGAGGAGATTGATTCCCGGTTTCATTTTGTAATGCGAAATACAAAACGCCGCCGTGCATTTTTAGTGGCTCAAAAGTGGACACCGATGATCCGGCGTGATACAGTCGTGTTCCCTCCTGAAAATGTTAAGACAATCATAAAAATTTCGCGTTACGATAACTGCAAGTTGTGCGCGGTCTGCCATTTCTTAACGAAAGGTTGCAGACTTTTCCGCGCCAACTTGCCAAGGGGGAGTGCTTGCCGCCCCCCGTTGGATCCCCCAGGCCAGCACCCGAGCCGGGTGCTATCAGGGCGCTTCGCCCCTAAGAACCCAGACCAGAGTCAGCGTCTCTGGACACGCTCCGGTGGAGGAGGAGAATGAGCGAGACACGGAAACGTCAATATCGGGTGACCATCCGCTTGACGGAAGCGGAGGCCGCCGAATTGAACAAACGGGCCGATGATTCCCGTTTGACCCTGGCGGGTTATTTCCGGTCCGCCGTCATGGACACCCCTCCTCCCCCTCAATCGCGCCGTCCGCCGGTGGACCGCAAGGAGCTTGCAAAACTCCTCGGCGCGATGGGCCGCATTGGCAGTAACATCAACCAGCTTGCAAAAGTTGCCAATGCGGGATCATGGCCGGAAAGCGCATCGCTCCATCAGGCGTGCGAAGACATCCAGTGGATGCGCCACGCGCTGATGCAAGCCCTCGGCACCAAAACACAAAAGAGGCCTCGACCGGGACCATGATCCTGAAAGGCTCTCAGCGCGGAGGAGCCCGCAACCTGGCCAATCACCTTCTCAATCAGAAGGAGAATGACCATGTTGACGTCCACGAAATCCGTGGACTGGCCGCCGAGAGCCTGCGGTCTGCCTTCCTGGAAATCGAAGCGGTGTCCAAAGGCACCCAGGCAAGACAGCCCTTTTTTGCCGTCACCTTCAACCCCCCTCCTCACGCTGACATCACTATCGACCAGTTCGAGGGGGCCTTCGCCGCCGTCGAGCGGAAGATGGGGCTGGAACACCAGCCCCGCGCGGTGGTGTTTCATGAAAAGCAGGGCCGCCGCCATGCGCATGTCATTTGGTCCCGCATCGACACGGACCAAATGAAGGCCATCCCCATGAGCCATTTCAAGCGGAGGCTTCAGGACGTCAGCCGCGACTTGTACCTGAAGCTGGGCCTGGAAATGCCCGACGGCTTGAAAAACCGCAAAGACCGCGATCCGCTCAGCTTTGACCTTCAGACCTGGCAACAGGCCAAGCGTCTGAAGGAAGACCCGCGCGACCTGAAACAGATCATCCGGCAGGCCCTGCAAAACTCCGATGGATTGAAAACGTTCCAGAATACCCTTCAGGCGCAGGGCCTGTTTCTCGCCCGGGGCGACAAGCGCGGGTTTGTGGTCCTGCACCATACGGGTGAGGTCATGTCCCTCACCCGTTATTCGGGATTTAAGGCCAAGGACGTGAAGGCCCGGCTGGGCACGTCGGAGAACCTGCCCAGTGTGGAAGAGGCCCGCAAGGAAATCGCGGCCCGTAAGACGCAGGCACTTAAGAAAAAATTAACGGAATTGCACCAGAAGCAGGAAAAAGAGCGCCAGCCTTTGCTGGAAGACCTCCGGGATATACGCGACCGGCACCGGAGAGAGCGCAAAGAGATGAAGGAATTTCATAATGAACGGTGGCAGAGGGAGGAATTGATCCGGGCCAACCGCCTCCGTAAGGGCATTATGGGCCTCTGGGATAGGATCACGGGCCGCCGGGGCAGAATTTCCCGTCAGAATAAACAGGAGGATCAGCAGGCTTTATTTCGCGATAAACAGGAAAAACAACACCTGATTGACCGGCAGATGGCCGAACGCCGGAAACTTCAGGAGAGATTCAAAGCCTTGCATGAGAAACAGAAGCAGGAGAAAAACCGATTCCGCTATGAGTTGGGATTCCAGATGACCAAGGGGCAGAGCAGACTTGCGGAAGCCTGGCGGGAAAAGGACAAACCCAGGGACGGGAAATCTCTCACCGATTCATGGAAGGAAGCCACCGGCACCGGTGACGGGAAAACACCCCGGTTAAAAGAACAATGGGATAAGTCCGACGGAGGTGAGGAAAAGCCCCCTCCTCTTAAAGAGAAATGGAAAGATGTGGCAAAAGGCAAGGACCGCGAAGGCCGGGAACGCACCCGCGACCGTGGCCGTGGCCGCGATTCCGGCCCAGGGCCAAGATAGTTGTTGCGCCACTTTCAATATCTCCCAAAATGTCCCTTGGAGAAGACTTGGAATGACGATCTAAATTGAGAGTTTGCCATCACCCCAAGAGATCGTCCTAGATAACGGTCCGGAACCCCGAACCACATGATCCACTTCAATTGGGAAGCCTTTTCTGGGATTGTCGATAATTAAGAACTTTTATTTCTTGCCCCCGCTTCCTTGATTGGGAGGATTAGAAGGCGGTTTATCGGGGGACCCTTGACTTGTAGTGGGTTGGTGCCCACCTTGAGGTTTTGGCTCATACCCCTCGGTAAGAGGTTTTGGTTGATAGCCTTTTTGTTCCCGGCGAGGGGCCGGTGATGATTTATCATTTTTGCTCATTTCCCATCTCCTTAGGTTTATAAGGCCAAAATTCTATCGTGCTGATTTCGCCAGCGGTAATAAGAACACCGTTTTCGCCACGCGGAGCCCATTTGTTGTTGTCATCAATATCGTAAATCCATTGTATATATAAATCACGCTCGGCAGGATCGGAGGACATGAATGATTCCTTCCCACAAAAACCGCCAAAGCGGGTTCCATCTTTAAGCGTTACAAGAACCCATTCCTCTGTCATACCGCCAAGCTTCCAGTCCCAAGCCGTCGGCATGACATGCACAGGGTTGAGATTACATCGTTTAAGGAAACGATGGAATAGTCCTTTCTGAATATTGACCCCAAGAGCCAATCCAAGAAAGGCTGGTCCCAAAAAGACCATAGTAAACCACGCTATGATTTTAAAGGAAGAGTTTTCCGGTAGGGAGATAACAAGATCAACAAAAGGGAGTGCAAGTGCATAATAAATGCAAGACACCGTCAGATACGACAGAATGGCCTCCGAATGAGGAGGCCGCCTTCCCGTTACAAACTGCGACCTTACATAAATAACAACTAAGCCAGGAACCAATAATATCAGAACCAAATATATTTCATTTAAAGACTTCATATCTGGCATTGCTTATGCGTCCTTACTCTTGCATAGGAAATGAGCCCTTAGTTGCATTTCTGAATTATGGGCAAGACCTCTAGGAATTTTGTTTCTAAGGTCATATACTTTTTCCTTATGACAGTTTCTCAACCGCTTGCCACTACCGCATGGACATTCCCAATGCCCCTTAATAGTTTTCTGAGATAAATATTTCAGGTATTTCCTTATACTTCCTAGGTCATTCGTTTCAAATAGTTCTCTATAAAAATCGAGTCTTCCATTATCCCTGTGTCTGCGATGCCCAAATGGCCATTGGTTATTAATCTCGAAATGTTGTTGGCTTAGAAAATACTGAGTAACAGGAATTTTTAAAAATGTAGCAAATGAGGGGTCGGGACGTTGGACAAACCATTCTTCGGGGACGCAAATACAGGCGGTCCCGTCTGGAGGATTTACATGGCGATCCATAGTACGCGGGATTTTCCCGCCAGTTTCACGCAATATTGGTAAGGTTTCGGGATAATAATCCGGAAAAGTTATCTCTATTTTATAACGCTTTTTAACTATCTCCAAAGTCCCCTTAACGCAGACGGCATTACCATTAATTACTACCCGAAGCCATCTGAAGGACTTTATTGCCTGTTTTACGTCTTCCAGCAATTCCGGATGACGTTGAAACCAAGCCAGTGCATTTTTTCTATTCAGACCAAGGCTTAGTGGTGGGCTGTTCGTGCTGGGCAACATGTATAGCGGCTGTTAATTGTTTAACGTGATCGGTATCATCATAGGAAGAAAGAGCTCCATAGACATCTTCCCATCCATAGCGTTCGACTTTTTTTATAGTGCTACTTGCTACACTCTGCAATTCACTCCAAGAAAAATTCAAAAGCGGCATCAAATCATTCCCTGAAGGGTTAGCCGGGTCTTCAATTATTATTGGATCTTCAGATTCTGCGATAGCTCTTAAAACATGTTCAACCTGTTTTGATAGAGATGCATTTTTTTGGTCCTTCAAAAGCTTGACGCCTAAGAGCTCAAAAGCAAACTGTTTGATTTCGAGGCTATTCTGCACTCGCCACAATTTTAGGAGGGATAAGGCGTCTGTGACGCCACTTTTTTTAATATGGTCAATATGCACCTCCAAGTTTGTTTTTAGGCGACCCTTTTCGCCACCATTTTGATATAAAAAACAGTCCGAAATTTTTGTGTCAGTATAACGTCCCGGAACCACATCAACATGTGTATAGGTTCCTTCACTATCAGGCTCGGCACTCAATAGTCTTATGGCGGAAGTTTTTTCTTCGATTTGATAATGCCCCCTACTAAGCACCCGGGAAACGTTTCTATATAATTCTTCGAGGGTTTCTCCTGCTTCTGTTTCATCATGAGGAAAATAGCACACCAAATCCACGTCGTAGGAATCCTTAATAAGAGTTCCTTTTGCCTTAGAGCCTCCATACCGGATCTTAGCCGTTGGGAAGGATTCTTTGAGAATCCTCTCTACCTCATCACGCGTTTTCCGTAATTGATTCATCTCTTCGCTATCATCATCCAATCTCTGCGAATCTAAAACCTTCTTTAAATAATTATCGCTTGTCATATTTAGGACACCTCAATTTGAAAATTAAAGCCACCTGCGGCCCTATCGTAATCATACACACATAGCGCAGGATGAACCTTTGGCAACCTTTCCCGCCCACACAGCACTGCAACGGGGGCTGGCACTGCTGGAAAAAGGGCGATTTTGTCAACGGCACCATGTTCCCTCATAATGGCACCCAATGTTTCCTGGTAAACAAGCCTGAATGCTTCAAGATCATTATTTTGCTTTAGGAAAGTAGGTGTCGGCGTTTGATTACTCAAAACGATTTCATATACTGATCCTTCTTTAACAAATTCATCGGGGATTGTGGAAATATCAATGGTTCCACTCAATGAAAGCAATAAACCGACCGGACCATCCGCCGGACCTTCTATGCGGCGAAGAAGCTGATACTCTGCCGGAGTTCCACCGGTTTTCCATGTCCAGTTTTCAGTATCACGATGTCTTTGAAAGAAATCAGTCGGAATTTTATTGCTGAGATTATTTCCTAGTACAATAAGCATCGCTATGGGGCCAATACCAAAAACTGAGACATGCCCTACTTTTTCTGCATCACCGTTGGTTTGAAATAAGGTTGCTAGTTTCTTTTGAATGAGCTCTTGGGCAATATCTAAAATATTAGCTTCGCTACCTCCTGCAAGATGGCTAAGATCAATTATCGTTCCAGGCAAAGAAGCAGGAAAACGTGGAGCCAGGGCCTCCCGGATATCATTGTCAGGGATGTTTATATTCTGCCCCCCTATAGGAGCCTTAAAAATGACTAGCGCACTACGCATATTGGGTCCTTGGGACGTCGCCAATATGATGCGATCCTCATGGGACCGCTTCATATCTTCAAGTATATTCCGTAGAAACTCTTCGGGATGATCGTCAACCAGCTTATGGCATTTTGGGCACAATAACATGAGGTTGGTAATGTCATTTATATCCTCTGGACGGCCAAGGTCATCACCTCGTGGTCCCAGGCATTTAAATGCAACAATATGAGCTGCTTGAGCAAAATTCCCAGGTGTTAAAGTAAGGTGATGCTCCATAAGATAATCGTTACACCCAAGGAATTCACAACGACCACCTGAAATAACAAAAAGATGCCTTCGAGTTTTTTCATCAATATTTCGGTGATCGACCTGCTTAACCGGGGAGGATGAGCCTCCCAAATTAAATTGAGTTATTGTTTTTTCACGTCTTCCCACGAATTCCTCTAAAAATAACCAATACTCAAAATGTAAGCTTGGGTTACCCGACTATAAAGTGGCTTAAGTAACCTTATTTTGGTGCCCCTCCTTTTGGAGGTTATTAGGGTTAAATAAGACTTAAAAACCTGAAAAGCAAGGGTATGGGTTGATTTTGCCACAAAAAAAATTCTAAAGCCCATGAGCTTTGCTCAGGATCCATAAGTCAATATAAGCTTTGGAGGTTCTTGCGCCGAGCCCTTCGCCAAGCAGAATAGTGAAAACCAGCCTGTCCTCTGTATGGCCTTTAAATTTCTAATTCTTCCAAGCTTCAGGATTTTAAATATTTAAGGTTTCGAGATTGAAGTTTGCATGAATTTTAGAATTTCAGTTTTTTGAAATGCGAATTATGAAGAAACCGGATTTTGAAAATTTAAAATTTTTCAAAACTTCAATTCTTCAGGAGCACGGTTTTGAAAAATAAAAAGACCTTGATCCCGAATAAATAAACTTCTAAAGTTGAAAAGTGTGGAAGAGTTTAAGTTTTAAAATTCTTTCAGACTTCCTTCCTTCAAGACTTCAGAACTTCACACCTTCAAGTCTTCAGTTTCAAAGCCTACCAAAGATGGGAAAGCACCATGCAAATCATATCACTCATAGCTCAAAAAGGCGGGACGGGGAAAACCACCCTGTCCCTGTCTTTGGCCGTGGCCGCGCATCAAGCAGGCCGGACCGTGGCCATCATCGACCTCGATCCCCAGGCGTCCACAACCAATTGGGCGGACCGGCGGGAGGAGGGGGCTCCGGTTGCCATTTCAGCGCAAGCCAGCCGCCTCCAAAGCGTGATCGACACCGCTCGCGAAAACGGGGTGGACATGCTGATTATCGACACTCCGCCGAAATCCGAATCCGCTTCCCTAGCGGCGGCCCGCGCGGCGGACCTGATTCTGGTTCCCTGCCGACCTCAAATTTATGATTTGGAGACCATCCCCGCCACCAAAGAAATAATCAATCTGGTAGGGGACACGCCCGCTCTTGTGGTTTTGAACGCCGTTCCACCCCAGGGACGGCGGCACGAAGAGTCTGTACAGGTAATCCAAGATATGGGCTTGCCGGTGGCGTCGAAGTATTTCGTCCAAAGGGCCGCGTTTGGGGACGCTCCCAATGCGGGTCTGACCGCCCTCGAATACGATCCCGACGGCAAAGCCGCCAGTGAAATTCGAGAGCTCTACCGGATGGTGTCCCATATGTTGGACACGCAAGTTTCAGAGGATAAAATCAAGGTAGCAATATGAGGTCAACAATGGAAAGAAAGAATCTACAGGACGCCCTGCTTAAATCCGCAAACGGTCTGACCAATGAAGAGGCGGCCATTGTGGTGGAGCCAGAAAGGCAAGAAGTCCCCGAGCCAAGGCCCGTGCGCGCAAAGGTCGCCAAGACGGGGAAGGTGAACGTGACCGGTTATTTTGATCCGGAGGTAAAATCATCCCTGCGGCTGATCCAGGCCAAAACAGGAAAAACCATTCAGGACATTCTGGCCGAAGCCCTCAATGACGTGTTCGCCAAATACAAAGTCCCTGAGACCGCGCCCAGAAACTAAAGCGGGTATTTTCAAATTTGAATACGAGTGTATGACGGGATTCCCAGTTTTGGGAATCCCGTCATACGATTCTACCTTCCGGAGGCCATGGAAAAACCTTTGTCAGGCACGCTTCGTTGAGAAGCCGCTCCGTTTATAGCTTTTAAGGGAAGGGTTGCCAGTCCAAATTCTTTCGGTCAAACTTTTCTATGAGTCGATTCCAGACTCAATGCCGTTCCGGCATTCTGACTAACTCAAACCAAAGGAGGGAAATCCGCTCAAAAAAAGAAAGCCAGGCAGGGCCTGGCCGAAATTAAAAGGAAACTTGTTCCACAACAAAAAATAATTCCTAAAAACGAGTTTCCTTCATTTTTGAAATCATTGCAAGCGATTCTTGCAACAAAATTTTATTGTCTTTTTTTCAGGTGGATTTTCTCCGATTATCTAAAGGAGAGAATGTTATGTTTTATTCGCTATCGTCAGTGTTGCGCAATCAATCCGCGATTGCGCCACCTACCTATATATCTGGCCAACCGCAGAGAAAATCTTTGGCGCGTCCTTTCGATAACGGAACTTTTGTCCTGCCTTTAAAACAAAGTTTTCTCAAAGATGCGCGGATCATGCCGGGAACGGTCCGGATGTTGGCTCTTCTGGCCGGTTGGACCGGACGAGGGGACAAGCCGGTTGTTGAAACCACCAAAGGAATTCTTGCAAAACATCTTGGACGCGGCGTCCGGCAGATATACCGCTATCTTCAGGACGCCATGGAGGAGGGGTATTTGCTCTATTCCTGCACCAAGAACCGGCTGGGCTACATCACCGGCATTAAAATATGGATCAACACCCTAGCCATTCGGAAGAGCACGTCATCTAAACCTCCCAAAACCCGCAGAAAACAGGACTGGACTCAAAAGGCCGACACTAACAAGAAATTAATATTAAATAAGGGAGACGATGCCGTTCTATGGAAAAGGCTGGAGGGGTTAGCGCAGTCCGCCGGGTTTGAAATGCCGCCAACCGCACCCGTTTAGTCTCCTAACCTTAGAGTTATGGAAATCCATTCGCCGCATTCTGCTTGGCAAGGAAGCCATGAGGCCGGGACTGTTCTTAAATGGTTTAAATAGAGGAAAAGTCCGCCATCCATCTTGTCAGGACCAACGTCCCGTGCCAATCTCTAACCATGAAGATCAAAATACCAGGCATCATGAATCTGGAACAATTCTCGGAGCGGTTTCAAATCGCCGTAGCCCAGCTTGAAGAATTAGGGGTGAGGCAAGTCGCCCGGTGTAATATCTATTTGACGCCGGTGGACCAAAAGGGAGAGGAAATCCACCTTTGGGGCGGCCACACCAAGCCCATCAAAGAGATCGAGATTAAACCCGAACTCGCCGAAAACCCCGCCAAATTAACCGTCATTAAAAAGGACCGGTAAAAGCCCCAGCCGAGCTTTCCCTTGAGGGAAAGGCAAAAAGGGTGTCCAAAATCTATGCTTTACAGATGTACGTTTAAAGCGTACACTTAGGTATGAAGATAAAAAAAGTCCGCCATCGAGGATTAAAGCGGTTCATCGAGAAAAACGATCCTAGCGGCCTTCCATCCGCCAAAGTGGAAAAAGTCCGGGATATTATCACCGCTCTCGTGGTGGCGGAAAGCCCGAATGATTTGCCGGTTTTTCCGGGATGGCGTCTTCATAGGCTTAAGGGCGACCGCAAAGGCCAATGGAGTATTTCCGTGACCGGCAACTGGCGGATCACCTTTGTACTGGAAGATGACACGATTCAGGAATTGAATTTGGAGGATTACCACTGATGAAGAATATAGGAATGATACCCTCACACCCAGGGGAATTTGTCCGGCGGCAGGTGCTGGAGCCGCTTGAATTGTCCATCAGCCACGCGGCTGAAATTCTGGGCATACGGCGGGCTACCTTGTCAGACTTGGTCAACGGGAAAACCGGCCTGTCCCCTGAAATGGCGTTCAGGCTGGAAAAAGCGTTCGACGTGAAAATGGATTTTCTCTTGCGCATGCAGGCGCTCTACGATACCGCCCGCATGCGGCAATCCGGGAAGAGCATTGACGTGGCCCGGTTTCATCCAAATTAGGTAACAGGTCGCCTAATAAATGAAAGGGAGAGCGATGACGAATTGGAAAAACCCCATACACCCCGGAGAGATTCTGGATAATGATCAATATTGAATATAATTTTCACTTTAATTGTCTGGGGTAAATTGTATGGCTGAGAATTTTTATGGAAAGCCAATATTAAATTCACCGTATGCGGAGCCGATACGTCACCATGCGTTGGATGAAGATGGTCAACCCACAGACCAACCTCCAATAGAGGGACGACGGAGGTCTGAGCATATAACGCCTGTTCCTAAACCCAGAAAACAAAAACGAAAATTTTCTGATCCTAAACAGTCTACCCTTGGCTTAACCGGCAATGACGGCATATCGACAGAGGAGCAAGAATACAATCCTACCCCTATTATTAATGAAATCCGTTCCTATGTCGGGGCATGGCGTAACATACCAAGCCCGAACGATTGGGGCGTAACCCCGGCCACGGCAAGACTTCTTCAACATTGGCGACACCATGATTTCCAAGGGATTCGACCCTTCTTTTGCCAAATTGAAGCGGTTGAAACAATAATCTGGCTTACCGAAGTGGCCCGCAAACATAAGGCCTATAAAAAATTCTGGGATCATATTGAAGGAGCTAATGAACAGGCCAACCCAAATCTTATCCGCCTGGCAATGAAAATGGCGACTGGTGCAGGTAAGACCACGGTAATAGCAATGTTAATGGCCTGGCAAACGGTAAATGCCGTTCGATTTCCCAGCAGTAAAAATTTTACACGTGGCTTCTTAATTGTTACTCCCGGCATCACGATTAAAGATCGATTACGCGTTCTCATGCCAAATGATCCAGATAGTTATTATAAAACCCGCGAACTTGTTCCAAGCGATATGCATGAGGACATGAACAAGGCCAAAATCGTAATCACCAATTATCATTCATTCCAGCTTAAGGAACTTATTGACACCAACAAGGTAGGACGGTCCCTTCTTCAAGGACGAGGCGAGCCGATTAAAACCAAGGAAACCGAAGGGCAGATGGTCCGCCGAGTGGCGGAAGAACTTATGGGGCTTAAAAATATCATTGTTATCAATGACGAAGCACACCATTGCTATCGTGAAAAACCAAACAACCAGGACCTTGGTGACTTAAAAGGCGATGAGAAAAAGGAAGCGGAAAACCAGAATAAAGCCGCACGTCTTTGGATAAACGGGATTGAGGCTTTTAAACGCAAACTTGGGGTTACTGTTGTTTACGATCTTTCAGCAACACCATTTTTTCTTCGAGGTTCTGGATATGTTGAGGGCACGCTATTCCCTTGGACGGTAAGCGATTTTTCCCTGATAGATGCGATTGAATGCGGGATTGTGAAATTGCCTCGGGTGCCGGTGGCAGACAATATCCCCGAAGCCGAAACACCGATATTCCGTGACCTCTGGGAGCACATTGGCAAGGAGATGCCTAAAAAAGGTAGGTCAAAAGGCGGAGCCGATGTAAGTCCACTTGATCTTCCATCAAAACTACTTACAGCCTTGCGCGCTCTATACAACCATTATGAAGAAACTCACCAGAAATGGCAGGAAGCAAGCATTGAAACCCCGCCGGTATTTATCGTGGTCTGCAATAACACTTCTACTTCAAAGCTTGTTTATGAATGGATTGCAGGTTGGCAACGCCCCAATGAGGACGGGGAACTTATTTTCGAACATAACGGTCATTTACCATTATTCCGGAATTTCGATGAGCACGGTAACCGACTCCATCGACCTATAACCCTCCTGATCGACAGCGAACAGCTTGAATCCGGAGAAGCCCTGGACAAGGATTTCCGCGAAGCCGCTGAATTGGAAATTGAACAATTCAAGCGTGAATTGAAACAGCGTTCTGGATCAGGCGATGTGGGCGAGGTTTCTGATTCAGACCTGCTACGCGAAGTCATGAACACCGTAGGCAAAAAGGGACGACTTGGAGAACAAATCCGGTGCGTCGTTTCGGTTTCCATGCTCTCAGAAGGTTGGGATACAAATACAGTCACGCATATCCTTGGGGTTAGGGCCTTTGGCACGCAACTTTTATGTGAACAAGTCGTGGGACGTAGCTTGCGTCGTTATTCCTATGAGCTTAATGATGAGGCTCTATTTAATGTCGAGTATGCAGACATTATGGGAATCCCCTTTAATTTCACGGCCAAGCCGCAAGTGGCAAAGCCTGTACCGCCGCGCCCAACTGTTCGAGTCCAGGCTGTCAAAGAACGTTCTGAACTTGAAATTGCCTTTCCGCGTGTGGTGGGATATCGGATCGACCTGCCGGAAGAGCGTTTGAAGGCGGAATTCAACCCCGATTCCAGGCTGGTGTTGACGCCAGAAATGGTCGGTCCCGGCCAAACTCTATTGGAAGGCATTGTCGGTGAGGGTGTCACCCTGACGGTGGCTGAATTGAAAGAAAAACGCCCCAGCACTATTTCCTATGAATTGGCCAAACACATTCTTTATTCCCATTTCCGGGATGATGATGGTGAACCGAAATTGCACCTGTTCGGCCAACTAAAGCGTATTGTCCGACAATGGATTGACGATGACTATCTTGAATGCAAGGGCGGCACCGGCTCATGGATGTTGCAATATCTCGATATTGCCAATGAAGCCGCTGAGCGCATTTACCACGCCATTGCCGGAACCATCGGTGATGAGAAGAAAGTTCTGGCGGTTCTTGACCCGTATAACCCCAAAGGCTCCACCGCCCATGTTGGATTTCAAACCAGCAAGGATTTATGGACGACCGCTCCAAATAAATCTCATATCAATTACGTTGTCTGCGATAGCGACTGGGAAGCGGAATTTGCCCGCGTTGTGGAACAGCATCCGCGCGTTATTTCCTATGTGAAAAATCAGGGCCTGGGTCTGGAAATTCCCTACAAAGACGGCTCCACGGCCCGCCGTTATCTGCCGGACTTTATCGTCCGGATTGACGACGGGCAGGGACCGGATAATCCGCTCAACTTGATCGTGGAGGTCAAGGGTTACCGCAGGGAAAACGTCAAACTGAAATCCGAAACCATGCGGACCAAATGGATCCCCGGAGTGAATAATTTAAAATCCTGGGGACGATGGGAATTTGTAGAGTTCAGCGACGTTTACGAAATGGATACGGAATTTAAATCCCTCATAGATGGGGTTATTGAAGGGCAGGAAAAGGTGGCATGACCAATTCTGAACCTGATAGAGAACAATCCGCTACTGAAGAGATGGAATTTATTCCCTTCCATTTTGATGTGCCCGATCATTCCCTGCCTTTGTATCAATTTATTGACACAGCCAAAAACACACAATCCATTATTGATAATTTCAACCAGGAGTTTTTTGAAGGAAAGGTTAAATACCAAATTTATGTGGTGACCCCAAGAGAGGGTGGCCTGATCGAGATATTAGGAATTCTCGTTTCAGTGCCGGGATCAGTCTTGGCCTTTCTAAGCACTGAAATAGGAAAGGCATTTACCAAAGGGCTAACTGGCCAAGAGCCGATATTTTGGGCCGAGCGATTTGGAAAAAATATAAAAGAATATTTTTTACAAAAAATTAAAGGGTCGTCAGACAAAGAAAAAGGGGATGAGGAAATCGCCCCTTTGGACGGAAAGGAAGAGCAAAAGTTTGCTGCCTTAATTATTGTTCAGATAATTATTGGTTTTTTGAAAAAGGAGCCTGAAATACTAGAACCCCTCGGCCTCTCGAAAGAGAAATTCTGGCCAGCATATCGTGCCAAAAACAATATCTATCAGGGATGTATCGACAACCCGGAAGTGAAGGGGCTTGGTTTTGATACAACGCATACATTCCCCATTACACGAAAAGAATTCCCCAGATATATTGTTGAGGTTCCTCCGGAAATTGAGACGGAAGAGGCTGTCCCGGATCGTAAATGGGTGGTGGACACCCCGCATATAACCGTATATTCACCTAGCTGGAAGCGGGAAAGCCGGGGATGGCGGGCCGATACCAGGAATTATCAAGATGTCGTTTTTTCTATCGAAGACGAAAACTTTTGGGCGCATGTGGAGGTCAAAGACATTAGACCTGACATTAAGGATAATATGCATGTTCAATGGGCCTATCCAGAAGGAAGTGGAAAGCCTTCAGGAGTAAGGGTCTTAAGGGTACTAAAGTACAATGGAACCAAAATATCGGACCCGCTGACGGAAGAACAAATTAAAGTGGAGTTGGAAAATTATTCCGTGGAAAAAGACGATCAAATGGATTTATTTGAAAACGATGATGACAATTCATCTTCACAGGAAAACCAAGAGGGCTGAAGGGTATGGCAAAAAGAAAGACTTCAAAATCTCCGAAACAGATTGCGGCACTGAAGCATGAGGATGCCAAGCGGAAGAATATTCCAACGGTGGAATTGCAGTCAGCGGCCCAACGCATGGAGGAGATGGAGCCCGCCCCGCCGGTTACCTATAAGCGGAACAAGCCTCTGTCCAAGGGGGAAACGCGCCCCCGCGACCCCGACCTGGACCCACAAATGGTCTGGAAGGGTACCCGTGTCCGTTTGACCAAAGAACAAATAAAAAAGGTCACCGAAAAGGGCTATGTCGATCTGGACGAAGCGCAAATTGTCTGGCGAGGCAAGGACCAGCAGGACTGGTCCGACCTCGTGGTTCATGCGCCCCCTCTCTACATTCAGGAGAAAATCCACCCCAAGGCCATCATTGATGATTTAAAGCGGCAGACGGAAGAGGCCCGACAGGACAAACAAACGGATATGTTTGACCTGTTCGCCGATTTCAACGGTATCGACCCGGAAGCCAAGACGGAGTTTTACGCGCATGACCAAAACTGGTCCAACAGGATGATTCTGGGGGACAGCCTGCAAGTCATGGCAAGCCTTGCTGAACGAGAGGGGCTACGAGGCCAGGTTCAGTGCATTTATTTCGATCCGCCCTATGGAATTGGCTTTAAATCAAACTGGCAAGTTTCCACACGGTCGCGTGATGTGTCTGATGGAAAGATGGATCACATAACTCGAGAACCTGAGCAGGTGAAAGCTTTCCGCGACACCTGGAAAGATGGCATTCACTCCTACCTGACTTATTTGCGAGATCGCCTCACGGCCATGCGAGATTTGCTAACTGATAGTGGTTCAATTTTCGTTCAAATTGGTGATGAAAACGTCCACCGTGTACGAGGGTTGATGGATGAGGTATTTGGCGAAAAAAACTTTATTAGCCTTATTGCTGTCCAAACCACTACAGGCTTTGAAACCAACTACCTCGGCAACATTGCAGATTATGTTTTGTGGTATGGAAAAGATAAAGATAAGGGAAAAGCACGCACCCCATATTATCGTAAGGAATTTGAATTGGGCCAAGGTAATGCTAAATGGCTTATGTTTGAAGATTTTTCGTATCGTGGAGTTAAGGCTACCGAAAAAAGAGGTGAAGAGCAGATTCCAGATAATGCCCGCCCCTACAAGCCAGATAATATTATCTCTCAAGGCAGGTCAAAAGAACCACAACCTTTTTTTTATAATGGCAAGAAATATGATAGTTGGGAGAAAAACTCCCATTGGAAAGCCTCACATCCTGTCGGAATGAACAGACTTGCAAAAGCAGGCCGTATTCATGTTGCTGAGAATTCTATTCAGTATGTGCGGTTCCACACAGATTTTGATGTTGCAGTGCATGGAAATATTTGGACAGATACAGGATCAGGGAACTTTACTGATGATAAAGTCTATGTGGTGCAAACTAATGCAAAAGTAATCGAGCGTTGCATTCTTATGGCTACAGATCCCGGCGATCTAGTTCTGGACCCGACCTGCGGTTCCGGCACCACGGCAACAATGGCCGAACAATGGGGGCGACGCTGGATCACGGTTGATACTTCTCGCGTTGCGTTGGCCTTGTCTCGAGCGCGGCTGATGGGCGTTCGCTACCCCTATTATTATCTTTCTGATAGTCCAGAAGGCCGGACTAAAGAGCAAGAGGTGACTGGCAAAATTCAACCTGATACGCCCACCCATGGTGACATACGGCAGGGTTTCGTCTATGAACGCGCACCTCATATCACACTTAAATCTATTGCCAACAATGCTGAGATAGACGTGATCTGGGAAAACTATCAGGAAAAAATGGAGCCGGTACGTGAAAAACTGAACAAGGCTTTAAAGAAGAAATGGGAAGAATGGGAAATCCCACGTGAACCCGATGAGGGCTGGTCCAAAGATATTCAAAAGTTACATAAAGACTGGTGGGATTTACGGATCAAGCGTCAGCAGGAAATCGACAAATCCATTGCCCAAAAGGCGGATGTAGAGTTCCTGTACGATCGGCCTTATGAGGATAAGTCCCGTGTCCGCGTGGCGGGACCGTTTACCGTTGAAAGCCTCTCTCCACACCGCATCGTGCCATCAGATGAAGCTGAGTTACTCCAAAATAGTGACCCCGCTAAGAAAAATAGCAAATCGAAAACGAAACAGGTCGGTGAACCTCTCACCGACTTCACCCAGATGGTGCTGGAAAACCTGAAACACGCCGGTGTCCAGCAGGCGGCGAAAGAAGACAAAATAACATTCACCGCGATGGAAGGTTGGCCGGGGGACTATATTGCCGCCGAGGGGCATTTCATGGAAGGCAACACCACAAAACGCGCCGCCATTTTCATCGGGCCTGAATTCGGCACCGTCAGCCGCGCCGATTTGACCGCCGCCGCGAGGGAGGCTTTGGACGCGCGGTTTGATGCCCTGATCGCCTGTGGATTTAACTTTGAAGCGCATACCTCAGAACTCAACAAGCTTGGTCCCTTGCCAATCCTCAAAGCCAAAATGAATCCCGATCTGCATATGTCCGATGAACTCAAAAACACCGGCGCAGGCAATCTGTTTATCATCTTTGGGGAACCGGACGTGGAATGGGATTTTGACAAGGACGGCAACATTGTCGTTGAGGTTCTGGGGATCGACGTATTTGATCCCAAAACCGGTGACGTTCGCGCCAGTGGCAAGGATGATATCGCCGCGTGGTTTATTGATACCGATTATAACGAGGAAAGTTTTTTCGTACGCCACGCCTATTTCTTGGGAGCCCAGGACCCTTACCAATCCCTCAAAACCACCCTGAAGGCTGAAATCGATCAGGAAGCCTGGGAGACCTTATACCGTGATAAATCCCGCCCATTCCCCCGCCCGGAAAGTGGGCGTTTTGCCGTGAAGGTCATCAACCACTTCGGCGACGAAGTGATGAAAGTTTTTGCGGTGTAGGAGAAGAATAATGGGAAAATATATTGTCACTGACTTAACCAGATTTTCAAATCCAGATATGGTATGTACCGCCGTTATTGATATGGATACAGGAGATTGTTTAAGGCCGATGCCTTATTTTGAGAGCAGCACTGTTGAGAAACTGAATATGCATCCTGGTGCAATTTTAGAAGGAAATATTACTTTAAACTCAGGTGCGGAAAAACCGCATATAGAAGACGCATCATGGAGCGACTTAAATTACACGGGTGCCGCATCAGGGGATGAATTTAGAACTATTTTGGATGAATCGTTGTCTGATTCTGTTGAATCTGGCTTTGATATAGCATTAGTTGAAAATCAAAAGCACATTCCCGTCGGGGTACATGCGCAATGCTCTATTGTTACGATCAAATTATTACCAGCCGCACTAAGCATCCACGAGGATCAATACAAACCTGGAAAGATTAGAGCTTCTTTTACTGATGCCGAAGGCCACTACTTTAGTTATTTATCTATAACTGACAGGGGCTTTTTTGACTATGCAAAGCAACATCAAAACGATGGACAACTTAGAAACGTTAGGCAGTTTGTCCAATCACAGGAAGAATTATATTTGAGAGTCGGCCTAAGTAGACAGTATCAGAATCCAAACGATGGTAGAAATGGTTATTGGCTACAAGTAAATGGAATTTACACATTTCCAAACTTCTATCAAGAGATAAGGAAATATTAGTGATGCATAATACCATTTTCACAGTCGGCCACTCAACCCATGAAATGGAGAAGTTTGTCAGATTGCTAAAGATGTATGACATTACGGCTATCTGTGATGTGCGGTCATCACCTTACAGCCATTATAACCCCCAATACAACCGAGAGAAGTTAAAGGCTAGCTTGCTGGAAAACGGGATTAAGTACGTTTTTCTTGGAAAGGAGCTTGGTGCTCGAAGTGACGATCCGACTTGCTATAAAGATGGAAAGGTTCAGTATGATTGTCTTGCAAAAACAGAACTTTTTAAGATAGGGATTGAACGATTATTGAAGGGTGCCAGAGATTATAATATTGCATTAGTTTGCGCTGAAAAGGACCCTCTCGAATGTCATCGAACTATACTCGTTGCCCGCGAGCTTGAAAAAAAGGGACTTTCAATTTTTCATATTCTTGGAAACGGAGAGATTGAGACGCACGATGAAGCGATGGCAAGGCTCATTAAAGGCCTAAATTCTGGTCATGCTCACGATCTATTCATATCAGAAGAAGACATTCGCAATCAGGCTTATTCAAGGCAGGCAGAAAAGATTTCCTATACTCTTCCAGATGATGGTGATGAGAGTCCCCCTACGAACATGAAAGCGGCAAAATGAAGATATTTACCATTGGTTTCACAAAAACCTCAGCAGAGAAATTTTTTGACCGGTTAAGAAAATCTGGAGCAAGAAAAATAATCGATGTTCGCCTGAATAACGTTTCTCAGTTGGCAGGCTTTGCTAAGCGCGATGATCTTAAATATTTTGCAGATAAAATTTGTTCTGTAGGCTATGAACACCTACCAGTATTGGCTCCCACGAAAGATATATTGGATAAATACAAAAAAAATAAAGGCTCTTGGGATGAATACGAAAGAAGCTTCTATCATTTGATGGAGAAACGTAAAATTGAGGAGATTGACAAGGAAATACTTGATGGTGGCTGTTTACTGTGCAGTGAAGACAAGCCGCACCACTGCCATCGGCGATTGGTCGCTGAATATCTCAAAGATAAATGGGGTGATGTAGAGATTGAACATCTGTAATAAATAAAAGAGAGATAACCAATTAGACAATGAAATTCTGTATTGCCGATAGCTTTCCCACCGCCTTACGCAAATTAACCGCACAAGAGCAGAAAACGGTTAAAACAACGGTTTTTGATCTTCAATTGGACTCATCCTCACCCGGTCTTCAATTCCACCGAATTGATAAATCTAAGGACTCCAATTTCTGGTCCGTGCGTGTCAGCCGCGATATCCGCCTTGTGGTACACAAAACATCGGAAAGCTTTTTAATCTGCTATGTAGATCACCACGACGATGCATACAAATGGGCAGAACGCCGAAAAATCGAAATCCACCCTAAAACCGGCGCGGCACAGATTGTTGAGGTGCGAGAACGAATTGAGGAAATTCCGGTTTTCAAATCAGTTGAGGTAGAAAAACCGGAACTAACCCAACCATTACTGTTTTCCCATATTGTCCAGGAAGAATTACTGGAATATGGGGTGCCGGAAGAATGGCTGGATGACGTTAAGGCCGCAACCGAAGACACTCTTTTTGACCTTGCTGAACACTTGCCCCAGGAAGCCGCCGAAGCACTTCTGGACCTTGCCGTGGGCAAAAAGCCGGAAGTGGCAATTACTCAGGAGCCGGTTACCACCGATCCTTTCTCTCACCCAGATGCCCAACGTCGTTTCAGGGTTTTGGAAGATGTAGGCGAACTCAAACGGGCATTGGATTACCCTTGGGATCAATGGATGGTCTTTCTTCATCCTTCCCAACGCCGTGTCGTGGAGCAAACCTTTAATGGACCCGCACGGGTTTCGGGCTCTGCGGGAACTGGAAAAACTGTGGTGGCCATCCACCGGGCCGCTAATATCCTGAAAAAGAATCAAGATGCAAAGCTATTATTAACTACGTTTTCCCTACCACTGGCCAATGCTCTTGAAAGTAAGCTTAAAATCCTAACTGGAGACGATAAATCCATTGTGCCGCGCGTAACCGTTTTGCCCTTTCGCGGCGTGGCACACGATCTTTTCACTCTGGCTTTTGGCTATCATCCTCGTGCAGCTTCGGAAGAGCAGGTACGAGGATTCCTAGAGTCTTCCGCGCGAGATTTGGGTATTAAGAAATTTACCACGCGGTTTCTGGTTTCGGAATGGACGCATGTCGTTGATGCATGGCAAATTGACACCCTTGAAGCTTATCGCGACGTGCCACGTCTGGGACGCAAAAACCGTATGAGCACCAGCAAACGTGAACTGATCTGGCCAATTTTTGAACAAACGCGAAGGAAACTTGAAGAGCAGGGAATAATGTCGTGGCCTGAAATTTTCGGAAAGGTTACAGCCCATTATACTGATAAGGAACACAAGCCATTTACACATACAATTATTGATGAAGCACAAGACCTCGGCGTACCGGAGTTAAGAATGCTTTCTGTTATTACACCGGGCGGACCAGACTCGCTGTTTTTTGCAGGCGATCTTGGCCAGCGGATTTTTCAGGAGCCGTTTTCATGGAAGTCACTTGGCGTGGAAATCAAGGGACGATCCCAGACACTCAAGGTGAATTATCGCACTTCCCACCAAATACGGAAGGCTGCCGATTTGCTTTTGCCCAAGCTTGTGCGCGATGTTGATGGTAACGAAGAAGATAGAACTGGCACGGTGTCGATCTTCAATGGTCCCGAGCCCGAAATACAGACATTCGATAGCCAGGAACTGGAAATCGCAGGTATCGTGAACTGGATGAAACAGGGAATGAAAGACGGCGTAGAACCGGCGGAAATCGGTATTTTTGTCCGAACCAAGAATGAACTCAGCAGAGCCCGAGAAACTGTAAAACAATCAGGCCATATCCCTTTGGAGCTTTCAGAGCGGGCGGAGGAACCGGCGGGCCGGATTTCCATCGGAACGATGCATTTGGCAAAAGGCCTTGAGTTTAAGGCAGTCATCGTTATGGCCTGCGACGATGAAATTCTTCCTCTTCAGGAACGTATAGAAACCGTCGCCGACGAATCCGAATTGGATGAGATTTACGAAACGGAACGGCACCTGTTTTACGTTGCCTGTACGCGAGCCCGCGACCGGTTACTCGTAAGCGGCGTAAAACCCGCTTCCGAATTTTTTGAAGATCTAGGAAGACAAAAGCCAGAGATGGCAAATTAAGGAAACAAAACGTATTGCAGAATTGGTTTTAATTTAAATCTGTTAAAAGCTTACCAATTTACTTCTGTCCCGAACAAGTGATCCAAACAAAATCGGATAATAATCATTATAGGGAACAAAAATTAACCGGGTTTTTCCGGGAATAGATTGGGCATCCACCGGTCGGCTAGTTTTGCCGGAAAAGCCAGTCGAAGAGGTGCCCGTGGACTTTCTGAAGTAAGAACACCCTCCTTTAGCAAGGCAGAAGTAATTCTGCGGGCTTGACGGTCCCCAGCTCCAATGATTTCGGGAATGTCTCCCCGTGGAAGCTCCCCACGATAGAGCAGGGCGTCCAATACTTTTCCTGAATGGTCAGGCAACGTTTTCATCCGGATTTCTTCTTCGACCCAAAGTAAAATGCGGGTACGAAGACGATCCGGTTGGACCAGTTCTTCCATAAACTTTACTTGGTCACGACATACTTCCAAAAAATAAAGCGTAAATTCCGCCAAACCTTCTTCGCTTAAACTACCACGTCCATCTACATCGTTTCGCCTGGGCAAGTCTGCCTGCTGTAATAAACTTTTGTATTTATCCACGCTTCGGGCGAGCCCTCTTGCAACCGACCAGACCCCGCCGGTATCCAGTGTTTCAAGCATGGCCGCATGAGACATAAGTCGAGCCACACGCCCGTTCCCATCAATAAAAGGATGAATCCAAACAAGCCGATGATGGGCGGCTGCGGCAACCAGGATGGCCTCGGATTTTCCTAAGTTACTGTATGCATCTTCAAATCGTTTCATGAAGCGGGATAGGGCTCCAGGACTAACCGCATAATGTTTGCCCACTCTAACATCCCGCTCCCGGAGTTCACCGGGGATTACCCTGATCTTCTCCTTATTGTCATTGTCTGGGTATTCAACCCAAAGTAAATCTTCAGGCAGGTTTTCACAGAAACGGCGGTGTATTTCCATTAACCCATCGACCGTGTACACTCGTCCAGCTAAACCGCCTTCATCAATCCATTGTTGGCAAAGAATATGGGCTTTGGCTTCTATTTGTAAGTCACGCTTTTTGGGGTCCTGGCTGTAATCATTTTCCATGGACCGCTCAATATCAATAGGATGCGTATTGTGGTCCTCAATCAGGTTGCTGTAATAGCAGTTCATTGTCCGGACGAGCTTTGCGAGAGCCTGGTAAATGCCCGGAGGCAAACTGCGGCGGAATCCTGAGGATTTGGATGCCAAATCCATGGCAATATCCATGAGCTGAGGCCTGTGCCTGGAGCCTTGGGATATGATCAAAGGCTCCATCAAACCAAGGGTTTCGCCCCTATCTTTCGCCGTTTTTTTGTCCGGTTTCATGTCCGCTTAAATGTCCGGTTAATAATAACAATAACTTATTATATAACACATAGTTATTAAATTTAAATGGTTTTTTGATAGCCCCTCTAAGTCCGCTATATTGGTAGCTTTATTGCCAGGTTTAAGGAAGGGGATCAGGAAAAAACGGGATTTCTTATGAGCCAAATTGCAGCCAACTCACGCTGATATAGGAGTGCGAATTGTTATTTTGCGGTTCCACGTGCCACGATAAATGGATGTGATAATAAAGATTACGGAAATTCACTCTTCTTCATCCCAGATATAACTGATATTTTTTCTTTCTCCCGGTCTGGGGAAAAAGCGTTTCTGCGTGTTTATATAGATTTTCAATTTGCTGATCGTGTTGGCTTAGCTTTCGTATGATGTCTTCATTGTTGAGAGGAATTGCCGAAGATTTACAAAAGTTCTCATAATATTAATGTTCACCTCTATGGCCCGGTCGCTATGAAGAACAGTAGAAAACATGACCACACCTTGCTCTGTAAAAACGTAGGGAAGAGTTCTGCGCCCACCCCAACTTGAGGTCGCAAAATGCGACTTCAAGTTTTCAAACCCATCCAAATTCAAGGGTAGGCGCGAATTTGATTTTCCGAGGTAACCCAGAAAAAACGCCGCCGAGCTGAAGTGGGGAGACCCGGCGGCGCAATATTTATGTAGTAATGAATAGTTTATTCTCTGGAGATTAAAATTTAATAAATTTAGACAATTCCCCTTTTTTCCTGTTTTTTATTTCCTTCCCGTAATTAAAACAAACAGGGCCTGTTTCCATAAATAAATTCTTAACTTCCTTTTGATAGGATTGTTGGGAATTTATTGTGTGCAGGGAAAAAGTATGGGAATTAATCTTAAAGACGCTTTTGCGGCTAACGCTTCGCCGCCTGATATGAAAATTTGGCAGGCCAATCCTGTTGGGCAGAAAACCTTGCTTGCCCTGCATTCTGGGAATGTTGCCGGCGTAAATCTGGCCGACCACGGCCCGGACGGCAAATTACGTAAAGAAGAAGAGGAAAAAGACCGTAAAGCCGAATTGTTACAGGAAATGACGGCGATGATCCACCAACAATTTCTTGAGACCATTTACGAGGTCCGGGAGACAATCGACGACGCCCGGCAATTCTTTCAGGAAAAACTCAATGATCTTGAACGCGATGAAACGGAATTCTACAAAGATGTTATCGCCCTTTCCAACGGACAGACGGTTTATCCGGATGCAAACGACCCCAGCCGGTATTATGTTCAGGATGAAAACGGGCAATGGCAGGAATTAATCAACGAAAACCAGCTTGAAGAGGCTAGGAAAAACCATGAAGAAATGGGCTCCGCTCGCACCAAACAGGCCAAGGACGCTTGGGATAACTACGAAGCCGAGGTGAAGAATGCCCCCCAAGCCATAGATGATGCTGAAAACAGCTTAGAAGGGCTTCAAGACCAAGTTGATAAAGGCATCATATCTGCTCAGGAGGGGCAAAATCAGGCTAAACAAATTGGCCAAGATATAGAGAAACTAGAAAAAGGGTTTAATGTTGACTTCAACAATGCAACATTTGGAGGAAAGGCTGAATTCGTGGGGAGTGTAATAAAAACTTCTGAAAGTGAATACAAGCAGAGCAATGAACAGGGAAAGGTCTATTTAGATGCAGATGACGATTTGTTGAATGACAGCTATGACTCGTCAATATCCAACTCTACGTCATTTCCCTCCCCCTAAAAAACTCATCTGGCCACCGGCTTTGGCCCCGGCGGGCAGATTTCAAGCATACGCCGGGCAATATGCCACGGAACGGTTTTCTTGTATTTCGTTTCCGGCGTTTTTTCTTCGACATTCGCCTTGGCTTCAATTTCAGCGAATAGTCTTAAAATGGACTCATTAGAATGCCCAAAAATATCCTCCATACACTGAGCCCTGGAATTCTGTCCCCTTTGTCTCAATTTTATATAAAGGTCTATAATCGTATTTTTAAAAATTTCTCTTTTCTCACCTTTTGTCATTTTGGCATATTGAGCAAAGGACACCAGTTTGGGCGGTGTATGATCTTTGACTTCAACTTGTATTTCCCCTTCCGCGAAGGCCGTGCCGCATTCAGCAGAGAAAAAGAAAGCGAAGGCCAACATACCGGAAATCAAAAACCCTCCGGTTTTCTTGCGCAAAGACGTAGAATAGGGATTGGACGCAATCGTTACGGGAGCGCGATTGGTTCCGGGTAAGATCGTGTTGCTCATAGCTCACTCCCTTCCAATAAGGGAGCCCTTCCTTTGCATATTCCATAAAAATTCCTTCTCTAAAAAATTGATTTGGTTTATAGTGACTTAGAAAGTTTCAGTAGTTTGAAACTTTATCCATTCGGAGCCTCTTGAAAAGGGCTCCCTTTTTGTGCATGGTGTTCTTTGGACACTGACTGGCATGGGAAGGGAATCCTGTGAAAATAGGCTACTTACGTGTTTCCACCGAAGAGCAAAGGCCGGACCGTCAGCTTGACGGGCTGAAGGGCCTTTGCGATGAAGTGCACCTAGAAAAACTCTCCGCCACCAGTAAGAAACGCCCTGTTTACCAGAAAATCCTGAAGAAACTGAAAGCCGGTGACACACTGGTTGTGTGGGATTTGGACCGCGCGTTTCGCTCCACGGTGGACGCCCTCCTAGAGAGTGAAAAACTCCGGCAACGCGGTATTGAATTCCAGATTGTCACGCTTAACGTGGATACTTCTACGCCTTCCGGGGAATTGATCTATACCGTTATGGCCGCCTTCGCACAGTTCGAGCGGCAAAACCTGATCAAACGGACACGCGAAGGCATGGCCGCCGCCAGACGCCGGGGCAAGCATATCGGGCGGCCTTACAAACTGGATTCCGCCGATGTAACCCGCGCCCATACGGAAATTCGCGCAGGAAAATCCACCATCATGAGCATGGCCCGCGAACTGGGCTGTTCCCGTGGCACCCTCTCTCACGCCTTCCAAAGATTCGATCTCAGCCTTTAAGTCCAGTTGGAACAAATTCCCTTTGTGTTCGTTCCTTTCAGTTTAATTTCTATTTCCCCTTTCCGGTTTTCTCAAATTTCATGCTTTGTCGCCGGTCGCGGCTCATGGTCAATGGGCGGCCCGCACCGCCACCGTGTTGCCCGTGACCTCTCACCTTTTTCGACCGGCGGTTGCCTTCGCATGTTGAGAAAAACCTAACGATAAAGGAGAAAGAAAATGCCAATATCTGAATGCGATCACTGCGGAGGAACCTATCACTGGAAATGGAAAGAAGCTTTCGATAAATTCGGCTTCGGAGATGGAGACGGCCAGATCGAAACCTGGCAGGTCGCCGACGCGCTGACGGGTGCAGGCTACGAAGTCAAGATAAAAGCCTGGGGACTTCACAACACCATCATCACCTCGATCAAGAAGGCCGGGAAGGAAATCATCCCACATGATACCTGCATCTTGGGCTACGACGATCCTAGGGAATTCCTTCCTCAGGATGTTGTGAAACTTTTGGACGAGGCTTTACCAGGGTGACGCCCCGCCACTAACAATAAAACGGCCCTCCATCGAGGGCCGTTTTTAATAGCCGGGGAGCATTGGCTCCAGGGCGGAAATGACGGCGGCGATTGTTTTGCACGTCCCGTAGAAACCGGCGGTGACGGCGTTTCTTTTCGCGCCGGGCATCCTGTTCCTGAATGGAGCCGTCAAGGATGAGAAGCATGACGATAAGCCAGAACAGGAAATCATTGAACGGAGTTTTTGGTGAACTTGCGGTTGAGAAGGCGGTTGTAAGCGATTCCATAATTTTTCTCCTCTTTTCGAGGTCCGGACCATCCGGGCCTTTCTTGAGGCCGCGAACAGCACAGACTTGAGGAGAACCGCACCCGAAAGGGTTGCAACGGAGAGGAGAAGTGCTCCGCGCTTGCCGGTCACAACACAGGGTTTGCTAACTTGTGGCCTTGAAAGGCCTGGTCTGGATTGAAATGTGAGGAGAAAAAGGAAGCGTTTTTTTTATCGCTCGAAAGCGCAAAAGTTTACCGGTAACGATGAATGCTTTTCACAGAGTTATCTACCAGGCTTGTTGGAATTGTGATGGCATTCGGTATCGGCTTGAGAGGAAGGTGGTCGCTCCGCCGTTTCTGAGGGTGTGCACATTGATTTTCCAAAAGCGTATCGATAGTATCCCGAGCATAAATATCGCCCAGATTCTTTTTCTGAGCCCTTAGGGATTAAATCGATAACTGAGTTATTTTCCATATTCTATTTTGCATTTTTTCATAAAAATTAGTTCGACAATATGATTTATATATACTTTCTCAGGATTAAATTTATTTCGAACCATTGAAATCGTGCCTAAAAACATTCTAACAAAACCTTCATCACTTCTATTATTATGATATTCAAGAATGCATTTAGCGGATTCATTATTCCCCTTATTTAAAAAAGCTTGATAAAACCTTTTCGCTTCTTGTGTTACAACCTTTGCCCTTTGGTCTGCACTCATCTCTACAAAATCGGCCACAGTCGGCCCCCTTTCACCGAAGACAGTTTGTTTCTGCTTTTCATCCGCGAAAGCTGGGCCGGAGAGGGACGCAGTCAGAATGCTGGCGGCCAGAAAGCTTGAAGCGTATTTATTAAGGGGAAGATTTGGCATTTTATGTAAACCAACAGTTCAATTTAATCGAGTGGGTCAAATCGCACATCAAAAGCCTCCTTCACTTGGTAAGGAATGGAGAATAGCGTTTCATGTCGGCTCTCCTGAAGAATTTTATGATTGCCCAAATTGTATAATATTCGCGATGCCAAATCCATAATAAGCTTTCCCGAATTTTTAGTCTTTCTTTGGTAAGCCGCGAAGAATATCCTTTGAACGGAAGTGGTTTTTCCCCCTCCTTTCGCCGAAAATCGTTTCCCGTTTCCCCTTCCTTGTAGCCCCAAAACCACAAGGCTATCCATCCTTTCCTCTGCCCGCTTTTTCCTTGTGGTGGCCTGATATCCCCGCTTTTGGGCGGTAGCCCATTCCGCCTGAATTTCCATTGAACGCCCTGACCGTGGCCGTACCGGACGGGTGTGTCTGAAGCACTGCCCCGGGCCTTTCGGGAAGCTTGCCGGAAGCGGTTGATTGACGCGCTCGGTTGGTTTTTCTCTGGGCTTGGATATCGGGTTCAATTGGTTTGCGTTTCGTTTCTCCTTTTGGGCAACGCGCCCGGCGGCTCCCTCCTTAGACGCCTTTCTAGGACCGGCACCTCCCCCCGCAACAGGGCCACCGGCTTTTTTCCCCGCCTGCAGCTTCCTCGCGCCCGGTTCCCTCCAAAAAAGTCCGTTGGCTTTCCTGTCTTCCGCGTTTCTCCAGCCCGTGCGGGTGCGGGGTTCGGTTTGGCCGGTCCTTCTGGCGAAAGCCGTAAGGAGCCGCGATGGGCGCGGCCGGATAACAAAAAGGAGAAACATCATGAACGCAACCAAAACCAAGAACCCGATTCAGGACATCCATACCCAGATCACCAACCAGATCATTGCCGCTCTCGAATCCTGCTCCGGCAAGGTCACGCTTCCCTGGATCAAGGCCGGGGCCTCATTGGGCCGTCCGGTCAACGCGTCCACGGGCAACGCCTATAAAGGCATCAATGTCGTGGCGCTCTGGGCTGCCGCCATGGCCAAAGGCTACGGAGACGGAACGTGGGCCACTTACAAACAATGGAAAAAACTGGGCGCGCAGGTGCGCAAAGGAGAAAAGTCCAGCCTCGTGGTTTTCTACAAGGAAATGGAGGTGGAAACGGAAAACGAGGACACCGGGGAAATCGAAACCGGAAAACGCTACTACGCCCGCGCTTCGTGGGTCTTCAATGTCACTCAGGTGGACGGCTGGACGCCGCCGGCAGTTCCGGCGGCTGATCCGGTGGCCGTGCTGGACGGCGCAGAGGCTTTCGTGGCCGCAACCGGCGCGGATATCCGCATCGGCGGCAACCGGGCCTGCTACAACCCGGCGGGCGATTTCATCCTCATGCCTCACCGGGAATTCTTCACCGGCACGGACACATCTTCCGCGACCGAAGGCTGGTACGCGACGCTGTTTCACGAGCTCACGCACTGGAGCGGCCATGACAGCCGGTGCGCACGCGACATGACCGGACGCTTCGGCGAGGCTTCCTACGCTATGGAAGAGCTGGTGGCGGAGCTGGGTTCCGCTTTCCTCTGCGCCGATCTGGGCGTGACGCCTTCCCCGCGTCAGGATCACGCGGAATACATCGCCAACTGGCTCGACGTTCTGAAGAAAGACAAGAAGGCCGTCTTCACGGCGGCCAGCAAGGCCGATCAGGCGGCGGCGTGGCTTTTAGCTTGAATTAAAAAGTTTTCAAACTTAATTACTTTTTAAATAAACTAACTTAAATAAGGTAATATATTAAAATGGTCATTCTTTGGGCGTTGTATTTCTCCCTCTCATTTTATAGACTATATATAAGTACATTTGTCAAAAACTTGACATTGTTATAAATTATTATTAATTAAATTAAGTTGCTTTCTTAAGTAAACTTAGAAATTATCTATGACGCTGGAAAGTAATATTCAAGAGGGTGAAGGATTTATAGAATGGTGTAAATCCCTTAAGGAAGGCGAAATAGAATCAATTTATTCTGGGATCGACCAGCTTAAAGATAAAGGCTCTTCATTAGGATTCCCCGTAAGTCGTAGGGTTCGAAATCATGAAAATCTTAGAGAACTTTTTGTTAGACATACACAAGAGGGGGGATTGATTAAAAACTTCATTATTTTCTATGCAATTGAAAATAATGAGAGTATAGTGCTTTTAGGTGGGGGTGACCCTACGCTGGACTTTCGTTTTTACGTGAGGAATGTGCCTGAAATGTTGAGGCAACTGAAAGTATTTAGGGAGAACAATAATGACACAATTAGCTGACCGTTTTAAAAGAGAACCCTTTAATTTAAGTGATCGAAAAATTAAAGAAATCCAAATTGCTAATATCCGCAGAGAGCTTGAAATGGCTTTGGTGACAATAAAATTTTCTGACTTACTTGATGATCGTTACCAAGAAATGAATGCCTTATTTAGTAATATTAAAATGTCTGATCAGGCTTTGCGCCCATTTGGAGATAAACAGTTTACTTATGACGGATTACGTGGGCCAATAAATCAAACGGAAATTAATCGGTTCGTGGAGGAAATACCAGAAGATGAGGTAATGCCTCTTTGGGATGTTCTTCGTCCAGTTTTGTACCGATTAAGAAAAGAAATGGCTGCTCAAGTGGAGGCCTACAAAAATAAAAAGGCTAATGCCCCCGCACATAACTTTTAATTCTTAAAAAGGTTTTTCTATATTAAAACCTAATTGAAGAACTCGCTCAGAAGATCGAAGCGCCCCCTCCACCCAAGCTTGTAAATCTGAAAAGGCTTCTCCGCAAATAAAGACCTGTTCATTTTGTATAGGTTTCCAGGATCTTTCCAATATATCCTGATCGTTGGCTCCAATTCTCCATAGATGGTCTCCCTGTCCTTTACCACTAGTTCCCCACGCATTGTATGTGGCAAAAATCGGCTCTGGAACATTATTTAGTCCAAATAATAACTTTAATTGTTTTTGAATGTGGCGAACTAATATTTTAGAGCATTTTTTTAGTGAAGGATCTAAAGTTACATCTCCATATAGAGATCCAATAGATTGTAGTTCATGCCAAAAAGAAATATTTGTTGAATCGCAATAGACCGTAATTGCTTGGGCACTATCATTGCGTTGATCATTTGAAAAGAAATACACTGAATTCAGGGGAAGATCGGTAAAGCACCCCCCATGGCTAATTCCAAGAGATGGTTCCCACCAGTTTTCTCCATAGAATAAATTTATTTTTGTTAAGGGCATATGAATAATTTTGTCTAAATGACTTTTTAGAATATTAAGCTCGTATGTGTAATTTTTGGAAAAAAGAGGGGAGTTATCAATTAGTTTCGTTAGTGGATTGACTGGGAGTGCTAATATTAAATTAGAGCAATTGTATTTTTTTCGGTACTTATGGTTCGTAAAAACTGTATAGCCACTATTGCTTTTTTCAATTCTTTCCGCTGTAATATTTGTGTGAACTTGCCCATGCTCTGAACTTTGTATTTGCAATCTTAAGGCTTCTGGAAGTGCTTGAAACCCATCCCTAAGGGTAGAAAAATCTTCTTGAAAATTAGCTAATAGTTGGAAGGCGGAACCGGCATTTATAAGCTCATAAAATGGTGATCCAAAGCCTGACGTGTCAACCAACATTTTAACGCACTCATTGGAGAGGCCGTATTCGGATAAGATCGTTCGAAGCCCTAAATTATAAACAGGCTCAAAATTACCGCCAGAGAGTCTGAAAATGCCCTCTGTTCGGAAATAACTCCACTCTTCCGGGGTATTTGGTAACCATCCCCGCCCCTGAGAATCAGAAACAATTCTTAATAAAATATTTTTGATTATTCCGCTAGGTAATATATTTTTTTCGGCAGTTTCTAATTTGTATATTTCAGACCAGGTAGAATTTGATCTTTGATTATCTTCTTCACGTGAAAACCCTCTCCCGCGAATGTAGAAGCGGTTTTGATTGTCACCCATGCCAAATGGAATTATTGTTCTTTCTAGGTTTAATTGACCGATAAGCTTGTGAAGCAGGATGTGTTTGTCTAAAAAACGCATCCCCCCTTCTTCCACTTGGATGTCAATATCATTGCCTAAATGTACTTGAGAAGTGGCAAGCCTGCCTCCAATCCTCCCTTGAGATTCAAGAATGATGATTTTTTGCGAAGGCTTATTTCCTAATAGCCTCCAAGCAGAATACAGACCTGCCACTCCTCCTCCTATTATTAAGACATCGCAATCATGCTCTTTTTGATTAGGTCCATCTGGTTTCATTTGGATAATGCCTTAAGGGATTACGAAATAAGCAGCTATTCTCTAAGCCATAGAGTTTATTTCCTTAATTTCTTTGATTAGGCTGTGTTTGGCTGCAAAGTTTTTGACCACCTTTTGGGTTGCATTTGATATTTGATTTATATTGTCTTCACTTAATTTATTTAAATGGATTCCAGATTTAATAAGGTTATGAATAGAACTCTTCCTTTCAGATTCGGCTCGCGTTGCGAAATTCTCGCAATATTTTTTCATGGCTAATTTAATAGAAGTTTGTTCTTGTTTTTTCAGTTTTGAAAAAAAATCCGCCCGGATTAATTCGAAGTTTAGGAGATATCTATGTTTGGTACAGCTTACAAAAGAAGCATGTTTATTCCAGCTCATTCTTATAAAATTAAATGGAGAGTTCTCTACCGCATCAATTATTGAATTTTTAAAACTAACAGAAACATCATGATATGGAATTACGATTGGGGTTGCCTTTAAAGATGAAAATATTTCTTTAGAAATTTGTGCTCCGTCTATTCTTATTTTTAGGTTTTGAAAATCTTCCAAGGTTTCTATGGGTTTGCTTTTAAGTAAAGTATCTCTGGAGCCCACCAGGGAGTAACCTAAGACGATTAAGTTCGTTCTTTTTAAAATAATGTCTTCAATTTTTCTCGTTATTTTTGTATTAGACGTCCATACTCTTTTATAGTGCGTAAAGCTATTATAGAGGTAGGGCAAATACATTAAACTGGCCTCAGGAACTAATTTAACGATTGAACTTGTTCCAGCAATATGTAAATTATTGTTCATTAAGTCTTCAATAATTAAAGACTCATCCTGATATGGAATGATTTTTACAATTAGATTGGATGACTCTCTAATTTCTTTTGTAAAGGCGATTTCGATTTCTCGAAAAAAATGGTTGTCAGGCCATATGCTTCCATATTTTAGGATAATGTTCATAGGGAATATTCTCATGCCAAAAGTTTTCATATTATAACTAATTTAAAAACATTTATATATTCCTTACGTTTTGATCATAGATGTTTAATTTAAACGGTCAGAAAATGGTGAAATCTTGACCGATAAACTTAAGGTTTCGAATGTTCAAGATATTTACAATTGTAGCCAAATTGTAGCCAAAGGGCTCAGAATTGGCCGGAAAATCCGGAAAATTCAGGAAACAGGTTTTCTCAAATCCCGGTTCCGGCTACAGTCTGGCTACAGTTGATAGTGGCGCAAAAGACGCCTAAAACATTAAGGTTAGACGATTTTTGCAGGTCCCGTTTTAATCCCCTTATTACTTTTTGGGAAAACCTCCCTGCACAGATGGCATTCAAGAGGTCAGGGGTTCGATCCCCCTCAGCTCCACCAGCGTGCCGCTGGACCCAGCATGGGAACATGCTTGGGTTCAGCGGCTTTTTTTGTTTTATACAGGCCGTTTCCCCTGCTAAAGGAGACGAGGGCGGACCGGTCCGGTTTCAAGTAAAAACAAATCTCCCCGCTATTCACCCGGCCTCTCCGGGATTCAAGGCCTTCCCATCCGGGTTCCGACTCCAATCATTCAAATCCCTGTAAAGCTCGTTTTTTCTACGGAAGTATTGAAATAAAAAGAGACCATAACCATATTTAAAAATAGTCACTCTTTTTTGTTAATGGTCCTGTTCCTTTCGTTTGCTCCCGCTTGGCCAAACTTTAACTTATTCATTAAGGATTCAAGCCCCATGCTAAGACGAACGAATCTTATATCCGCCGCTCTGGCGACCGCCTTGATTTTGTTAACACAAGTCAACTCTTCCTGGGCAGGAGGCGAAGCGAAGTCGAACCAGTTCTGGTGGCCGGAGAAGTTGAACCTGCAGCCTCTTCGCCAGAATGCGACTCTGTCCAATCCCATGGGCGAGAACTTCAACTATGCGAAGGAGTTCAACAACCTTGACTTGAATGCGCTCAAGCGGGACATAGATGCGTTGCTCACCAACTCCCAGGACTGGTGGCCGGCGGACTACGGTCACTACGGACCGTTTTTCATTCGGATGGCCTGGCACAGCGCCGGCACGTACCGCCAGGCTGACGGCCGTGGCGGCGCGGGCGGGGGTCAACAGCGCTTCGAACCGACCAACAGCTGGCCGGACAACGCCAACCTGGACAAGGCGCGGCGGCTGCTTTGGCCGATCAAGCAAAAATACGGCCGGAAGATTTCATGGGCGGACCTGATGATCCTGTCCGGGAATGTTGCGCTGGAATCAATGGGCTTCAAGACCTACGGCTTCGCCGGGGGGCGTGTGGACGACTGGGAGCCGGAACTGATTTACTGGGGACCGGAAACCAAGTGGCTTGCGGACAAACGTTATAGCGGAGACCGGAAACTGGAGCAACCCCTTGCTGCGGTTCAGATGGGTCTGATCTACGTCAACCCCGAGGGGCCGAATGGAAAACCGGATCCGGTCGCCGCCGCCAAAGACATTCGCGATACGTTTGGCCGAATGGGGATGAACGATGAAGAGACGGTCGCCCTGATCGCAGGCGGACACACCTTCGGCAAAACCCATGGCGCTGCCGATCCGTCCAAATGCCTGGGTCCCGAACCCGCGGCCGCCGGCATCGAGATGCAGGGCCTCGGCTGGAAAAACAGCTGTGGACGCGGCAACGCCGGGGATACCATCACCAGCGGGCTGGAAGGTGCATGGTCCGTCAACCCGATCCAATGGACGACCCAGTACCTGGACAACCTGTTCTCCTTCGACTGGGTGCAGACGAAAAGCCCTGCCGGTGCGGTTCAGTGGATTCCCAAGGATGATTCCGTATCGGGTCTCGTGCCGGATGCCCACGATCCATCAAAAAGGCATGCTCCGATTATGTTCACGACAGACCTTTCCCTGAAATTCGATCCGGCTTACCGCCGTATCGCAAAACGTTTCCAGGAAAACCCCAAGGAATTTGAGGTTGCCTTTGCCAAGGCCTGGTACAAGCTGACCCATCGGGATATGGGACCGCGGGGACGCTATCTCGGTGAGCTGGTTCCGAAGGAGCAGCAAATATGGCAGGATCCCATTCCTGCGGTGGATCATGAATTGATCGACGCAGGGGATATTTCCAGACTGAAGGCCCGGATTCTCGAGTCGGGGTTGTCGATACCTGAACTGGTCAGGACCGCCTGGGCATCGGCCTCCACCTTCCGCGACACCGACAAACGCGGTGGGGCAAACGGGGCGCGCATTCGTCTTGTGCCGCAAAAGACTTGGGAAGTGAACAACCCGGAGGAACTGGCGAAAGTTTTGCAGGCCTTCGAGAAGATTCAACAGGATTTCAATGGTTCGCAAAAGGGAGGCAAACGGGTGTCCCTTGCGGACCTGATCGTGCTGGGCGGGGCGGCGGCCATCGAAAAGGCTGCAGGAAAGGCAGGTCACCCTGTGCAGGTTCCTTTCAAGCCGGGGCGGGCGGACGCCTTGCAGGCGCAGACGGATGTGAATGCGTTTGCGGTGCTTGAGCCGACCGCCGACGGGTTTCGCAATTTCTATGGTGAGGGCAACCCTTTATCGCCGGCAGAAATGCTGGTGGACCGGGCGGACCTGCTGAATTTGAGCGTTCCTGAAATGACCGTTCTGGTGGGCGGCATGCGGGGCCTCAATGCCAATGCCGGGCAATCGCGGCATGGTGTGTTTACCGACCGGCCCGGAACGTTGAACAACGATTTTTTCGTGAACCTGCTCGACATGTCCACCAAGTGGACCAAGTCGACCGGCTCCGAAGGAGTTTATGAAGGACGCGATCGCAAAACGGGCAAGCTCAAATGGACCGCCACTCCTGTTGATCTTGTTTTCGGATCGAATTCCGAGTTGCGGGCGGTAGCGGAATATTATGCATTCGAAGATTCGAATGCGGCGTTTGTGCTCGACTTTGTTGCTGCATGGACGAAGGTGATGAACCTCGATCGTTTTGACAAAAATGGACCCTTGAGGATCAGTCTTCGCAACTAGCCAGGTTTGGCATGAAACTAAAGTCGATCAATGAACCGGTGAAATCGAATGAACTCCGGACCTTCTACCGGCCAGCAAACCGGGTGTGATCTATATCCAGGGGCTACGGGGTTCAAACTCTCCCGATTTCACTGATGACTGGAAGGGCGGCATGTTTTGGCGATGATCCGATCATCTGCCGGAACCGCCGCCCTTTTTGTTTACGTTTTTTTACAAAGTGGGTTGAGATGCTCTCGTTTAAAATCTGATTGTCCGTTTGCCCGGCAAAGCCATTTTTAAATCATGTCTCAATGTCATTCGCCTGGTGAAGGTGTTTTCGTCCTTTCTCCTACAACTCAAATCAGAAAAAACGAATTGAAAATAATTTTTTGAATTAGGTGTTGACTAACGAATTCGATTTCGTGTATCGTGCTTCCTCTATTAAAAAATCGAAATTTTTCTAGCTAATGGTCACAGGTTAAATTATTAGAAAATTTGATTATTTCTAAGATGAGCACAAGAAAAATAGCTACCCCGTCGTGGACGTTCTTAACGAATCATGCGCACGTTCTTTTGTGCCTTGCCAAAAACCCGTCTGAACGCATACGGGACCTGGCGGATGAAGTTGGAATCACGGAACGTGCAGTTCAACGCATTATCGTAGAGCTGGAGGCGGACGGATACCTGGAGCACCATCGAGATGGAAGAAGAAACGTGTACAAGGTTTTCAGCCGCAAGCCTTTGCGGCATTCAATAGAAAAGCACCGGAAGGTCCAGGACCTGATCCGGTTGATCAATAAATAACATGACGCGAATTATCAATCCGGTAGTCGATCATTTTAGTGAGGTAGGCAAGAGCCGAATCCTGCTCAAATAATATTAATTATTGAACCTGAAAAGTTTTTCATAATTTGAAGGCTTTACCGGGCTAAGGACAATAATTACCCAATGACAATTCCAATACTTATTATTATCTTCCCGCTTCTGGCGGCAGTCCTCATCGGTTTCTTCGGCGAGCGCATGAAATCCAATGTGGCCAGGGTGGGGGTTGTCGCAACAACGAGCGCGTTTTTTATTTCAGTTTGGACTCTTTACCAGGTGAGCACCCAGGGGCCTGTTAATATCGCATTGTGGCCTTTGGATTCCGGTGGAGCCTCGGTATTCAAATTGGGTCTGCTGATCGATCGCCTCACGGCTGTCATGATGGTCTTGATCACCAGTGTCAGTACCGTCATTCATGTTTACTCGATCCGTTATCTGGAAGGCGACCCCGGTTATGTCCGGTTTTTCGCCCTGTTGAGTTTTATAACTTTTGTAATCCTTTCCCTTGTTTCCAGTTCAAACCTGTTCATGTTGTTTGTGTTCTGGTCTCTGTTGAGCTGGGCACTCTACCTTATTCTCGTATTTAATTATTCTCATCCGGATGCGAGGAAAAACGCGTTTAAGACTTTTATCGTGCATCGAGTCGGCGACGTATGCTTTCTATTCGGGATTTTCCTTGCTTACAGGTATTTCGGGACTCTTGAGTTTTCCGAGTTGTTCCGGGCGGCCAGGCAGACCCAAACGATTTCCCTGCTACCCGGAAACGTTCTTGATGTCAACGCGGTCTCTGTAATCAGTTTGCTCATTTTTGTGGGCGCTATGGCGAAGTCGGCGCAGTTTCCCCTGCATGTATGGTTGCCGGATACCATGGATTCACCCACGCCGGTTTCCGCCCTCATGCATGCGGGAATCGTAAACGCGGGCGGATTTCTATTGAACCGGCTTGCCCCTTTTTACGCTCTCTCGCCAACAACGCTTCATGTGGTTTTCCTGGTTGGGGTTTTGACGGTGCTGCTCGGGGCTTCCATGATGCTGGTCCAGAATGATATCAAGAAGACCCTGGGTTTTTCGACCATGGGGCAAATGGGCTACATGATCATGGAATGCGGGCTGGGCGCCTTTGCGCTGGCAATCTTTCATTTGATCGCCCATGGGCTCTTCAAGGCGACCCTGTTTTTACGGGCAGGGCAGGGCATTCATGATGCGCGGGAAGAACCCGAGTTTCCGCATGAGTCGGAGCACGAGCCGGTGAGGGCTCCCAACCAGTTGTCCTGGTATACGGGGTTGATCCTTACCCTGATCATGCCGCTTATCATTCTGATGCTGGCCCACGACGTTTTGAATGTCCCGTTGGAGGATGCCAATGGGACCGTCATCTTCCTCTTTTTCGCCTGGGTGACGGCCTCTCAGGCCATGTTCAGTTTGTACCGCATTTACCCGGTGGGTTCATGGGCTGTTGTCAGTGCGATGGTCGGCTCCCTGTTTTTCATTGTGTTCATATACCTATGGGCCGGTGAGGCGTTCACGCATTTTATTTATCATGAGCCGGGTATGGCTGCCGGGTTCTTCAAGGCGGCGGCATTCAATCCCAAAGTTTTTGACACAGTCGTATTGCTGGCCACGCTCCTCATCATTTTTGGTTGGGTTGTCATTTATACCAATTCCCGCGGCCAGTCCATTTTCGTCAAGAACTGGGTGCTCTCTATTCGCAACCATATGTACATCCTTTTGGTCAATCGGGTTTACCTGGACCTTTTCTATGCGCGGTGTGGCAGTCACCTGTTGCGATGGGCTCAAAAGGTAGCTCACCGTTTTTAAAATACAATCGGAAATCAAAATGATTTTAGATAATTTCATTTCAATAATACTGGTGCTGATCCCAGTGGTTCTGGGGGTGGTGTGGCAGGCTTCGCGCATTTCACCTGGCAGGCTCAAGATCATGGGGCTGGCAGTGGTTGTTTTTCTGGCTGGCGGAATGGTCTTGATGCAGTCTGCATTTGGCATGGAACCGCCGGTCCTCCTTTTGACAGGTGCGGTGCTGCTCTCCGGATTTTGTTCCATTCTGGGTCAGGGTGATACGGTCGAGCCTGCCAACGTGAGTGCTTCGATCCTGATTGTTTTGGGTCTGGGCCTGGGTGTCCTGTGTCACCAGGGGCTGGTGGGCAGGCTATTTCTAATCGGCCTTTTGGGATACGTCCTCACCACATTCAATCGTGGAAAAAGCAATTCGATCAGGGAAAAACTGGTCTTTCCCCATCTTGTGGTTGCGATCATCCTGGCCATCAGTTCCATTTTAATTGGGAACCTCCTGGGTTTGTTTGCGGGTCTTTTCCTTGCCGTGACCTTCCTGCCGCTGGCCCCATTTCATCTTCCCTTCGTGGCAGTGATTGAGAATGCGAAAGGGACTCTGTCCAGCTTTTGGATTGTCTTGTGGCTGGCCATCGGACTTTCAGAATTGAACGGGATCCATTCCCTCCTCACTCCTGAAATGCTTTCCGGGGTGAGCCTGCTTGCTTTGGCAAGCGCGGTTTATGCTTCCATGGCCTGTCTTGGCCAGCCGAAAAGCAACTTGTTTGTGGCCTCCGCCACTGTGGCTCATGTGGCCCTGGTCTGGGGGTTGCTGGACGTGTTTTCCAGTTTCCCTGAATGGGGAGTCTCCTTTGGGGTGGCCGTGGCCCTTTTGATGGGGGGCGTCATCCTCGCGTTTTCCTTTGTCCGCCAGCGTTATGGATGGAACATCCTGGGGAAACTTCCAGGTCTGGCCTCCCCCATGCCCCGGTTTGGCATGGTCATGGTTTTTCTCGTGAGTTTCGCCATGTTTCTCCCGCTGTTTTCAACTTTTTCCGGATTGAGGTTCATGGAAACAACGGCAACGCAGGGTGGGGGAATCGCCGTGCTGTTGATCACATTTCTTGTGGTCTGGTTGGGAGGGGGATGGTATTTCTCGCGGATGCTTCATCAAACTGCTTTTGGCAAGGTACGCCCGGACGTGCCCTATACGGACCTGCGAAAAGGAGAGTTTTTTGCGGTATCGGCTTTGTTAATTTTTGCAGCGTACAGTGGGATGATCCACTAGCACGCTGTTTTCAATAAATAATTTTTTGGAGGTCAGCTAGCCCAAGCCATGAATCGCCTTGAAGTCAAAGAAAAGGTTGCGCCAAGTGAATTGCAGCGGATGGAATTGCGTTCACTCGTTAATTTGGCGGGTGAAACGATCTCGTATTTCTGGCCGATGAAAACCTTCATCCACCACAATCCGCTTCATGGATTGGAGGAATTGTCCTTTGAAAAGGCGATCAAGGAGGGTGAACGGGTTTTTGGAGGCCGTGGTTATCTGTGCAATACAGAGTACCGGAATTACTTCAAAGAGGGCCGGATATCTGAAAAGGCGGTTAAGGATGCCTTGAAAGACGTGTCGCAGGATACGGTGATCGCAATTGGCGACCGGAAACTTTCCCATCAGGAAGTTTTAAAAACCCTCCTCATTCACGGCACCGGAAAAATCGCTCCGGATGTGAGTTCGGCGGTATTGAAGACCTCCCTGGACCAGCCAGGGGTGAGGAACCTCGTTGAAAAAATTCAGGAGTTAACAAAAAAGCGGCAGCAGGGATCGTTCCTGACCGAGCACGGATGCCAGGAGCAGGAGGATATTGGAACAAAGTACACCATGGGAGAATGGTGCGATCATTCCCTGGGGACCACCGTACAGGACCAGATAAACAATGAGTTCATCAAATGGTGTGCGGGGTTTCTCGATGAAGGGCATGCTTCTTGGCACATGCCGTGCCGCGAAAAAACTTTTTATAATGGATGGAAAGAATTAGCCCAGGATGAATCAACGGGTGCCATTCTGGGAATTTCAAATTGGCAGGCCAAAATCCGGGGGTTGCCGGACCGGCCTGAGGACTCCATTTTGGAAAGCTTGAATTTGATGAAGCTTCCCAAGGAATTGTGGAGTAACTATTTCACGTTGAAGTTGACCCGCATGTCCGGCTGGACCGGGTTCATCAAATGGCGGGCGGACCAGACGGACTATGAATGGCAGCAGTCTTTTCCCATCGACTTGGTCCAGTATATGGCTGTCCGCATGTTTTATGAGCGGGAATTTGTGGCACTGGCGTGTGAAGATAAACTGGGGATCCCCGGAAACTATGAAGCGATACAATCCTACCTGAAAAATCATTCCATTGGGTACGGCCTCTATAAGGAATTCCAATTGCGCGGCCTGCCGGATGAACTGGAAGGTAGCCTGAATGCGTCCCTGTTCATTCAGAATCCGTTGAGAATCGACGTTCTTGACCGGTGTGATCCGGAATTGATTGCAAAATGGGAACGAATCCGGCAACAGCAGGAAACGGATGTTCAAGCCCTCGTCATTTTGCACCTGGCCCGATCTCTGGCCCTTCCGGTTCAGGAATTTCTGAAAAGCACACCGGAGGCATTGACCACGTTGTTTGATTGGATCGAGGAGTTCCCGGAATCCCGGCACGGACCCATCTGGCTCGAGGCATTTGAATCCAGCTATCTCAAAGAATTTGTCAAACAGATTTCGCCCAATTTTAAAAAACTGGGCAAGGACGATTCGGCGGAGGAAAAAGCCCAGGAATCGAGGCCACTGGCCCAGGCGGTTTTTTGTATTGATGTTCGTTCCGAGGGTTTCAGGAGGCATCTTGAAGAAGTGGGTGGGAATGAAACGTTTGGATTCGCCGGTTTCTTTGGGGTCCCGATTTGTTATCAGGGATTTTCCAGCGAACAGCAAACGGATCAATGCCCGGTCCTTCTAAAACCAAAACACATCGTCAGGGAAATCCCCCGCGCCTACCAGGGCTGGGATGCAGAAAAAGCCCTGGTCCGGCAGAAACTCGCCAAGACCGGCAATGCGCTGCTTGAAGAACTCAAGGAGAACGTGATCACGCCCTATGTCATGGTGGAAGCGATTGGCTGGTTTTATGGTTTCAAGCTTTTCGGCCAAACCCTGCATCCCAAACTGTACAAGTCTTTTATATCGATGGTAAAAGACCCGTTTGACGTTCCCTTAAACACAACGCTGACCGTGGACAAGATCAGCCGCGAAGAAGCCCAGGAAATGGTCGCGTCCCAGCACCGGGCGGCCATTTATAAATTATTGATAGAGCGGTATGGCCGGAGAGGTGCCGCCGTTCCCCATGACCAGATTGAACGATTGCGGCAACTGGCAATGCAGGAAAATTCCGGCGAATCCAACGGAAATTCCGAATTGCTTCGGTTGTTGCGCTGGACAGAATACGACCTGGAGAAATTTATTCAGGTGCTCAGAAATGATTTCAATATTACCGAGCGGGACGTGGCCCATCGGATGCACCGAATCACACAGACCGGGTTTACGGTAACGGAGCAGGCCCATTTTGTGGAAACGGCCCTTAGAATCATGGGATTCACGAAAACATTTGCCCGGCTCGTCCTGCTCTGTGCGCATGGCAGCACATCCGACAACAATCCCTACGAATCCGCCCTGGATTGCGGGGCCTGCGGCGGCAACCACGGGGTCTCCAACGCCAGAACCCTGGCGGTCATGGCGAACAAGCCCCAGGTCCGGCAGATGCTGGCCGAAAAGGGCCTAGTGATTCCCCCGGATACGCATTTTCTTCCAGGTCAGCACGACACGACCACGGATGCGGTTAAACTGTTTGACTTGGAAGACGTTCCGGCAACCCATCGAAAGGATTTGCTCAGGCTTCAGAAAGACCTCAGGCAAGCAGGTGAAAACAACAGCCGGGAACGGCTGGGCCGCTTCCCGGACGAGCCCAAAAGGACAGGGGAGTTCCGAGCGCTGGATCTGACAAAGAAACGGAGCGTGGACTGGTCGCAGGTCCGGCCGGAATGGGGGCTTTCCGGGCATACGGCCTTCATTGCGGGGCGTCGCCTGTTGACCCAGGGGATCAATCTGGAAGGCCGGGCTTTTCTGCATTCCTATGACCACAGTCAGGACCCCAATGGAAAGTATCTGGAGATCATCATGACCGCCCCGATGATCGTCGGCAACTGGATCAACATGGAGCATTATTTTTCCACCGTGGATCCCGAGGTGTACGGGAGCGGCAGCAAGGTTTACCACAACGTGGTGGGCCGCCTGGGAGTCATGTATGGAACCCAAAGCGATCTATGTATTGGACTTCCCATCCAAACGGTTTATGATGGGGACAAACCCTATCATGAGCCCATGCGGCTATTCGCTGTGATTGAGGCTCCCCCGAAAAAAATCACGGACGTCATGGCGCGACATGAATTTCTTCAGGAAATGTTACGAAATCAATGGATTCATCTCGTTGCTCTGGATCCCGATAGCATGGAGTTTTTTCTCTTTCAATCGCCTGACGATTGGGAGCCAGTTCAATAAAAACCAATTTGTTTGGGAGGATTGAGGCATCATGAGTGGTATTGAACTTCATCCAATGAAAGAAATAAAAATCATTGTCGAGGGAGAGCATCTTCATTTTGTGACAGATGTCCTGGATCGCATTAAAGCCAGTGGTTATACGATTTTCAGCAACATTTCAGGAAAAGGGCATCACGGCTTTCATGAAGGCCATCTGATGTTCAATGACACCAGCAGTTTGCAGATGGTCCTCACCATCGTGCCGGAAGAGAAACTGGATCCCATTCTCTCTGCCCTCAAACCGTTTCTGGAGCGTCACTCAGGAGGGGTTTTCGTGCTGGAGGCCAGTGTGCTTCGAAGGGATCATTTTGCGCCCAAGGATTCATAGCGAATTTTGTGGACAACAACGAGAATATCCAGTCCCACCCGGGAATGAGTTCGAGCCGTTGCTTGTAGCCGGGAATCCGACTTTCCCGATGATGGCCTTCTGAGGCCTTTCCACAGAGAGACACCCTGCCCCCCTGTCCCCTCTTTTTCAGTCGCGAGTTTGCATGGACACATAGGTTGGTGGTTTATAGTAGCTGGAGTTCCGGAAGAGACATTTGATTTTCAGTGAAGTCCTTGATGTTGGGATCGGCGGTAACGATAACGAGCGTCCAAGGATGGTCTGGAGAGCAAAGGTTTTCGAGGATGAGCTTCCGGTTTTGATTCGGTACTTCATGCAATGCCCCTTCCAAAATCAACAGGGGCGGGCGTGTGATAATGGCTCTCGCGAGTAAAATCTGTACCCGGAGGCTGGGAGGAATGTCCTGACCCTCATCATAAACGGGGGTTTCCAGGCCATGGGGCAGTCTGTCCAGTTCACTCCTCAATTGCGTAACTTGTAAAGCCCATACCAAATCCTGGGAACTGATCCCGGGCCGTCCCATAGTGATGTTGTCCGTAATCGTCCCTTCAAACAGCGTAAAATACATATGGAACATTACGCTGCGGTGGGCGTAAACCTGACTTGGCGCAAGGCTTCTCACATCCATTTTGTTATACAAAACCGTACCATGTGAAACCGGTGCCAGGCCGGCCAGAATCCGGGAAACGCGATGACAGACGAATTCAGTGGGACAAATGACGGCCCACTTTTCTCCCGGCTGTGCTTCAAATGGAATGCTTTTGATATTGTTTTCCGTGCCAATAGCCCAACTCAAATCGTTGCATTGAAGGTGCAGCTGCTTGACGCTCGATTTCGGAATGATGAGCTCGGATCCGCCTTCAAGTTCATCCTGGGGTGAGGAGAACAGGTGCTCCAGTTCATGCAGTGCGGTAAAAAAATAAAAGATGACATAAAACCGCTTTATCACCTGCTCCATGTTGAGCAGCAGGCTGGCCACCACCACTTCCGCTGCAACCAGTTGCCCCACCGTCAGTTCATCCTGACTCAACAACCAACCCGCTGTTCCAAGCAATCCTGTATGGATCACAACCTGGAGTATGATGGAACCGATATATTGTCTCAGCAATGCGCGGAACCGGCTTTTTCGGGACTGTACGTACGCCGATGCCAAATGATCAGCGCGTTTCTGGATAATGGATGAGCAATCGATGGATTTGCAATGGAGAAGGTTTTCCGCAATATTTTGAAACCAGCGGAAGGTGGCGTATTTGGCGTCCGACATTTCCAGAGTGTCGCGCAGGCCGCCCTTGCCCAGCACCGCGATCACGACGATGGCTAAAACCAGGAAAATGTCGAAGATGATGAAATAGGGATGATACAGGACAAGAAGGATCATTCCGATGATTCCACTGACGAAAACGTTCGTGAGGTCCACGAATAAACTGGAAAAAGCCCGTTGGAGAAATACCAGTTCGAAAAACTGATTGATGTTGTAAGCGCGGAAATCATCCATCTTGAAGCGCGGCAATACCCTGGCGAGAGCCAGCGTCACACGGACAAACAATCGACGTTCGACAATATCCGTTGCATAAAACTGGAGGACACGGAAAACTCCGGCAAAAAGCAGGATCCCCGCCATGATGCCGACCAGTGTGGCGACCATGAAAGGGGTGACTGCGAAGGCAAATGTGTTGACCATTTCCTGGACGGTTAAAGGAATGATCAGGGAAAATACACCGACCGCCCCGGCATAAATGATCATGAACCAGAAAATTTTCCGGTCCTGTCTCAAAAACAGGCCGAGGCGATCCAGGTTTTCCCTCAGAGTTGGGACCCGATTGAGCATCTATTCGTTTTCCTCCGGTTCCTGAGTTTCATCAGGGTTCAAACCCTTTGCCCATTTTCCGGTAGCCCAATGGTAAAGCGCCAGGGCCTTCTGGTAATCGGACATCGCATTGATCCATTCTTTCTGTGCATTGAGGACGTTGCGCTCCCGGATATTCACGACAAGCAGGCTTGCCGTACCCAGTTCGAAACGCGTGCGCTCGCCCTTCTCCAGTTCCAGAGCGTAATCCAGGGATTGGCGTAGAACTTCCACTCTTTCACGTGCGCGGAGAAGGGAAGAGCGGGCATTGTCCACATCCATCTTGATTTTCTGAATCTGGTATCGTTGAAGCATTCTGAGACGCTCTCCTTCCCCCCGGACTTTGAGGAGGTCACCCCGGGCCTCGCGTTGCCGGAAAGGAATTGAAAGCTGGATTCCGAACCGGTATCCCAGACCCAGCACAAATTCACCGGGTTTTCTGGTGGGTGAGGCTTCCAATAGCAGTTCCGGCAGCATTTTGTTCTCGGCTACCTTCAAGTCGATCTGGTTGAATTCGGCCTCAAGGTCCACCTGTTTCACTTCAGGACGTTTGGAGAGGGCATCGGCACGATCCACTTCATACGATACCAATGCCAGGTCCGGATGCGCGGGAGGAAATTCGGGAGCGCTGAGATTATCGGGGACCACTACATCGTCATCCTTCCACATGAAAAGTGCCAGCTTGAACTGCTCCTTTTCCACACTTCGGCTGGCCTTGATCAGGTTGTTTTTTCTCTGCTGTGCTTCCTGGCGGGCATCAATGACGTCAAAAGGAGCCCTGGCTCCGGATTCCACCTGATCCATCAACTGGGTCACGCGTTCTTCGGCGACCTGCACCGCCTTTTTATTTATTGCCCGGATTTTCATAGCGGCCACCCAGTTCCAGTACTGGGTGGCGGCACCGAGGTACAGCTCCTGCCGGGTTTGCTGGATATCCAGCGTTGCCTGTCGGTCCGCCAGTGAGGTTTTTTCTATCTGCGCATTTTCAGGATTGTTGATGAAACCGCGAAGGAGCGGAATCACGATGCCCATCAAGGGTTGGTTGGTGGTATCGATCCCAAGGTCAGCGACCTCCACATCTCCGATTCCAGCGCGAAATCCAACAAACCCCTTAATGCCCCAGCGGTGCTGGAGTTCCAGAAAGGTATCATTGAACCCCACGCTTTTGGTGGTGCCATCCTTGGCAAGGCGTTCCAGTTCCCAGTCATTTACCAGTTTGGGTTCCACCTTCCCGAGGGCTTCCAGCAGTTTACCGCTGGCAATCATTCGCTTGGCCCGGGCTCTTTTCAGAAGAGGGTGTTCTTCTTCCAAACCTTCAAATATCGCCTCCATGGTCAAAATTGACCCGGATTCCAATTTCGGGGAAGTCAGTATGATATCGTCTGCCCACAAGGGGGAGACCGGAACCGCCGCCCCCAACATCCATATCAAAACCATCAGTTTCAGGTTTACGGGTTTACCAGCAAACGGGTTTTTAATGGTTCTGGAAATAAACCGGGATTGCCGTAATTCCATAACATTATTTCCTTGGCCTTCCTGCCTTGGGAAGGATGGTTTCTAAAAAGCGTTTGTTGTTTTGGACTTTATAATCGGGTGGAAAGAGATTGATTCTGCGCCAGATTTCGTACCACAGAGGCACACGATTCAACATGACCCAGCCTTTAACGTTGGTGCCGGGGCGCACCTGCCATTGTGGCGGCCAACGGCGCCGGTCGGTATCAGGCACCACCCACAAGCGGAAATCGCCATTGGAACTGACCGCCTTGTCAACCACCTTGATGCGCCCGTCATAGGTTCCCGCCATCAGTTCGGGCCAGGCTGGAAGCGGGATGGCCGGCACTCCCTGAAAGAGCAGACGGACATTGTGCCCCGCCCGGAGCAGGGGCGCATCGATGGAATTGGCCCACATTTCCACTGCGGGCGAATTGCTTTTGGGAACCAATGTGAACAACAGGTCACCTTCCTGGACGATTTCCCCCGGACCCAAAGCGGAAAGGCGGACAATGGTTCCCTCAAACGGAGCCACCACGTGTCCGGCCTGGTTTCTCTGGAAGGCGTTGGATCGTTTCAATTCAAGATCCGCAAGATCACTGGCGATCTTGGAAACGTGGCTCAGCACATACGCCCGTTTTGACCGGATATCCAGCAAGGTCTGGGTAAGCTCGGCCTGGATTTTTTCCCGGTCGAAAACAAGAGCCTGCCGGGCATTCCGGGCTTCCTTCAATACCGCCTCCGCCGCTTTCAGCTCCGCTTCCGTTTCCGTCATTTTCTGGATAGCAAGTTCGAGTTCCCGCCGCGACAGCAGACCCTTCTCCTCCAGTTTTCGGGACCGTGCCAGGTTCAGCCTGGCGGTTTCAACTGCGCCCCTGGCGGGTGGGATCAATTGTTCGATATTCTGGATTTTGTTCTCCGCTTCCGAGATTCTGGCTTCTGCTTTGGAAAGGGCGGCTTCGACGAGCAGGGCCATTTCTTCCGCTCGCCCCTCCAGGTGCCGGGCCTGCTCAAGGGAAGCGTTCCTTTGCTCTTCCAGTGCCCGGCGGGACTGGTCCAGGCGCTTGATGAGGTCCGGCGCCATGAAATTGGGATTGATGTCACCAAGTTTGAGGACAATCTGTCCTTTGGCCACATGGACCCCCTCGTTCGCTTTCCATTCCAGAATTCTTCCATTGATCCTGGAATGAATTTTCTGAGGACGTTGCTCCGGGAGGTAGGCGGAAAGTTGGCCTTGAACGGTAATGGTCTGGGTCCAGGGAACGAAAATGACAAAAGCGGCAAAAATAAGAAAGACCAATACGGTCACCCGGGCCCATCCCGCCAGCCGTTTGGGAACTTTGACTAAGGAAGGGGATTGCCTCTGGCCATCTTCCACCAGAATTTGCGGAGAAAAAGGTCCTGTTTCCAGACCCAGTCCTTCCGGGGAGCGGCGTGAATTCGTTCCAGAATTGCTCATGGCCATTCCTGACGAATAAGAAAACGGTTGGTTCTATACCAATAAAACCTCCGAATAAAAAGGAGGTTTTGCTTGAGTGTGATCGCTCCAGAAAGCAGGTGGGTTAAGTGCCAATGCTTTTATCCAAACCCGTTTAATTGAGGCCGGGGGATGAACAGGAAGCACCCTCTGCTGCGAAGCGATTCAAATAATGTGCCTTCAGTCGAATGCGTCTATTATAGTCCAATTGGATTAAGTAGTAAAAACTCAATATACAAAAAAATAATTCATATGTCCGGGTCCTTTCTTCTTTAGAGAGAAATCCTGTTTTGAGAACGCCCTTATAGATTTGTGGATGGCGATTTTCACAATTATGAAACATGTTTTCTTAAGTACCGCGACCAAAATTTGATTCGCCTTCAAGGGCTTTCAGAAAGTTGTGGGTTGGGACGATTATTTTGGGCAGACGGTGCCGCGGCACCGCAGGTATAGGGTTCCTCCGGGCAAAGGGTAGGTGGTCACCACCCGGTCATCTGGGAACTGGTATTCGCGTGCGAGCACGAAGGCATCCGTCCAACCCGGGCCGGGTTTTGTCAAGGGAGGCTTTGGAAATCCCAGGCTGTCGATGTGTGCCGTCACGCTGAGTCCGAGAGAGGAAGAGTCGACGACATACAGAGGATGGGATCCTGTAGTGGCCATCACCTGCCGCGCGGCGTTGGGGTAGGCATCCAGATGACCCTTCGTTTTGTACCAGAGAAAGGCACCGGTCGTGAACACCAGTTTCATGGCAACCATCACGCTGAAAAGAGGAACCATCCACTTGCGAAGAGGGAGTCCTTCCGGTTTCGACACCCACAGAGCAAACAACAGCGCGCACCACGGATAGAGGGGCAGGATGTAACGGATGTTGGTTGAGAGTGCAAAAAGGTAAGGAAGGTAATTCAAAAATACGAGCCACGCTACAATTTTTGCCAAAGAATTATCTTTTAAAGAGGGCAGGGTGCGGTTTTGAAATATCAACAAAACCATGATCGCACTTCCCGGTAGCAAGACGATAAAACTCTCGGTTAAAAAAGCAACCCGGTCCTTGAAATAAGTCCATGGAGAAAATGCGGACCCCCCACCGCTCAATTTGTCGATCAAGACCTTCAGCATGGCGGAATGAGTGCCGCCACCTTCAACCCAACCCCACCAGAAGAGGGGAACCAGCAACGCGAGCGCATGCATCAGAATCGAGAGGGGTGACCCTAACATCCTGCGCCCCGATTTTTCGAGGATAAAAACAGCACCAAGAGCAACGGCGTAAAAAACATATCCGGTCACCGCTTTGGTTAAAAACGATCCCGCCAACCCAAACGCAACGCCGATTAAAAATTCAACACGGTTTTCATGAACCGCCAAAATCAACGAGGCTACGGCGATAAAAACAAAAATTCCGAACAGCGGGTCGGCGTAAGCGAGCCAGCCGCGAAAAAACAGGACGTCGCCTGAAAAGAAAAACAGGACACTCATAAAAGCAAGTCGGCTGTTGCGATAAACTCGCGAGACAAATGCAAAGAGGAGACATCCCGTCCCCACCGTAGCCAGGGCGGCCACCAGACGCGATGCAACCAGGACGTTCTCCCACCCCGTAATGTGGGCGAGGGGAATCACCAGCCAGTTCATCAGAGGAGGGCGCGGATAGGGTTCCCCGTAAAAGGTGGGAGTCCGCCACTCGCTGCGATGTACCATTTCCATCGAAGTGATGGTATAAACCCCTTCCTCACCTGTGTAGGGCAGGAAAAGAGTTGGAAGAAAGCTCAATACAGCCAGGACCAGAATTATCCGGTAGCGTGATGTATCTGGAGAAACCTCTTGAGCTGGCATGTCCGGTCCCGGTCAGCTATTCAGGGTAATGTAAGTGATCACCACGTACCTCCCCAGTTTGCCGATCGTAACCAGCAGTAGAAACGTGGAAAGGTTCACGCGCAACACTCCCGCCGCGACGGTGAGGGGGTCGCCGATCACCGGGACCCACGCAAAGAGGAGGGAAGTGGTGCCATACTTTTGGTACCTTGCCAGTGCGGTATCAATTTCTCTTTTTGAAGTACTGGAAAAATTTCGTTTGAATAATTTGGTGCCTCCGTACCCCAGCCCGTAATTCACGACGGAACCCAGCACGTTGCCCAGGGTGGCAATGGCAACCAGAACCGAGGGTGTCAGGCCGTTCAACAGGAGGGCGCTCAGAACCACCTCGGAACTCAAAGGGAGAATCGTTGCCGCGAGAAACGCGGCGGTAAACATCCCCAGATAATTCCATTCTATAAGCGATTCCAAATGCGTACTCTTAAAATGAAAAATTGTGAAAAACGTTTGAATATCAGCTGGCAGAACACAAACCTGTTGAGAGAACCAATGGTACTGGAATTGAATTCGTTTTTGTAGAGCCTCCGGGTACTGAACCGGGGAAAACGGATTCGGCCCTTTTTAAAATGGAGAAATAATCCCAACAAGAAACAGTGGACTTTTGCGAGCGATGGACTACTATTGAAATGCCACCGGCTCCTTGAAATTGGCAGCGACAGTCACCCTTGTTCAAATGCGAACCTTTTTGGTGCTTGCATGTGGCTTCCACACCGGAATTGAAACGCTTCACTTTTGCCAACTGGCGCGGGGATATGGCCGGAGGCATTTCGGCCGGAATCGTGGGCATTCCCCTGGCGCTGGCATTTGGAGCCCAGTCGGGACTGGGTCCCGTGGCGGGATTCTATGGTGCCATCGCACTGAGCCTGGTCGCATCGGTATCTGGCGGTACGCCTACCCAGATCAGCGGACCCACCGGGCCCATGCTTGTCGTTGCCGCCCTTGTGGTCAGCGGGTCGATCGAACAGGCAGGAAGCCTGGAAGCTGCCCTTCCCACCATCATCGCAACCTTCTTTTTTTCAGGAGTGATGCAGGCCCTCTTCGGAGTTTTGAGGTTCGGCAAATACATCCGGTACATCCCTTATCCCGTGGTCTCCGGTTTCATGACGGGAATCGGGATCATCATCATTCTTCTCCAGATTTTTCCATTGGTGGGAAAAGAATCGCCAAAGGGAATCCACAACATATTGCTCGGGCTCCCTCAATTATTTACCGACTTCAATTTCGAGGCCGCGGGACTGGGTTTGGTCACGGTGGCCATCATTTTTCTTTTTCCCAAAATCACGCGCACTGTGCCGAATATTTTGTTGGCCCTGGTCACTGTTTCCGTGCTGGCGGTATGGACGGGTTTCAAAGTGGTCAACATCGGCGCCATTCCTTCACAGCTTCCGGAATTCAGGCTGGCCCTTCTTTTGAACTGGGAATTGATGAATCTGGAATTGATTTTTTATTCCGGAATCACCTTGGCCCTTCTGGGAAGCATCGATTCCCTGCTCACTTCGGTGATTGCCGACAACGTGACCAAAACCAAACATGACAGCAACCAGGAATTGATCGGCCAGGGACTGGGTAACATGGCTGCGGCATCCATTGGCGGCATCCCCGGGGCGGGGACCACCATGTCCACCCTCGTCAACACCAATTCGGGAGCGCGGACGCGGCTTTCCGGCGTGGTGCACGGCCTGTCCCTGATTCTGGTTCTGATGGTGGCCGGACCCTGGGTGTCCCGGATTCCCGTTCCGGTACTGGCGGGAATCCTGGTGACGGTGGGGATCGGCATCATCGACTACAAAGGCCTGAAGCACATCCGCCGGCTCCCACGCGAAGAGACGGCCGTCATGATTGCGGTATTATCGATGACCGTATTCGCGGACCTCATTCAGGCCGTGGCCCTGGGTATGATTCTATCCTCCATCCTGTTCATGAAAAAAATGGGGGACCTGGCCGAAACCCAGACGGAAGTCATGTCGTTGGGCTCCTATTCCAATTCGCAGGACTCGTCCCCCGATGAGAGCGTTTGCCTGACGTCCGAATTGTCCGACGCGGTTTTCATCAAGCGCCTGCGCGGTCCGCTTTTTTTTGGGTTTGCGATGACGTTTCAGGATATCGCCAAACAGTTCCAGGGGATTCGGATTGTCATTCTTAAAATGAAGGAAGTGCCGTTCATCGACCAGACCGGGCTGTTTGCCATGGAAGAGGTGGTCCTGGATTTGAAAAGTCGTGGGATCACCGTGTTCATTTGCGGCCTGCAGGATCAACCCCGGGACATGCTCATGAAAATAGACATGATTCCCAGTTTGGTTCCAGAACGCTTCCTGTTTTCGGACCTCGCCGGTTGTGTGGATTATCTCAGCCGTAGGAAATCCCTGAATTTCTCCGAGGACGATTGATTTTCCATTGTCCTCCGCTCTTCTTTGAGCGAAGCTGGTGGAGATTTTGAATTATGGTTTTAAAGGAATCTGATATTCAGGGAAAAAATCATGGCAGTCACCATCTACCACAATCCAAAATGCAGTAAATCGCGCGCGACGCTGGAGTTGCTGAAGGAAAAAGGCGTCGAGCCTCAAGTCATCGAATACCTTAAAACTCCACCGCCGGCAGACGAATTGAAAAACATTCTTGGAAAGCTCGGTTTGTCGCCGCGCGAGTTGATGCGAAAAAAAGAGGACGAATACGGGGAGTTGAATCTCGACAACCCCGGACTGACAGACGACGAACTGATTCAGGCGATGGCGCAGAATCCCATCCTCATCGAGCGCCCCATCGTGCTCGCAAACGGCAAAGCCGCGCTCGGACGTCCACCGGAGCAGGTTCTCGACATCCTGTAAGCGGATTGGAGGAAGGGGTTTTCACTCCCCTGGAGGGCTTTCGCTAAGGCGGGTCACCACGTTGAAACCGGGAATGGGTTCGTCGCGTTCCATGCGGACCACCGTTTCTTCAAACGCCAGGCAGGTGAAACCATTTTTTTCTGCAATGGATTCGATGTAAGACCGGGAATGGGCGTAGCGTCCGGTCGGGCGCAGGGCGAAATCGGTTTCATCAACCCGTTCTACCGAAAACAAAAACCACGCGCCAGCGGATGCGCGTTTCTGCACCGCCTGGAATAACGGATCCAGGTCACCGATGTACACCAGCACGTCCGCGGCAATGAACAGGTCGAATCTTTCCTGGGCCCGGTCCAGAAACTCGACCAGTCCTCCTTCATGCAACGCATCGTAGATATTTTTATCGCGGGCCTTTTGCAGCATCCTCGCGGAGAGGTCCACACCCGTCAACTTTTGGGTGCGTGATTTGAAGGCTTCTCCGGAAAGTCCGGTACCGCAACCCAGGTCGACAGCGCATTCAAAAACCTTATCCTCAGGAACTGAAGCGTCCAGCATCTGACGCAGTTCTTTGGGTGACTGGTATTTGAGGGAGAGGACCAACCTTTCCTCGAACTCCGGAGCCGCCTTGTCAAACAACCGGGAGACGTAATCTGCAGGCGCGGCCTGGGTGGTTGTGCCGCGCAGGGCGTCCATCATGTGCCGGGCCGTGTGATTTGCGGGATCGATCTCCAATACCGTTTCATAGGTCTCGCGCGCCCGGTCCATATCCATTTGCAGGTAATACATGTGGGCCAGGTTATTGTATGCCTTGGCAAACCTGGGATTGGCGTTCACCGCCTGCTGATAGCAGGCCAAAGCCTGTTCGGCATTTCCCTGCGCTTCATGCAGGTTGCCGAGATTGAAATGGGCATCCGCGAATCGGGGATTGATGTCCAGGGCGCGTTGGTAGGCATCCACCGCCTCTTTGATCTCCCCGCATTCCCGCAACATGATGCCAAGATTGTTCCAGGCGTGGGCGTAGGATGGATCGAGGAAGACCGTACGTTCGAATTGCCGGCGGGCTTCTTTCACGTCTCCCAGGGTGGAAAGGGCGTTTCCCAGGTTGAACGGATAATCCGGATCGGTGGGATCGATTGCTGCCGCTCGACGGAAGGCATCGACCGCCTGCGTATGGTGGCCCCATTCCAGTTCGACCAGCCCCAGGTTGAACCATGCCGGATCGAGGCGGTCGTTGATCCGCACGGCTTTTTGATATGCCTCCGCCGCTTCCTTCAGCCGTCCGCGTTCCCGCAGCACTTTTCCAAGGTTGTAGTGCGCTTCGGCAAAACCGTCGTCCACCGCCAGCGCGCGGCGAATGAAAGCCTCTGCTTCCGAAGGGTTGCCTTTCTGGAAGGCCAGCACTCCCAGAATATGCAGCGCGTCGAAATGGTTGGCGTCGAGTTCCAAAACCTGTTGAAGGCAATTCCGGGCATCTTCCAGGCGTTGGGTATTGAGTGCCTGCGCCGCTTCCTGAAGAAGCTGGTCAATACTGAGTTGAGGATTTTGCAAAACGTATCCTGTTTTGAAGTGTCATTCGCAAGAGTTCGAGTCCTATGTCACAAGACCTCTATTATTCGGATTTTTTGAATTATCACAAGGGAAACGAATCGAAGCCGGGACCCGGCTGGAAGACGGGGCAGGGTCCCTACCAAGAGGTGCGCCGGGACAGGCCACTTGCAGGTTCATTTAAAATGGGGGTGGTTAAAACCGGTTCACCACCACATGCCCCCCGGAAACAACCAGGTCCGGATATTCGAGGACTTTCAGGTCATGTGACGGGCTTCCCTTCACGGCGATGAGGTCCGCCGGCGCCCCCGGCTCCATAGTGCCGAGAAGCGGAATACCCAGGTGTTCCCCGGATTGGGACGTGGTGGCGCGAAGGATTTCCAGCGGGTCCTTTCCCGCCCATTGGATGAGGTAAAGCAGTTCCTGCCCGTCAATACCCCAGGGGATGTCCGGGTGTGCGATTTCCATCGAAAACCCGCCCTGCGCGGAGGAGGATCGGGTCTCCGTTGGGTTCCTGGGCGGATGCGAAAAGGGGAGCCGAAACAATCAATGCCAGGCACAGGACCTGCCTGATACCCCTCCCACACATTAATTTGGTCCAATGCCGGACTTTCATATTTCAAACTCCCCTTTTCGCGAAATTAAAATCAAAGCACGCCGCAGGTTAAAACTTGAGGCGCACGCCGCCGAAGATGCGGCGGTCGTCTCCCGCATAAAACGCCGCCTGGTTGAAGGGCGTCGGGGTGGCGATGGTGGAAAAGGTGGAGATGAAGTTTTTGTCCAGCAGGTTGCGTCCATTGGCGAACACGTCGATATTCTTGTTCACCGTGTAGCCCGCCGTGAACCCGAGTATGGCATAACCCGGAGCCTTCAACCGATTGGAGAAATCGACGTACGCACTGCTTGCCGCCTCCAGGGTCGGGGCGACGAACCATTTGTCCCCGTCCGTGTAGCGCAACTCCGCCTGGTAAAAATGGGGCGGCTGACCCGGCAGGGTGTTGTCGCCGTGCTGAACGTTGTCATCGAAATTGAAATCGCTGTAGGTGTACGCGTTGCGCCACTGCAGGCGGTCGCCCCCCTGCAGCAGGTTGCGGGCCAGCAGGAGGTCGAGGCCCGCTTCCACACCCTGGTGGATGGTGGAATCGGCATTGAAGGTGGAAACGGGGAACCCGGGTCCGGTTGTGAACTGAAGCAGTTCGTCATCCACCCACGCACGATAAAGGGCAATGTCCCATGCCACGCGTCCGTGTTGCCCGCGGCTTCCCACCTCGACGGTCCACGCTTTCTGTGCGGAGAGAGGGGCGAATCCCGCCGCGCCGCCCTGCGTCAGGTTGGAGAAATCAGGCGGTTCGTAACTGCGCGTGACGTTGGCGAAAAACTGGATGGTGGGGGTGTGGTGGTACATCACGCCCACGCGCGGGTTGAAGGTGGCGGTGGTCTGGGAATCGCTCTGCGCGGGCGCAAGCTTGTTTTCCGATTCGCGCCCGGCATAAATCACCTGGCCGCCCGTGACCAGCGCCCACTGGGGGTTGAAGTAAAAATGATTCTCGCCGTACAGCACCACCGTCTCCGCGGACTGATCCTGGTCGGAAGTCAGAGCGCCGCGCGCACCGCCGAAGTTCTGAAACACCAGTGCATTGGTGTAGCCGAACTGGGAAAGCACGCCGCCGCGGAATTCGTTTTTATATCCGCTCAGCGAGTAGGAGCCATGTGCCTGCGCGAACACACCGTAGTCGAGGCTGGTCTGGTCGATGATGCCGACGAACGACGTGATGGGATGAAACAGGGTTTTGTGATTGACATACGCGCCCACGTCCACGAACCTGCCGTTTCCCAGATCGAAGGTGGTTTTGTTGGACAGGCGCACGGAATTGATGTCCCGCTGCCAGTCCTGGGTGATGGCGGAGGGGTTGGCGTTTTCCGGATTGCTGAGAGCCTGGCCTAGGGTGACCGTTCCCGGCAACTCCTGTGCGATGACGTTGGTGCTCAGGTAAAAACGCGTCTCGACGGAGTCGGACAGGCGCAGACCGTAGTTGCTGTTGAACTTGACGTTCTCCTGCCTGGCATGGTCACGGAAGTCGTCGCTGGTGGTGGCCGTGACACTGACGAACAGGTCGGACCGGTTGAACTGGTAACCGGATTGCAGGTGCAGGCGGAAGGTCTGGTCGGCCCCGCCGTCGAACCGGTACATCTGCCCGGGGTGACTCTTGCCGTTTTTGGTGATCAGGTTGACCGCCCCGCCCAGCGTGATGCCGCCATACTGCAGGGCGTTACCTCCTTTATAAACCTCGATGCGTTGCAAGGCGAGGAAATCCATTTCCTGGAAATCGCCACTGCCGTCGGCCAGGTTGAATGGAATGCCATCCTGCAACAGCCGCAGGCCCACAAGATGAAAACCGCGTGCGAGACCAGACCCGCGAAGCGACAGCCTGACTTCCTCGCCAAACCGCTTCTGCGCGTACGCTCCCGGCACCAGGGCCAGCGTGTCTTCAAAGTTGAGGGTGTAGGTGTCCTCAAACGATTCCTCAGTGACCACGTTCACGCCGCCCGGCGCTTTCTTGATTTCCTTTTCCGCCTCTGCGTTGCTGGGGACGGTCAGCGTTCCCTTCGATTTTTCCTTTTTTCCAACAACCTCAATTTCTTTCAGCACGATTTCCTTGCTCTCTGCAAACACGGCGGGTGCAAAAAGAAAGAAACTCAAAACAGCGTTGATAAAGAATGGGATTACGAATTTCAATCTGCTGTCCACGGGAACCTCCTTTTGACTTCCTGGAACGGTTGGAACCGCGGCATCTGTGGCCCGATCGATTTTGCGCCGTACGCAAACAGGGGTGAATGCGTCACAGCCAAATTCAACGGGGCCGATCACAAACGGACGCCGGGTTCGGTCAAAAAATATTGATGGGTTCGGATGAAGTCAGGAGGATCGGGGAGGGGGGTCCAGCGGGTCGTGAGGGGGCATGGAATTATAGAAAGCGGTTTGCAGGGAGCCGGGCTCATTTTGGAGAAAGGGATTCCATTTAACCCCAATGGCAGCCCGTTCCACGGGAGGCAGGGATGAAAATCCGGTAACCACCGCGCGCGGGTGCTCTCCGCAATCGCGGCTGATCTGGCAGTCCACCGGATGTGCGCTCCCCGTCCGGTTTGCGTGCGGGCAGAGGATCAACAGGTGGTGTTCGTGTTGCGGACAATGGGGTTTCTGCGCGTTCGTGGAAGAGGCATGGGAAGCGAACGGATTCACCCCTTCATGCGCATGCGGGGCGGCCACGGTCTGCGCCGCAAACAGCAGCAACGCACCTCCCGCAAACAGAATGCCCGTCATGATTCGATTCAGCATGCGCAAATATTATGAAATAGCGGCCATAAAATCAACCCGCTTGTTCGATAACGGCTGACAGCCATTTCCCTGCCCATGAAGCCATGGAAATCCAGTCTCAATCCCAATCCATCTTGCCGGGAAGCGAATACATGACGGATTTGGAGGGGGAAGGGGTGGGCCGGCCCTCCGGTAAATGACGTGTTTTGAGGCCGTTTTCCCCGCCGGTTCGTCCGATTTCCCCTTTCAGGGCGGAATAATAGGGTTCGCTTATTGAGTTTGTTTGGGTTATAATGTTCCCTGCTAGTTGATTGAGCTGTTTGAGAATTGGCGGCGATGAGCTGAAAAGCTTTCTTTCTGGATCGAAACCTTCCCGGAACCTCTATTCCGGCGCGTTTCTGTTTCCCTTCCCTCTTGTTCTCCTCAAATTAACGCTATCACCCGAATCACCGGGTACGAAGCCGCATCTTCGGGCTTGCACTGAAGAGTCTGGAATCGTTGCGCCTTCTATTTCGAGCAACACTACCAAAGGATATTATTTTGAACACTGTATTGACCGCTCCCTCTGCCGAGGGATTTGCATCCCTCAACCTGATCCACCCCATTCTCCGCTCTCTTGAAGAGGAACAGTACCAGACGCCGACGCCGATTCAGGCGGAATCCATCCCGCATCTCCTGCAGGGCCGCGACCTGCTGGGCTGTGCCCAGACGGGTACGGGCAAAACCGCGGCTTTCGCATTGCCCCTGTTGCAGAGGCTGGCGGAATCCAACACCGTTCCCGGGCCCAAAGGGGCGCGGGCATTGATCCTGGCACCGACGCGCGAGCTTGCGGTGCAGATCGAAGAAAGTTTTCGGGTTTACGGACGTCATTTGAAACTCAGCCGGGCTCTGGTGTACGGCGGCGTCAAAACCTTTCACCAGATTCGCGCGCTCAAACGCGGCGTCGATGTGCTGGTCGCCACTCCCGGACGCCTCCTCGATTTGATGGAGCAGAGGGCGCTGCGCCTGGATAAAGTTGAAATTTTCGTGCTGGACGAAGCCGATCGCATGCTGGACATGGGTTTTTTGCCGGACGTGCGCCGGATTCATGCCGCGCTCCCGAAAAACCGGCAGACCATGCTGTTTTCGGCCACCCTGCCGCAGGAAGTGCGCCGGCTCATCTCCACGTTCCTGCACGATCCGGTTCACGTTTCCGTGTCCCCGCCTTCAACCACAGGAAAGAACATCGCGCAGAAAATCCTGTTTGTGGACAAGGAAAACAAGAAGGCTCTTCTCGAGTCCCTCTTGGGTGACGCCCAGATCGAGCGCGTGCTGGTGTTCACCCGCACCAAGCATGGTGCCAACCAGGTGGCGAAGAGACTGAACCAGACGCGCATCCGCGCTGAAGCCATCCACGGCAACAAGTCGCAACCCGCCCGTTTGCAGGCGCTGGAAAAATTCCGGTCCGGCAAAACGCGGGTGCTGGTGGCGACCGATATCGTGGCGCGGGGCCTGGATGTGGACGGCATCACCCACGTCATCAATTACGAGTTGCCCAAGGAAGCGGAAAGCTACGTTCACCGCATCGGCCGGACCGCGCGCGCGGGTGCGACAGGCATCGCGCTGTCGTTCTGCGATGCCGGGGAGCGGCCCTACCTGAGCCGCATTGAACGGGAGATCAAGAGCACCGTTGACGTGGATATGGATCATCCCTATCATTCCGCCAGCGTGGCGGCTCTGAAAGGGGCCCGCAATGGCCGAAGCGATAAATTCAACCGCTCGTACCGCGGTGAGAATGACGCACGGCCGCGCCGCAACGGCAACGGCAACGGAAGCAGAAGAAAACCGTTCCGGGCCCGTTCATCCCGCGCGGGTTAGTGTTAATATTTAAAGGTAAGCGCCGGACCCGGGTCCGGCGCGTTTCCTGATCCTTAAGGGAACAGGAATGGAGTGAACTTTTTACCAAGGAGGACCCCATCATCGAAGCCATCGTTCATCAGAATCAGGTCGATCGGGCGCTCAAGGTTCTGAAACGCCAGATCAGCAAAGAAGGTTTGTTCAAGGAACTCAAACGTCGCCGGTATTATGAAAAGCCGTCGGTCAAGAAAAAGCGAAAGATGAAGGAAGCGCAGAAAAAGAAACGCTCCGCCATGCGCCGCTCACGCCCTTCCTGGTAAAAAGGAAGGGTTTGCGGGGTTTGAGCCGGAATCCGTTCCCGAAGGCTGGCCAAACCCATGCCCCTGCGTAACACTCCATTACCGTCCGCTTACTCCCCCCCTGTAAGCAGAAAAGGGACATCCCTGTCCCTTAATTTAAACCGTGGCTTCCCTTTTCGGAAACTTTCGGTTGACACTTCCGTTATGTTTGTGTAGGTATATCGGGTCTTTTGACCTTTCTGGAAATGAGGGGACCATGCCTGTATTGAAGCCAATCCTCTTGTGCCTGCTGGGGGCGTGCTGGATCCTGCCTGCCTCCGGTGTGTTGGCGCAAAGTGCGGAATCTCAGAAGACTTTCCCCCCGCCCAAAGGATATGTATATAAGGAAAAGGGACTGGCCCGCGATGCAGAAATCACTTTAAACAAGAGTGGGGTTCTGCCTCGGTGGTTTTCCATGGAAGTTCAGCATCGGTCGCGCTACGAAACACTGGACCGCGCTTTCCGAAACGGCGCCACGGGAAGCGACCAGGTGTACGCCCTCCGCACTCTGGCTCAGGCGACGGTGCATCTGCCCCAGCAATTTAAAATTCAATTGGAGTTCCAGGATTCGCGCGGATACCTCAATGACTCAGGTTCGGTGGTCAACAACACGATCGTCAACGCGGCCGAACTGCTGGAAGCCAACCTGCAATGGCGTGGCGAGGACTTGTTTCAAAACGGAAGCCGCCTGCTGGTGCGTGCGGGCCGCATGACCATGGATTTCGGCAAGCGTCGCCTGGTGGCGCGCAATCGCTACCGAAACACCAAAAACGCGTTCACCGGAATCGATGCCATCTGGCAATCGAAGGACGGAGAGCAGGTGCGGGCCATGGTGACCATGCCGGTCAACCGCCTGCCTTCCAATGCCGGGCGACTGCTGGACAACGAAGTGGAATTCGACGAGGAGTCACCGGACACGATTTTCTGGGGACTCTTCCTCTCCACCCGGAATTCGCCTTGGGGTGACCGGGCGGAGGTGTACCTGTTCGGCCTGCATGAGGACGACGGAGACTTTGCCACCCGCAACCGTCAATTGTACACGCCGGGGTTTCGTTTGTTCCGCCCGGCAAAAGGCGGCCACTTCGATTACGAATGGGAGTCGGTGGTGCAGTTCGGGGAATCCCGTTCCAGCACGGCGCCCGGCAACACGGCGGACCTCGATCACTTCGCCTATTTCCTTCACGGGGAAGTGGGGTACAGTTTTGAAACGGCATGGTCACCGCGGCTGGTGCTGGCGTGGGATTACGCGAGCGGCGACTCCAATCCCGGCGACGGCAAAAACGGCACCTTCAACAGCCTGTTCGGCGCGAACGTGTTCGATTACGGCCCGACCATGATCCACCGTGCGTTCGTGCGGTCGAACGTCAACGGACCGGCAGTGAAACTGAACGTTCAGCCTCACCGCAACTTAAAAGCAACATTGCACTATCGCGCGTTCTGGCTGGCGTCGGACACCGATACGTGGGCGGGAAATTCCGGGTTGCGCGACACAACAGGACGCTCCGGTTCCTTTCTCGGACACCTGATTTATCTCTCCGCCGCGTGGCAGGCGACGTCCAACATATTCGTTCAGGCAGGGGTGGCGCACCGCGTGGACGGCGACTTTCAGGACGACGTGCCCGGCTCGCCTCGTCAGGGCAACAGCACCTATTCCTACGTCGCAACGACGTTTGCGTTTTAAATAAACAGCAAAGGCTGGAGCTTCATTCCGCAGGTTCGGGTTTGCCGGGAGCGGGCTCCTTTTTACCCGTGGCCTTTTCCGTGATCGTCTGCACCAGGCTGTAAAGAGAGGGAACCAGCAGGGTGCCGATGACAGCGGAAGCGACCATGCCGCCGAACACGATGATACCCAAAGATTGACGGCTGTTGGCGCCCGCGCCACTGGCCAGCACCAGCGGCAGAACCCCCAGCACGAAGGAGATCGCCGTCATCATCACCGCCCGGAAGCGCAGCCTGGCGGAAGTGATGGCCGCCTCGAACACCGGCGTGCCGCCTTCGCGCTGCACTTTCGCGAACTCCACGATGAGGATGGCGTTCTTCGATGCCATGCCGATCAGCATGACCAGCCCGATCTGCGCGTAAATGTCGAGGATGTGCCCGGTGGTTTTCATCGCCACCAGCGCACCCAGCACCGCTACCGGAACGGACAGGATGACGCCCCACGGAATCGACCAGCTTTCATACTGCGCGACCAGGAACAGGTAAACAAAAACCAGAGCCAGGGCGAAAATGATGGGGCCCTGCGAACCCGCCGCCACTTCCTGGTAGGACATGCCGGACCACTCGAATCCCATGCCCGCGGGCAGGGTGCGCGCGGCCAACTCCTCGACAGCAGCAATGGCCTGCCCGGTGCTGTAGCCGGGTGCGGGCGAGCCGTTGATCTTCGCAGCGCGGTACACATTGAACCGCGTGAGCGATTCCGGACCGAGGATGGGTGTGGTTGTCGTCAGCGTGCTGAGCGGCACCATGGCTCCCGCGGCGCTCCGCACGTAAATGCGGTTGATGTCCTCAGGGTGGTTGCGGTACTCACTTTCCGCCTGGATGATGACCCGGTAAACACGGCCGAATTTGTTGAAGTCGTTCACGTAGAACGAACCCAGCTGTGCCTGCAGGGTTTCGAAAATCTCCGCCACCGGAATGCCCAGCGCCTTGGCCTGCAGGCGGTCGACGTCCAGTTCGATCTGCGGCACCTCGGCGGTGAAGGTGCTGAACACGCGTTGCAGTCCGGGGGTCTGGTTGGCCTCGAAGACGAAGCCGCGCATGGCGGAGGACAGGTCCTGTGGCTCGCCGCCCCGCCGGTCCTGAAGCTGCATTTCGAATCCACTGGCGTTGCCGAGCGCGCGGATCGGCGGCGGGGTGAAGACGATGGACCGCGCCCCCGGCACCTGTGCCGTCAGTCCCCAGGCGCGTCCCACCAGTGCGTCGCTCGAAAGCTCCGGCGCGGTGCGTTCCTCCCACGGTTTGAGCACGCCGATGACGGTCCCGGAATTGGGTTTCGATCCGCTGATCAATCCCCGGCCAACCAGGGTCACCACATTCTCCACGCCGGGCATTTTCATGACCATGGATTCCACCTCCCGCAACAGGCTATCTGTCCGGTTCATCGAGGCGCCGTCCGGGAGCTGGGCGTCGATGAAGAACACCCCCTGGTCTTCCTGTGGGATGAATCCGGTCGCGGCGTTTTTGAATATCCAGTAACTGCCGCCGCCGATCATCAAAAGAACGAGTACGGTGAAGACGAAGCGGCGAACCAGGGCTTTCACAAAAAACAGGTACGCGTGCGACACCCCGCGGAACAGAAACTCGAACCAGCGCAGGGCGAACCACGGACGGGACGTCCGCTTCCGCAACATGGTGGCGCAGAGAGCGGGGCTCAGGGTGAGTGCGTTCAGGGAAGACAGTGACACGGCAAACGCGATGGTCACGGAGAACTGACGGTAAAGCTCGCCGCTGATCCCCGGAACGAAGGCGACCGGAACAAAAACCGCAAGCAGGACCAGCGTGGTGGCGATGACGGGGCCGAACACTTCCTTCATCCCCTGGCGCGTGGCTTCTTTCGGCTCCAGTCCCTCCTCCAGATGGCGTTGCACGTTTTCAACGACCACGATGGCGTCGTCCACCACCACGCCAATGGCCAGAACCAGCGCAAACAGCGTCAGGCTGTTGATGGAATACCCCATGGACAGGAGCAGGGGAAAGGTGCCGATCAGGGACACCGGAATGGCGAGCGCGGGAATCAGGGTGGCCCGCCAGTCCTGGATAAAAATGTAAACCACCAGCACCACGAGACCCAGCGCGATGAACAGGGTCTCCACCAGTTCCTTCAGCGAGTTGTCGATGAACCGGGTCGCGTCATAGGGGATGATGTATTGGACGTCCTGCGGAAAGTTTTCGGACAACTCGGCCATTTTTTCCCGGATCCGCTGGGCCACCTCCAGCGCGTTGGCGTCCGGCAACTGGTACACCGCGAAGTTGACGGTAGGCGATCCGTTGAGCCGGGAAAAGGTCTCGAACGTCTGCGAACTCATTTCGACGCGGGCGATGTCCTTCAAACGCACCACGGAACCGTCGGGCTTGGCGAGGATGATGATGTCCTCGAATTCGGAGACGTCGGAGAGCCGGCCTTTGGCGTGAATGGTGTACTGGAACTGCTGGTCCTGGGGCGCGGGCATCTGCCCCACCTGTCCCGCCGCGGCCTGGATGTTCTGGTCGCGTATGGCCTGGGTGACGTCGCTTGTGGTGACGCCCAGGTTCATCATATTGTCCGGGTCCATCCAGATGCGGATGGAATAGTTCAGCGCGCCAAATATGATGACGTCGCTCACGCCGGGCACCCGTGCCAGCACGTCCTTGATGTTGATGGTGATGAAGTTGCTCAGGAACAACTGGTCGTAGGTGCCTTTGGGAGAGGAAAACGCGATGATCTGCAAGAACTCCGGCGAGCGTTTGCGGACGGAGATGCCCGAACGCTGCACTTCATCCGGCAATGCCGGCGTGGCCAGGGAAATGCGGTTCTGCACGTTCACCGTCGCCATGTCGGGGTCGGTGCCGATTTCGAAGGTGACTTCCAGCGTGTAGGCGCCGCTGTCCGTGCTGGTCGAAGACATGTAGATCATGCCTTCGACGCCGTTGACCTGTTCCTCGATGGGCGCGGCCACGGTTTCTTCCAGAACGGCGGCGTTGGCGCCGGGATAGGAGGCGGTCACCACCACCACCGGCGGCGCGATGGGCGGGTACAAAGACACCGGCATCTGCGGCAGGGCCACGAGCCCGGCAATGACCAGCACGATCGAGATGACGAAAGCGAAGCGGGGCCGCTCGATGAAAAAGTTGCTGAACATCGTTCAGGCCCCTTCCTTGGTGTCGGCGGAAGGTTTGGATGCGATCTGGACCGTGGTTCCCGGCCGCACTTTCTGCAAGCCTTCGACGATCACCATCTCACCGACTTCCAGCCCTTCCTTGACGATCCATTTGACGCCTTCCTTTTCTCCCGTGGTGATGTTGCGTTTGTGCACGCGGTTTTCCGCATCGACCACCAGCACGAACTTGCCGGTCTGGTCCTGCTGGATGGCGGCCTGCGGAATCACCTTCTCGGTCCGCACCTCGTCGCGTTGTACGCGCACCCGGACGAACTGTCCCGGAAGCAGGATGCGCAGGGTGTGCGGAATCTCCGCTTGTCCCGGCAACACGTTTCTCGCCGGATTGGGAAACTTGGCACGGATGGTGATGGTGCCGGTCCGTTCATCCACCCGGTGGTCGACGAAATCCTCAACGCCCGCGTACGGGTATTCCGTGCCGTTGGGCAGAATGAGTTTGGGCGTGAAGGTGGTGGCCTTGCCGCGCTTGATCTGGTTCTGGAATTCCGTCAGAACCGTGCCGGAATCCACGGTGAACAGCGCGTACATGGGGTCCATCTGCACCAGGGTGGCGAGCGGTCCCGTATCCGGTTTCACCAGGTTGCCTTCATGCACATTGGCACGGCTGATGCGGCCACTGAAAGGAGCTCGGATTTCCGTGTAGCTCAGGTTCAGTTGCGCCTGTTCGAGGTTGGCTTTGGCCTGCATCAACGCCGCCTCGGCACGCTTGAAATCGCTTGAAGCCTTGTCGAGATCGGATTGCGACACGGCGCCCTTGCGCACGGACTCAACTCGTTTCAGGTAGGTCCTGGCGTTTTCCAGGGTCGCTTCCGCTTCGGAAACGAGGGCTTCCGCCGCTCTCACCGCGATTTGATAGGGCTCCTGTTCGATGATGAACAACAGGTCTCCCTTGCCGACGTCCTCGCCTTCCTTGAAATTTCTTTTTTCAAGAAACCCTTCCACCCGGGTGACGAGGTTGACGGTCCGGACCGAAGCGGTTCTACCCACCAGTTCGTGCGTGCGAACGATTTTCTGTTGTACCACCGGGGCCACCGTCACCATGGGCGGAGGTTGCTTGGGTTGCGGCGCGGCGGCGGTGTCGGGTTGCTGACATCCCGCAAACAGGCCTGTGGCGACCAGCAAAAATGTTTGTGTGAATTTCAAAACCGGGTTCACGTTTGTTCCCTTCGATTGATGAGTCCCTGTCAGGATTGAGGTTGTTCTTCCGGTGCGTCTGCCATCAGGGGTTTCCACCCACCCCCCAGCGCCTTGAACAGGCGGATCAGGTTCGACACCACGCGGCCTTCACTCACAGCCAGTTGATCCTGGAAACTGAACAGGGAACGTTCCGCTTCCAGCACGGCGATGAAATCCGACAAGCCCGCAACGTACAGTTCGCGCGATAACTCCACCGCGTTTTGGGCGGACTCAATGGATTTGAGGAGTGCCTGGCGCCGCACCTGTTCCTTGGCGTAATCGATCAGGGCGTTTTCCACGTCCTGAACCGCTGTGAGCACGGTGGCTTCGTACTGGATGAGCGCCTGCTCCTGGAGTTCATCTTCCACCTTGATGTTCTGGCGGATGCGCCCCGCACTGAACACGTTCCACGTCACTTGCGGCCCGATTGAAAACGCGGTGGCGGGTCCGCTCAAAAAGGTGGAGGCGGAAATCGATTCCAGCCCGATGGAACCCAGCAGGGTGAACCGGGGATACAACTCCGAGGTGGCGATGCCGATGCGTGCCGTCTGCGCGGCCAGCTCCCGTTCCGCCTGGCGGATGTCCGGCCGCCGCCGCAGTAAATCCGCAGGCACGCCGACGACGACGTCCATCGGCGTCACCGGCACCTGTTTGAATTCCTGCAATTCTTCATTGATGGCACCGGGGAATTCACCGAGCAGAACCGAAAGGCCGTTCTTCCCCTGCTCGATTCCGGTTTTGAGCGTGGGGATTTCCGCCCTGGTGTTTTCAAGGTTGTACTTGGCCTGCTCCAGCGTGAGCGTGGAAGTGAGCCCCGCCTGAAGACGGTCCTTCACAATCTGCAGCGTTTCTTCCTGCACCCGGCGGTTTTTTTCCGCGGCTTCCAGGCGCGCCTGAAAAGTGCGGATTTCGATGTAGTTCAATGCCACTTCGGCCACCAGCGTGACCAGCGTGTCGTTCAATTGTTCCTTACGCGCCTCCACCGAGGCTTCCGCCGCTTCCACCGAACGCTGGATGCGTCCGAACAGGTCGATTTCCCAGGTGGAATCGAAGCCCGCGGAATACATGTTGAATTCGCCGCCGCGACGAAACAGGTTTTCGCTGCTGGACCGCTGCCGCGCGGTACTGCCGACGGCGTCGATGGTGGGAAACCGGTCTGACTGCGCGATGCCTCGCCGGGCGCGCTCCTCCCGCACCCGCGACTGCGCCAGTTTCAAATCAAGGTTGTCCTTAACCGCTTTGTCCACCAGCTGACTGAGGAGAGGGTCTTCCAGCGTCTGCCACCATTCGGCGAGCATCTCCGGCGTCACCTGTTTCACCGGAACTTCCGGTTCCTTCACCGCTTCCTGTTTTTCCTTATCTTTTTGTTTTGTGGTTTCGAATTTTTGTTTTTCCACCCTGGTGTGGAAATCCGGAGGTACGGTGGTTTCGGGGGGTATGTAGTCCGGACCGACGGTGGTGCAGGCGGCGAACAGCAACCACACCGACCCGGCAAGAGCGCGCACTCCGGACGGGAAATCGGTGAGTGTACGGGATGAGATTCGCATAATCCTCGTTGTCAGGAGATCATGGCTCCGCGCATGGAAGCGGCGCCGGAAACCACGCCTTCCACCGGAAACGTCACCCGCTCGGATTCGTCCTGCAAAGCGATGATATAGATCAGCGGCAGAAAGTGTTCCGGTGTGGGAACGGACAAGCGCGCTGTTTCTCCCAGGTGGCTGAAATTCAGGATACTTTCATGATCGTCCCTGAGCAAGAACCCTTTGATCGAATCGTCAAATGAACTGGCCCAGGGATAAGGCGGTGTGCAGGGATTGGGATCGAAAAAGTCCAGGTTGTGAACGATGTTGCCGCTTCCCAGAATGAGGACACCTTCGCTTCTCAAGGGTTTCAGTTCGCGGCCGATCTCGTAATGCTGGCGCGGGGAGAGGTTCCGGTTGAGGCTCAATTGCACCACAGGCACATTGGCTTTCGGGAACATCCACGACAACACTCCCCACGTTCCGTGGTCGAGACCCCAGCTGTGATCGGGCAGGACTTCCGTGGTGGTGACCAGCGATTGGATGCGTTGAACCAGTTCCGGACTTCCGGGCGCCGGGTAGTCGATGTCGAACAGCGCCTGCGGGAAGTTGCCGAAGTCGTGAATGGTGCGCGGGTGTTCCATGGCGGTGGCGTAAGTGCCGTAGGTCTCCCAGTGCGCCGAGATGGAGAGGATCGCTTTCGGCCGCGCCAGGCTTCGGCCCAGAAGTTCCCAGCTCAGGGCGAACGGGTTCCTCTCGATGACGTTCATCGGGCTTCCATGCCCCAGAAACAGGGCGGGCATTTTGGAAGATTTGGGTTGAGTCAGTGTATTCATAACAAATTGGCGATTGAGATTTGTGTTTGGTCAAGTCCGGATTATTTGCATCAGAACGACAACATGAAGTCGTAATTGCCGGTCAGCACGTCCGGGCTTGCCTCCAAAGAGCGATACTCGACGATCAGGCTTTCCTGCTGTTCACGCGTGAGAGCGGAGTCTCTCAGGATCAGATCGCGCGCGTTCAACTTCTGTATGAGCTCGTTGTTGGGCACGGCCTCGCCCTTGAAATACAATTGCGTCACCAGTTGCGGAATGCCGGGTGCGGTGACCATGAAGTGCAGGTGCGGCGGCCGGTACCAGCCGTTTTCCATGTCCACCGGGTAGAACCCGGGCACCACGGTTTTGAAACTGTAACGGCCGTCTTCATCGGTGATGCAGCGCCCCCAGTACTGGAAGTGTTCGTCGTGCGTGCGCTCCACCCACTGTCCGGTTTCCGGATGTTTGAAGCGCGTCGCCTCGCGGTCGCCGCGGTGGTTGTAACGCCCGGAGGCGGCGGCGTTCCACAGGATGATCACCGCACCGGGTTGCGGCTTAGCTTCTCCCTGCCAGCGGAACAGAACCTGGCCCTCCAGGTGGATGACCTGGCCCGAAGCGGTTCCTTTGTGACCCTTGATGTGCGTGAGGTCGTTGTCGTTGGCTTCGCTGATAGGCAGACGGAAGTCGAGATTCTCGCGGATTTCATGAACCGCGTCGCCTTCGTCCGGAAAGAATGGCCCCAGCGTCTGCCTGGGGGTGGTCATCCGCATGGCCTGCGCCCAGGCGGAACCCGCAAGAAAGGATCCTGCGAGTCCGCCGAGCGCCCCCATCCCGGTCTTCAAAAAGTTGCGTCGCGAATACGAGTTTTCCGGGTTTTTCATCGTGCGCTCTCCTGCAGGGCGTGTTGCGGTGCGTAGGGTTCGGGATGAGCGATGGATCCGCTTTCGATTTCTTCCTGTTTGTGGAACTTTTTATTATGGAAGAAGGTTTTCGCGATCCAACCGTCCACGGAGTATTTGCCGCCGCCGGAGACCATGAGCGCCGCCGCCATGCCCATGGCGAGCAGATGGAATTCGAAACCTTCACCGGCCTGTTGGCCGGACCAGTTCATGAAGAACCCGTTGTCCCAGTGCGCCATGAACATCGCCCCCATCATGGTGGCGAAGATGCCGAAGGCGCTGAAACGCGTGAGGAACCCGGAGATCAGGCCCAGCGCACCGAAGAATTCGCCGGCGATGACCAGAAGCGCGATGACCATCGGGATGCCCATGGTCTGGGTGAAGAATCCCAGCGTGCCTTCCAGGCCGAAGCCGCCGAACCAGCCCAATAATTTCTGCGCGCCGTGCGGGAAGATGACCAGGCCCAGGAGAACACGGACGATCACAGGACCGGTCCGGTTTTCCGTTTCAAACATTTTCTGCATAATGGATTTGGCACTCATGATTTTTTTTCTCCTGTATGTCGAATTTATTATAAGCCTATCGGATAAAGTCTCAAAGTTATTCGGAGAACCGGGCAGGAGCCCCTCCCTACATCCTGCCCGATTCAATTTTTATTTTTGGTCTATGGATTCATGTATTCCAATTACAGCCTTTCATGACTTCCGTCGCAAAAGGGGCGGTTGCCGGATTGCTGGCACCCGCAGGCGTAGATGGTCTGGTCCTTGTCAAACTCGATGACGTAGGGTGTGAAATCCGTGCCCTGGTGCGACCCATCGCAGTACGGGCCGTTTTCCGATTTTCCGCAGGCACAGAACGCCTTGATTTCTCCCTTTTTGACTTCGATTTCAAACGGTTCCTTTTGCCAGCTCATGCCAGCCTCCTTGGTTTTCATTGTTGTTTTTTGTGATTTGGCTTCCACGTTGCAGTCGTCGTATGGGGAATGCTTTTCATTGCCAATAGCGGTCCATCAATCAACGCAAGCGGGATACCCCGTACATATCGAGGAGGTAACCGTTCAACGTGTTGAAATCGATCGTGGGTGCGGGAACTGGCGCGTTTTCAAAAAACCGGGCCTGTCCTCCGGTCAATGCCCGGCGGAACAGACTCCATTCCTTTGTTATTGAAGTGAAAGTGTTTTCCTCACCCGGGTTGCTGAAAAGCCGGCACACCGGGCCCGCTGATTTCGCATCGGGGCGAACCTTTTCCGATAACAGGCAGTGCAGCCCCGCCTTGTCCAGGACCAGGCCGTCCACCCCGGGGAGGTACGGGGTGAACGGGTTTTTCGCCTGGATGGAGGAGGTCGGATGCTCTGCGTTTGAGGAATCGAAATAGGATTCCCAATCTCCAAACTCCATCGGTCCCAGATGCGGGGCGCCGTGCAAAGCTGGAACAGGGGTGGCGAAGACAAGAAGCCATCCCAGAACCAGCATCATTTGGAGCAGCCCGTGACGTTTCATTGCGGAACGGGCTGACGATGAATTCGTGCGCTGGGTTTCCATGATCGGGTTCCTTTTAAAAAGTTGAAAACGGTTCAAAGCAAACTTGACTTGTATATAGCAAAAGACGGGCCAAAGCAGGCGGTTGGTTTATAAGAGCCTTATTTATAAAGATTTAAAGTTTTTTTGATCTGTTTCGGAGATTACGTAAATTTGTGTTTCAACGAAATATCGTTGTTACTCAACGGAAATCCGTTATAATGCAGCCATGAGCAATTCCGATTCCAACATCCTTCCATTCCGCAACATGCGCGAGCTTCTGCTGGCGATGCCGCAGGAGCGAAGCGTGAGTTCCCTGCTGGAACGGGTGGTGGAGAAAGCCGCGGAGGATCCCCTGTTGGCGTTGTCGCGTATCTGGCTGGTGCGTCCGGGCGACCGGTGCGACACCTGCCCCCTTCAGTCGCAGTGCCTCGACCAGACCCGGTGCCTGCACCTGGTGGCACAAAAGTACAGTGTGGGATTTGAACCGGAATCGGACGTTATGGAGGAGGACGATTACATCCGCATTCCCCTCGGTGTCGGCAAGGTGGGGCGTTCGGCGGTGACGGGTGAGATCGGGGACACGGAGTCGGTGGAAGAGGATTTTGACTTTGCGGTGTCGAAGCGGTGGGGAGAGCCACGCAAGGTGATCGGTCTCGCCGTTCTTCCGGTGGTGTTCCAGGGCAAGGTGCTGGGCGTTTGCGGTTACGTGCCGAGGGCGGAGGCGGAAGCGGAAGGCGAGGGCCTGTTCTGGGGCCGGCTGGTGGCGGACCATCTCGCCGTATCCATCACCAACGCCGAAGCGTTCGAGCGAATCGAGGAATTGAATCGCCAGCTCACCGACGACTACGAATACCTGACAGAGGAATTGGTCGAGATAAATGCATTCGGCGGCATCATCGGCCAGAGCGCGCCGCTCAAAACGGTTCTGCGGCAGATCGAGATGGTGGCGAAGACCGACGCCAACATCCTGATCACCGGCGAGTCCGGCACCGGCAAGGAGATGGTGGCGCGAGAGGTGCACAAGCGCAGTGCGCGCTGGAAGCGGCCGATGGTCAAAGTCAACTGCGCCTCGATTCCACGCGATTTATATGAAAGCGAATTCTTCGGCCACATCAAAGGCGCGTTCACCGGCGCGGTGCAGGACCGGAAGGGCCGGTTCGAGCTCGCCAACGGCGGCACGCTGTTCCTGGACGAGGTGGGTGAGATTCCGCTCGACGTGCAGAGCAAGCTGTTGCGTGTCCTGCAGGAAGGCGAATACGAACGCGTGGGCGACGAACGCACCCGCACCACCGATGTGCGCATCCTGGCCGCCACCAACCGCGACCTCAAACGCGAGGTGAAAGATGGCCGCTTTCGCGAGGATCTGTATTACCGGCTGAACGTGTTTCCCATCGAACTCCCGCCCCTGCGCGAACGGCGCGAGGACATTCCCCTGCTGGCCCGTCACTTCATCGAAGTCGCCTCGAAGCGGTTCAACCAGCCGATCAAACCACCGTCGCGGTCCGTCACCGCTTCGCTTGAAAAATACGACTGGCCGGGAAACATCCGTGAATTGCAGAATCTGGTGGAGCGCGCCGTCATCACCGCCACCGGCGGGCGTTTGAAGTTCGATCTGCCGGGAATGCACGAGTTGAAAGAAAACGCCGCGCGGACCGCGGGCGAACCCGCGGAAGGGGAGGTGGTTCCGGAGGCGGAGATGAGGCGGCGCGAAAAGGAAAACATCCTGCGTGCGCTCAAGCAGGCGGATGGCAAGATTTACGGCGACGATGGCGCGGCGAAGCTCCTCGGCGTCAAACCCACCACCCTGGCCACGCGCATCAAGTCGATGGGCCTTAAAAAGCAATACCTTCCGGAATGAGGTCCGGTTCCCTGCCAAGAGGACCCGGAATTCCTGTTTGGTGTTCTGCAGGTCCCTCTTTTTCCTTCCAAAAAACCGGTCCGTATTGCAAAGCAGTTGTTGGATTGCGGGCCAACCTGCGTTATAGTAGGCAACGGTTCACAAACCCAATCCGCTCATTTCCCAGAATTGATTGAAATGGTTCCCGTTATCCGGCTCCCGGCCGGAGAGGGAAAAGCAGGGAGCGCTCGGCTCCGGGGTGGGGTGTGAACGGTTTCTGACTTCCTGATTTTTCAACATATTTATAAGCCGAAAAAACAGTTGACAGAAACTGGATTTTTTTTAGTATTTGCCGGAATATCTCTGTAAAATCCATACTTTTCAACCAAAACACGACCTTAAAAATGGGGTAAACAAAGATGTCAGATAAACCAGATATTATATACACGAAAGTCGATGAAGCTCCTGAGTTGGCGAGCGGTTCGTTTCTGCCGATCATTCAGTCCTTCAGCAAAGTGGCTGGCCTGAAAGTCGGTACCATGGACATTTCGCTGGCAGGCCGCATCATCGCGCAGTTTCCAGAGCGGCTGAAGCCGGAACAGCAGCAGCCGGACGATCTCGCCATCCTGGGCGACATGGTCAAAGAGCCCACCTGCAACGTCATCAAACTGCCGAACATCAGCGCGTCCATTCCGCAGATCAAGGCTGCAGTGAAGGAATTGCAGGAGCAGGGTTACGACATCCCGGACTATCCGGACGAGCCCAAAACCGATGAGGAAAAAGACATCGTGGCCCGCTTTGACAAAGTCAAGGGCAGTGCGGTGAACCCGGTTCTTCGTCAGGGCAACTCCGACCGCCGCGCTTCGGCTTCGGTCAAGAACTTTGCCAAGAAAAACCCGCACCGCATGGGCAAGTGGTCCAAGGATTCCAAAACCGATGTTGCGCACATGACCAGTGGCGATTTCCGGTCGAATGAAAAATCCACCACCATCACCGCGGCGCAGGCCGGCAAGGCGAAACTCGAGTTCACCGATGGCAGCGGCAAGACCACGGTATTGAAGGAAAACATCACGCTGGATGAAGGCGACATTGTCGATGCCACCAAGATGAGCGCCAAGGCTCTTGACGCTTTCTTGAAGGCATCGAAAGAAGAAGCCAAAAAGCGCGGTGTTCTGTTCTCCCTTCACATGAAGGCGACGATGATGAAGGTTTCCGACCCGATCATCTTCGGCCACGGTGTGATGACTTATTTCGAGGACGTGTTCAAGAAGCATGGCGACACGTTCAAGGAACTGGGAGTCAACCCGTACAACGGTCTGGGCGATGTGCTGGCGCGCATCGAGAAACTCCCGGCCGACAAGAAAAAGGAAATCGAGGACGATATCCAGGCCAGCATGAAGGAAGGCCCGGATCTGGCAATGGTGGATTCCGACCGCGGCATCACCAACCTGCACGTGCCGAGCGATATCATCATCGACGCGTCCATGGCAGCGGCCATCCGCACCTCCGGCAAAATGTGGGGTCCGGACGGCAAGGAGTACGACACGCTGGCGGTGATTCCGGACAGCAGTTATGCTGGCATCTACCAGGCCTGCATCGAGTTCTGTAAGGAAAACGGCGAGTTCGACCCGTCCACCATGGGCAGTGTTCCCAACGTCGGCCTCATGGCGCAGAAGGCGCAGGAGTACGGCTCTCATGACAAAACCTTCGAGGCCAAGGAAGACGGCACCATCCGCCTCATCGATGCCAAGGGCAACACTCTGCACGAGCATCAGGTGGAGAAGGGCGACATCTTCCGCAGCTGTATCGTGAAAGACATCCCGATTCAGGACTGGGTGAAGCTGGCGGTCAACCGCTCCCGCGCGTCCAACACGCCGGTTGTGTTCTGGCTGGACAAGAACCGCCCGCACGATGCCGAGATCATCAAGAAGTTGAACGTGTATCTGAAGGATCACGACACCAACGGCCTCGACATCCAGGTCATGGCTCCGGTCGATGCGATGAAACACTCGCTGGCACGCGCCAAGCAGGGTCAGGACACCATCTCGGCAACGGGTAACGTGCTTCGCGATTACCTCACCGATCTGTTCCCGATCCTCGAGCTGGGTACCAGTGCGAAGATGCTGTCGATCGTTCCGCTCATCAATGGCGGCGGCCTGTTCGAGACCGGTGCCGGCGGTTCCGCGCCGAAACACGTTCAGCAGTTCCAGAAGGAAGGGCATCTCCGCTGGGATTCGCTGGGTGAGTTCCTGGCGCTGGCGGAGTCCCTGGCTCACCTCAGCAAGACCTTCGGCAACAAAAAAGCCCAGGTGCTGGCGGATGCGCTGGACCGCGCGACCGGAAAGCTGATGGAAAACAAGAAGAATCCGGGCCGCGAACTGGGTGAGTTGGACAACGCGGGCAGCCATGTTTACGAAGCGCTCTACTGGGCGCAGGAGCTGGCTGCTCAGAGCGACGATGCGGACCTCAAGGAACGGTTCACCCCCATCGCCAAGCAGATGGAGGAAAAGCTCGAAACCATCCTCAAGGAATTGCAGGATGCGAAGGGCAAGCCGGTGGACCTGGGCGGTTACTACCACCCGGATCCCAAGAAGGTGGCCGCGGCCATGCGCCCGAGCAAGACCTTCAACTCGATCCTGGATAGCATCTAAACGGATCGAACCGATCAGGTTGTTTCAGGAAAGCCCGGCCCTCGTGGCCGGGCTTTTTTCGTTTGAAAGGGTGCCGATCCGGGATTGGGGACTAAAAAATCGAAACAATCCAATTGGATTGATGGGGAGCGGCCCCTCCCTTCGTTTAAAAAAGATTTTTTACTTCAGCAAAGATTTCCCAGATTTTCTTCCAAAAAAAATAATAATTTTTCAAATGCACAGTAATTCAGCATTTTTGGGGCAGAGGCGAATAAGCCTAATGATTGCAGGCCGTACCGCCAGTGTGAAAAAAATTTAAGGCTTTTAAAAACAGCCTATATTGGCGTTATTTTAATTTTTTCTCTTCTTGGGCGAGTTAAACCTTTGATCTCATGATATAATCACCCCCTATCCTGAAAATATAAATAACCGGAAACAACAGCGAGGTATGTTTTGACTACAGCAAATCCAGAGCAATCTTTTGGGACGAATCCGACGCAAGTCCGAGAATCGGACCACTACCAGGAGGAGTATGTCAAAAGCTTCGTCGAAAAGTGGGACGAACTGATCGACTGGGAACAGCGCTGGAAAAGCGAAGGCGATTTTTTTATCGAACTCCTGCGGTCGCGCGGCATCAAACGGGTGCTGGACGTGGCCACCGGCACGGGATTCCATTCCGTTCGCCTGTTGAGCGCGGGGTTCGACGTGACTAGTGCCGATGGCAGTCCGGAAATGCTTGCCAAGGCGTTCAAAAATGCGCGCAATCGCGGTCTTATTCTGCGCACCGTGCAGGCCGACTGGCGCTGGCTGAACCGCACCATCCATGAACAGTTCGATGCGGTCATCTGCCTCGGCAACTCGTTCACGCATTTGTTTGCGGAACATGACCGGAGAAAGGCACTGGCGGAATTTTACGCCACGCTGAATCACGACGGCATCCTGATTATGGACCAGCGAAACTACGATTCCATTCTGGACCAGGGATTCTCCAGCAAGCACAAATACTATTATTGCGGGAAAAATGTTTCTGCCGAACCGGAGTACGTGGACGAAGGGCTCGCGCGGTTCCGTTACAACTTTCCCGACAATTCAACGTATCACCTGAACATGTTTCCCCTGCGCCGGAAATACTCCCGTCGCCTCATGCACGAGGTCGGGTTTCAGCACATCGAGACGTACGGGGATTTCAAGGGGACGTTCGACGCCCACGAACCCGACTTCCTGGTGCATGTTGCCGAGAAGGAATACCAGGAAGAAGACGAGGAAGATTAGACGGGTTCCCGCGATGCATACGAAGTAAGGCGTGGGCCTGACGCACTCACAGGGCAAATCCTTCGCTTTTCGCCGGATTTGTGAACCGCTCAACAAGGGGGCCGCCGATTTTGGCGGGCCCCTTTTTGTATTGCCGCAAAGCCATTGATTGTATGCCGACGTTGTATTTCACCCTGAACACACAGCACCTCCAACCCCTGGTCGCTCCCATCACGGAGGAGTGCAATATGATTCTGCACGCCGATTGCATCTGGGCCACGCCGGAGGAAGCCCCACCCACGCAGGAAGTCCGCCGCCGCATGAAACGGTCCGATGTGCTGGTTGTCGCCATCGGGTCTGCCGGTTCCGGTGCGCCGCAACTGAACGAACGCATGCGCGAGGAAATCGTCACCGCCGTCAACGGTGATTTGATCCTCATTCCGTTGCTCATCGACGACGCGCGCCTTCCCGGCAAGGATGAAGCGGGCGGTGTGTGGAAATGGCTGCTGAACATGAAAACGCACCGGTTGCGCACGGGGCGCTGGTCGGAAGACCTGAATGAAATTCTCGCGGAAATCGAAGCGGAATTGAACTTTCGCCGCGAGGTCATGGACAAGGTGAGGAAGGCGGGCCCGGGTCCTTTACCGGAGGTGAAAGACACGGAAGGCAACCCGCTGGAACCGCTGCGTATGGGATTGGAATTTTCCGGCGTGCAGGAATTGCGCCGCACCATCGATGCGGAACATTACAGCCTGGGCCGGGCAAGGCAAAGCGGTGACCGTCCGGCGGAAAAACAGGCGCTGGGTGCGCTCGGTCTCGCATACGCGCAGCTGGGTCAGACGCAACGGGCCATCGAGTGCTTTGAGCAACAGCTTTCCATCGTTCGCGAACTGAATGACGCGCGGGAGGAATGCGAACTGCTTGCGAGTCTGGGCGACGCCTATGCGGTGTCCGGAAACCTCGACCGCGCCAAAAAATATTATGAGGAGCAGTTGTGCCGCGCGGATGAATTGATCATCCCCGCCTTCATCGGCAGTGCGTACAATGGCCTCGGACACGTTTTCGTCAAGCGTGGAAAACTCGATCGGGCCATCGACTGTTACCGCAGGGCGCTGAAGCATTACCGCGATCTGGAAGATCACGACAAGGAACTGGAACTGCTGGTCGGCATCGGGCTCAACCAGGAAAAGGCCGGCGACCTTCAAAAGGCGGCGGAAACGTTGGAGCAGGCAAGGATGTCCGCGCGCTTCGTCGAAAACCGCAAAGAAGAAGCGCGCCTGAACGTGGACCTCGCGGAATTGTATAAATCGTTAAACGAACCCCGGCGTGCGCTCGATTGCCTGAGCGATGCCGAAGCCATTCTCAATCTGTTCGAGGGAAGTTGGACCGACCCCTGGAAATCCCGCATCGCGTCTTTGCGCAGTCAATTGAAAACCACGTGAAAGCGGTCCGGGAAAAGCAACTCCCAGTCTTCACATTTTGTAGGATTCCAGTTCTGTGATCAGTGGAAATTTATAAAAATTCTGTTGTAAGCTGAAAAATGGAAAACGTTTATTTCATTGCCGCTTGCACGGTTTTCAATACCCTTGATATTCTGATGCTTGAGTAATTTGACTGGGCTATTGGGGCGCAAAACGGTATCTTAATGGGTAGGGGAAATTGACTTTTGTCCCCGCGCCAAATGAAATATCGAATACAGAATCCTTCGTGAATTGCCGGAAGGTTCAAATCATTTGCTCCAATTCGGATTCAACGCCTGGTTCTTTCTCAGTGAAACGCAGTTCATTGCATTATCAATAAATTTAAACGGAGAGACGTATGACCACTCATGAACAAATTGTTGCCGCGTTTGAGCAATACATCGCCGAGAATGAAAGTTTCGAAAGTAAAAACATCAAAGCCGCCGCCGCGCGGGCACGCAAAGCGCTGGCCGAAGTCGGCAAGCTGGCAAAAGCCCGCCGCGCGGAAATCCAGGACAAGAAAAACAGCCTGGGCTGACCCTGAATCAACACGTCTTTCAAAAATAAATTCCGGCAACATGAATGAAAACGGATCCGGCCACCGCGGCCGGGTCCGTTTTTGTTTTCGGCGAGCGGTTGAAAGGCAGAATTACTTTTTGCGAAGGATGTGCGTGGCACTACCGAGAAAGGTTTCGGCGGACTCCATCAGCGTTTCGGAGAGCGTCGGGTGGGGATGGATGGAGCGCGCGAGGTCTTCCGCCACCGCCCCCATCTCGACGGCGAGCACGCCTTCGGAGATCAACTCCCCCGCGCCCGCTCCGCAGAGCCCCGCCCCCAGCACGCGGCCGGTCTTTGGTTGCAGGATGAGTTTGGTCACGCCTTCCGCCCGTCCCAGGCTCTGTGCGCGACCGGACGCGCCCCACGGAAACCTGGCGATCTCGACGTCGACGTTGTTTTCTTTCGCTTCGTTTTCTGTCAACCCGCACCACGCGATCTCCGGATCGGTGAACACCACCGCCGGAATGGCGCGCGGGTCCCATTCCGTTTTCTCTCCGGAAACCGCTTCCACCGCAACCCGGGCTTCATGCGCCGCCTTGTGCGCGAGCAAGGCGCCCCCTGTGACATCCCCTATGGCGTAAATGGAAGGCTCCGTGGTTTGGCGTCGGGCGTTCACCGGAAGGAATCCGTGTGGGTCGAGTTCGATGGACGTGGCATCGAGTCCCAGCCCATCGGTATTGTGTTGGCGGCCCACGGCGACCAAAACGCGATCGAATGTTTCCTCTCCTTTGCCGTCTTCGTTTTCGAGGACGGCGTGAACGGCTTCTTTATTTTCCTTGAGTGATGCAACCTTCGTGTTCAGGTGAATGGCTTCGAAATCGCCCGCCAGTTTTTTTTGAAGCGGACGCACCAGGTCGCGGTCCACGCCGGAAAGCAGGTCGCCCGTCATTTCCACCACCGTGACCCGGCTCCCCAGCGCTGCGTACACCGTGCCCATTTCCAGGCCGATGTAGCCGCCGCCAATCACCAGCAGGCGTTCGGGGATGTCTTCGATCTCGAGGGCGTTGGTGGAATCCATCACCCGTCCGCCCGGTTTCGGAAACCCCTTCGGCCAGGTGGGACGCGACCCGGTGGCGACGATGCAGTGGTTGAACTGCAATACCTCGTTGCCGACTTTAATTGAACGCGCGTCCTGAAACACCGCACGACCGTTGACGCGTTTCACTTTTCTTTGTTTGGACAACTGCGAGAGCCCGCCGGTCATCTGGTCTACGACTTTGTTCTTCCATTTGCGAAGAGCGGTGAGATCGATACGCGGCTCGCCGAAGTCGAGTCCCCATTCCTTCGCCTGCCGGGCCTCGCCGATGAGTCTGGCGATGTGCAGGAGGGTCTTGGAAGGAATGCACCCGACGTGCAGGCACACGCCGCCCGGGGCGTCGCGGTCATCGACCAGCGTCACGTCCATGCCCTTGTCGGCGGCGAGGAACGCCGCGGCGTAACCGCCGGGTCCGGCGCCGATCACGATCAATGGATGCTCAGCCATGATCTCATCCTTGGAGCAGGGTGCCGGTGAAGTTTTCCAGCCGTTCCGCCAGTGTGCGCGCAAATCGGGCCGCGTCTGCGCCGTCGATCAGTTTGTGATCGTACGACACGCAGAAGGGGAGGATGAGGCGCGGCTGGAATTTGCCGTCCTTGTAAACCGGTTGCATGCGGGTGCGGGAAAGGCCCACCACCGCCACCTCCGGCGGCAGGACCAGCGGGGTGAACCCGGTACCGCCGATGCCACCGAGGTTGGATACCGAGATATTGCCGCCGCGCAACTCTTCCAGCGACACCTTGCGGTTGCGCGCGCGTTCGGAGAGTTCCGTCAACTCGATGGCCAACTCCGCCACGCTTTTTTGATCCACGTTTTTGATGACGGGGACGATCAGGCCCGAAGGTGTGTCCACCGCGACGCCGATGTTGTAATACTTTTTGTAGTGGATGACCCCTGCGTTCAGGTCGACGCTGGCGTTGAACTGCGGGTGTTCCTTGAGCGCCGCCACCAGCGCTTCCAGCACCAGCACGGTGACCGTCAGCTTGCCGCCCTTTTTCTTGATGAACCCCGACTGCGCCTTGCGAAGAGCCTCGAGATCGGTGATGTCGGCTTCGTCGAACTGCGTGACCAAAGGCACCGCGTTCCACGCGCGCGTCAAATTGCTCGCGATCTTGCCGCGAAGCGAGGCGATGGGTTTGGTCTCGACCTCCCCCCACTGCGTGAAATCGGGAAACGGTTCCGGTTGGACGGCGGGTCCGGTGGAAGGCGCGGCCATTTTCTTTTTGGTGTGAGCCTTGACGTCCTCGAGGGTGATGCGTCCGCCGCGTGCCGAACCCGTGACTTGCCTGAGGTCCACCCCCAGTTCCCGTGCCAGCCTGCGTGCACCGGGTCCGGCGGGCTCGGGAATGGATTCGGCTTCCCGTTTCTTTGGAACGTCTTCCGCACTCTTCCTTTCTTCTTTCTTTTCCTCTGCCCTTTGATTTGCCGCTGAATGGTTCTCGGTTGGAGGGGGTGTTTTTTTCTGTGCGGTGTCTTCTTCCTTCGACACCTCTTTCTTTTTTTGACCCGTATCCTTTTTCTTTCTCTCCGGTTCCTTTTCTTTCTTCTCCGTTGGTTCGGGTTCCGGCTTGTCTCCTATTTCCTTGTTCTCCTTTCTGTCTTCCTCCTGTTTCGGTTTGGAGTCTTCCCCCGTTCCATCGGTGTCCACATCGAAAAGCGACTGGCCGACCTGGATGGTATCGCCTTCGGAAATTTTGACGGCGGTGATGCGCCCGGCCACCGGCGACGGCAACTCCAGGAGGGCTTTCTCCGTTTCCAGTTCGAGGAGCACCGAATCTTTCTTCACCTCCGAGCCTTCCTTCACGTGGATCTTCGCCACGTCGCCGGACTCGATGCCTTCGCCCAGTGCGGGCAGCTTGATGTCTTCGCTCATCAGTGTGTCCTTTGTCAGGAAGAAACGGGATCGGGTTTGTCGGGATCGATGTCCAGTTGATCGATCGCCTGTTTCACGCGCTTCATCGGGATCGCACCTTCGTTTGCCAATGCATGCAGGGTGGCGACCGCGATCGATTCCGCATCGACTTCAAAGAACCGGCGCAGGTCCTCACGCGAATCGCTTCGGCCGAACCCGTCGGTGCCAAGCGTTGTGTACGGTTTCGGCATCCATGGCGCGATCTGGTCCGGCACCAGTTTCATGTAATCGGTCACCGCGATGACGGGTCCATTCTCCTCCTTCAAAATCTCTGCCAAGTAAGGGGTGCGCGGTTTTTCGGTCGGGTGCAGGCGGTTCCACCGGTCCACCTCCAGGGCGTCGCGTCGCAGTTCCTTGTAGCTGGTGGCGCTCCACACGTCCGCCGACACCTGGAAATGTTCTTCCAGGATGCGCTGGGCGCGGAGCGCTTCCTGAAGCAGGCTGCCGCTGCCGAACAGGTGTGCCTTCGGCCAGTCCGGTTGACCCGTTCCCGGTTTGAATTTGTAAACACCCTTCAGTATGCCGTCCTCAACGCCTTCCGGCATTTCCGGCATGACCTGGTTTTCATTGTAGAGCGTGATGTAGTAGAACACGCTTTCCTGTTCCTGGTACATGCGGCGCAGTCCGTCCTGGATGATGACTGCGAGTTCGTAAGCGTAGGCCGGATCGTAGGTGATGAGGTTGGGTACGGTGGCTGCCAGCAGGTGGCTGTGCCCGTCCTCATGTTGCAGGCCCTCGCCGTTCAGCGTGGTGCGTCCGGACGTGCCGCCCAGGAGGAACCCGCGCGTCCGCATGTCCGCCGCCGCCCAGATGAGGTCGCCGATGCGCTGGAAGCCGAACATCGAATAGAAAATGAAAAACGGAATGGTATTGATGCCGTGCGTGGCGTAGGCGGTGCCTGCGGCGATGAAGGAGGAAATCGACCCTGCCTCGCTGATGCCTTCCTCCAGAATCTGCCCGTCCTGTGCCTCGCGGTAGTACAAAAGCTGGTCCATGTCCACCGGATCGTACAGCTGACCCTGGCTGGCGTAGATGCCGTACTGGCGGAACAGCGTTTCCATGCCGAAGGTGCGGGCTTCGTCCGGGATGATCGGCACGACCAGTTTGCCCAGATCCGGATTGCGGAGAAGCCGGGTGAGCATCTGCACGAAGGCCATGGTGCTCGACACCTCGCGTCCGTTCGATCCTTTAAAAAAATCCTCGAACTGATCGCGGCCGGGAACGGACAGGGGTTTGGCACGGACCTTTCTCTCCGGAAGGTACCCGCCCAGATGTTGCCTGCGCTCGTGGAGGTAGGTCAGCTCCTCGCTGTCATCGGCGGGTTTGTAGAATGGCGCATTGGCCACGTCCTCGTCGCCGATGGGGATGCCGAAACGCGTGCGGAAACTCAGCAGTTCACTTTCGTTCAGCTTTTTCGCCTGGTGCGTGATGTTCTTGCCTTCGCCCGCTTCGCCGAGGCCGTACCCCTTGATGGTTTTGGCGAGGATGACGGTGGGCGATCCGGTATGGTTCACCGCCGCATGGTAGGCGGCATACACCTTTTCCATGTCGTGGCCGCCGCGCCGCAGGGTTTCCAGTTTGTCGTCGGTGAGGTTTTCCACCATCTTCAGCAGGTCCGGGTGCGCGCCGAAAAAGTGTTCACGGATGAACTGGCCTTTCTCGACGACGTACTTCTGGTACCAGCCGTCCACCGCTTCCATCATTCTTTTTTTGAGCAGGCCTTTGTCGTCCTTGGCAAGCAGGGGATCCCAGTCCGTGCCCCAGATCAGTTTGATGACGTTCCACCCGGCCCCCCGGAACGCCGCTTCCAGTTCCTGGATGATCTTGCCGTTGCCGCGGACGGGCCCGTCCAGCCGTTGCAGGTTGCAGTTGATGACGAAGATCAGGTTGTCGAGTTTTTCACGCGAGGCGAGGGTGATGGCGCCCAGGCTTTCCGGCTCGTCGGTTTCTCCGTCGCCGAGAAACGCCCACACCTTGCTGTCTGCGGTGTCCTTGAGTCCGCGGTGATGCAGGTAACGGTTGAACCGTGCCTGGTAGATGGCCATGATCGGCGACAATCCCATCGACACCGTGGGGAACTCCCAGAAATCCGGCATGAGCCACGGGTGTGGATAGGAGGGCAGGCCCCCTTCCGGTTGCAGTTCGCGCCGGAAGCTTTCCAACTGCTTCTGCGTCAGGCGGCCTTCCAGAAACGCACGGGCGTAGATACCCGGGGCGGCGTGACCCTGAAAATAAACCTGGTCACCCGGTGCTCCGTTTCCGGGACCACGGAAAAAATGGTTGAATCCCATCTCCAGCAAGAGTGCAAGAGAGGCGTAGGTGGAAATGTGGCCGCCGATACCCGGAGAGGTGCGGTTGGCGCGCACCACCATCGCCATCGCGTTCCAGCGGACCAGGCTGCGGATGCGCCGCTCGAGTTCCGGGTCGCCGGGATAGGACGGCTGGTCTTCGGACGGGAGAGTGTTGATGTAAGGCGTGTTGGCGGTGAAGGGGAGGTGGTGGCCGGACTTCCTCATTTCGTCCTGCAGGCGGTGCAGGATGAAGTGGGCGCGCTCGGGTCCGACGTCGCGCAACAGGTAGTGGAGCGAGTCCACCCATTCCTGCGTTTCCGCCGGATCGGTGTCGTCCATGGGAATGTCCGCCCACTGCGTCATGCCCGCCTCCTCAGAGAGAGAATGTGCGCCGCCCGAAATTTCTGATCTGTTTCCAGATTACTTGATAACACCCAAGACCTCAACGGCGTATTCGGTCCCAAAAACTTCCTCACTGCTTGCGTCGTGCGTGGGGGCGGCTTTGCTTGCGTTGGATCCGGGGGACGACGATGCGCGCCGGGCGGTCGTAGAACACGTAGTTCCATCCCCAGTACAACAGCACCGACAGGCGATTGCGGAACCCGATCAGAAAAAAGATGTGCACTCCCAGCCACAACAGCCAACCGATGAACCCGTTCACCATAAACCGCCCGATGCGCGCGATGCCTGTATTGCGGCCAATGACGGCCATGGTGCCGCGGTCGTGGTAGCGAAACGGTTCCGGTTTTTTCGAGCGGATGCGCTTCAGAATCGAGCGCGCCACGTGGCGCCCTTCCTGCATGGCAGGGGAGGCCTGCATAGGCAGCTCTTTTTCTTTGTGCATGCAGGAGGCGATGTCACCGATGGCGTAGACGTGGTCCTGCTCTTTCAATCGTAAATACTCGTCCACCACCAGCCGGCTCTGCGCCGTGCGTTCGGCGGAAAGATTTTCCGCAAGAGGAGAGGGCTTAACCCCCGCGGTCCAGATCACGGTTTTGGTGTTCACCGTGGTGCCGCTGACGAGGGTGAGGAGATCGTGCTCGTACGCTTTCACGGGATCGTTGAGCCGGACTTCGACGCCGTAACGCTTCAGGGCGTCGCGCGCGATGTCCGTGGCATCGTCACAAAACCCGCCGAGCAGGCTTCCACTGGCCTCTATGAGGAGAATCCGAATGCGGTCGCGCGGAAGTTCCGGGTAGTCCTTCACCATAACGAGACGGACCAGTTCGCCCAGCGCGCCGGAATATTCCACCCCGGTCGGACCGCCGCCCACGCAGGCGAATGTCAGCCACGGTTCGATGTCCTCCTCTCCTCGCTCCAGCAGGCGCGAAGCCTGGTCGAAACAACGGATGATGTGGTTGCGCAATTCCAACGCTTCCGGCAGGTCCTTCAGTCCGTATGCCTGCTCCGCAAGGAGGTCGTTGCCGTAAAAATGAGTGGTGCTCCCCGAGGCGATGACCAGGTAGTCGTATTGGAAGTCGATTCCCTCCACGGTGTGCACCTGCATTGCCGTGAAGTCTATGCCGGTGACTTCGGTTTCATAAAACTTCACATTGTCGGAATGGCGGAACAGGGTACGCACGGGCATGGCGACATCCGTGGGGTTCAGGAGGGAGGTGGCCACCTGGTAGAGCAGGGGGGTGAAGACGTGGTGGTTTCTGCGGTCGAGAAGACACACATCCACGCGGTGGCCCGACAAGGCGCGGGCGCAGTTCAGGCCGCCAAACCCGGCGCCAATAATGACCACCTTCGGCGGGCCCGTGGGGGTGTGCGAAGATGACTTCATGTCTCCTCCATGAACAGGTGGAGCTTTTCCCCAGCCTAGAATAAATTGACGGGGGTTGCAATACGGAGATCGGCTGCCTGTTATTAATTATAGCCTGTTCGGGCAATAAAGGAAATGCGGTTGCTGTGCGGGTTTGATGAAGATGAAGCGGATGCAAAAGCGAAAATGCACCGGATTCATACGCGCAGAATTTCTTTGGATTTTAACGAAGGTTGTGGTTAAGTTTCGTGAACGGAATTTGGAACAAACGCGATGCGTGGGAAAAGGTTTTCTGGTTGTAAGATAATTCCGGTTTAATTTTTATTCACATAATCTGGTTTTATATGACCAATAAAAAGCAGAAAGAAAAATTCGCATTCATCGACTGGTTTGGTTTTATCATCGGTGTCGTTGTCACCAGTTTTCTAGTCTTCATTTTGATCTGGCCCCTCATCGACCCGACCCCCGAAAGATCCTCCACGCTGCAGGAAAATCTCGAGCGAGTGGCACCCAAAACAGATTAAAAGCGGCTGCAGTTCACACGAATTGGGCGGCCTGCGAAAAAAAAATTAAATGGATCGCCCAGAGGTCGACTTGTCTTGTTGCAATTGGGTCAGGTTGAGTCGTGCCTGTGAGTCACTATTTATAAGCCCTGGGGCTTCCTGAATGGATGTGTGCACTAATAACGCCTCCGGCTCTTCACTACCCTCTCTTTATTTCCTATTATGTGTAGTCTAAATGCTGATTACAGGGGGAAGGTTTTGGAGTAAATTAAAATTGGAAATGTCTGTATTCAGGGCTGTAGCCCTTTTTAGGTCAAAATTTTGAATCTGAAACATTCGCCAAAACCACAAGTGAACGATATTCATTTACCCTCTCCCATGGCAAAACGACGCGCCTCGAAACTGAGCCGTTTGGGAGTGGTTTATGCCCTCGGAATTTTGATTTTGATGGCGGACACCCAGATTCCTCTGGGAGTTGCCAGCGGGCTGCCTTTTGTGATTCTGGTTCTCATAGGGTTCCGTTCCCGGGAAAGCAAGGCGGTATGGACCGGCGCCATCGTGGGAACGGTTTTGACTTTTTTGGGGCTCTTTCTTTCTGCTCCAAGTGGGGACTGGTGGTTTGCTTTGATCAACCGCTGTCTCACGATTCTGATCATTTGGATGACCACCTATTTCTGCCTTATGGAATTGCAGTGGGCGGAAAAGTTTTTGAAGGCCGGTGAACTGGAAAAAGCATACAAACGCCTGCAGGAGGAAAGCTCTTACCTTCAATTGAATCGGGATATCGCATTCCAGACCAATATGAGCAAGACCCTGGAAGAGGCGATCGAATATTCGCTGGAAAGAATCTGCCGGGAGATCGACTGGGTGTTGGGTCACTTTTTCCGCTTCGAGGATAAAGAAAAAAAACTGTTACCAACGGGAATCTGGTTTTGTCAGAACCCGCACCGATACGAGGAATTCATCAAGGTCACCGAGGTAACAAAACTGGAGGCGGGCGAAGGCTTGCCGGGCCGGGTGCTTGCGGATTCCAGGCCCCATTGGATTCAGGATGTGGGGCAGGACACCAACTTTGCCCGTAACAAAATGGTGGAAAAGCTGGGAGTCAAAACGGGATTGGCGTTTCCGGTTTACATCGGCTCGAAGGTGGTGGGAGTCATGGAGTTTTTTTCCAACAAGGAGCTGGAGCCCAATGCCCGCCTGCTGGAAGTGATGGAGAGCATCGGTATCCTGCTTGGCCGCGTCATGGAACGGCAGAAAGTGGACCATGATAAAGGAGAATACAACAACCATCTGCGCCGGCTTTATCACCGTCTCGATTCCATTCGGGAAGAGGAGAGCAAACGGATTGCGAGGGAGGTGCACGACGAGTTGGGCCAGGTATTGACGGCAATCAAGCTGGACCTTTCCCGTATTCAGGCCAAGGTTCCACCGGAGAGAGTGGATATTTCGGAGGATGTGGAACTGATCACCGACCTGATCCAGAAAACAATCCAAACCGTCAAACGGATTTCGCTGGACCTGAGGCCTCCTGTTCTGGACCGCATGAGTTTGACGGAAGCCATCGAATGGCAGGGGAAATTGTTTCAAAGCCGCACGGGTATCGAGTTTGACCTGTCAACGCAACCGGATGTCATCAGCCTCGACACGCAGAGGTCCAGCACCATCTACCGGATCTTTCAGGAATGCCTCACCAATGTGATTCGCCACTCCGAGGCCAGCAAGGTGAATGTGGATCTCACGGATCGAGAAGGCCTGTTGACCATGAGGGTGTTCGATAATGGAAAAGGGCTCGTTCCGGAACAGATTAATGAAAACTTCTCACTCGGATTGCTTGGTATGAAGGAGCGCGCACAAATCTGGGGTGGGCAGGTTTACTTGAATGGACGAAAGAACGAGGGTACAACCATAACCATAGAGCTGAAGCATTGATGAATATTATGGAGCCTTCATTGAAAAATATAAAAATTCTTGTTGCGGACGACCATCCGATTTTCCGCCAGGGCATCCACCGTGCGTTTTCGGCCATCAAGGACATGGAAGTCGTGGAAGAAGCGGTCAATGGCGCCGAGATGCTGCAGAAGGCGCGTGAGACGAGGGTGGACCTTGTGCTTCTGGATATCACGATGGGGGGCGAATGGAGCCTGGAATACATGAAGCAGTTGAAGGAGGAATTTCCGGATTTGCCCGTCGTTGTGGTCAGCGTGTATCCGGAGGAGCATTTCGCCATGCGTTATCTCAAAGCCGGCGCATCGGGTTACGTCACCAAGGAAAGTCCGCTGGAAGTGCTCATCAATGCCATTCGCAAAGTCGCCTCCGGTGGAAAGTTTTTGAGTCCAGAATACATGGAGAAGCTCACATTCAACTTCAACGGCTTCGACAAGCAACCCCACGAATATTTGACGGACAGGGAATTTGAGGTGTTCTGCCTACTTTCCGGCGGCAAGTCACTCACTGAAATTGCGCAAAAGTTGTGTCTCAGCGTGAAAACCGTCAGCACTCACCGCACCCATATTTTGCAGAAGATGAATATGAAGACAAATTCTGAACTCACTCAGTACGCACTGTTAAACCGGCTTCTTTGAAGGCTCCCCCTGTAATCGGAAACACCCCTTCGTTCCTCCCCCTTTCACGGATTGCCAAGTCCTTTGTTATTAGGCAAAAGCAAAACTTCCCACAAAGTTTTGCCAGTATTTTCCTACAATTCCATAGGACCCAGTCCTTTTTCAAAAACAGCCAAATCCGATCCACCAATCAGGCTCGTCTGATTACCTTCCTTGCCGAAAACCCATAGAATCCCATTCGCTAGAAATAGTTTTGCTTAATAAGTTTGTTTTTCTCTTCCATTGCCTGGAGAAGTGAAAAAAATTTTGTGGCGCGCCGTTTTTGTAAAACCGCTGACGCCGCCATGGATGAAGTGAGAGCGGGATCGCCTTTGGTCCCGAAGTTTTGTTGGAAGAGGAAGAAGTAGATGGAAGCCCGCAGATCGGGCTCATTTTATCTCTAATGCAGGGAGGTTTGAATCTATGCGTTTGAATCGAAGGAAGTTCTTGCAGGTGAGTGCTGGTGTGGCTTCGGCCATGGCGCTTTCGAGCAAGAGGGTGGGAGCCCAGTTGAAACCCGTTGTGAAGGTTGGGAATCCCCTGGAGTCCTATCCGGACCGTCGTTGGGAAGAAGTTTATCGCGACCAATATAAGTACGAACGTTCGTTCACGTACTGCTGTTCACCGAACGACACCCATCAGTGTCGTGTGCGCGGTTTCGTACGTAACGGCATTCTGATGCGGATCGAGCAGAACTACGATCACCACAAGATTCGCGATCTGTACGGCAACCAGGCGGACGCAGCGTGGAACCCGCGCATGTGTCTCCGCGGCATGACGTTCCCGCGTCGTGTTTATGGACCGTACCGCAACAAGTATCCGATGTTGCGCGTTGGCTGGAAGCAGTGGGCCGACGACGGCTTTCCTTATCTGGACAAGGAGAACCGGGAAAAATATAAGTTCACCAGCCGGGGCACGGACGAGTTCGTCCGCGTGACCTGGGATGAAACCTTCACTTATCTGGCAAAAGGTCATGTGGCTATCGGTAAAGCCTACAGCGGTTCCCGCGGTGCCCAGCGCCTGAAGAACGAAGGTTATCAGCCTGAGATGATCGAAGCCATGGGCGGATCCGGTTCCCGCGCGATGAAGTATCGCGGTGGTATGGGCCTGCTGGGTGTTGTCGGTAAGTATGGTATCTACCGCCTCGCCAACATGATGGGTGTTCTGGATGCGATCATTCGCGGCCGCGGCCCGGGTCAGGTGCTGGGTGGACGCGCATGGTCCAACTACACCTGGCATGGTGACCAGGCTCCGGGTCATTCCTGGGTTCATGGCATGCAGACTTCCGACATCGACTTCGCCGACCACCGGTATGCGAAGCTGACCATTCAGTGGGGTAAGAACCTCATTGAGAACAAAATGCCGGAAGCTCACTGGTACACGGAAATCATGGAACGCGGCGGTACGCTGGTTACGGTTGCTCCGGAGTACAATCCTCCGGCAACCAAAGCCGACTACTGGATCCCGACCCGTGCGGGTCTGGCCGACATCTCCATTTTTCTCGGTATCGGTAAAATCATCATGGACGAGGGACTTGTTGACGCGGAGTATGTCAAGGAGTACACCGACATGCCGTTGCTGGTCCGCACGGACAACCTGATCCGGTTGCACCCGGAGGACTATATCCCCGGTTACAAAAACCAGCCCCTGCCTAAGGATGGTTTCACGACCAAGTGGATGAAGAACTATGACCGGGACAAGATGCCGGACTTCGTAGTTTGGGATGCCAACACCGACAAGCCGGTCGCCCTGACTCGCGAGGACATTGGCGCGAAGATGCGGAAGAAGAACATCGACCCGGCCCTGGACGGTGTTTATGACATCAAGCTGGTCAGCGGCAAGACCATCACCGTTATGCCGTTGTACGAGATGTACAAAATCCACCTGAAGGATTACGATCTGGATACGGTCAACCAGATCTGTCACGCTCCGAAGGATCTGGTTGTGCGTCTGGCACGCGACATCGGTACCATCAAGCCGGTTGAGATTCACTACGGTGAAGGTATCAACCATTACTTCCACGCCACCATGCACAACCGGGCGTCGTATATCCCGCTGTTGTTGACGGGTAACGTCGGACCGAAAGGTTCCGGTTCCCACACCTGGTCCGGTAACTACAAGGCCGGTAACTACCAGGGTTCTCACTGGTCGGGACCGGGCTTCGCGGCGATGGTTGCGGAAGATCCCTTCAACCCCGTTCTGGATGTAACCAAAAACGTGGGTTGGGAGAACATCAAGGGATATGCGAAAGGTGAAGAGCCCGGCTACTGGGCGCATCGTGACAAGGCTCTGATCGTTAATACCCCGCGGTATGGACGTAAGGTCTTCACGGGCCGCACCCATATGCCGACTCCAACCAAGCTCCTTTGGTTTGTAAACGTCAACGTCATCAATAACGCGAAGTGGTTCTACGAGATGGTGTTCAACACCAACAACAACGTAGACATGATCGTGGCTCAGGATATCGAGTTCACCGGTTCCTGTGAGTACTCGGATATCGTCCTCGCGGCGAACAGCTGGGCCGAGTTCGAGTCTTACGAGATCACTTCGGCGTGTTCGAACCCGTTCCATCAGATCTGGGGCGGCACCGGCATCAAACCGGTATTCGACACGATCGATGACAACCTGATCCACC